>CAZLXW010000007.1:0-93142 GCA_964563505.1 uncultured Eubacteriales bacterium
GTTCAAAGCTATCATAGAGTTGAATTTCCAATAATTTTTGAATATATGCATTGGCCTTATCGGTTTGACATTGTCGCAATATAGCTGAGGCTAATTCAATACAGTAAAATTTAAAGGTACTAATGTCAAAACGCATCTTTGACAGATGATCAAAATATTCCGTAATCTTTTGATTAAACAACTCTGAATTCCCTGATTTTACTGTTGTTACAATTTCTTGAAGATCAATACTATCAACCTCATTGACTTGCATCCCTTTTTCGATATCTTTATATGAAATAATACAACTATTCCCTAGATAAAAGGCATAATTTAAATAATCTTGGGCCTTTTGGAACAAGACACTCACTTCATCAAAATCACCTTCACGTGTATAGGTTGTCACTAAATCCTTGTCTGCTAAGTATTTAAAATTCTCCATAATTTCATTTAAGAATTCTTCTATTTGCTTTTCTTCTAAATTTTCAACAATCAATAAGACGCTTTTATTGACCGTCGTCTTAAAATAAATAGACTCTTGAAAGGTTTGCCGTTTTACAATATTTAATAATGCAAAGAGCGTATTAAAATTATAATCCCCCATAGGCTGAAGTATTATGACACGAATCCGTTTATTTTTAACATTAAATAGGTTCATAAAATAATCAAGTTCGTCTTGATTGTAATGACGACTCATAATAAAATCTCGTATAAATTGCTCTTTAACAAGAGGAATAATTTTTTCGAGCTTTTCATTATTTTTTTTAATAAAATCCTCACGTTTTTCTTTTAATTTTAGGCGACTACGAACTTCTTCTAAAATATGTATCAAATCTTTTTCATCACATGGCTTCAATAAATAATGTTTAACCCCATGCTTCATTGTTTCTTTCGCTAGTTTAAACTCACTGTGCCCAGAAAGAATAGCAAATTCGATTTCCGGATATTTCATTTTCACTTTTTCAATCAGTTGAATTCCTGACATAACCGGCATTTTCAAGTCCGTAATAACTAAATCAGGATGCTCACGAAGAATGATATCATAGGCTTCAATCCCATGTTTTGCTGTTCCGATAAGTTCAAAGCCATATGTTTCCCAATCAATAAGACTCGAAATACTTTCTCTAATAATACGTTCGTCATCAACAAGTAAAATCTTATACATGCTCCTTTTTCCTTTCTTCAGGTATTCGAATTTCTATACGTGTGCCTTGACCGATTTCACTTGTAATGAACAAGCCATATTCCGAACCAAAGGTCATCTTAAGACGATCATCAATATTTTGAAGACCGATTCCCATTCCTTTTCGACTCTCTAAACGCTCATTATTCTGGAGTTTCTTCAATGTATCTTCATGTATTCCCAATCCATTGTCTTCAACATATAAGATAATTGTTCCTTCATGTTTATGTGCATAAATCGATATTTCACAAGGTTCTAACATATTTTCCATCGAATGGACAATGGCATTTTCAACGAGAGGCTGCAATGTCAGCTTGGGAATATCTATAGGATAGAAACTCCGATCCACACGGTTTCTGTAAATCAAACGTTCTTCATAGCGATATTTTTGAATACTGATATATGCATCCAACAATTCCAGTTCTTCTTGAACACTAATCATCAATTCATCCGTATTAACAGCATTTCGCAATAATTTTCCCAGTGCTTTAACCATGGTTGCTATTTCTTCTTGATGATTAGCTTTGGCCAACCAATTAATCGATTCCAATGTATTATATAAAAAGTGGGGATTAATTTGTGCTTGAAGGGCTTTAAAATTTGTGTCTTTAATCACAATTTGTTTTTTAAAATTTTCATCAATCAGGGTGTTAATTCGTGAAATCATCAACTCAAAATCCTTTTGAAGCATACCGATTTCATCTTCTCTTTTTTGTATATCCTCATCGATTTTAACTTCACTAAAATCTCCCGTTTCAACGCGTTTCATACGCATTGTCAAATCCATAATCGGCTTTGTAATACTTTTTGCCAATAAAACACTGATAATACTTCCGATAACAAAGACGCCTACAAAAACAAGAAGAATCAAAATCCGCATTCTTTCAACTTGATTAAAGGCTTCATTATATCCAATAACATTCACATAGGTCCAGTTGGTATAATTTGACGTTGAATAGGATAAAAAATATTTTTTCCCGTTTAAGCTTTTTATGGAGAAGCCTTCTTCACGATCCAAATCTTCGAGTTCTAATTCCATGTCTTGAGATGATGGATCTTTGTAGACAAGGTTTTGCTCAGAAAAAATAAACAAATGGGAGTCTTCCATTGCAACATTTGACATGTATGCGTTTCCTACTTCATTCAATTCAAGTCGAAGGACCACGACACCTAAATTTTCCAAACTTAATTGTGCTGTTGACCGAAATTGCCTTGCCAATAGGATAAAGCCTCGCTCTGCATACTGATCCAGGATAACACTATTTCCATTTCCTTGTAATGCTGCTTGTATTGTTTGGTTCTTTACCTCTTCAGGAAGCGACACCGGATTAATCCCTTCATAGTATTGCACTCCTTCTGTGTCAATAAAATAAATGGTTGAAATATTTCGTTCTGAGGCTACATAGATTAAAAACCGTTCAAGCAAATCATCCACAAGATTATTTTGACGAAATGCGTTCGATTCGTATTTTATATCTATCATTTTTTGCTGCACATTTTTATCCGATAAGAGATTGTATGAGTACGAATCCATTTTACGCAACTCACTTTCAATCTGATTGGTTGATAATTGTAAAACCTGGGCGGATGATTGATATAGAAGTTCATTATATACCTTAAAAGATACTTGAAATGAAATCAAACTAACAAAACTTACTAGTAACACAATCAAAAGATGTGCCATAGTAAGTTTTTCTTTTATTTTTAATTTATCATAATATTTTTTTAGTTTCATCGTCTGCTCCTATTTGAATTAGGCAAGACCTAAGACACTTACCCAAAATGTTAAAAATAACATCAAGGTAAATGAACATACTAAGGTCGTCATAATAATAATATTCCCTGATAATACCGCATCGCCATCCATCTCTTTACTCATGGCAAAACTGCTGACCGCTGTCGGCCCGCCTACTAATATGGTAATAATAACAATATTCATGGGGCTTAATCCAATCCAATAGGCCATTGTTGAAAAAACCAATGGAAGCAATAGATTTTTGATTCCGGTAGCAATAAGTGTTAACCTAAGCGTTTCTCGAAAATGGTCAAAACGGAAAAATATTCCTAGTGAAACCAGTGCTAAAGGTGTTGCTAATGCTGCTGATGATGTTATAAAAGCCTCTACCACAGGCGGATAAGTCACATTGAGCAAGGCAGAGAAAAACCCTAATACAATACCGATAATTAAGGGATTACTTATAATATTTTTTAAAAGAGCCATATACGTTTTTATATCATGACTTTTTTCCGGTGTCAATGCAATAATAGAAATAATGTTAAAGATTGGTATTGAAATCACCGTGACTAAGGCCAGCTTTAATATAACAGCATCTCCAAACATGCCTAATAAAATAGGATAACTTATAATGGCATAGTTGGTTCTAAAGGCGCCTTGAACAAATGCGCCTTGAACGAATCCCCGATGATTATATCCTAGTCTTAAAATGTAATGTCCAACTAAACTTGCCAGGCCTGCTGCTAATAACAATGCAACAACTGAATATCCCATAAGCCATAGGTCATCTAGTGTGATTGATGTTGCCAAGTCAATATGTGCCACTTTTTGAAAAAGTAAAATCGGCAAGAAAACTTTAAAAACAAGCTTCATTGAAACGGTCACAAAGTCTTCTGAAACTAATTTTACTAACTTCATCCCATATCCTAACAAAATCATTAAAAACACAGGTGTAATGGCGTTAAATGTAAGTATAAATGCGTCCATTATATATTTTCCTATTCAAACGGATATTTATCCGGAAGTTTCTTTTCTAAATGTCCTAAATAAAAAGCATCGTATGCGATAACAATTTCTTCGTCCGTCGGTATAACCATGACCTTTAATCCATGGGTCTTTGACTGGCCGATTTGAATTTCTTCCTTACGTATGGCATTTTTCTCATCGTCGATTTCAATACCGATATTTGGAAGAAAACTTGCGATTTTCTTTCTGACATATCCTTCATTCTCACCTAATCCTGCTGTAAAAATCAAGGTATCACATCCGTCTAACGTCGCCCAATAAGCACCAATATACTTAGCAATACGATATGCATAGATTGATATGACAAGTTCAGCCCGGACATCTCCATTTTCAGCTTTTTTTCGTATATCTTGCATCATATTGGTTTTCCCCAAAGCCTTTAAACCACTCTCTTTATTGAGTGCATTCATGACAATATCAAAGGCTTCTTCATGTTGAATTCTCTCTTTGACCATGAGGTTATTGACAACATGAGAAATAATTGCCGGGTCAATATCGCCGGACCGGGTTCCCATAATAACACCTTCAAGGGGAGTGAATCCCATCGAGGTATCCACGGATTTACCATTTTGAATCTTGGCAAGACTACTTCCATTACCTAAATGTGCCGTAATTCCATTAAAGGTATTGTAGGGTTTACCAATAATACTGGCTGCTCGCTTTGATACATACATGTGGGAAGTTCCATGGAATCCATATGTTCGAACGCCAAATTCTTTATACCATTGCTCAGGAATGGCATAGCGAAAAGCATACTCCGGTAATGTACCATGAAAAGCCGTATCAAAAATGGCGACTTGGGGAACATCACCCATAACCTCCATGGCTACTTTAATTCCAAGAAGATTTGGAGGGTTATGTAATGGAGCAATAGGAATAAGTTCTTCAATCGTGTTTAGCACCTGCTGATCAATTAAAATGCTTTGATTGTATTTTGTTCCACCATGTACAACGCGATGACCAATACTTTTTATATCATTTTTCTGAATATTAAATTCTTCGAACACATTAAATACTGCTTCTAATGCATCTCTGTGATTAGATAGGCGCATATCTCTAATGGTTTTCTCATCATTCATCTCAAACTTTAGTCGACTCTTTTCTACATTGCCAATCTCTTCTACAATACCACTCAAGTTATGTTCTAATTTGTTATGTTCAACGATCATAAACAGTGTGAACTTTAGTGATGAACTCCCACAGTTAAGTGCTAAAATATAGTTATTCATTGGATCCTCCTTGTTTCGTATACTTAAACTATCTTATTCATTATAACAGAAATCAGCCTCTACAGAAAGCCAAAATCCGTCTTTCTTATTTTGTCGCATGAAAATAGTAGGCGTGATGGTTTTCCACCTGCCTACTATTCCTTTTAAATCAGTTTTGTTGATAGATCCCATTTTTTACCGGAACTCCAAAATCAACACCATTTTCTTGAACATCTATAAGCTGAACACGGGTATGACGATTGGGGTCACTTAAGGGATCACCATCTATGTTGCGATAAGATCTTGCATGATAAACTATCCCTATCTGTTGAGTCCCTTTAATCCGAACAAAGGAATTGTGTCCGGGACCAAATTGACTGTTTTGCGCATAGGTCGTAAATACAGGTTTTGTATGCTTAACCCAATTTTCAGCCTTAAGAAAGTCTTTCTTTTCATCTATTTCTAGCAAGCCTATACAGTAATTATAATCTGTCTTACTCGCTGAATATGTAACATAGATTTTTCCATTTGCCTTTAACACAGCCGGACCTTCATTGACATTAAATCCAATGCGTTCCCAATCATATTCCGGGGTGGAAATCATGGCCTGTTGTCCACTTAATGTCCATGGATTTAACATCTCATCGATATATAAATTTGAGTTTCCTTTTATCTTCGGATCACTTTGAGCCCAAATTAAATATAGCTTATTATTGTACTCAAAGGGTGTTGCATCCAAACTAAAGGAATCCCAAGGTGTTTGAATCTGACCTTTTTCAACCCATTTTCCTTCAAGAGGGTTTGCATCTTCACATTCAAGTACATACATTCGAATACGCCATTCATCCTCCGCATGTCCTGCCGCAAAGTATATATACCACTTTCCTTTAATGTAATGAATCTCCGGAGCCCAGATATGATGCTTTATAGGACCATCTTCATGTTCGTTCCAAATAATTTTCGTCTCTGCTACAGATAAACCATTAATTGTTTTACTCCGCCGGAGTTCTATATGGTTATACTCCGGAACGGTTGCTGTA
This sequence comes from uncultured Eubacteriales bacterium, assembly GCA_964563505.1. Classification (GTDB taxonomy): domain Bacteria; phylum Bacillota; class Clostridia; order Lachnospirales; family Vallitaleaceae; genus UBA1351. The sequence goes on from CAZLXW010000007.1 coordinate 6,172, forward strand.
AAATAATAATATCCATCCTGATGAAGCATCATCCAAGGATCAGCCCTTTGTTCAATTAAGGGATTACTCCATTGTTCAACTACTCTTTCTTCCATATCCGACTCCTTATTATTTATTGAACGCTAAAACGCACCATATGCCATGATAATTTTGGTAATTCAATCGCAAACTCTGTCCCCTTTGTTTCTGCAAGATTTACTTTTTTAGGAACAACATTCTGGGGATTTTCAAAGGAGTTCACCGCAAACATATCGTCTCCTACAAGAACTTCATGATCTATCATCTTTAATTGACCAAATTCCTTTAGATCAAGATCTAACATGATGTCTTCTGTTTGATTTGTATTTAATACGAAAAATGCCAGTTCGCCTTTGTCTACATCAAATGTTGTCAAACTCTGAAGTTCCGGAATTTTACCAAAACGCTCTGTTTCAACATCATCACATACTAGAAGATTTTTATAGACGTCACCACGACCGTAATTACTCACTTGTTGGAATGGATAATAGGTTGTATGTTTAAGTACTTCTCCATTTGGCGCTGTATGAATTGGGGCTAACGCGTTCACTAATTGCGCTAGGCATGCCATACGTACACGGTCGGCATTATTAACAATCGTGCATAGTAATCCACCAACAACCAAAGCATCTAACAAGGTATATACATCCTCTGCAATTGCCGGTGCATGTTGCCAACGCTTTGTGTCCATTTGAGAGTTATACCATACATTCCACTCATCTAAACTTAGATAAATATCTTTTGTTCCACGATGTTTCGCTTTTACATAATCAGCTGCAGCACGAATGGTTTGAATAAATTCGTTTAAATCATGATGTGCCGCCAAAAAATTCTGTACATCACCATTATACTCATAATATCGATGCAAGGATATAAAATCAACATACTCATATGTATGATCTAAAACCGTTAAATCCCATTCTGGGAAGGTCGGCATTTCTTTGCTAGAACTTCCACAAGCAACTAATTCAATATCCGGGTCAACCCACTTTAATATTTTTGCAGTTTCTTTTGCCTTTTTTCCATAATCTTCAGCTGTTAACTGACAGGTTTGCCATGGTCCATCCATTTCATTACCCAAACACCATACTTTAAAGTTATGAGGTTCTTCATGCCCATTCTTACGGCGCAAATCACTCCAATGAGTTCCTTTTTCAATATTACAATACTCAATGAGTTGCCCTGCCTCTGCCGGTGTTCCAGTTCCTAAGTTGACGGCAATCATGCCTTCTGTCTTTGCTTTTTTAGACCAGTCTGCAAATTCATCAATACCAAAGGTATTATCTTCTATAGAAAACCATGCGTAGTCTAAACGAACAGGACGTTCTTCTTTGGGTCCGATACCATCTTTCCAATCATAGCCTGATAAAAAGTTTCCCCCTGGGTATCTCACAATCGGTACATTTAATTCATTTATTGCCTGAATAACATCCTTACGAAAGCCTTGTTCGTCTGCCTCCTCATGGTCTGGCTCGTAAATCCCCGTGTAAACAGCTCTCCCCATATGCTCAATAAAGGAACCGTACACTCTCTCATCGATATCTGCAATTCGATAATTTTTGTTGACTAAACAATTTGCATGCTTCATACCATTCTCCTTTGGCTCGTCAGTATTCTCGCGTAACTATTATAGGTTTTATTAAAATATTTTATATATAATCAAAGTATATCACTTTACTATTTTTTCGTCAATGAAGAAGTCCTTTCTCCTATTTATCATTTTGTTTTACTATGACGAGCAAAAAAATAGAGCCACGACCGACTCTATTTTTTGATTATAAAACAGCTTGGCTCATAATTTCAATATTACTATTTTTACTCAGTTCAACATATTTTCTTGGTGAATGTCCGCTCATTTTCTTGAATTGTTTACTAAAATGGTAAATATTATCATAGCCAACTTTTTCAGCGACCTCTTTAACCGATCCTGTCGAAGACGCCAACAAATATTTTGCACGTGTCATCCGCGCTTGTATCAAATCTTCCTTCGGACTACATCCGAAAAACTCTTTATAAAGCACTGAAAATCTTGATCGACTGAGATATACTAAGTCTGCCATTTCATCAATGGTCCAATCCATGGATAAGTTTGTAAATATTTCTTCGCGTGCCGCTTTAAATTTTTCAATCATGGTTGTTTTGTAAGGGTCAAGTGAATAATCTTGTTTATACTTATGTAGCCGTGCAAGTCCGATAAAGAAGTCCTCCATTTGTGAACTAATACGTTCTTCCCAAAATAAATCCTTACGAATAAATTCCTTTTCAATTTTCCGGACAAAGAAACGGATGAAATTGTAATCTTTCATTTCATATGGCGTGTTTACAACAAGGCCCAGTCGAAGAAAATAATGACTGAGATGCCTACCCATGAAATGAAAATAATCATTCGTGAATCCACCGTCATTGTTATAATATAACTGTGGTTCTCCAGGTTCATATAATATAAAAGAATTCGGTTTGACATGGATTAATTCATCATGAATACGTATCTTTACTTCTGTTGAAAAGAACAGAAACAGATAATCTTCAGAACCAAATGGCCGTTCTATTCGAAATAATGAATTTGCTTTATAATTATATCCTACATCATGTATTTCAAATAACAATTTAATAACCTCCAATATGAATCGTCTTTGCTTCTTAGTGACCGCCCTCTTGACCATAATATGCATTCTTACCATGCTTACGCAAAAAATGCTTATCCAACAATTCTTGTTGCATATGGGACTTACCACCATATTCCTTCATGAGAGACGCTGCAAATGCCATCTTTGCGACTTCTTCAAGAACAACTGCATGATAGACAGCTTCCTCTGCATCTTTTCCCCATGTAAAGGGGCCATGTTCTTTAACCAAAACCGCCGGAACCTCTAACGCTTTAATCTTGCGTTCATGAAAGGTCTCAATAATTACCGTTCCGGTTTCCTTTTCATAATCCTTTTCAATTTCTTCCGGTCGCATTGCCCTTGTACACGGCACTGCTCCATAAAAATAATCTGCATGGGTCGTTCCAAGGGGGTTAAGATCAACGCCTGCTTGAGCAAAACTTGTTGCCCACGACGAATGTGTATGGACAATTCCACCAATATCTGAAAATGCTTTATAGAGTTCTAGATGTGTCGCCGTATCCGAGGAAGGTTTATAGTTGCCTTCAACAACGTTACCTTCCATGTCAACAACAACCATATCCTCTTGTGTCATGGATTCATAGTCAACACCACTGGGCTTAATGACCACGAGATTTTTCTCACGGTCAATTCCACTAACATTACCCCAAGTAAATACAACCAATCCACGTTTGGGTAATTCCATGTTTGCCTTAAATACTTGTGCCTTTAACGCTTCTAACATACAATCATCCTTTCAAATTCCATAATACGTCACTCAGTTTCAAGTCCTGACGGAATGTTTTCATATTCGTATCCTTATTGATAAGTACCGTTTCAAGATCTAAGAATTCCGCAAAATCAAGCAATTCTTCTGCCGTTACATCTAATGAAAATACGGTATGGTGGGCTCCACCGGCAAGAATCCATGCCATAGCAGCTTCTTCTAATGACGGTTGTGGCTTCCACATGGCCTGAGCTACCGGTAATTTAGGCATCTCTTGGGGTACCTTAACTGCATCAACTTCATTAATAATTAGACGCATACGACCGCCCATATCAATAATTGAAGCATTTAAAGCCGGTCCAGTTTTACATGAAAAAGTAAATCGCGCCGGATCTTCTCGATCACCAATACCTAATGGGTTAACGATAATATTAGGTTTTTCATTTGAAATAGACGGACACACTTCCAACATATGCGCACCTAAAACCATTTCATTATCGGGCTCTAAATGATAGGTATAATCTTCCATAAACGACGTTCCCTTATCACCAAATCGTCCCATAATTTTTGTTAAACGAACAAATCCAGCTGTTTTCCAGTCGCCTTCGCCTGCAAATCCGTAACCTTTACCCATCAGACGTTGTACCGATAACCCAGGCAATTGTTTTAATCCGTGCAAGTCTTCAAACGTTGTTGTAAATGCAGTGAAGCCTCCATCCATTAAGAAACGCTCAATGGCGATTTCTAGCTTGGCCTGATATTTTATTGAATTGACGCTATGATCCGAAGTTTCAACAATATTGTATTCATTTTGATATTCCTTATAAAGGGCTTCAACTTCATCTTCCGTAACTTTTTCCACATATTCAACAAGATCACCGACACCATATCCATGAACCTGCCAACCTAACTTGATTTCCGCTTCCACTTTGTCACCTTCTGTTACGGCAACATAACGCATATTATCCCCAAATCGTGCAATTTTAAGACATTTACTTTCAGAGATTGTAACAGCAACATTCATAAAATTAAGAATTTGTTGCTGTACTTTTTCAGATTCCCAATAGCCAACAACAACTTTTCGAGGTAAACGTAGTCGCGTATTAATAAATCCAAACTCACGACCTCCATGTGCGGATTGATTAAGATTCATAAAATCCATATCGATTTCATTCCATGGAATATCCCGATTGAATTGCGTATGTAGATGCATAAATGGTTTATTCAGAATAGATAATCCAGTAATCCACATTTTTGCAGGTGAAAATGTATGCATCCATCCAATTATACCGGCACAACTTTCCGTATTATTTGCTTCTTTTACAAGAGCTGTAATCTCATCCGGTGTTTTTAGCACGTCTTTGAAAACAATCTTGTAGCCAAATTTCCCTTGTTCGTTTAACCCATTCACCATGTTAACTGAGTCATCTTTAACTTGCTTAAGTACCTCAGGTCCATAAAGATGTTGACTACCGGTTACAAACCAAAATTCATACGTTTTTGATAAATTCATTTCACTACCTCCATATTGTTCGTATCTTTTATTTTAGTGGTACGTACGTTTATATATAAATGCAAATGCATTTATTCTTCTCGTCTTCGAACAGAATCCCGAATAATCAATTCAGGTTCAATGACATCGTGAATCACTGATTCTTCTTGTCGAATAAGCTTTAATAACTGGGAAGCCGCCTTCTCTCCTAAGCGTCCTTTAGGATGGGCAATCGTTGTTAATTTAACTTCACCTGCATCGGCCATATTGGAATTATCAAAACTGACAATCGATAAATCTTTGGGTACATTTTTGCCTAACTGACCGAGCAATTGAATGAGTCCCATAGAAATCTGGTCATTATAACACACAACGCCGGTACGGTCTTTCGTAAGCTTTTGAATTGCCTGGGCATTGGTCATATCAACCACCTGTTTTTTGTTCTCCGTTGTATACCAAAGCACATCGCCTTCTAGCGGATCAAGTTCAGCTTCTCTCAAGGCTTTTAGATAGCCGGAGTAACGCCCATGTCCTTGCATATCATCTTGTTTAAAAATCCCTGCAATACGTACATGTCCCTGTTCAATTAAATACTTTGTCGCTAAATATCCAGCTTTTTGATCGTCTTCAACAATATATGAGGCTATTACATTTTGATAGGTTGCGTGGATAAAGAGAATGGGGACACCTTGACTTTGAAGCTTTTTAAACAAGTCGTCATTATGATTTGGAAAAATACTCTTTGTGGGTTCAACAATCAGTCCAGACAAGTTATGCTTGAGCATATTCTTAAGTATGGCCCGTTCCTTTTCTATGTCATTATTGGTGTTGCCTATAATAATGCTATAGCCTTGGTCACTAAGGACGCCTTCAATCCCTGATATAATCTCAGGAAAAATATAATCCTTAATATATGTTGTTATAAGGCCAATCAACTTGCCTTTTCCTGGCGCCTGTTGCTTGGTATTCGCAACAAATGTTCCTCGTCCTTGCTGTTTATATAACCAACCTTCATTGACTAAATCTCCAATAGCTTTACGAATTGTGTGTCGGCTGACACCAAATTCTTTCATCAATTCAATCTCTGATTTAATGGGATCATTATAATTCAAGCTATTTCCGGTTATATATTCAATAATATGTTCTTTAACATGTTTGTATTTCGGTTCATTCATTGCCATCTTAGCACCTCGAATAAAAAAAACTTAACTCATACGCAATTGGTACGTACAAGTTAAGTTTATCATTGAATTTATATTTTGTAAAGATGTATTTAGTAAAATTTTCTAGTACGCAACACCTTGTGCACGCATTGCTTCAGCAACTTTCATAAAGCCAGCGATATTTGAACCGATAACGAGATTGTCGTCTTCATTAAATTCTTTTGCTGCTTCACTTGCTGACTTGTAAATATTCACCATGATATCTTTTAATTTTGCATCTACTTCTTCAAAACTCCATGCATAACGCATGCTGTTTTGGCTCATTTCTAAACCTGAGGTTGCAACACCACCGGCATTAGCTGCTTTACCGGGTCCATATACGATTTTATTCTTGATAAAGATTTCAACCGCTTCAGGCGTTGACGGCATATTTGCGCCTTCTCCAACAGCAAAACATCCGTTATTAACAAGTGTTTGTGCAGCTTCACCATCAAGTTCATTCTGTGTTGCACAAGGGAGTGCAATATCACATGGTATTGTCCAAATCCCTAAGCATCCTTCTGTATAGGTTGCATTGGGATGGTCATTGACGTATTCTTTGATCCGCTTACGCTCCACTTCTTTGATACGTTTTACAGTATCTAGTTTAATACCTTCTGGATCATGAATATATCCACTGGAATCACTTAATGCAACAACTTTTGCACCAAGTTCTTGGGCTTTTTCTGTGGCATAGATTGCCACGTTACCCGAACCGGAAATAACCACTGTTGATCCGTCAAATGACTTTCCTTTAATATCTTTCATAGCTTCATCCATGAAGTAGCATACACCATATCCTGTTGCTTGTGTTCTTGCTAATGAACCTCCATATGTTAATCCTTTACCTGTTAATACACCGGTAAATTCATTACGCATCTTTTTATACATTCCATACATATATCCGATCTCACGACCTCCAACACCAATGTCTCCTGCCGGAATGTCTGTATTCTCACCAATATGACGACTGAGCTCAAACATAAAGCTTTGACAAAAACGCATGATTTCTCCATCAGATTTTCCTTTTGGATCAAAATCACTTCCACCTTTACCTCCGCCCATTGGCAAACTTGTTAATGAATTTTTAAATATTTGTTCAAAACCTAAGAACTTAATAATTCCAAGATTAACTGACGGATGAAAACGTAAACCACCTTTATATGGACCAATCGCACTGTTAAACTGTACTCTAAATCCACGATTAACATTTACTTTTCCTTGATCATCAACCCAAGGTACTCTAAACATGATTTGACGCTCAGGTTCAATAATTCGTTCAAAAATACCTGCTTCGACGTATTCCGGATATTTTTCTGCAACTGGCTCTAGTGATTCTAGAACTTCTTGAACAGCTTGTAAGAATTCCGGTTCGTTAGGATTACGCTTTATAGCCTCACCCATTATGTGCTGAAGATTTTTCATAAAATTGCCTCCACTTGTCCTATTGTTTATACCTTTAACGTGTTACCTTTTTATTGTATCAACATGAAAGAATTTGTCAATCAAAACTGCAAGATTTATTCATTTTTTTTGCAACAAATCAATCGTTGAGATTGTATATCTGAATATAACTCTAATCTTTCAAACGCAACGAGGCGAATCACTTTCTCCCACGATGCGTCAACTGAAATTCGCTGGGTTAAATGATTTTCTTTTTCAGATAGTATTGCAAGATTAATGTCAACATCTTTCATTTCTTCAAATATAGCACAATAAAACACATCCGATTCAACAATATCTTGAAAAAAGTGGCTTCCATAGGATAGTTCGGGCGTAAAACCACTCAGTGCCATTTCACACAAAACATTCATATAGCAAATATCGTGAAACTTTACCGGCACTCCCAATGACGGTGTCGTCGTCCCCCATCGTCCGGGACCCATTAACATAACTACGTCATCTTTTAATTCCGCATTTAATTTGCCAATTATTTTTCCGGTTGCATATTTATCTTGTTGAGATAAGGCCAAGTATTCAACTGGATCCACAAAAATAACCCATTGAATCGGTAAATGTACATTACCACCCATAAAGTTCCCTTTGCTTTGAATTAAGCACGATGTTCGTTCCACTTCATCGGGCATAGCGACAGGTTCTCCAATTATTTTGGTTTGCAGCGGACGACACTGAACGATATTGATTTTATATTTTTCTTCTCGCGTAAAATTCACTGTAAATTCAATATCTACAGGATAGTCATAAATCTTTTCAATCCTTGTCATCATTTGACGCATGTCATTGGGAAAATTTGTTGTGTTTATCATTCGCTTTAAATCCAGAATGTGGGGAGACGCTATTCCTTTTAATCCGGACTCACGAATACGACGCATCGCTTCCCCGTCAGGTCTAAAAAATAGCTTTGATTCGGTTTTCAAATCAATGAATTGAATTTTTTCCATAGGTAATGTCATTAATGTATTCTCTTTTACGGATAACACATCAACATAATGCTGGGAATATTTTTTTTCATCTTCATAGTTCATCGGGGTCATTTTCTCCGGATGATCCAAACTCACGATTTTCGCATAATCTCCTTCGATGCGGTCAACTGCCCGTGTTCCTAGGCCAAAAACAATTCTAAGCATACCTGCATGAATGTCAATGTCTTGATTCCACATATATAAATTCGTAGAATGGCCAACACCTGCTGCATGAGGAAAAAAATATTCTCCATGAAAATCTCCTGAGACACGTTGAATAAGAATAGCCATTTGCTCATCTTCATTAAATAGGCCACGGTTCTTTCGATAGACCAAGGCACTTTCATTCATTGCACTAGCATAAACCTTACGAATAGCATCGACGAATTCTTCATATCGTTCATCTTCTGTTCCTTGATTTGCACAAAATACACTTTCGTATTTGCCTGCAAATGCGTTTCCAAAATTATCTTCTTGAAGGGAACTTGAGCGTACAATAATGGGTGATTGTCCAAAATATTCTAGAAGCTGTATGAATTTTTCTTTAATATTATCCGGAAATTCCCCCTGCTTTAGCTTTTCTTTAAGTTCTTTTCCATACGTATAATAAAATTCATCCGTTTTTTGTTTTGTGCGAAGTTGCCACCATCCATTTTGTACAATGTAGGTGTAAAAAACATCAGATCCAAGATAAAAGGAATCATGAGATTCTAATTGCTCAGACACATCTTTTTCACATTCTTTTTCTATGATTTTTCGTGCCAATAACATTCCGACACTTTTTCCACCAATATATCCCGTGCCAATGGTTCTTGCTTGAATAAGCAAAATATCTTCTAAGGTCATATATCGTTGACACAACTTAATCATTCGTGAATCCTGTCCAATTATTTTTAACATGAGATCATCACGCAAAGAATTTTTTACTGTTTCTTCTGCATTTAATTTTTCTCTTGCTGCATTAAAAATCATATCCCAGTAATCTAAGCGTTCTTCTCCAAATCGAATCGTTGAAAAAATAGCTGATGCTTCTGCACTGGATGTAATAGGAACAACCTCTTCTCCCGCAACATTATGGGGAAAAAACATGGTTGGCGAATAGCGTTTCCATACTTTTAATGGATGAATATAGAACTGGTCCTCAACTTGATAGGCATCGAGTAGGAGCTGGGTTGTTTCTCGAATGGTGGCTATCGTTGTAAAAGTATGGGCATTACGAATAAGTCCAAAATATGCAACGGTATCAAGCTCATATAAAAAGGGGCAAGTTACTTGAAAAAAATTTCCAATCATTAGATCAGAATACCAACTATTGAGAAGCTCTGTCAGTACATCAAATACATAGAAGGTTTCTGTCCCTTCTTTTTCAATCACTCGATAGACATCGGTTGCAAAACTTTCAAATCCTTTTCCTGCATCAATTTCATAAATAATTATATCTTTATTTTCATCAATCAAAGGTTGGTGTGCGCCAAATCGAACATACACCAGTTTGCGTTCATCACTTAACGCTTGGGAAACAAATGCATCAACCACCCGCTGATAACTTGCCAATGTGTCCACTTGCCATACAACATTATCACCAATTCTCAAGGCATCAATTGCAGAATCTAAACCTAGAATTCCTGTTTTCACACGTGTATTCATAGTGAATCCTCCTTTGATCTAAGTATATCATTTTACTGCATTTTTTGTCGATCAATATCCCGATACGCTAACATATAGTTAATTCCCGAAACAATAATACCTCCACCAATAAAATTACCTATAGCAGCAATCGAAAGGTTATATCCTATTTGAACTAACGTTAGGTCTCCACCTCCGAAATAGGCAACAAATAGGTAATACATATTTGCCACGACGTGTTCTGTCCCACTTAATACAAACACAGTAATGCCTAACCAAACAACGACCACTTTTGCAATTTCTTCTCGACAACTATAGGCTAAACAGACACTTGTTGAAACAATAATATTGCATAACACACTACTGATAAGTATTGTTCCCGCTTCCATATGCACTTTATGCACGGCTTTTTCAATCACAAGATTTAAGACGGAAGCATTGAAAATCTCTGCTCCGGTTGTTAATAAGGCTAAAAATATAGCACCGATTAAGTTGGCGAACAAAATAAGCACCAATATTTTAAAGGTCTTAGAAAAATTTGTTCTTCGATCAAACACTGCAATCATAACCATACTGTCACTTGTATAGAGTTCAGCTTGCATCAACAAAATAGCGATAATTCCTAGCGGAAAGACAAGGGCCCCAAGAAATGCACCTAACCCTGGATCTGCTGTTGCCGCTGCTATTTTAAAATATCCAATCGCTCCGATTGAAATATACATACCTGCAAGTATTCCTTGAATTAATAAAATAACAAACCGTTTATTTGCTTTCGCTTTACTTTGAGTTAGAATGTATTCTGTCAACGCCTTTGGTCCTGAATAAATTTTCGCCATGATATACCTCTCAATTGTTTTTTGTATACATTATACCAAAAAAAGTGTCAGGAACTATGAACAAAGTGTGAATTTCATAAAAAAACTGCCCTAGGATAAAGCTTAATTTAATCCTACGACAGTTCTTTTGTCATTTTATTATTCTAAAATGAATTTTGTATCTATGCTTTTTTACTATGCATGTTTCGTGTTTTTACATCAAAGACAACAGCTGCCACAAGAACCAAACCACGAATAATGTATTGATAGGATACACCCACGTTCATAAGGTCCATTCCTTTTGTCAGTGACATCATAACAAGTGCACCGATAATTGAACCGGTTACTTTACCAATACCACCTGTTGTTGCTGTACCACCAACAAATGCGCCGGCAATGGCATCAAGTTCAAATCCCATCCCTGCTGTAGGGGTTGCTGATTGAAGACGTGCTGTAAATAAGATACCGGATAAGCCGGCCATAAGTCCCATGGAGGCAAATACCAAATAAGTAACAAACTTAACGCTAATACCTGAAAGTTCTGCCGCTTCCGGATTGCCACCGACTGCATAAATATGTCGTCCGATAGTTGTATTATTCATAATGAAACTATAAATCAAAACAACAATTGCCACAATAATCGCTGTCCATGATAATCCTTTGAAACTTGCCAACTTCCATATAAAGAACATTACCACCACGTATATTACAACAAGTTTAGCAATAAATGCCGGTAACATAGGCACATGTAAATTATAGGATTGCTGCTTTCTTCGCGAAGCAATAGCCATTGCCGTAAACATTATCAATCCAACAACACCAATAACCATTGTCAACACATGTAAACCTTCAACATTCGCAATATCCGGAATATAGCCATTACCTATTGCATTAAAGTTATCATTGGCGGTAAAAATTGTTGCACTATTGGTTACTCGTATCAACATTCCTCTAAATATTGTCATTGCTGCCAAGGTGGCAACAAATGCTGGAACTTTGAGATTTGCAACTAACGTTCCAGTCCATCCACCAATAATGATTGCCCCAGAAAGCAATGTAATAATAATTACCAGCCATATTGGCAGGCCATATGTGGATGTTAAAATAGCCGCAACGGCTCCTAAGAAACCACATACATAACCTATCGATAAGTCAATGTGACGAATAATAATAACTAAAGTAACACCTACAGACAATACAGCGATATAGCCTGTCATGTCGATTAAATCCGATAAAACTCTTGGCGTTAAAAACAATCCATCTGTCAATTGTGTAAAAATAAGCATAATCAAGGCTAATGCAATATACATCCCATAATCGCGTATGTTTTCTTTGATCGCTTGTGTAATATTATTTAACATATCCTAATCCTCCTAAACCGTTGCCATTTCCATTATTTTTTCTTGCGAAGCTTCTGTAATATCTAATTCACCGGTCAAGCGACCTTCTGCCATAACATAAACACGATCACTCATCCCCAATACTTCAGGTAACTCTGAAGAAATCATAATAACGCTCAAGCCTTGAGCTACAAGTTCATTCATAATCGTATAGATTTCATATTTTGCACCGACATCAATACCACGCGTCGGTTCATCAAGAATTAAAATATTCGGTTCTACAAACAACCACTTTGCTAAGGCAACCTTTTGCTGATTTCCTCCACTTAAGTTATTGACTTTTTGTTCAATGGACGGTGTTTTTATATTCATAGACTCTCTATATTTTTCTGCAATTTGTATTTCGCTTCCTTTATTCACAACGATTCCGTTAGAAATAGCCTTTAGATTTGCAACAGTAATATTTTGCTTTATATCCTGCATAAGGATTAATCCATTCCCTTTTCGGTCCTCTGAAACATAAGCTAAACCATTATTAATGGCTTGTTTCGGTTGGGTGAATTTCACTTGTTTGCCTTTAATGAACATTTCCCCCGTAATCATATAATTTCTAGAATTCCCAAAAATACTATGGGCAAATTCTGTACGACCGGCACCCATTAATCCCGCTAAACCAACAATCTCACCTTTTCGGACTTTGAAGTCTGCTTGTTTAACAACATGTCGACCTAATTTTCGATCAAATGCAGACCAATCTCTTACTTCTAATTGAACTTCTCCGATATTTTTCTCAAGACGTTTTGGAAAAATATCATTAATCTCACGTCCAACCATATATTTAATTATATCACGCTCGTTAATTTCACCTTTATCGGCACTTAATGAGCAGATTGTTTTACCATCTCGTAATACCGTTACGGTATCTGCTACTGCAATAACTTCTTTCAATTTATGGGAAATCATTATAGAAGTTATTCCCTGCTCTTTAAGATCCTTGAGTAACTCCAATAAATTCTCACTATCATCTTCATTTAATGCAGCTGTCGGTTCATCTAAAATTAATAGTTTTACATCTTTGCTCAATGCTTTTGCTATTTCAACAAGCTGCTGTACACCAACGCCTAAATCAATAATTTTTGTTGCCGGATGCACATTTTTCACTTTAACTTTTTCTAACATCTTTGACGCTTCTGCACGTGTTGCATTCCAGCTGATTAACCCTTTTTTATGTATTTCATGTCCCATAAAAATATTTTCATACACAGATAAGTCAGGAATCAAAGCGAGTTCCTGATAAATTATTGCAATGCCTTTTTTTTCACTGTCACTAATATTTGAAAATTTTTGAATTTCATCTTCAAACACTATGTCACCAGAATAATCCCCAATTGGATATACTCCACTTAATACTTTCATTAATGTTGACTTTCCTGCTCCGTTTTCACCAACCAAACAATGTATTTCGCCTTTTTTTACTTGAAAATTCACATTATCCAAAGCTTTTACACCCGGAAATTCTTTGGTTATGTTACGCATTTCTAATATATTCGCCATATCCAAGCTCCTATCAACTACAATCTAAATTTATAGTAGTGATGGGCTAAGCCCATCACTACTACTATCAAATTTTATGATATCTTATAGTCCTGTGAATTCAGATGAATCATAGTAACCAGAACCGATAATTGTATCTGATACATTATCTTGAGTTACAGTTATTACAGGAACATCTATTGCAGGTACAGCTACAGCACCATTATCATATTCACCATTTGTTTTAATTTCATTACCTTCTAACACTTCTGTTGCTGTTAAAATCGCACCATTTACAAGGTCTCTAACGTCTTTAAGAACTGTCATGCTTTGTTTTCCATCAATAACATATTGAATTGAAGGAATCTCAGCATCTTGACCTGTAATAAAGATTTCAACACCATCTTCTTTTGCAAATTGATCATAGATTGAACGCGCTGTTCCATCGTTTGGTGCTAAAACATAAGTTTTTCCTACTGGTGGAGCTGATGTAATATGAGATTGAGCTTTTGATAAGGCAACTTCCGGTTTCCAGTCTGTTGTAACTTGCTCAATGATTTCTCCCATTTCTTCACGAGTTAACATTACTTTATCTTTATACTCTACTGCTTTTGAAGAGTTCATAACATCAAATGTTCCATCAGCAATCTTTGGTTGCAACTTGTTCCAAGCACCTTCAAAGAATAAGAATGCATTGTTATCTGTTGCTGCACCAGCATATAAGTATAATGCGTTTCCAGTTGTTCCGTCTTCAACTTGATCAACTAAGTATTGTCCTTGAGCTTCTCCAACATTTACGGAATTAAATGTAATGTAGTAATCTACAGCATCCGTATTTGTTACAAGACGGTCATATGAAATAACTGTAATTCCTTCTTCTTTGGCCGCTTGAACTGCTGCCGCTGCTGCATCTCCATCTTGAGGAGTGATGATTAATACATCAATACCTTTAGCAATAAGCGTCTCAACGTTTTGTTTTTCTTTTGCTGAGTCCCCTTGGCTGAAAAGTACTTCAACGTTATAATTTGTGTTTTCGATTGCAGCTAAGAATCTCGCCTCATCTTGTACCCAACGTGGTTCTTCTTTTGTTGGTAACACGATACCGATGTCCACACCACCATCTGAACTACTATCTTCTGTCGCCGTATCTTCTGTTGTATCTTCTGTTGAGTCAGCCACGTTAGAATCTGTTGTTGTATCCGCTGGTTTATCTTGTCCACATCCTACAAATGCAAACACACCAATTACAAGTGTTAATGCAAGTAATACTGATACTAATTTTTTCATGTTCTACCTCCGTTTATCATATAGATTATTTTGTTACTAAATTCATTATAAAAAAAAAGAGACTATATAACCATGTCTGTCAAACTTTACTAACATGATTATTTTAATCTCTTACAAAAAACTTAAATATGTATCTGTATTTTTTTAATACTAAAATTGTGCTATGTTAAGAATAATTCAGAGTATTTACAGCATGAATTGCAATATCGCCTTTTATTGCCTCAACCGTTTGAGCTTTACCAATGACTTCATCAATAATGACTTCTTTTGTTTCTCCTGGTAAAAGATCAAAATAATTATCTTCAAAAACACAATCAATTGTTTTTGTTACTATACCAACAGCTTTGGCATAGGTATTTGAAGTCACAAGGACAATAAAATTATCTTCCCGCTCTTCCACATCAAACGTAAGTTCCGGTTTTTTAAAGTTGAAAAACTTATGGCATGTAAACAACAATGAATCTGATGACCTCACCTTATCTTGAGCATTACACAAGCGAAAACTCAAATAAATATTCCGCTCATCACCGTACTCTTTAAGATAAGGAGCAATTGAAAGTTCAATTTCTTGCTTTGCTGTTAAGGGATCGACTATGACTTCTTTTATTCCTTGTTCAAGTATACCCAAGTCAATATGTCGAAGTTCCCACTCGACCTTTCCTTCAAATGACTCTAATCGATCATTGGTTACATATATATAGGCTTGGTCCTTGTCTTCGTATGCTGATAATAAAACCGGTGCATAAAACCGTCTCGCATAATAATGCATAGCCTTCCAGCGACCATAATAGTCAATTGAAGCCCAAGAAGCTCCAGGAAAGTTATCATTCACTTGCCAATAGGTCGATCCCATACACCGCCCACGATTCCTACGGAAATGTTCAACCGCGCATTTAATGGTCTCCCCTTGAAACACTTGACTTATATACACAGTATCTTCTATATTATTAGGTAGTAAGAACTCACCACCAACATTCAATATAATCTTCATATTTCCATTAATCGGATCTGTACATTTATTATGATTTTCCATCACCGCACTGAAAATATTTTGTTCTTGCTTCTGGGCATATGAGTCAATTGTCTTCATATCCGGAAAAGCCTGCATTCCGTATTCACTAGCAAAGCGGAAATAATGATCTCTAAATTTTTTATAATGCTCATTGCCATGGAATACTTGCCAATAGTGAACATCTCCCTTATTATCTGCATTGGGTTCTACAAATCCTCCACCTGAACTCGGTGACGCCGGCCAATAAAAGGTTTGTGGGTCATATTCTTCTAGCACATCCGGAATCAATTTTTCATACATTAATAAATAATCCATTCGTAGGCGTTCATCTACCGGAATTCCCCAGCTGACAAAACCTTCTTCCATCTCATTGTTACCGCACCAAAGGCCTAAACACGCATGATGACGAATACGCTTAATATTATCAATAAACTCTGCGCGAATATTTTCTTCAAAAGATTTCGTCAATCGGTAAACACCACAGGCAAACATAAAGTCTTCCCAAACAATCAAACCATAATGGTCACACATTTCAAAAAACGTATCACTCGGATATATACCACCACCCCAAACACGAATACAGTTATAATTCGCCTTAGCACAGTCACGTATAAGTCGTTCAGTCCTCGCCTTATCTGGACGACTGATTAAGCCATCTTCCGGAATATAGTTGGCGCCCATCGCAAAAATTCGCACACCATTAATCGTATAGTCAAAGGTTTCTCCCCATGTGTCCGGTTCCCTGTGAATTGTCATTGTTCTTAATCCAATCTCTTTGTCTATCTGATCTAGAATTCTATCTCCATCTAGTAGTTGAATGGACAGTTTATATAGATTTTGTTGGCCGTAACCATTGGGCCACCATAACATTGGGTTTTCAACCACCATGTCGATTTCTCTTGCTTGAGCTGCATCCACACTTAGGGACTGAATCTGACCACTTGGACTTTGAAGTTTTATGGAAATGGTTAAATTCTCTGTATATAAATGACTTTCAACATCAAAGGATAAGTCTACGTGTTCGTTCTTATGCTCTTGGCGTACATAAAATGTTTCAAGGCGTCCTTGTGTATATGCATACAAATTAACATCACGCCAGACACCCATATCCGGAAGCTGTGGCCCCCAATCCCATCCAAACATATGATGTCCTTTTCGAATATACTCATACCCCGGAATCGTGGATGAAACACCCCAAAGGGGATCTTTTGCCTGTTCCTTTGCAACAAACTTGGTCGGTGATGCAAAATCAATCTGCAAAGTATTTTCACCAAGCACCACATATGGTTTAATATTTAAACGATATGTCCGATGCATATTGTTTGTTCTTATAATCTTTTTACCATTTATATATACAGTTGCAAGTGTGTCTAGTCCCAAAAATTCTAAGTCGATAAACGTTTCATTTAACATCTCTTTTGTAATTTCAAACATACGAATAAAGCGATACTCGTCATCAGAGAGTTTTGTATACTTCACATCATTCTCGCCAAAAAAAGGGTCTTCAATCACTCCATTCTCATATAAAACTTCATACATGGTTGTAGGAACATTGGCTGAATACTGTTGTCCCGTATCACAATTTTCCATCACCCATAAACCATTCAAAGATTCTCTTAACATAATAACCTCCTATGCAAATATTATATTCTTATCATAGAACAAAATGGAAGTACATGCTATAATATAAATGGAAAACAATGCAACAAATTTGTCAAAGGAGACCTTATGAATATTTTTTTTGAAGATTCAAAATCAATAAAATACTCAAACGACATGAAGCATTCTTTCTATTGTTTTTATGACGGAACAAGTAATGATGCATTACCAATTGATGCCCATTGGCATTATTATATCGAAATTATATATGTGACCAAGGGTAAGGGACGTATTATCAGCAATGGGTATTCAATAACAGTTTCAAAAGGTGATATGTTTTATATACTTCCTCGCGACGTCCATTCCATGGTAAGGATTGAAAATGAGCTCTTTGAATATTCTGTAATAAAATTTGATCCCGTACTTCTTTTTGATTCTTCGTTTGATGCCTTCCTTTTGAAAAACATGACACCGATTTTAACCCCTGTTCCTCCTCAATATAAATATTTTAATCAAACAGAACTATCTGCTGAATCGAAAAAAGATTACTTAGAAATCATGGACCTTTTTTTATCTAAGCCATATGGTTATGAGCTTTTACTCAAATCCCACCTACTTCGACTCATCTTCCGTTTTTTCTCAAAACTGGAACATCAAGGTTTCCAACTTCTAAATAATCCTATGAATGACGTGGATATTTCACCGATTCTTCAAGCATTCGAATACATTCACGACCATTATGCGACCCAACTGACTGCCAAAGAGATTGCCGAGCATTGTCACATAAGTTATAGTTATTTTTCACGACTTTTCAAAAAAGTCTCCGGTATTTCTTTTTCAAAATATCTAAACTTTGTTCGTATTACCGAGGCCGAAAAATTACTCCTAAGTCAGCAAAACAGTATAACCGATATCGGTTATACTGTGGGCTTTAATGATACCAGTTACTTTATCAAACAGTTTAAATCATTTAAACAGCTCACCCCAAAAGAATATCTAATCACGGTTTCCCATCACTAATAAAACGTTGTCCCGGATTCTTGTCAAAATATTCAATGTAATTATACATCCCAACATTATCCACATTCATCTCACTTGCACGAATTCTTGGAATACTAAGGGGGTTAAACCGTTCATCGAATGGTGAGTATGCGGGATTCCAACCAACGTTTAAAACAGCAATATTTTCATAAGAATAATTCTCATACTTACCTTTTAAAAGCAACTTCTCTAAATCTTCATCTGAAGGGCGTTCACCATAAGGTAATGCTAAAGTATTGACTTTATAGTCCTTGACACCAATGAGCTTTTCAAGATCTGATGCATGCTTGCCAATGGCTTCTTGAATGCCTGCTGCATCTAGCTTCTTTAAACTTTTATGTGCCAAGGTATGATTATTTATGTCCATCCCGGCTTGTATGACTGTATCCACCTTTTTCTTTTCTAAATCCGGTTCGTCAAACACCACCGGGCCGTCTGCAAAAAAAGTCGCTTCTAACGGAAAATCCGGATGCTCTTTGTGGAAGTCCATAAAAATCCCCACAAAGGAATCCGGAGCAATCTCGCCATCTTCCGTATAATAAAAATTATTCTTATTCGTGTCATCAATGGTAATCACCACCGGCGTATAGCCCGATTCAGTGGTGATGTTGCCCAATGCGTAGTCTTTAAGGCTTATGGGCCGATACCCTTTTTCATAAAGGGTATCCAGGTCTTTTCTAAAGTTCTCAGGTGTTCGAGTCCATGTCGCCTCTTCATCACCGATATTATGATACATCAAAACCATGACTCGTCCCATTTCATTGGGAGCAAGGCCTAACGGAAAATCTTCCGGATTCAACCATTCCAATTCAGGACGTATAATTTTAAACACGCCGTCTTCCATGGTAACACTATATTCTGCGCTTGCAAGTTCGGCTACTCCGGATGTTGATGAATATCTTGCATCCACCTTAGCTATATAATTTTCATCATCTACTCTTTGAATACTTAAAATATCATAGGCTTCCACTTTAATCTCTGATGCATCTAATTCTTCTGCAAAGTCGTCATAGTCTTCAGCTCGAGAATCTTTTGGTGTAAGTAGATATATTTGACTTTTTCGATCATAACGCTCCGCTGTCAAATACCGATCTAGGGCTTCTTCTGCTGTCCTTCCGACCATATCTTGCCCTTCTTTTGGAAAAGGTTGGCCAATGCGGTCATGATAGAAGAATATCATTGGATCATAGGTATTAACTGCATCCCATATAATATATTCATCAATTCCAAGTTCGGCTGCCGCAATGATTTGCTCTGCAATCGTCTCTGCATCATAGATAATATTACCGGAAATCCAACCTGCCGTAAATCCTTGAATCCATGGTCGAATAATCCCCGGATTCTTTTGAGCACTATTTCTTTCGATTGATTCTTGTAATGCAATTCGCACAACATCATAAGGATGTTGATCAGGCACTGGAAATCCATATACATTGGGTCCATAATGACTCGGATAAATCATGGGACAAATATAATCGGATAAATTTGCCATCTTACGCCATGTCTGCCCAATATCTTCCGGATGATCATCCCATGAACGACTAGCTTGCGCAAATACATCAACAGAAATATGCACATTATAAGGATTTAACTCATTGTTCGCATAGATTAAAAAGTCTTCGATTCCTTCGTCTTTATCTCTAAGATTTCGTTCAGGGAAAAATGTAATTTCATTATATTTGGCTGCATTATCCGGGAATCGAACATAATCAAACTGAATCTCTTTGAAACCACGCAAGGCAGCTTCCTTAGAAACAGCAACAACATAGTCCCATACTGCCGGATCAAAGGGATTGACCCAAGCCGTTCCTTTATTATCACGATATGTTCCTCCTGCGATTAACTGAATCGTATGTTCCGGCTCATGTTCTGCATAATACGGGTCTTTAAAAGCAACTACTCGAGCAATTGTATAGATCTCATTTTCATCTAAGTAGTTTAATAAGCGCTCATAATCTTTCATCGGTGCATTGATATGACTATTAATATCTTGAACTAGTTGAATATCACTTTTCCAACCAACATATCCATGATCATTTTTAACATCAATAACCAGAGCATTCACTTCCGTCGCCATACATATACCCAATATTTCTTCCAGACGATTGACATCATTATTAAGACGTGTTTGATCAACCGCTTCTGTTGATTCTCCAGCTAAATAGCGAATGTGATCCGCATATAACTGAACATCCTCTTCATCAAAATTAAAACCGGCAATATTACTTGTTACATATAATGCCTTCGCTTCTGCTGTCACAAGCTCCGGATTCAAATCATCTATGGAATCAATGGTCGGCAACGGTACATAGTAAGCTCCGTCCCTTTCCTTATTTATTGCATCTTGTTCATTGCGTTCTTCAATCGCCAACGCCAAAAGTTCTTCATCCGTTGGTTCCGGTTCAACTTCAGGCTCTGCTTCGACTTCTGATTCACTTTCATCTTCGTTCTGAGTATTCTCTGTCGACTCAGCTTCAGCATTGCCGGCAGTTTCTGAATCATTGTTACATGCTACAAAAAATAAACTCACTACAACTAATAAAACAATCCATTTAAGTTTTTTCATTATACATCCTCTTCGTTGTTCTTTTTTTGTTATTTGTCTAGTTTGTTTGTCTTATTTAGTCTAACATATATACAGGTAAAATCAATATGTATTTTATTATTCTCGGTAAACATCCTCTCTCCTATGGAACCCATCCTCAATAACTGTCTCATCTAAAGTCTCTTTGGTAACAGATAGAACATCTAAGCGAATATATGGGACATCTGCTTGGCCATTATAAATCGTTTGATGAACAATAGGTTCTTCTCCTTTTGCAAACTGAATCGCCAAATTAACCGCAGCTTCTGCTAAGGTACGAATCGGTTTGTAGACGGTCATATGCTGAGTTCCCTCAACAATACGTTGACATGCGGATATGTCCGCGTCGTGACCTGCAACAAACACTTTGCCTGCTAATCCTTCTTCTGCTAATGCACGAATTGCTGCCTCTGCTAACCGGTCATTAGCGCCAATAATCGCATCAATCTGCTGGCCTTCATCTAATAGTTTTGCAATCAAATCATAGGCTGGCTCTTCTCTCCAGTCTTCTGCATAAATTTCTTCAACAATATGTATATTTCCTTTTTCGATTTCCGAACTCAATACATTCATATACCCTTCGTTAAACATATACGAATTATTATCATCCGGTGATCCATTAATGATTACATAATTCCCTTTTGGTACATGTTCAAGCAATTCACCTGCCATGAGCTCACCGACTTTCACATTGTCAAAAGAAATATAAGCATCAATTTCAACATTGCGAATAAGCCGATCATATGCAATCACTTTTATTCCTGCTTGTCTTGCCTCCTTGATAATCTCTGACAAACCATCACGATCATATGGAACGACAACTATTACATCGACTTCTTTTTCAATCAGAAGTTGTATCTGTTGAATTTGTGTCGCATTATTTTCATTGGCATTATAGACAAGCACTTCTGCACCTTGCTTTGTTGCATTTGCACGAAATATTTCCTGGTCTCTTTGCCATCGTTCAATCACAAGGTTGTCTGATAAATACCCTATAGTGATTGTTTCTTGATCAGCTTTGAGTTTTCCTTGATAATTATTGTATATTGATATCCCAATAGTACTAATAATAAGTATACCCATCGTTAAAACGAATATTTGTTTTTTCTTTTTACTTAGCTTCATTTTACCCCACCTTACTTGTAATCTGTTGGTGTTACGCCTACAAGCTTTTTAAATAATCGGCTAAAATAATTCGGATCATTATAACCAATTTCATAACAAATTTCTTTTACCGAATACTTTTTCGTTTTTAACATTTCTTTAGCAACTTCAATACGCTTTGATCGAACATATTCGACAAAAGTAACCCCAATCTCCTCTTTAAAAATCTTACTAAAATATTGCGGACTCACTGCCACCTCCTTTGAAATATCATTTAATCCAATTTCTTCACTATAATGTTGATCAATATAACTTTTTGCTGACATAACTATATCAGAAATATGCTGCACCCGCGTATCCTGTAGGAGGCGTGTTATGTACTGTACTTTTCCTATACACCAGTTCACGAGTTCTGAGAAGGTCTCCATGCGTCGAATTTCAGTTAAATAAGTCGAATATCCAACTTTGGCCTCATTCAGGTTGTTTTTATAGGATGTACTTAAAACCATAACCATTAACTCCATCGCAATACTCATCACATCTTCTAAATTGCCATGAAATTTTGTGTGAATTTTTGACAGAAAACTTTGGATTTCTTTTGCAACTATCCCTTCATTACCGCTTTCAATAAGTTGAACAATCATTGTTTCGTCTTCTTTTATATCTACATATGTATATTCTTTTTCATTACCCTCAAGAGCAAAGATATCATTTACATGTATAATCTCTTCATTAATATTTCTTGATAATGCTTGATTTGCTTCTTCAAGAGAATTCTTGATTTTATCAAGACGATAACAGGAACCAATACCCACGCAAATATGACTGTCCACATAGCTACGTATACTTTCTATAATCGACTCTGCTAGATGAATGGCTTTTATTCGTTGCTGGTACTCATTGTCTGTTTCTTCTTCTAACACAATGACAATCATACGATTTATGACAAGGGGTCCCACAATAGATTTACATTTGTATTTGATTTCATTTTGCACTTTAGGATAAAAAGTTTGACCTTTGACACCTGCACCAATTCGATTGCTTAGTTTATCATCACCATCTTTTTCCCCAAATTCAAAAATCATTACATAACCATGATCTTGATCAATCGTAAACAGTTCTTCATAACGAAACAATTCTTCCCGGTAATCTGTATTAAGGAGTAGGGAATATACAAAACCATGTTCTAATACAGGAATAATCTTCTCCAGTTTTTCCCTATTCTCCATTTCTATGGCACGTTGGTTTCGTTCTTCATCAATTTCCCCCATAATTTTATGAAGCACTTTTAATAACTTTTCTTGATTAATTGGTTTAAGAATATAATCACTAACGCCCAATTCAACCGCTTGTTTCGCATATTCAAATTGTTCATAGGCAGATATAATAACAAAGCGAACACTAGGATAACGTTTTTTAATGGTTTCGATTGCCTCAATACCATTTATGCCCGGCATCTTTATATCCATCAAAATAATATCCGGAATCACTTGATTCGTCGCTTCAATAGCTTCCCGACCCGAACTGGCTGTTGCCACAATATTTACTTTTGAAAAATTGTCTTCAATGATAAACTTAATACCTTCTAGAACGATTTGTTCATCATCGGCAATCATAATTTTATACATAGTTTCACTCCATATTTTGTGGGATTTTTATTGTTATTTTCACTCCGTGTCCGACTTCACTTTCAACATAGAACAGATTATGTTGATGATAGAATAGCTCGAGACGGTCACGCACATTTTTAATACCGATTCCCGAATTATTGGATAAGATTTCTTGTATTCTTTCCCTTGTCATTCCGACACCTGTATCTTGAACAATAATCTCAACAAAGGAGGCGTTTTTATATACATCAATAAAAATCTTTCCTCCTTCTTCTAATCCACTTAATCCATGAATATAGGCATTTTCTACTAAGGGTTGTAAAATGAGTTGCGGAACCTTGACATTAGTCACTTGCGAATCAATGTGAAATTCAAACTGTATCCGTTGTCCAAAACGTACTTTTAATAACTCGTAATAATCTTTAATATTATTAATCTCTTCTTCCAATGTACAATGGGTATCCATTTTTTGAATATTATAGCGAAATAACCTGGACATTGTTTCCAGAAAATTACCGGTTTTCGGAGCTCGTTCAAGTATTGACAACTGGACACCGGCATTAATGGTATTAAACATAAAATGTGGATTAATCTGTGACTGGAGAGCATATAATCTAGCATTATCTAATAAATGTTCCATTTTCACATTCTTAAGTTGCTCATCCTTAAGCTTAGCTTCCGTTTCTGCTTGCTTTTTCAACTCATCTACATATTCACTGATGCTATTTTTCATCTTATTAAAGGCGGCAGCCAAGAGTAAAAATTCATCTTCGGAATCTACATATACGTCCGGTGTTTGAAAATTTCCTTTTGCAATCTCTTCAGCCGCATCTGATAAATGGGTAATAGGTCGAACCATTCGTGCAGTAATATAGTAGACGACTGTAAATGCAATCAAAACCAAAACTATAACAATAATATAGGTGATCGATTGTAATAAGCGGATTTGATTGACTAAATCTAAATAAGCTTTTGAATTTCTGTTTAACTGCTTATTATTTAATTGATCAATATAATCAAAAATATACCCTTTAATCTCAACACTATATTCATAATGTTCGTAGTATTTTTCCACATTTCGAAGACGTTTATATCCAATAGCTTCATTGCTTTGTTCTAAATAGGCTTCAACGAGATGGACAATATTTTTCATCATCAAATCTTCATCATTATATATTTGCTCACTCACCTGGCTAATATCACCTTGTAGCTGCTCCACACCAATCAAAAAATTATTCAACCGAGTGGAACTTTTTGACGTCAAAAAACCTAATAGGTCCGCATCAAGACCATTCATATTTGACTCTACTTCAGATAAATAGATATGTTTTTCGAACATTGCTTGAATTTGCCCTTTATATCGCTCCATAATACTTAGAGAATACATGCTTAGTATTGCCATTAAAAGAATGATTCCTAGGGAATAGAGCATCATGTTATTCTTAATTGAACCAAATTTATTGAGTTTTGACATTTTCTTCACTCTTTTCTAACAAAATAGTATCAACATTGCTTTGATCAATCACTTGAATGGATGTATTAAAATAATTGCTTACAAAAGCACTGGTCTTATACTCATAAAAAGCCGCAATTGCTTTTTTCCCAATATCATAGAAATCCGTAACTATTGAGGCTTCAATAATATTTCCTTTTTTTATGCTATCAAGAATTTCCACTTCATCTCCATATCCAATCAAGCTTACCTGACTAACTAAATTATTATCCACAAGGACTTGTATAACACCCAGAGTATTGGACGTATTCGTACAGAAAATTCCGCTAATGTCCGGATTCTCTTTCATTAAATTCGTCGCAATGATTTCTGCACTTAAAACTCCTTCTTCCGTATAAAGAACATGTTCTAATGTTATATTCGGATATTTTTTGAGAATATCATTAAATCCTAACACCAATAGACTATCATTAATATCGGCATACTCTTCATAACTTCTGGGCTCAATAACAGCTATTTTCCCCGAGGTTCCAAGGGATTTTATCATTTCCTGAGCAGCAATCTCTCCGATTGTATATCGATTCACACCGACATAGGTAATTCGTTGACTTGACGCAAGATCTTCATTCATTGTAATCACAGGAATACCCGCCAATGATAATTTATCAATCATTGCTATCACTTCGTCATCATAATAGGCATGAATAATTAAACCATCCACTTTGTTATACATGGCCAACTGCATATTTTCTATCAGTTGATCTCGATAGTTGGCCCCTTCGATGGAAATAATTTCTGTAGCGACACGATAGATTTCACTTTCTTCTTCAATTCCACGAATAAATTCTTCACTATAAGTTTGATTTGATCCGTCAATTAAGATCATCACATGGTAATCTGCATTCTCTTTAGATGCCCAAAAATACTCATCCGCTGATGATTTAGTCAATTGATAGGATATGTAAAATCCAGCAAATAATGCTACACTTAGTGTTATGACCAAAATACCCATGACCCAAAAAAATAATCGCTTATTATTAATTTTATTTGACATATATTCGCTCCTTAAACTACTTTCCTCTTTCATTTTAACATGGAATTGTAAGACAAAATTAATCGATATTAGCATTTTTTTATGTTATGATAGGATTTGAATACATAAAAAATCGATTGGAGATAGCCATGAACTTTACCATTATTTATCAGGAAAAAAAATTACTCTCTTTTTATATACATGCTTTAAAAGAATATCACAAACGTTTGCAAC
This sequence comes from uncultured Eubacteriales bacterium, assembly GCA_964563505.1. Taxonomy (GTDB): domain Bacteria; phylum Bacillota; class Clostridia; order Lachnospirales; family Vallitaleaceae; genus UBA1351. Next base: position 32,911 of record CAZLXW010000007.1, read on the forward strand.
GGTATTGCAAGATCCAACGACTGTCTTGTTCATCAACGTCTGATATGCTCAAAAAAATAAATAGTAACTCATATGTCATCGGAGTTACTATACATGAATCTACGCATACGTCTGAAGCCCTCGCCAATTATTTTTCTCAACTTGCAGTAACCGGTCAATCGCGCGTCCTTTTTATTGTTAACCCTTCGAATGAACTTCTTAAACACTGTGATGATTGCATTTCACTTTCCCCTTTAACAAGGAATACCGGATTAATCTTAACCATTCTTTACGAACAAATCTACCGTTCATATCGGATTAATCTTAATCAGGCCTATCACAAATAAGGCGCAATATCTGCAAGTTTCTCTGACAAAATGAGACGCATAAGCTGATGGGGAAAGGTCATTTGGGAAAAAGATATAGATAGATTCGACCGCTTCAAAACAAAATCACTCAAACCAAGGGATCCGCCAATCACAAAACAAAGCTTTTCTTTGTTGAATTGCTTTGCTTTTTTTAAGGCTTTAATCAAGCCTTCTGTTGTCAACTCACTTCCTAGTATTTCCAAAGTAATCACATACATATCTTCTTTTATATAATGAAGTAAAGCCAAGCCTTCTTTATCTTTTATTTGTGTCTCCATTGATTTCGACAAATTTTCAGGGGCTTTTTCATCTGGAATCTCAATAAGGGAAATCGGAAGGCACTTTCTAATCGCTCGCACATAATGTTCAATGCCGGACCTTAAATACTTTTCTTTAATTTTACCCACACATACAATTGTTATTTCCACATAATCCTCTTTTCCTTAAGTCGTTTGTGCATCTAGTTTTACTTGTTTAATAAATTGATTAGCCACACGGCCGGACATTTTCCCGTGGCGCATTGCATAGATACGTGCATCATGAATAAGTTGTTCTTCTTCTATATTAACGTTTTCATTTTCAGCCATGGCTTTGACCATTGAAAAATACTCCTTTTGGTCCAAATTTTCATAGATTAGGGTTAAGCCAAAACGATCCGATAAGGACGTCATCTCCTGAATAAAGTCTTGAAGGTGAATATCATTTTCTCTTTCCGTACGAATTTCTTTGATTAAGTGTCTACGATTTGAGGTAACATAAAAAACAACATGGGATAAATCGTCAGAGATACTGCCTTCGATAAATGACTTTAAAAATTTGTATTCATCCTCATTGGCTTCAAACGATAAATCGTCAATGAAAAGAATAAATCGAAATCCTTGATTCTTAATAAGGCTCAACACTTTAGGTAAATAACTCAGCTGTCCTTTTTGCATCTGTACTAATCGTAAGCCTTCTTGGGCAAAAAGTTTTGCCACAGTTTTAACTGAGGTTGATTTCCCTGTTCCACTCCCTCCAACAAGTAAGGCGTTTTGACTGGAATACCCTTCCACAAATGCTTTTGTGTTTTTAAACAAGGCATCTTTTTGTCGTTCATATAGATAAATCTTATCCCAGGCTAATGTGACAATATTCTCAATACCGATAAATTCAGGCTCGCCTTCATTTATTTTTACCAAAAATCCATAATTGAGGGCAAAACGACCCACACCATACTTCTTAAGAATTTCAACGAATTTTTCAGCTCTTTGATCAAGTTCTAAGGAATCTATACTGTCAAAAAATAACTTATGGGCAGAAATGACTTCTTGCTTATGGTTTATCGGTTCATGTTCCATTTTTGCCAATATGTGTCCCTCATCATTTGCCAGTTCACATAAAGCATCTAGATTAATAGACATAATTTTGGCCAGAATTTTCAAATCATTTTCAAGACAACTCTTTTGATATGGGTTCATCTCTTTTTGATTGACCATCTGCATCAGTTTGCTATTTGCCTCTTGAATCATATGGTAAATGACGTATTCTGTAAAACTCTGATTAGCATTGAGAAGCAAGCGCACAAGTTCATAGTATTTATTCTTTTTTACCTTGTTTTCAACAAGTTCTTTTACGCACATAAGCACCGGATTATCTATTAAATAATCAAAGAGAGTTAATTGGTTTAATTTTAGTTTCATCCGTCGTCTCCTAACTGTATTTAATTTGTAATATCCCTATTATATAATGCCCTATCAAATCCTACAATATTACATTTATATTAAAATATGTAAAACACCTAGTTAATGAAAGCAGTTTTTGATATGATTAGATTACTATATTTGAAAGGGTTTGTGAAATGAAAATAAATTGGAATCGTAAATATAATACCGTCGCCGTTTATGTTATTCTTGTTTTCCTGATTTGTTATGGTATATACAAGCTAACCAATAGTTGGGATCAAACAAGCACTGTATTTAATGTTATCCTAAAAACATTATCCCCCTTTATCTATGCATTAACCATTGCCTATTTTTTAAACCCTCTTGTTCAACGTATTGAATTTACTTTTTTTAAAAAACTAAAAAGCGAAAAACTCCAGCGAAGCCTTTCAATACTAACGGCTTATGTATTAGTTATCAGCTCCATTGTCATCTTACTTTCATTTATCATGCCACAACTTATTGACAGTGTCCAGGAAATCGCAAAACTTCCGAGAATCTATCTCCCTATTATTGATCAGTTTTTAAGCCAAGACACCTTATCTGTTTTTGATACTGATTATTATATTGATATGACCTTTATTAATCGCTACTTCAATGACAACATCAAAGAAACCGTTGATTCACTTACCAATATGGTGCAAAATTTTGCACCGAAAATTTTAATCTATCTTTCAAGTTTTGCATCTGCATTAATGAATATACTTCTTGGATTCATCATCGCAATTTATTTACTACTTACCAAGGAAGTTGGCTTACGAACAGCTCGAAAAGTTATTCTCGCACTTTTACCACCAAAACATGCCATAAACCTAATCAACCTTGGAAAAGAGAGTAATCAGATTTTTATAAACTTCATTATAGGTAAACTCTTAGATTCCTTAATCATCGGTATTCTTGCCTTTATCGTCTTATTGATTTTTAAGTTTCCTTATGCCCTTCTTTTAAGTGTCATTATCGGTGTCACAAATATTATTCCTTATTTTGGTCCCTTTATCGGCGGAATCATCGGGTTTGCCTTGTTACTCTTTATAAACCCGGTTCAAGCACTTTGGTTTATGGTCTTTATACTTATCTTGCAGCAATTCGACGGCAATATTTTAGGCCCAAAAATTCTTGGTAATTCTACAGGATTATCTCCTTTTTGGGTTATTTTTGCTATTATTATCTTCGGTAAGTTTTTCGGTTTTGTCGGAATGTTTATTGGAGTCCCTATTGTCGCTGTTCTAAAAAATATTATTACACGTCAAATTGATCGTTTGTATAATCATCGAATGAAAACCCTTTAAAATAATTAAAAACAGACTTATTCACAATGAATTTTCTGAAAAATCAAGAAAATTGTGGATAAGTCTGTTTACTGTGTGGATTACTTGTACGATTTTTGAACATTTTAATCCTTTTTTCGAATTTTAATCCACTATGATCATCGCTTGATTCCCCATTGATTCCCATCCACGGCGAAAGTCATCTTTGCCTTTTTGCTCAATCCGTCCTGTTGAAGGATCGCTATAGTAAACATAATTTTGATCAAAGCCCATGACTACCACACTATGTAATTGATATGTCACTTCCATAAACCCAGATGGTGTCTTCCATACTTCTTTGCTATGCTCTTGTACTTCTTGATATCTATTCGGTGTTATAATAAGCACCGGTTTTTCACTAGCCACTAAAGCGAGCATCTGTTCAAAACTTATACCACTAACTGTTTTGGCCCTATTTGAAACATATTTTTCTGCTAATTCTTGTACAGGTTCAATATGCACACCAAGTCCGGGTTGAGATACGTCCGACATACTCCCTGAAAACTCCAAATGCATATCTGAAAAATGAACAAATCCATTTTTGATTTCATATGGATCTCTAGAGACTTTCAATTGATCAGCTAAGGTCATTTTTGATGGTGCATGGTCCATATAATTGTCTAGTAAAATACTAAGGGCTGTCACTTCGCATCCTCTTGGTAGTTCCGGACGCTGAGGGATTGTAATGATTTGATCTAAATAAACCTCTTCTCTTAAATCATTATTGCTAAATATCTCCGTCAATTTTCCCGAGTTATTTTGAACATTATACTTCCAATGATAAATCGTATATGCTTTTTTGTTCTGTCCTTGAACAAATGCATCCACTAGGTCAATCGCATAATACCTTGTCTTTTTTAAATGATCAAAAAGAATATACACATCTAACGGCGGCCTCTCCCTAAACTCAAAATAAAGATTATTCTTATAGCTTGTTGAGACACCTACTGCATGATAAATTACATTCTCATTGATTGGAGAACTTGCAATAATTGAATTTTCCAACTTCTGCCCAGGATCTTTTCCCGGAAGGTCTAAGTATATAGACTCTTCAACATCCGTGAAGTGTACACGAGAATTTTTATAGTTGTTGGATCGAACAACATTCATGGTCATTAAGTCAAATTTATATTTATTTTCTGTATCATCTAGGTATATGCTACTAAAATAGTATCCATTCCCATAGTCTCCGGCTCGATAAGTTTCAATGAGGTCTCCACGTTGATTATATTGTTTAATGGTATGATATGGAAAAATAACATTTCCGTTTAAATATTCATATGTATCGTCAATGTCATATTCACCGACAAAAACCTGTCCGTCAATTTCTTTCATCAAGTGTTTATATGTTCCAAGTTCAAATAAATTCGTATATCTTAATTGGCTTCCGGTTAAATCAACCATATAGGTATTGTTCACATATTTATCCCGCGGATCATCCAAATAAATCAAACCTGAATTTCCATTCAATCGACCTTTAATAAATGTTTCCATATAGGAAAAATTTTGATTCTTAAAATCCAGTTGATATAAGGATTGTTCATGAAGAATAAAAAGAATTCGTTCGGATATATTATAATAAAACATTTCTTTCAAATTTTTTCCTATATTCACATAATAATCCGGATTTTCAATCATGCCTAGAGAATTTAATATTGGTTGATCATTCATGCGATAGCTATAAAAAGCGATCCCATTTTTACCATAATTCGGACTTTCATCTTGAAAATAGCCATATACTAAAAAATACACCTCGCCTAGATTGGAAACCTCTAATATTTGCATTCCATGCTCTTCACTTTCATCATAAAGATAATCACTGTTAAGTCGGTCTAAACGATATATTTCATACATCATTTCATCTTCAGTATCGTATAAGTAGGCCTCTTTGGTATTATAAATCACTTGGAATCGCTCATTGGGGCTTACTTTAACACGACGATTTTCTTGGTCCCCAAAATCTCCCAAATACCAACCTTCATAGTCCTTTGAATAATAATACCTTTGTTTTTCTTGAGCTATTTCTTCAATGGTCTGTATCTCCATCGTTGTATAGTCAATACTATATTTTTTCCTTATATCCAAATATTCAAATCCTTCTTCAACGCGTTTTGCTCCGATATACTCCACACCAATATACATCTGATTCTCTTGGTTAGACTCAATCCTTGTACGCATGAGTCCCATAGAAGTAATGCCATTGATTTCATTGTATTCATCAATAGCCTCTTGAACATATGAAATACCTAGTCGATTCTGGCTATTTTCAACATGCAAAAAAGAAAGATAATAGTGAATTGGCATATCATCTCTCCTTGCTTGTATATCCATGTAATAGCTTTCACCTTCTAGTAAATTCATTCCTTGCTCATTCCATATACGATATACTTTTTCTTCCGCTTCAAGTTGCGTCGAAAAAATTTTTTCATTTTTTTGGTTATAGATAGATACATCAACTGTGTCATATTCCAACCATGTTGATGTATCTTCTCTTGTAAATGTAAATGTTATTCCTGAAGAATCCATTTGAATTTTATCTTTTGATAAATTCTCAAAACTCTTCTGGGTTAAATTACCAAATGTGGGTTGATACAGACTCTCAGATTCATACACCCATAATACAGGAATTCGTTCTTCTCCTGCTGATGTAGCATTCACAACCTGATTGCCTGAATTGCTATTGCTTTGACATCCAGTGAAAATGATGATCATCAATAGCAATCCAAGTAATGATTTATTTATACGCATAGCAAAATCTCCTTAAATAAAGCATAGTACTTTATATATCGACCACTTTTTCTAAAAACTTAAAATAAAAACTCTTAAATCACGCTTATTTGATCCGTTTAAATAAATGATGTTTTTTCTTACGCGATTCTTTTTTGTTGACTTGACTCCAAAAATAATCTGAATTGATGTTTTCATTACGACAATACTGGTTAATTTGGTGATACTCTCTAATTCGATCCATACTTTTTTCTCCCTTTTACGCAAAGGCACTAAACTGTGCCATATACAAATCATAATAGTGTCCTTTTTCTTTTAATAAATGTTCATGACTTCCTGATTCCGTGATTCCTTGTTCGTTAATCACGAAAATTCGGTCCGCCTTTTGAATTGTTGACAAACGGTGGGCAATAACAAATGACGTTCTACCTTCTAATAAGGTTTCAATACCTTTTTGTACGAGACGCTCTGTTGTTGTATCAATACTTGATGTTGCTTCATCAAGAATAAGAATCCCCGGCTTGGCAATCATCGTTCGAGCAAAGGCTATGAGTTGTCGCTGACCAACCGATAATTTCGAACCTTTTTCATTAATGACAGTATCATACCCATCTTCGAGTTTCATGATAAATTCATGGGCATGAACCGCTTTTGCTGCTTCAACAACGTCATCATCTGTTGCATCTAATTTTCCATAACGAATGTTTTCCCGAATCGTTCCCGAAAACAAAAATGTGTCCTGTGTCATAATGCCCATCTGGCTCCGAAGGCTTTCAATGGTTACTTTTTTGACGTCATATCCATCTACAAGAATCTCGCCGCCATCAATGTCATAAAAACGACAAATCAAGTTGACAATCGTTGATTTCCCACCGCCTGTCGGTCCGACCAAGGCTATTGTCTCGCCCTCTCTAACGTGAAAAGACAAATCCTTTAGCACAGGCAAATCATCATCATAGGCAAAGGTTACATGTTCAAAGCGAACATCCCCTTGGATTGTCGGTAGCCAAGATGCATTCTTTTCATCCACTAAGTCCGGTTCAATATCTAAAATCTCAAATATACGTTCCGCTCCGGCAATATTGGTGATCAACTGATTATAAAAATTACTTAAATTCATAATCGGATTCCAGAACATCGATATATATGAAATAAACGCTACAAGAAGTCCTACGGTAATCTCTCCTGTATCTAATAGACTTACGCCTAAATAGAAGACTAAGACCGTTCCAATCCCCCAACTCATCTCAACCATGGGCCAAAACATATCATTTAACTTCACCGCATGCATAAAGCCGTGCTTGATATCTGCAAGAAGTGTATGGAAGGTTTTGCTGGTTTGTTCTTCCGCCGTAAAGCTTTGCACCACACGAATTCCTGAAAATGATTCGTGGGTAAATGCATTCATATTGGCGTTTTTCTTACGCATAGCTTGCCAACGGCGATGTGCTCTTACTTCAACAAACCACATCCCTAAAATCAAAAAAGGGAGTAAGGTTAAAGCCGTCAAGGCCAATCGTGCATGAAGTGCTAACATAATTATAAACACAACAATGACACTTGCAAAGTCGGGCAATAAGGTAATAACACTGTTATTCAAAACATCCTTTAAGGAATCCACATCACCGATAACACGGGCCAGTATCTTTCCCACCGGCCGATGATCAAAAAAGTTAAAGGACAATTTTTGAATGTGCTCATAGAGTTCTTGTCGAATTTCCATGAGTACTTTATTGGACACACGTCCCATGATTTGGGTTCTTTTTCGAATGCAAAATGCTGCCATAAGATTTATAATGACTGCAAGTGCTGCAATGTATAAAAGTCCTCTAAAGTTTTTAGCCACAATGTAATTATCAATGGAGATTTTTATTAGTAATGGATTGACCGCCGTTACTCCTAAGATAAGCAACATAAGCCCCAACACACTTAGAATCTCCTTTTTATATCCACGCATATATGAAAACAAGCGTTTTACTGTAACCACTTTTAATACGTGTTTTGTTTCTTCATCTTCTTTAAAATTATTAATTGGCATAAGCCACCTCTCCTTCATATTGTTCCATAAAGGTGTCATGGTATCGCCCTTGTAACTCAAGCAGTTCATGATGGGTTCCACGCTCAACAACTTTTCCTTCCTCAAGAACAAGTATTTCATCTGCTTCTTTAACCGCAGAAATCCGATGTGCCACAATGATTTTTGTACGGTTTGTCAGCTGTTTTATCTCTTTTTGAATGCGTAATTCTGTTTCCATGTCTAGTGCTGACGTACTATCGTCAAATACAAGTATTTCTGCATCTTTTGCCAAGGCCCGTGCAATAGAAATTCGCTGCTTCTGACCGCCGGATAAGCCAATACCTCGTTCTCCGATAATGGTGCTGTAAGATTCATCCATTCGTTCGATAAACTCATGGGCTTGGGCACTTACCGATGATTTGGTCAAAACATCTTCTTGAGTTGTATTTTTGACACCAAAGAGAATATTTTCTTCAATAGTATCACTAAACAAAAAGACTTCTTGCATCACGACCGAGATATGACTTCTTAAGCTTCTAAGTTCATAACCCTTGACATCAACGCCATCAATAAGCACTTGACCTTCACTCGTATCATAAAAACGTGTCAATAGGTTAATAACTGAACTCTTCCCGGATCCGGTCGCGCCCATGATGGCCAATGTTTTATTCGGATCAACGGTAAAATTGACATCATCTAAAACTTTTCTACCGTTAATCTCAAGTCCAACATGTTTGAACTCGACGCGTCCTTTAATCTCTCCTTCTCTCAAGGCATTTGGATTATTTACAATATCGCTTTCACAAGCAAACACGGTATCAATCCGTTTTGATGAAGCAATCGCTTCAGCAATAACGTTACTTAACCATCCGATATTACGCATAGGCCACATAACCATCTGCGTGTATCCTGAAAACATGACCAGGGTACCAATCGTTAATCTTTCTCCGATAACCAAAGATCCTCCGAATGCAATCACGAGAACCGGTAAAATATTGCTAATAAACTCAATCCTTGGATAAAAGATACTCCAAATCTTGGCTTGTTTAAAATTCAGGTCATAATACCCTTGATTTTTCTTTAAAAACTTATTGATTTCGTATTTTTCTCTTGCAAAGGCTTTCACTAGACGAACACCGGCAATATTTTCCTGTGCCGTCGAATTCATCTCTGCATTTTGTTCACTGATACGTTCATATGTCTCACCAATACTGCGTTCTAACTTTATTGCCAAATAGGCTAGAATAGGCAAGGTGATAAATGCAATAATCGATAAGCTAAGACTAATACGTATCATCAATATGGTTGCAATCACCAAAGTTATAAATGACTCGAGGACTAACATGACACCAAAACTTGTTGCATGCCAAATCTTATCTGCATCCTCTTTAATTCGCGTCATCAACTCACCGGTATTTTTCGAATCAAAAAAGCTGTAACTTAAGCTCTGTATATGATCAAAAATATCTTGACGTAATGATGTAATCATACGTACACTTCCAAAATCAAAAAACATTTCTTTAGCATAGCCCATGATTGCACGTCCAATGGTAATGAGAATGAGGAGCATACTTAAATGTTTAAAAACCTCTTTGTCGCCTGCTACAATCACTTCATCAATAATTCGCCCTGTGATAATCGGATTAAACATATCCATAAAAATTCCAAATCCCATCGCAAGGACACCGAATCCGTATATCCACTTGTTTTCTTTTAAATACTTTAATAATCGTTTCATCTCTCTACCTCCCTTATGTCGTTTTCGCTCTTTCTCTATTGCAAAAAAATGTACAAAAAAGCCATGAGCATTTACCCATGGCTAAAAAAAGCGTCAAAAAAGCCATGGTCTTATACCCATGGCTCAATATACATTCTTATGCTGTTGTGCTTATGTTTTATTCATATGTTCTTATCAATGAACACATGTTAATACACAGCTACTTAGAATGACCGTTGAGGTAGGGTATCGGTTTAATTAAATTATCAACTATTGGATTCATCATTAACTTTTTCATTTGTCCTACCTCCTTTTCTAAATAGTACACCTAAGGTGCCTTGTTTGTTATTTCCTTATATAGAATAGCATCATGTTTAATCCTTGTCAATCTTTTTTTGTAAAATTTCTGCAAAAGGATTGTTAAATGGTTCTTGCTTTTGTTCATTTTTCTTGATAAAGCGTTGTACTTCCTTCTTTGACATGGCTTTACTGTTTTTGTCCTTACGCTGATTAAAGGCTGTCAACTTTTCCTTATAGCCACATCGGCAAACAAATGTTTCGCTTCCTTTTTCACCAACAAGGTCCATTTTTTTACGGCACTCGGGACATCTTGCATTGGTTGTTTTGACCAGGTTTTTTTTATAACCACAATCTCGATCCGGACAAACCAGTTTTTTTCCATATTTATTTTTAATGACAAGTAATTTTTGTCCACACGTTGGGCAACTTTCTGTTGAGACATTATCGTGCTTAAATTTTTTGTCGCTATTTTTGATTTCACGAATGATTCCTTTTGTAAATGTATTGATACCATCAAGAAAGGTCTTTGCTTCAAGTTGTCCTTTTGCTATTTTTTCCAAATCACGTTCCCATTTTCCTGTTAGATCTTTTGACCGCATATCATCCGGTACTAAGTCTAAAAGCTGTCGTCCCGTTTTTGTGGTTCGCAAAAACTTGCCTTGATGTTCCACATAAAAATTACTAATAATCTTTTCAATAATATCACTTCGCGTAGCTACTGTACCAAGTCCGGCACCTTCCATCTCATGTAGCAAGTCTCCTTCTGTTAAGTATGACGGAGCCTGCGTTTTGCCTTCATTGAGTTCAATACTATACTTGCTTATCGTCTGCCCTTCTTTTCGTTCAATCATTTGTCTATTTTTTTGTAAGGATACATTCTGTAGTTTTTTCCAGCCAAGTTCTAAATCTGTCTGGATTTTACCCACAAAAAGGTCATTACCGATTTTTAGTGTAAGTTCAAGCTCCATATATTCGTAGGGCGGCATCAAAACGGCTAGAAACTTTTCAGCAACGAGATTGTATATCTTTGTCTCATGGTTATTAAACGCTGTATAATTGGGCCGTTCTTCTGTCGGAATAATGGCATGATGGTCGCCGACTTTTTGGTCATTGACAAAGGAAGGATTCCCTTGAATAGACCCTCGCATAATTTCTTTGCAAGCCTCTTTATAACTTGTTTGCCTCAAGGCCGCAACCCGTTCTTCGAGTGTTCCTACGATGTCTTTGGTTAAAAACCTTGAATCTGTTCGCGGATAGGTCAAGACTTTATGCTTTTCATAGAGACCTTGCATGGCGTTAAGCGTCTCTTTTGCAGACATATCATAGATGCGATTTGCATCCCGTTGGAGCAAGGTTAAGTCATAAAGTCCGCTGGCATAGGATTTTTTATGTTTTTTATTCATACTGATGATCTTGGCTTCGTTTCCTTTACAGCGTTTTTGTACTTCTTCCGCTTCACTGCGATTAAAAATTCGACTTTGTTTTGTCTTAGGATCAATCCGGCGACAATGAAAGCCATCGATTTCCACGTGAACTTCGTAAAAGCTACGGGGAACAAACGCTTTTATTTGTTCCTCTCGCTGAAAAACCAAATCGAGTGCCGGTGTTTGAACCCGACCAAGAGATAGGCTAGCATTATGTTTCATGGATAAGGCACGGGTTCCGTTAAGACCGACAATCCAATCAGCTTTTGCTCGGGTTTCAGCTGCTTGATATAAGTTGTCATATCGGTGACCCTCTACGAGGTTTTTAAAACCATCTTTAATGGCTTTGTCGGTCACTGAAGAAATCCATAACCTCTTAATGGGCTTTTTAATGTGGGCAAAACCAATCATCCAACGGGCAACAAGTTCACCTTCACGCCCTGCGTCAGTTGCAATAATAATCGTTTTTACATCACTACGTTCCATCAACTTTTTTACTGTGTAATACTGTTTTTTTGTCTGATTAATCACTTCTAACTTAAATGGATTGGGTATGACCGGTAAGCGGTCCATAGTCCATTCTTCAAAAGGAATTCCGTATTTTTCCGGTGACGCCAATGTTACCAAGTGGCCTAGGGCCCACGTTACAATGTAGCTATCATTTTCAAAATATTTGCCGCCTTTACTTTGGCAGCCCAAGACTCCGGCGATATTTCTACCGACCGAGGGTTTTTCTGCGAATACAAGTGCTTTACTCATTATTTCCATCCCAACTATGCATGTCTGTGTGCATTTCTTTTGGCTAGTCGTTGTTCCTGTTTCCGGTTTCTATTTGACACGAATTTCATATGTCTATTATCAAATATTGTATACACAACCGGAATAAAAATCAAGGTTAATACGGAAGATAGTAATAAACCGAAGATAACAACCGTACCCATGGATGCTTGAAGTTCTGCACCTTCTCCAATTCCTAAGGATAATGGAACCAAACCTAAAATTGTTGTTAAGGATGTCATCATAATCGGACGCAAACGAATAGGCCCTGCATTAAGAATTGCTTCCTCGCGGCTCTCACCGTGGCTACGACGGGTATTGATATAGTCAATCAGCACGATGGCATTATTAACCACAATTCCGGATAACATAATTAAACCAATGATGGAGGTAATATTCAAGGTTCGGTTGGTAATAAACAGACCTAATAACCCACCGGCAAAAGCAAGGGGTGTTGACATCATAATAATAAAGGGCATGAGCAAGGATTCAAATTGCGCTGCAATAATCATATAGACAAGAATGACTGCTAATAGTAAGGCAAGCCCTAAATCTGCAAAGGCTTCAACCATTTCTTGGTTTTGTCCACCAAACTCAACTAAATATTCACTCGATAAATTTAATGCATTCACGCGCTCTTCTATATCCGCTGAAACCGAGGCTAAATCTCGACCGTAAATATCTGCTGATATAGTGATATAGCGCGCCTGATCACTACGGTTAATGGCAATCGCACTGACTTCTTCCGATATGTCTGCAATCATTCCTAAAGGCACCGTTCCGCCCATAGGTGAACTAATCTCAAGTTGCTTTAAGTTTTCAACGCTTTCACCATAGCGATTATCACCTTCAATAACGACATCTAGTTCTTCACCTTCAAGTTTATATCGTGTCGCTACACGTCCATCCAACATGGCTTTAACCGCATTTGACACTTGTGCCGTTGTCAGTCCAAATCGCGCCGCATCATTATCACGAAGTCGAATTGCAACCTGTGTAATCGGATCTTCCATGCTACTTGATGCATTTCTTGTTCCTTCAACGTCTTTAATTTCCTCAACAATTTGATCGCCGACTCTTTTCAAGCCATCTAAATCGTCCCCTTTAACTTGTATGGAAATCGCACTGCCTCCCGTCATCATTCCCATTGAACTTTGAGCCTGAACGGTAATAATAGCACCCGGTATGTCTGCGACACGTTTTTCAACCTCATTAACGACGTCAAATACGCTGACATCTCGGTCAGATAAAGGGACTAAGACACCATTAATTGTTCCCACATTATTATCCGAACCTAAGAAACTATTTCCAGACGTTGTTGAGAACACATATTCAAGGCTATCAATATCCATGATCTTGTCAATAACTTCCATCATGATAGCATCTGTTTCTTCAACTTTTGCACCGGCTTCAAGCTCAACACCAATCGTAAAAGTTCCTTCATCCGACTCCGGAATAAACTCCATTCCAATAAATGTTATGGATATAATACTGGCAATAAAGGTAACCACTGCAATCATTACTACTGTTTTTTTATGTTTTAAAGACCATCCTAGCAAAGAGCGATACTTTTCTTCTAAACCTTTATAGACCTTATCGGATTGGTCTAAAATCGCTCCAATAATAGGGAACCGCGTTTCATGATGTTTTCCCTCGAATTCATCGATCACTAAGAGCTTGGAGGCCAACATCGGAATAAGTGTTAAGGCAACAACAAGGGATGAGACCAATGAAAAGGTCACCGTCAATGCAAATTCCCGGAACATGATGGATGTAATTCCTTCAACAAAAACCATAGGTAAAAATACCGCAATCGTTGTTAAGGTTGATGCTGTTACTGCCATAGCCACTTCTGCTGCACCTTTAATTGCCGCTTCTTTTTTTTCATACCCCTCTTGAACAAAGCGATAAATGTTCTCAAGAACAACAACAGAATTATCCACCAACATACCAATTCCCAGTGCCAGACCACCAAGAGTCATAATATTTAGAGTGATTCCCGCAAAATAAAGCAAAATACCTGTTGCAATAACAGATATTGGCATGGATAAGCCAATAATTAAGGTACTTCGAATACTTCGCAAGAAAATCAACAAAATAATAACGGCTAAAATACCACCGATAATTGCATTTTGCCCAACCTGACTAATGGTATCTTTAATATACTCTGACTGGTCCAGAATAACTTTTAATTCATACGGACTTGAGTTATCCAACTTCTGAATTTCTTCAAGAACATCATTTGCAACCGCAACCGTATTAACACCTGACTGCTTTTGCACAGCCACACTTACAGCTTCTTCACCATTCACTTTCGTAATAGATGACATCTCTTCTTGGGCCATATTCACATTGGCAACATCCGAGAGTCGAACAATACCCCCTGTAGCTGTTGTCAGTGGTATATTTTGAATTTCCTGAACACTTTCAAATTCTCCAACAGTTCTTAATAAAAAACTTTTATCTCCTTTATTAACAGTACCTGCTGGCAAGTTAATATTTTCTGCAGCCAATATATTGGCAAGGGTATCGATGGTAAGTCCGTAGGCATTCATCTTTTGCGTGTCAACTTTAACAGATACATATTCACTAAATCCACCAGACACACTTACAGAAGCAACACCTTGCACACGTTCGATAGCCGGTTTAACAACATCATCTGCATAGTTTTGTAAAGTTGCTACATCCGAACCAGACACCGACATTTGTATAACCGCTTCTGAATTCACATCGATTTGCATAACCATTGGATCTGATGCCCCATCCGGCAACATTCCTTTAACCAAATCCACTTTTTCACGGATATCTAGTGCTGCAAAATCCATATCTGTACCAAACTTAAACTGAATAATTACAATTGACGAACCTTCCATGGTCATCGACTGAATCGTATCGATATTTGATACCGTTCCAACAGCTTCTTCAATTGGACGTGTTACCAAGGTTTCGATTTCCTCCGGTCCTACGTTTGAATAAGATGTACTTACAATCGCTACCGGTATTTCAATATTCGGAAAGAGGTCAATCGGCAACCGTGTCGCTGAAACCAAACCGAACAAGACAATGACAAGTATAAACATGACCGTTGTGACGGGTCGCTTTACGGATAAAGATGAAACATTCATTATTCATTCCCCCTTATCACATTGAGCTCTGTCTCTTCATTGATTAGTCCTGCTCCTTTTGTGATGACCACATCTCCTTCTGATAAACCTTTGATAATCTCAACCTTATACCCTGTATCCATTCCAATCTCAACATCAACAGGCTCTGCTTTATTCTCACTCACAACTCGATAAACGATATATCCACCATTGTGGGGCAATACTGCCTCTGATGGTATGGTTACCGCTGAGATGCTCTGTTCATTAATCACTTGAATGGTAGCAAACATTCCCGGTCGAATACGCCCATCTGCATTATCGATGATAATCTCAATGGGATATAATCGAGTGGCACTATCGGCTGATAGTGACGCTGTTGTCACTTCACCTATAAATGGCTCTTCAAAAGAGCTAATCATCACTTGAAGTTGATCGCCCTTATTAATTTTACGAATGGTCTCCGGTGTTACTGAAGCTGTTACCTTTATTTGTCCAAGATCTTCAATAACAATTGCTGCTTGTTGATTGGATGCCATAGCATTTTCGGTTAAATTTAATGCAGTCACATATCCGGAGATTGGCGCCCTCACTTCAAGGTCATTTAATGTTTTTAGGGCTGTCTCATAACCTTCTCTCGCCATATCAATTCCGACAGAAGCTTGTGCATAAGATGCACTCGCTTGATTAGCTCCTAATCGAGCCTGATTTAATGCTTGCTCCGCTTGCTCTAATTGCTTTTTTAAAATAGTTAGCGACTCCGGAGAGGCTTGCAAGCGTATTTGTTCATATTCAACTTCTGAAATAATACCTTGATCATATAACTCTTTATTTTTTTCTAAATTATCCACAGAAAACGCATAATTTTCCAGGCTCATCTCATAGTTACTTTTGGCAAGTTCATATGCAAGTTCCGCAGATTTAATACTTCCCTGTGCACTACTAATACCCACACCTGCCTGATTGGCTGATGCTTGTGCTTGATTAATAGATAACTGTGCTTGCGTCACTTGATTCTCAACATCACTTGGATCAAGACTAAACAAAACTTGACCTTCTTCAACATAATCTCCTACCGCAATATGAATATTATCTACATCCGCCGGTATCGGAGCCATTACAGGCACACTAGATTTAGCGAAGGTACTACCGATCAGCTCTATATAGGTTTCAACCGTTTCAATGCTTGCTGGTTCACCTTCTACAGTCACCTTTTTTACGAATGTATCATCACTATTTTCTTCGTCATTTGATATGATTCTTGGAATCACTATGGCACTAATGATGGCCAATACAATCAATATAGTTATTAATTTCTTCATCGCTAATCCTCCTAAATGTTTCGTTATTATCACGCATATCGCGTAGTGTACGCAGAATACTTTTTATATTTAATTCCATTAATTGCAGCATATTTTTCATAAATGTATAATCATCGCCGGATTCTTCTAGAATGACGAGTATACTCTCCACTAAAGCTGCTGATGTTGCCTTCAAATAAATTTTCTGGTCAATAAGATCACCTAAATCTCCAAATTCTTTCTCGAGTAAAATCTCCCCTTGTTTATATAGGTGGTCAATAAAATCATCTTTTACATTCTCATACCCTGTCCCTTGGCTCCGTAAAAAAAGCAAAAATAATTCTTCTCGATAAATCACATGTGCATTGATTAAAGTATCCATGATTTCTTTATTCAATAAAATATTAATATCTAAAAAAGGAAAATCAAAATCTTTCATGGGTTTCTTTTTCTTTTCAAACAGTTCAACCACCGGTCGAACAAGTTCATTAAACAAACTCTCTTTATTTGGATAATACCGATATAAATTACCTGTTGATAGTTTCGCTTCACGACTAATCTCACGCATCGACGTCTTCATATATCCCGATACCAAAAAGCACTTCATGGCCGCTTGTTTAATGTTATCTCGAACTTCATCTTTCAAGACTTGCATGCAATAGTAAACCTCCGTTCATTATTCATCGTTACCTTAGTTTACCACCGCAACTAGGTGAATTCAATTAAAACTTTATTAAATATTGGTTAAGGTGTCCTAACCATGTAAATTAAAAAAAGTGGCATAGCCACTTTTTTTACATCTTCTTATTCAAACTTTTCCATTGATTTTCATCTTCATCTAACTGTAGTGATAATGCATTTACCGAATGATATATTTCCAACATCGCTACGGCCAAGGATGCTGCTATAAAGATTAAGCTTGTTGCAAACATGTATGTTGCAAGTACTTCAATGTTTAAAAGAATCAGAAAAATACTTATAACATTAATTAGAAAACCAAAAATCGCTAGAATCTGCATATTGCGAATATACGTTAAGCGTTTATGCATAACATTAATCTGCCGGTAAATCACTTGACTGGATTCACTTAAATATTCTTCATGTAAGGATCTTACTCGCTTAGATATGGCTATAAATCGGTTTGTATAGGCCAACATAAGTACAGACAAAGCAGGAAAAACAATTGCCGGTGTTGATATATCAATAGCTTCCATATGCCTACCTCCTTCAGCTTTCTTATTATTATATGTTTATTCCTTATAAAAAACAAGCCTTCCTTCTATTGACGAACCTTATAATACAAATTATAATGAAGCAAAGCAACTTTAGTGCAAAAAAATAAATCCCTCACATACAGAAAAAGGTGAATAAGATGATCGATAAAAAAGCTATTGAGGAGCATGTTCGCGGAATTTTGATTGCTCTCGGTGATAACCCGGACCGAGAAGGATTGATTGATACTCCAAAACGTGTTGCAAATATGTATGCCGAAGTTTTTGACGGCATGAATTATACAAATGACGACATTGTAACTCTTCTTAATAAAACATTTGATGAAGATCTTGATTTTGAAGCCATGAGTAAAGATATGGTCGTTATGAAAGATATTGAACTCTTTTCCCATTGCGAACATCATCTAGCGCTTATGTACAACATGAAAGCAACCGTTGCCTATATGCCAAAAGATAAAGTCATCGGATTAAGCAAAATCGCTCGCATTGTGGATATTGTTAGCCGGCGACTTCAGCTTCAGGAACGAATCGGTACTGATATTGCACAAATCATGCAAAAGATTACCGATTCACCCGATGTTGCCGTTATCATCAAAGGTGAACATAGTTGTATGACCGCAAGAGGCATCAAAAAAGCCAGTGCCAAAACAATTACAACCACTTTTAAGGGACGTTTTAACACCGATGAATCTCTGTATTTAAAGCTCATGTCCATTTATCAAAGCTAATTATGGTTAGGAGTGTCTTATGTTTTTAATGATTGATAATTATGACTCATTTGTTTATAATCTTGTCCGGTATATGGAAGAACTAAACGAAACCATTCAAGTCTATCGTAATGACGAAATTACGATAGACTTTATTTATCAACTTCAACCCATCGGAATCATTTTATCTCCCGGTCCCATGGACCCAACCCAAACAGGTATTTCTCATGCCATCATTCGAGAATTCGCTGATAAAATTCCTATCTTGGGTGTTTGTCTCGGACATCAAACCATAGCCCATGCATATGGTGCCTCCATTATAAAAGGTCAGCGTCCTATGCATGGTCAAGTCACCTCAATCAGTCACACTAGTCGAGGTGTATTTCAAAATCTTCCGCCTAAATATAAGGTTACAAGGTATCACTCCCTTATCATTGACCCGGCCACATTACCTTCGGAATTCATGGTGACCGCTCAGAGTGAAGATCATGTCATCATGGGTATTCGGCACATCACGCATCTGGTTGAAGGCGTCCAGTTTCATCCGGAGGCTGTTCTTACAGAACACGGACATCCATTATTAGCCAATTATATCACTTGGTGCAAGGAGGTGGCAGGCTTATGACAAACGTTTTTATGCGTTCTTTTCAAACAGAACTTGATCCTTATATACTCTATACCCAACTGGGCCTACCTGACGACTCTATTTTTCTTGATAGTTCAAAAAAAGATTCCCTCTACAGTCATTATTCAATAATTGGCCTTAACCCTTTTTTGACGATTAAAGTTGTAAGCGGGCAACTCTATGAGAAGATATATCCGAACACAGATTTTTCTCTACTAGCTGAAAAGAATGTGTTTGCATATCTTAACCGTCTTATTGCTAAACATCATATCGACAACACCACTTCATACCCCTTTATTGGTGGCGGAATCGGCTACTTTAGTTATGAACTGGGAAAAGCCTATCAGCATATTACTTCTAGTAGACAAGATCTCTTTACCCTTCCGGAATGCTATTTTGTCTTCTATGATAACGTTATTATTCTTGATATAAAAAAACAGGAGGGTTTAATTACCGGTTTAGGAAAAATCAAGCCGGGTGATTTGTCTACGCATGAAATTCAGGCACGCATCAACTCCATGGCATGGAAACCTTCTTCAGAATCATCTCCAGAATCCACTATAGCATCCCCCGTCTTTTCCTCAACCTTTACACGCCAAGCTTATATGAAAGCGATTGATCGAATGCAAAATTATATGGAAGATGGCCATATTTATGTTGCCAATATGACCCACACCTTTCACGGTCCATGTTATCAAGCAGCCTCTAGTGTCTACGAAAGGCTAAGAAGAATTAACCCTGCTCCTTTTTCGGCTTACTTACCTTTAGATGGATTTCAACTGTGTTGTTCTTCCCCTGAGCGCTTTATTCAAGTTCATAACAAGCAGGTTCAAACCCGTCCCATTAAAGGGACTGTCCCGCGAGGTGAAACCCATGCCTTAGATCAAAAAAATCGAAAACAGCTTGAACAAAGCACCAAGGATAAAGCTGAACTTTTGATGATTGTTGATCTTGAGCGAAACGACTTGAGCCGAGTATGTCAACCCCATAGCGTTCAAGTCCCTGATCTTTTCAAGATTGAAAGTTTTTCCAGTGTTTACCATCTAGTCAGCACCGTTACTGGCTTGCTTAAAGATGGAAAAACATCTGTTGATTGTTTACAAGCCACTTTTCCCGGAGGATCCATTACCGGGGCTCCAAAAATTCGTGCTATGGAGATCATTGAAGAACTTGAAAGGACGTCCAGACAGATTTATACCGGTTCTGTCGGATATTTTGGCTTTGATGGAAACGCTGATTTTAACATTGTCATTCGAAGTATTTTAATGAAAGATGACCACGCATATATCGGCGTCGGTGGCGGCATTACTTATGAATCTAATCCTGCAGCTGAATTTCAAGAAACGCTTGATAAAGCCAAAAATCTTTTTTCCGCCTTAAATGCAACTGTAAATATCGACGAATTTTAAAAAGAATGATATGATATGATTAATGGAGGTCAATTATGCATATACCCACACTTGATGATGTGATTTTTATAGATATCCCCAATACGAATGCCCTTATATACTACGATGAAGGATATAGCTTCGGCATCAGTTTTTTTGAAACCATCTTAGTGACAGATCATGGGATTTTTTTAGACAAACATGTTCAACGTATTAATCGCAGTTTAGAGCTGTTTAATATTTCTCAGCGAATTTCCGTGGAATTAATCGAAAATATTATTCGTCACTATAAACTATCAACAACAGCATTGAAACTACAGGTATCCGAAAAAAACATCATTGCCTCTGTACGTGAGTTGACATATACGCCCGATTATTATCAAAGAGGTGCTCATGTGACCTTGTCAAAATTTGTTCGCTCCCGTCATAGTCCACTCATTCATCATAAATCCGCCAACTATGGAGATCTTATATTTGCATTGCGTCAAGCCAAACATGACGGATTTGACGATTGCCTTTTACTCAATGAACAAGGGAATCTGACTGAAAGTTGTATTGCAAATCTTTTTATTCTAAAAGATGATGCAATCATTACACCCCCTTTAAGCGACGGTTTATTACCGGGCATTATACGTGATTACCTTCTCCATCACTACACGATTATTGAACAGTCCTTCACTCTGAATGATTTAATGCACTGCGACGGGGCTTTTCTTACCAATAGTTTAATGGGCATTGTTCACGTTGATAAAGCCAACAATACATCCCTTCCCCTACATCCTATGATACAAAAAATAGCTCATCAATACTTTCAAATGATTCAAAAGGAGTTATAATATATGAACACTCAAATTGATAATATTATTAATCATCCAAAATATAAAAGCTATTATTCAAAAATACAGGAACATGAAAAAGCGCGTTCATCATGTAAACACGATATGTTTCATTTTCTTGATGTCGCACGTATCGCTTACATCCTCAATCTTGAAAATAATCTATCCATTTCTAAGAAACTTATTTATGCGACCGCATTATTACATGACATCGGACGTTTCGAACAATATGAACGTGGGATTGATCATGAAATTTCCAGCGCATCTTTATGTTTGGAAATTCTTCAAGACACTGATTTTACCGAAGACGAGATTCATCAGATACAAACGGCCATTATAAATCATCGAAACATGGATATCAAAGATGAAAAAAACCTTAGCGGAATCATCTATCGGGCTGACAAAGCTTCTAGACCTTGTCATTCTTGCTTAGTACAAGATGTATGTAACTGGCCTATTGAAAAGCAAAATCTTACGATTAACTATTAACAGTGCTATGAGAGGAGTAACTTTATGCAAATCGGAAAAAAACTTTTTAATTTTAAACAGCATGGCTATATTATGGGCATTCTTAATGCAACACCGGACTCTTTTTCAGATGGTGGCCTGCATAATACAACCGACGCCGCAGTAAAACGAACCCTTGAGATGATTGAGGAAGGGGCATCCATAATTGATATTGGTGGAGAATCAACACGTCCCGGCCATAAATCCGTAAGTACAGATGAAGAAATAGCACGTATTGTGCCGATTATTGAAGCTATCCGAAAAGAAACTGATATTCCTATATCTGTTGATACAAGTAAAAGCCAAGTTGCTCATGCTGCTCTTCACGCCGGAGCATCTATGGTCAATGATGTATGGGGTCTAAAAAAAGACTCTGAACTTGCAAACATCATTGCAAAATACCATGTTCCTTGTTGTATTATGCACAATCGTGAAAACACACATTATAATTCGTTAATCCAAGATGTTATTGATGACTTACAGACAAGCATCGATATAGCCCTTAACGCCGGCATACTTCACTCTCAAATCATTATTGATCCGGGTATTGGATTTGCTAAAACATTAAATGATAATCTCTACATAATGAATCATTTAGACGAGCTTCAAGTCTTCAAGTTACCGATTCTTCTAGGCACATCACGAAAGTCCATGATTGGTTTAGCCCTGTCTCAACCTGTCGACAAACGTGTTGAAGGCACCATCGCAACGACAACGTTTGGATATGTGCAAGGATGTCGACTATTCCGCGTTCACGACATAAAGGAAAACTATCTTGCACTAAAAATGATTGAAGCAATTAAAAATGGAGGTTAATATGGACCAACTAATTATAAAAGATCTAGAACTTTTTGCATATCACGGTGTGAATCAAGAAGAAAAAAATATGGGACAAAAGTTTATTCTTGAAGCTATTATTGATCTCGACCTCTCCTCTGCCGGAGAAAATGACCAGATCGATTCAGCACTCAACTATGCAAAACTCTGTCATGAACTTCAACACATTTTTACTGCTTATAAACATGATCTGATTGAACGTGCAGCAACGGTATTATGCGACTACATTCTCACCCACTATGCACAAGTCAAAAAAGTCGATGTCACTCTAAAAAAACCTTGGGCACCGATTCATCTTCCTCTTGATTATCCTGCTGTTCGTCTGGTGCGCGCTTGGCACAAAGCCTATATCGCTCTAGGCTCAAACATGGGCGACAAAAAGCAGAACATAAAACAAGCCCTTGACTATATAAGTAAGGCTCCTCATACACAGCTTGTAAGGTCTTCATCCTTGATCGTAACTGCACCTGTCGGTTATACCGATCAAGATGACTTTTTAAACGGTGTCTGCGAAATAAAAACCACGCTTTCTCCAACAAAACTTATGGATTTTCTCCTCAACATTGAAAATACACTCGGTCGAATTCGAACACTTCATTGGGGACCACGAACCATTGACCTTGACGTCCTTTATTATGATGATTGTATCACTGACGATCCCCATATCACACTCCCCCACCCAAGAATGACCGAACGAAAATTTGTCCTGGAGCCTTTAAACGAAATCGCACCTTACGCGATACATCCCTTGTTAAAAAAACGCACCTTTGAATTAATAAAAGATACCGATATGGTTTAACTATCGGTATCTTTATTTTTAACCTTCCAATGTCCTGTCTTTTTTGAACCTACACGCTCTATTTTTCCCAATTCTTGTAGTGATTTTAGTCTTCGCTGTACAGAAGATTCTGTCACTTCAATCGTCTCAGCAATTTCTCGAACCGTAAGTTCATTATTCTGTTGAATGAGAGAGAGGATTTCTTCTTGTTCCTCACGAACGACCATGGTTTTTGTTTTCGTGTTTTCATACAGCGTCTCTCCTGTTTTCATAGTCATCCTTTTTTTTCTGAAAATCCTTAAAACAACAAATAAGCCTTTTTCTTCGATTTCAGGTTCTTTTAATCCTTGATTTTTACATATCTCTCGCATCCTAGGAATACCACTGCCCCACTGTTCAACATATCCTGCTTTTAAAAATATATTTGATAAAATACGATTTCGAATTTCTGATCGTCCATTATATATCTCTTCAGCCGTTAGTGATTTTGGAAATCCCCCCGGAGATGTAATCTCAATCTTTGAATCAAAAATGGCTATTTTTATATCAGCACCTAATATTGAATAATCTCGATGTATTAATGCATTGATAACACCTTCACGAAGAACTTCCTCAGGTATTTCTAATATATCTTTTCTCTTAAGTCCACTTCCTTGAAGAATTCCGGAATAAGACAAATGATTTTTTAGGAATGCAATTGTTTTTTCTAATAGCTCAAATATATTTCCCGAATACTCTTTTTTATCACTAAAATCTATAATTGACTCTCCTAAAAATTTCCCACATCTTATCGTCGAATTATCTTTCTTCCCTAATATAATAGCTCCTGCATTTGTCAAGTATTCCCGGTCACCAACACGATTAATTAATTTTAAGTTTTCAATTTTTTTTTTGTAACCCTTGCTTGGAATTCATTATTTAGCGTCGCAATTAATCTCGAAACATCAGTTTCCATAAGTTCCTCATGGACATCCATATCGAATGAAATATTCAACTTATGTCTCTCAAGCTCTTTAATCATTTCTTCATCCGCTTGTTTATTCGTCCTACCTACTCGAATATATGTACCATTAGCTCTACCTTTATTTTTGACATAATAAGGTGTATTACTCCCTGGAAAAACTTGAATAATAAGAATCATTTTTTGATCCATTGTGTATGTATATATTTCAGGTAAAATCATTGGAAAAATAGCAACATGAAGAATATTGGGAACTTTTTCGATAAGCTCATGTATCCTCTCCGGTTGCATGCCTACAACATTACCATCATCTGATACTCCAATCATTAGAATGCCACCTGCTCTATTTGCAAACGCACATATCGTTTGTGCAATTTGATGATTCTTGGGAACATCTCGTTTAAATTCAACTGTCTTTGATTCTCCCTGAGCAATTAATTCTCGTATCATATCCACACCTCCAAAAACATTCTTAAATATTAATCCTATTGTAGCACAAAAAAAAATAAAACTCAATTTATTCTTCGATTTAAACTTCGGTTTAAACTTCGATTTATAAATGAGTTTTATTTATTGAATTTTATTCAACATCATACGCCGGCAAGCGATTAAGAATCTTTTTACGTTGTTCTGCGATTAATCCCGATCCATGTCCCATTGGACATACAACGCACCAACTTCTTGGCTTAAAAAATATCCCCATTAAAATTCCGACAATAAAGGATATACCCATAAATCTTAAGAATGCAAACGCCATCTTTTCAAATACAAAACCTGTGTGATACAGGGAAATGCTAAATACCGTAAGCATGACAATCAGCAAAATATTTTTAGCTTTTTTTGTACGCATATAAGCCGGTAATTGTCGATGCATAGAAATCTTTTCCAAAAACTTTCCTAAAAAAGAACCTCTAGGGCAATATTTAGAACAATGAATTTTTCCATCTCCTTTAATAGCATGCACTATTGGTGCTCCCATACAGACTACTCCTAAAATACCAAAGCGCGTATCTAAAATACCTAAAACAAAAAAGGTAATTATTAATATCCATGTCCAATGCTGTTGCGATTTTTTTCGAGTTGAAATCTGCTTCATATCTGCCTCCTGTTGTTATATGTTTATTGTATACACTATCTATATCCAGTTAACATAATATATCAATATTCAGATTTTGTCAACAAAAAAAAGAACCCAACCTTTTTAAATAAACCAACCTTTTATTGTGAATTTTATCTATTTTTTTGAATAATTAGCTTTATGGTGCGAATGTTAAGTACGTCGTTTAGATTGACTTTTATTAAAAAGAAAAAGATAGCAACTTAAGGATTCAACTGTTTGAGTGAAACGAGTTTTGAATCCGGTTGCTATCTTTTATTCTTTTTTATATTAGTCAATGTTAACAAGTACTTTCATAAGCAACAAAAAGTTAATTATTGTCTATTACTTCAATGTTACTTTTGCCCATACGTCTTCATTCACAACAGTTTCATAGTTCGTCATCACTTCTTCATATAGTGTTGAAAAGGCTTCTGAACGCTGTTGATATTTATAGTTTTCACGAATAGAATCTACTGTTGCTTCTACTTGTTCAACTTGCTCTTGTGTTGAAGGAAGTTTTTCTTCTAATTTGATGATATGGTAGCCATAAGATGTTGCTACAATATCACTAATCTGGCCCTCTTCAAGACCAAATGCAGTTTCTTCAAATTCAGGCACCATTTGACCACGACCAAATGTGTATTCACCACCAGTTTCTACTGAACCCGGATCTTCTGTATTTTCAGTAGCTAACGTTGCAAAGTCTTCACCTGCTTTAGCACGTTCCAATAAATCTTCTGCTTTTTCTTTTGCTGCTGCAATGGCATCTGCTTCAAGTGGTTGGTTTGTTGTTTGGTCCACTGTAGAAATCAAGATATGTCGTGCACGTACTTGATCACTGTAATTTTCCACACCAATATTCATAATATCCGTATATGTCGGATCTGCTTCAATAGCTGCTTGAAGTACTTCTTCGTCAATTTCAACATCTTTTGTCATTTCTTCAAAAACAAGTTCGCTTAAACCGGTTTGCATCATAATCTTTTCAATGTTTTCAAGACTAAATCCATACTGAGCTACAATAGCAGGATCAAAAGATTCATAAATATTTGTCGCTTGAGCTAAATACTCTTCTCTGCTTTCTTCTGTTAGTTCCAAACCATATTCATTGGCTAAGTCTTCCATAACTACACCTTGGACCGATACACCTTTAATCGTATCTTTAATGCCGTCCTCGAGTGTCAAACCTTCGCCCATTTCCATGTCCCAATCTGATATTCCATATGAACCTTCGTACATACTTTTATAATAATAAGTCCAAAAATTAATTTCACTTAACATAATCTCTTGATCATTAACTGTGAAAACTACCTCATCATTAAAATCAGTTCCTATTACATCTTCTGTTACATCTTCTTCTGTTCCTTCATTTTTAGCATCCTCTGAATTACAACCAGCAAATAGGCTAATTGTCAGAACGAGCACTAAAAGCATTCCTAGTGTCTTTTTCATAAATTCACTCCTTCAATAAAATTGGTTTCACCACGTTAGTTTTCGTGATGAAACCTATAACTATTACAGTGTAATCTATTTTCGTGACAAAATCAATGAAAATTTGTGAACAAATTATGAACCCATTGATCTTATTGTGCTACTTCGTGATATTCTAATAATATCCTTGATAAAAGAATGGCGCATTCCTCACGTGTTGCTAATCGATTGGCTTGATATGGATAATAATAGATATCTGTTGATTGAATCACATTTTGACGGACCAATTGATTAAAATATTCAAAACTCCAATGCCCATTTGATCCATATGGATAGTTATCACCAGCACCATATAGAGTAAATGTCCGACTCAATATCGTCGCCAATTCTCCTATAGTAATGGTACCATTAGGATCAAAACGACCTTGCCCTTTTCCTTGGACAATTCCTTTCGCAGCTAAAGTATGAATATATTCTTGTGCCCAATGCGTTTCCGCTACATCTGTGAATCCACTTGACGGCTCAGCAGTCATTCCGGTTGCCATGTAGAGCATTTTACTGAACTCTGCACGGGAAACCGATTGACTCGGCTTAATTGTACCATCGGCATATCCATTAAGAACACCCAAATCATACAACATCTGAATAGCTTTACTTGCCTCTTCGTTTTCCGGCATATCGCTAAACACGGGTATGTCCGCATCCGCTCTTGCCTCTAATAAAACAATATTAAAGGGGGTTTTAAGATTATTCGCATCAATACGCCGTTCACTAAAGCCAGCAGGAACTGTACTAGCTGATGAATAACGTATAATGACGTCCCCCTCTGTATTTTGACTCCAACTTTGAATCATAATAGGTGTCGTCACCGACTCATCACTCCATTTAAGCGTGACTACACCCGCCTCTTCTGACACCCAATCTACTTGATAGATGACATGCGCTTGACCGGCCGATATACTCATCAAGCTGACAAGCATAAGTAGTAAACTCATAAGCCCTATTTTTATTGATTGTTTCAATGTTTGTTTCATTATTCCACCACTCCTTAAAGCTCTTCAGCTTTTGCCCAGAGTGCAAAAAGCTCACCATATGTAATATTTGCCTTTGGACGTAAATTTGTGACATCTGCAACAAGATTCTCTGTTACTGCTTTTGCAATAGCCGGTCGATACTCCGGATTAATAGCGGTATTTCCGTTAACGATTGCAAGATCTTGGGCACTTGCCCTAAAGCCATATCCCTCACGCACATCAATAGCTTCTAAAATCATAGCGATTGCTTCTTCTCGTGTGACTGATGGTCTATCTTTTGTCCTATTCTTTTTAACACCCGAATAGTATAAACGATTCATTTGATTTGTCGTAATAAATGCATTTACGTCAATCGTATTTGCATTACGAGTCATACCATCAACAATATTGATTAATATATTTTCGCTTACCGCTGCATTTGGATTATAGCCATCAAGCCCAAGCACAGTATACTTATTATCAATAGCTTGTTTATAGGGATTTGACCAATGATTTAACTGGTTTGGTCTTATCTCAGCGCTACCATCTTGCATATATACACCATATGCGCCTAAGTCTCTTGTTGCTATGGTATACAAGCCATTTGCGTGTTCATAATTTCCCGACATTAAGGTCCACCGATTTGCTTTGTTTAGCGCATATGCTATGGGATTTTGAATATAACTTCCATACAACGACCGTGTTCTAAATGCATAGGTAATTGGTGCTTGTGTGTAGTCAAGCAAGGTATTTACGCGATTATTGCTCACACGTATGGCAACATTTTGAGGCGCCGATACAACCCGTAATGCCGTATTGGGCATCGTGTCATTATAAAAGGCATCTGCTGAATCAACTGTAACTTCAATTGTTGGTGCATCTTTATACTGTCGCACTTGACGTTCAACTTCATTCATCCAAGCATCATGGGGAATTGATAAAACTACATCTCCTGCATCGATTTGGAAGAGAATCTGATATTCATCAAAAGCTTCCGCAATGGTGTAGGGAATAATTACTTTTCGGCTTTTAATCGCTCTAGATTCAAACCTCGACACATCCGCTGTATAAATATATGCATTATCTTGAATCAATCGACTAATCAGTCGTTGGTCGACACGATTATCGCGATTACCATCCTCATCAACTTCGTCGCTTCGAAATCGATATATCAATTCTTGTGTGTCTCGATTATATATCAATTCAAAGTCTTCACTCGGCAAAATTTCTAATGCCGGATCATAGCTTCCGTCATATTCATCCCCGGATTGTAACACAAGAATCTTTAAAGTTGGCGAATATTCAAGAGACTCTTTAACAATCAATTGTCCTTCTTCTTCTCCGGTAATTGTTACCACCGTTTTTAACCGGAAATAATAATAACGGTTACTGATGAGTTCATTGACTTTAATTAATGTTGTCTCTAAATCTTCGACATTCCCCGGAATATCCGGATTAGGCGCTCCCGTTTTAATATATTGGGCATCAGTAAAACTCGGATTTTGTGCCACTTCAATTTTATAGGCATACTCTCGCTGAACTTTATTATTATCCGGTGTATCTTCGTATTGTAATTCGCCTAAATCTTTAAGCCATTCAAGGGCTACATAATCGCTACCTACACCGGCGTCATAATTATATTCCTCCATGGTTTCATCAGAAGGAATACCCACCCCACGTGGATAGCCGGGATTATCTACATCAAGGGTCTTACCGTAAACCGGGTTGCTCCAATCACTGGATAATCCAGTCTCCGGGTTTATCGCACGGATATAAAAATAATAGCCAGTATTTGGAAACAAATCATTCACCTCAAAGGCATGTTTTCCATTGCTTAACCCATCCGGAATAAGCAAGTCAAAAGCTACTGAGTTTTCAAAATCATCATCGCGACCATAGCGAATCTCATAGGTATATGCCCGATTATAAAACCAATAAGCATCAATCGCTTGTTCTTGAGGATTGGTTGTTTCTAAAAAAGGAACTTGAGGCGTCGGAAGCACCTCATCATCCTCAGGATCTGTCACCACCACAATCGATGACGGATAATGGGCTTTTAGCACTTCCTCAATGCCATCAATCTCTCGATAAGGTTGAATTAAGAACAAATATCTGGAGTTTGGATCTAAACCTTCTTCGGTATATTCAATACGCCCATCTTCGATCAAGACATCATTTGTAATGTCCTTCCATCCCTCATCTTGGGCGCCAAGTTGGCGAAGATATTCAGCAAAATCCAAGGGATTGTTCGTTCCTTTGGAAGCTTCAATTTCTTCTAACACTTGGCTATATAAAATATGTCGAAAGCGGAAACCAAGACTCGATATTTCAGAATCTTCACCTAAATCAATTTTTCGATAATTTATCTTTGCTTCTAAATGATTGCCTTGCGTCTCATAAACAAAAAAAGTATGTTCATCAAGATAGATCAAATCCGATGCAGGATTTGCTTCTTCTATTAGATAGGCTTTATCGCTAGTTGTATCATAAGCGACAACATAAGCTTGTGCACCTTCAAAAATTTCTGTACTTATAAGCATTCCTTGCACATCTTCTCTAAGAAAAACCTTATGCATCCATCGGTCAAACAAATTATTGCTTTCATTTGCTTCCTCAAAAGTCATGATTTCATACCACTGCATTTGTGTTTCTACAGTAACCGATGTCTCACTTGTATCACTCACTTTTAAAGGCGGCGTTGACATAACCGGAGGAACATATACCGCACCATCATTATCATAATACAATGCAAGGATAGTCGGTTCACTCCGCAACGTTTCATTTCCATATATTTTTTTTGCTTGTACTTTAATATAATACAATGTATTGGGTACTAATGGTTTAATAGTATTGGAATTTTGATCATAAAATGTGTTGATCTCTGTATGAAATCCGCGAATACTATTACGCATATCTTCTTCTATCTCATTACGTATAAGCGCATCCCCATCTACTTCTGTATAACGTTGATCCGCTATTAATGGGGCAGATGTTTCAAGTGCTTCTATAGAATTCGTTACCCATATATCATAAGCGACATTCAAATCCGTTATCATTTCTTCAGATTCTTCCCCAATACCATAACGCCGAAAAGCGCTCCATACAAAATTAATATAGTCTTGTCCTTCCGTTTCTAAATAAAAGCCTTTCTTACTTTCTTTAAATTTTTCCCAATCCATAATGTTCAAATAAAGTGCATCAGGAAGAAGATGCTCTTCCAGTTGATTTTGCTCATTATAAGCATCAAATTTATCACGATTAACAATCGTTGGGACAAAAGGTTTACTCGGAATCATTTTTGTCTCTAGAGGTATATATATAACTTCATTGGATTGTGCATATAAAAAATTCAGAATATTTTCATCATTATCTTCTTGTTGATAAGTGATAGCAAGTCGATATCGAGTGTTTTGTTTCGGTTTATTAACAATGTAGTATCCTTTTTCACCTGCATCCGGACCAAAGATCGCTATAACAGCCTCCTCGTTGTCCACGATCTCCAATAAACGAATCTCAGCTAAATGATAATCATTTGCAGTACCCCCACCTACACCGGCACGTGTACTTTCAACATACCACTCTAATCGAAGTGTCGTATCATACTCAATATAACTCAAATCACTAATTGCTAAGTAAT
Source organism: uncultured Eubacteriales bacterium (assembly GCA_964563505.1). Taxonomy (GTDB): domain Bacteria; phylum Bacillota; class Clostridia; order Lachnospirales; family Vallitaleaceae; genus UBA1351. Next base: position 64,680 of record CAZLXW010000007.1, read on the forward strand.
ACCATACATTGGGATTGTTTCTATTATAATATACGTTTCTTCCTTTGTATGTATTTAATTCCGGTTCTACCAAAAAAGAATAGACTGTCCCTGATCTTGCCGCTTCACTTAAAGTATAACGTAACCAACGTCGGCCGTCTTGATCGGAAAACCGTTCAACATCTTCATGACTTCTACTTAATAATGGCAACTCAATAACACTGGCATCTCCGTCAAACTGTGTCTTATTCTCCTTGGCTACACCGCTTGTATATCGAATACGATATTTGATTTCATCAGCTTCAATATCTCCCGGAGCGTTCATATCTTCCCAAACAACACTTATCGCACCTTCATTTTGCTCAAATTCAACTTTCGGTTCCGTTAGTAGATAAAGACTTCGCTCTTCTAGATAGGGTGCCGTAATTTTACGAACCTCAGTTATATCCCCCTCGTTATTTTTTATATGGTGATAATGATATGGCGAAATACGTATTTCATATAAAGAACCTGTTGATAGGTTTTTATCTCCGCTCCATGACATGCCTCCATCTGAACTCACCTCATTAGCTAATATATTAAGCGGATATTTGTCTGCTTGCCCTAGAGCCAAATTATTATAAAAAATTTCATAACCAATTGGCGAATGGGTATCGCCTAAATTTTCAGGATTATTTGAAATAATTCCACTTGTTCCCGGAATCCATGCTGTTGGATTTGTCCAATTTAATGTTAGCCCTAGCTCATAATGATTCTGAACAAGATTAAGCCTTGAATTATTGATCTTAATTTCATCAAAAGTCTCAATATTTCCTTGAGTGTTTCCATATATAGGTACATGGATAGATGTTAAAAATATGAGAATTGCTATCACACAACTAATACTTCGTTTCATCATTATCGCCTTCTTTCTATCAATCAATATGTGACAATAATTTCATCAATCGTTCAATTGTCACTGGCTGTTTTGGATTAAGCAGTCCATATTCTATCACAACAAACTCACCATTAACTCCACGTAATATTGTATCGCGATATAGACTGTTCACTTGGTTAATATCTTCAATTATCTGATAGTTTCGAATTCGAACTGTTGACAGATTAATATGATTCTTTTTGGCATAGGTTTGAATGTATAAGTAATATGCCGTTTCATTCGTAATATCATTATATGCGCTTAACCGGGGCACATCAATCCCTTGACTCTTCAAATATTCTTGGGTATCGTCAGCTTTTGTAGCCCCAAGTATTCGTGCCATCACCTGAATAAATTGTTGATTATTTAAAACCGTCTGTGAATTTTTAAGGTGATTTTCTTGTATGACTTCCAATAAATTATATCGACTCAAACTATCTAATGCCTTTTGTTCATATGCTGATATTACACTCGGATCCATATAAGAATTGGCTAAAATTAATGGTAAAAACAAAGGTGTTTGGATCTGATATCGATTCCCTACATATGCTGAAACCATCTCATTCCATCTATTATTAGAATTTTGAAAAACCTTATGATTACTACTAGCTGTAGAACGTGTAGGAGTTAACGTATAGAGCAAGGGTTTATCTAATCCATCGACACGATAAGAAGTTCTTGTAAATGCTTCTTCTAATACTTGCTGTCCATCACTCCAAAATGCTTCTTCAACTTCCTTAATTAATGTTTGCACAATACTTACCAACCGCGCATCACTAATCCCCTTTTCAAGTTCATCCGTTAATGCATCAATAAGCTTAGGTTCCTTAGAAGCAATCATTCTGTCTAATTCATACAAAAACATTATATCAAGTTCTTCTTCCACCACTTCACTTCCTATTACATTTATTGAAACTTGAATTTGTGGACTTGTCGTATCATATGAAGCTACCTTTGACAGATTTTCTTTTAGGTCTATTGTCAATTCTATAAAATACGCTCTATTTTTAGCGTTATATTGATTAATCTCTTCTTGCATCTTTCGAATTGCGCTTGTCCATTGCTGTCCAATGCTTGTCGGACGTATGGATACCTTTTGCCCATTTTGTTCATAAACAAGTGTTACTTGCTGAGCGTTTAGCTCTTTTAAGAACTCTGCCGGTAGGTAATACCTTGTTTGTTCCCGATTGGCAACCATTAACTCCATACTCCTATTGCGATTATTCTCAATAGTCCCAATTCCATAAGCATCACGATATTTATACACGATGCTATTTCTTTTTGTTTCAAGCTGAAAATATGGTTTTTGTTTTAACTTTTCAGCTTGATCACGATAATAGTCTAAATACTGCTGATATTTTAAATCTTCTTCATAATCATCTTGATTAAAATCTGTTCGGGTTGTAATCGTATTTGAAAAAGCCGACTCTGGATATGCAGGATTACCATCTAAATCTACTTCATCCGTTAGTGTATCATCAATCAAACGTATCTTAAGACTATAGTAGGTTCCTGATTTTAATCCGGTGATTCGGTAGTATAAACGTTGTGCATTCATCATTTCTTCTGTACGAATCAATTGATATCTATAATCACCACTGTTATCTTGACCAACACCTGCGCGTGCAATTACATATTCCGGATCCTTGTCTTCACGAATATGTATCTCATTACTGTAGGTCGCTTCTAAAGGAATATCAAATCGAATAACTGTTTCATAATATGCATCATTTATTTCATCATACACAAATGTTAAATTTGTTGCTGTTTGTATACGCCCTGTTGTAATCGTATCAACCCGCCATGTTGACTTCATTAATGTATTATATCGACTAATACTTCGTATATAATAGTAATACACTTGATTCGGTCGGTTTTCTTGATCTTCCAAAATAATCAGGTCTCCACTATCCGGATTAACTCGACATATGCCTTGATCGCCTTCATAAATTGGTTGACCATTTGTTGTATATCCACTCAATTTTTGATAGCGATAGACTCCATTGTCTTGAGTCACATACCATCCTTGAACCACACCGCGCTCAATAAGATTTTCTAGTTGTTGAATATTTTCACTTTGATTTTCTTCGTCTTTAAGCATGTTTTCATAAACATCCATCAAAGGGACTTCTGTCGCTGATTCAAAGTTTGGAAAACCCTCTTCCTCAAATGCTACAATTTCAAATTCTAATGAATCACCTTCAATATCTACACCATCCGGTGCATTCCATGTTACTTCAGTTTCTAGTCGTACCAAATCATTCCCCTTAAATCGTACATCAAAATTCTTTGGTGCCAACGGATCAAGTTCTGTTTCATCCGGTTGTTCCGGAAGTGTAGGTGTAATAATACTTATGACCTCAGATGGTTCACTATAATATTCTTCTACATCAAGACCTTCTTGCTGCACCACAAGTGTCATAATGACTCTACTATAATATACCTTATTCTCATCTAGTCCCAAGAAACCTATACTATTTGTGGGCACATCAAATACAAGGACTTCTCCCTCCTGTAGCTGTTTTCGTTGTACTCCATCTATAGTTGCTGTAGCACTTGATAGGTCAATAACCTCATCATCTGACAAGTTTTCACCATGATTTGCTTCATTCAACAACGTTTCCCTAGATTCAGATAACAAGACTTTATAGCGAATCGCTGTCTGATCTGTGTTATTATCAATTGCTGTCTCTCGCTGTGGATTTAGGTATAAGCGAATATAATTTCTTAATACTTCGTTACGTTTAGTAATTTCTTGCCATTGCAGATAAGTCCCTACATCTTCTCCTTGAACCAAAGGTTCATTTAAAACAATCTCCACAGAAGGTAATTCTCGTATCGTTTCACTAAGCGTAATACTTTTAGGGACCGAATAATCTGTACGCATATGCGCCTCTTTATCTTTTGCTTTACCAATGGCACGCATACGTAGATAATATACTTGTTGTTGTTCTAAGTCTAGGTCAATCCTACTATCACTAAACTCATAGGAATACATATATGTTCCAAGGTCCGAATCATATTCATAGTTTGTATCAATCTCTTTTGTCCAGCCTTGGTCATTCTTAAGCATGACTCCATCTTGACCGGTAATTTTTTCAAAACTATCATAACTCCCAACACGCTCAGTAATATCTTCCCCTGTACCCGAATCTTTCCCAATAACGCGTTCTAAAACATATTTCACATTATTATTTCCATCAATCTCTTGAGTGATTTTATATAAAGCAAACACATCATATCCTAAATCTTCATCATGTAGATTAATAGCTGCACGTTCTCCGATAAGCACTTCATAGTAAATCGCATCATGAATCCACCGATCGCGACGCATTCCAACCCACTTTAAATCAAAGGTAATTAAATCATCAAATACTGACACTTCCTCACCACGAGGCGCAATCAGTTCAGGCAATCTTGGAGCAATTAGACCTGAATCCTCATGTTCTGCCGCCTGATAATTTAATATTTGACTATCAAGCGGAGCACCTTTCCATTCCGGCACCACTTGGTAAAAGTTATCATCTGTTTCCCAATTCGCAGTAACCACAATTCGAATCATATCTTCATCGATTCGTGTTGGATAGTATGTACTCCAATCATTAAGGTTATTGACATTTCTTCCATATTTTACTGCATAATTAATATTCTGAGCATTCTCAACATAATAGGGTTTAATATCCAGATAGGCTTCATCATCTGTTCGAATAACTTTATATTCTAAAAAAGTATAAGGATTCATGGTATAAGCATCCGTTTGGTAACGCTTATCGCTGTCATTTAAACTTTCTAAGTTAACATACATGGCTGCATTGTATATCGTACTACTTTCTAAATTCTCCCAAACAATTGTGTTATCTGTACCTGAAGTAATTTCTATATCTTCCTTAGCAACAAAAATTTTATATGTGTTACTTGTCGAATCAAAAATATAGTCTGCCGATTCCAATGATCTTTTTACATTAATCTCTTGTTCCCCTGTTTTATTCAAACCCATTTCAAATTCTAACAATTTGCTTGAATCGGTTAACTTTTCCATAAAAAAATCCATATCAACATCAATATCGCTATATTCATAGGTCCAATCAGAAGAATTCCATGTCTTTGGATGTTTGAAGCTAATCTCAACTCCCGGATGACTTCCCGCTTGTTCTTCTGGATTCGTCCCATCATAAACAACAAGGTTTTCTTCTATATCTCTTGAATCCACCGGCCGAATATTATATCCTTCTATATTTTTAAGAATGTAGAGTTGGTCGCCCTCTTCACTCCCATCATTGCCTTGTTTAGTGAGCTTAATAGGCATAATGTTTCCGTCCACATAACCATTCATCCAAATGTACATTTTATTGTTCGGACGATCCCAATCCGCTATGAATCGGCGATTTGGTATTTCTACATTACCCAGTTCAAAAGCAAATCCGGTTACATTAGTACTTTGGGTATATTCAATATCAAATGAAATCGCGCTTGCTGTTGTCGTTGAAATATTTTCAGGTACAGAAACAATGGTCTTATCAATATTAACCCATGTCGGAATGCCGGAATAATCCACTTGATTCATATTGATATCATCACCGGGATTACCAAATTTGTTGACTATATCTCCACCATCATTTTGGTTTAATGTATAATATACTTCCATTTTATCTAATTGCTTATATAAATAAACCTTTGTTTGTTCTCCATTTTTCAAATAATATTCTAGCTCATAAAGTCCATTTTCTCTGACATCAAAACTAAAGAGTAAATTTTCTGATCCACGTACACTATTTCCTTTATTAAAACTAATATCCATAGTCCGTGTTCGTTCCCATGTCAATAAGGGCTCGTCAGCAGCTTCAACTTTGATCCTTTGAACATAAAAAACAGAGGCCATCAGCATTACCGCCATCATTAAACTTATCCCTCTATATATGCTTTTGTACCGTATGTCTCTCATCTTTGCACCTCGTTTAATTTAATATTTGGCTCAAGCCTTATGTAAAAATCTACAGACCTATCCATTCTCTATATTTATCGGACAAATCTCTTTAAGTCTAAAGGCTAAAACAAAAAAAAGGCACTATATTTTAGCACCTTTTTTCCAATAATCTTTTTTAGAATCCCATTGATGCCATACTACCAAAAAACAACAGGATATATAACAAGAGTACAACGACACCTGTTATCGTTCCGATAAGGTTGAAAATCTTGGCTTTTTTCAATGCCTCATCTGCCTCAGCTTGTGTTGTCGCTTTACCGGCATTAAGTGTAAACACTAAACCAACAATCCCTAAGGGTAAACAACATGCAACCAAGTTAATAATCGACCATACTAAAAATGGTGTTGTGTTAACATTAACGCTACCTCTATCTTGGGGTGTCGGTTGCGTATAGGTTGTTTGTGGCTGTGGTGGTGTTTGCGGTGCCTGTGGTGTTTGTGGCGGCATTTGAGGTGAATAAACTTGTTGCTCCTCTACCGGATTGTTGTTAACCACTTCTACGTTTTCTTCTTTTGCCACTGTTGTCTCTTTTTCTACGGGTGTTTCTGTTGATACTTTTGGTTCCATTGGTGTTCCACATTCTGTACAAAACTTTGCATCATCATTAAGGGGTGCTCCACATTTTGTGCAATACATAACTCATCCTCCTGACATAAATGATTATTGTGATAATAAAATAAAAGGTTTTACCGGTATGTTTCTCAAGACAAAAAATGCAACGATAATTATAAAAAGTACACGCATCTGTTTATATGAAAAGTTAAAAAACGGTAAAACATCTCTTCCAAGCACGATAAATAAATATAACTTTAACAAATAGTAGGTCATAAATGGCATTAAAACTACAAACATAATATTATGTCCCATTGCTTCAAAAAAATGAAAATGGACAAGGTCATACGCTGCTCTCCCGCTTCCGCAACCCGGACAATTTAATCCCGTCCATCGACGAAAAAAGCACGGAACAGGGTTTCCATATAAGTAAAGAAATGCAATTAATCCTAATACAATAATAGGGATTGCAACTCCGGTAAACCATCTAAATGTTTTGTTTTTTATATTGATTTTCATTCTGTCTCTTCCTAAACTCAATTTATCTATCCTTATTCTACCCTAAAAAAGTTAAAATTTCCACAACTTTTCACAAAATCAATAAAATCTATTCTAAAAACTATTAATCTCTTTTGTTCTCTTTAATATAATTTGAAAAACTTAAGCCTGTATATTTTTTGAAACATTTTCCAAAGTAGTTCGGATCTGGTATACCGACTTCTGCTGCCACCTGATACATATACTGATTTTCTTTCGACAAGCTAATGGCATATTCCATACGACAGCCATTTAAAAAATCAATAAAAGATACGCCGGTTTCTTCCTTAAACGCTCGACTTAAGTAACTAGCGTTGAATCCAAACTTAAGTGCAACTGAAGTCAAATTCAACTCCGGTTCTTTAAAATGTTCGATAACATACTCTCTTATTTTACCTATAGATGAAATTTTGACTTCATCCACTTGCCCTCGCTCTTCACGTGGGGCATGCCGATCCAATTCTTTTTTTATATTGGTCAGTGTATCATTAATTTCAATTTTATTAATGGGTTTAAGCAAATAATTTGCGACACCAATACCAATACATTCTCTCGCATAATCAAAATCATTAAAGGCTGTTAACATAACAATTTTTAGATAAGGATACCGTTCAATCGCTAACTTGGCAAATTCAACACCATCCATAAAGGGCATTCGAATATCGACAAACAGGACGTCCGGATTTAGTTCATCAATAGTATTAATGGCCTCAATCCCGCTTGACGCCTCCCCAACAACTTCAAATCCCAGCATCTCCCATTTGATGGTTAACTTCAGTAAATTTTTGATTTTTTGTTCATCATCAATAATCATCACTCGATACATCCTGTTTTTTACCTCCTTTTGGAATTTTTATATCCACACGCGTATATTCTCCAACCACACTTGTCACCTTAACAACATCTTTTTCTTCAAAATAATATTGGATCCGCTCAATAGTACCCTTGAATCCAAAACTTTTTCGGCTTTTTCCTTCCATGATTTGTGAAATTCGCTTGTCGTCCATGCCGATGCCGGTATCATAAACAACCAGATGCACCATGCCATCCTCTTCAAAAACCTGGATTTTGATGATACACTTTTCACCTTTTAGTCGAACGCCATGATATAAACTGTTCTCAACTAAGGGTTGTAAAATCAACTTGGGCACACGTATATTTTCCAATTCCGGATCCACTTCATAAATATCTTCAAAAATATCTCCATAACGTAATCGTTGTAAGGTTAAATAGTCTTTAACAATTTCCACTTCATCTTTAATCGGAATCTCACGACTACCACGGCTCAAAAATTTTCGATAGAATTTTCCAAGAGTATCGACCGCTTCATAGACATTTTCTGCGGGTTCAGTCAATGCTAGATAGGCAATTGTATCTAAGGTATTATATAAAAAATGTGGCTTAATCTGTTCTTGCAAGACTTCTAGCTCTGCTTGCTGAATAGATTTTTCTTTCTCCAACAGTTCACTAATTAATTCATTAAGTTCTACAAGCATGTCGTTATAACTGTCTTTTAAATAACCAATTTCATCATTTGCAAGGGGCAGGCTCACACGGCGTAACCACCCTGTATTAACAGATTTCATGGCGCCGGCTAGTCTTTGAATCGGATGTGTAATATAGCGTGTAATAAAAAAACCAATCATTCCAATGACTAAGGCTGAAACTAAAAAGACAATGGCTAATATTTTTCCAGCTTCATCGGTCAGCACTTGAGTGAAATGAATTTTTTCATATGATTTCAAAATAAAGGGGGTATTATCAATGATTTGATAGGAAACAATACCTTCATTTCCAATCATTTCTTGCTGATAACTTGCACCGGTATATTCAATAGCATCTAATGCTTCATGATAGTTTTGCTTGGATAAAACGGTTCCGTCAAGTCCAAAGAAACCAAAAGACTTATTTTCTGACGTCATATTGCGATAGGTATTATCAAATAAATCCACAGATAAGTTAATCATAATACTTCCGATTGGACGTTGCGTTTCCAAGTCATTGACAACACGAATCAAAGAAATAACCGGCCATTCAATATCCCGCCGTATAGCTCCCCTTCCGTTGATTGCCAAATAATAGCCACCAGCTCTTGGGCGCACATCTTCAAGAAGTTCTTCTAGTTTATCCACATCAATGTGGGTGACTCCAATTCCTGACGATACATACTCATAATCTTCTTGAAACACAAAGACAGACGAAACATTATTAAATAAATTCATGGTATCATAGATCGCACGCACAGCTTCTTGCTTTACATAAAACTCGTCTTCATCTGATTTCAAAAAAGCAACAACTTCTTTGTCTGTCATAATCAGCTGGCTCATATTATCTATACTTTCAATCTCTGCATTTAAGTTGTTCCCGATAGATTTCAATGTATTCATATTACTTTCCAAGGTATATTCAACCATACTTTGTTGAATGATAAAGGTGTATATCCCATAAAAAACAAGCAGGTAAATGAGAATAATCGCAATAAAAAGATATTTAACTTTTTTATCCAAATTCAAGTCGTTAAATTGATCTTTTAATCGTTTTTTCATTCTCTTCACCTGCTTGCATTTTCTTTCATTCTACCATAGATTATCGTAGATACCAACCGAATCTACAGATTAATCTGAATCGATAAGGGTTTATGCCCCATTAATGTTTGACTACGCTCATCCGGTAAAAATGTACCTACATATAAGGTAAATGTTTGACTATCCATTCTTCGTTCTCCAGCTTCATCTACAGCCGTCAAAGCCGTCCAAGAAATATCAATGGAAACACGCCTTGTCTGTCCTGCTTCAAGGCAAATACGTTGATATCCTGACAAACTGACATTTTTCACAGCATACTTTGACTCTTCATCTTTTATATAACATTGAATAACATCTTCAGTTGCTATTTGGCCCATATTCTCAGCCTTTACACTAACTTTAACAAATTCATTTTCCTTGACTTCTTCGATATAGGCATCTTGACATCGTATATCCCCATACGTCAATCCATATCCAAAAGAATATAAAGGCTCCCCTGTATAATAACGATAGGTCCTATTTTCCATTGAATAGTCTGTAAATTCAGGCAATCCTTCTAAAGTACGATAGAAGGTCACCGGTAGTTTTCCTGATGGTGATGTATTACCAAAAAGAATATCTGCAAGAGCTTTACCACCACGTGCTCCCGGATACCATGCCTGTAATATACCTTGACAATATGTATCTGCATAGCTTAAGTTAATAGCGCTTCCTGCTATGAGACACAGAATCACCGGTTTACCTGTCTCGATGACTTTTTCCAGGAGTTGTTGTTGAACCTGAGGAAGTTCAAGATCGACTTTATCGCCGGAGCCTACATGATTTCCTTCGTCCATTTCTTCACCTTCAAGACGTTCATCTAAACCAAGACATAATACAACCACATCGCTATGTTCTGCCACCGTTATTGCTTCCGATAGTCGGTCGTTTGCTACAGCTAAGGGCTCTGTTCGATCCTTCCAAAGCTCACAGCCTTTACTATAAAATACACGCACATCGTCACCGACTTCATCTTGAATACCTTCAAGTATGGTAATATATCGAGACGACGTTCCATAATAATTGGCCTTTAAGGCGAGTCGACTATTGGCATTAGGTCCAATCACACCAATTGTTTTAAGGGCATTTTTATCTAGGGGTAAAATCCCCTCATTTTTCAAAAGAACAATACTTTTCCTTGCAGCTTCAACGGCAAGCTCTGTATGCTCTTTGGATTCAACGACTTCATAAGGTATTTGATCAAATTCCGTTTCATCAAACAATCCTAACTTGTATCGTGTTGTAAATAATCGAACCGCTGCCTCTGTAATCTGGTCTTCTGTTACAAGTCCCGATTCATAGGCTTGTAGCATATATAGGTAAATATTTCCACAGTTCAAATCACAACCTGCATCCATGGCAAGTGCTGCAGATTCTTTTGGTGACTTTGTCACCTTGTGATACATATGGAAATCTTTAATCGCCCAACAATCCGAAACGACATGTCCTTTGAATTCCCAACGTTCTCGCAAAATATCTTTAAGCAGAAAATAACTTCCGCAAGCAGGTTCTCCATTGACGCGGTTATAAGCGCCCATAACACTCTCAACCTGACCTTCTTTGACGCATGCTTCAAATGCCGGCAAATATGTCTCCCAAAGATCCTTAGGTGTTGATACCGCATCAAATTCATGACGGAGGTCCTCCGGTCCGCTATGCACCGCAAAGTGCTTTGCGCATGCCGCTGCATGCATAACGTCGCCTTCTCCTTGCAATCCTTTGATAAAGGCCACACCTAGTCTAGCTGATAAATATGGATCTTCCCCATAAGTTTCATGTCCACGGCCCCACCTTGGATCTCTAAAAATATTAATATTGGGTGACCAAAAGGTCAGTCCCTTATAAATATCATGATCCCCATGTTTGGATGCCTCATTATATTTTGCACGTCCTTCATCTGCAATCACCTTAGCCACATGACTTAAAAATTCATCATCAAAAATAGCCGCTAAAGCAATGGCTTGAGGAAAACTCGTCGCTGTTCCTGCTCTTGCAACACCATGCAATGCTTCATTCCACCAATTGTAAGCAGGAATTCCCAAACGAGGAATTCCTGCTGAATTATAGGTCAATTGGCTAATTTTTTCATCTAATGTCATTTGTGCAACGAGTTCTTGTGCACGTTTTCGATTCTTCTCATGTTGATACATATTGACCTCCTGTATTTAACTTTAAGATATTTAACCTTTAACGGCTCCCATAACTAAGCTTTCTTGTATTCGTTTACCCATGAATGCATATAGAATCAAGACAGGGAAGGTTGCAATAACAAGTGCCGCTCCGATGGGTCCCCATTCTGTCGTATATGAACCGGATAAGTTTTGAATACCAACTGATAATGTTCGATATTTTGCTTCGCTTATAAAGATAACTGCAAACATTAACTCGTTCCATGCTTGCAAGAAAACAAAAATACCAATCGTTGATAATGCCGGTCGCATTAAGGGTAAAATAATATGCCAAAAAATACCATATATACTTGCTCCATCAATACAGGCCGCTTCTTCAAGCTCACGCGGAATACCACTGATAAAACTGCTACTAATTAATATTGCCATGGCTAATGCAAACGCTGCATAAGGAATAATTAAGGCTTGATATGAATTGGTCATTTTTAAATTCCTTAGCATAATAAATACCGGTAATATTGCTGCATGAATCGGTACAGTTAAGCCAAGCATAAACATATTATTGGCAAACTTACGCCCTCTCCAAACCATACGCTCTAAGGCATAGGTTGCTGTTAATGCCGCAATAATGGTTAATGCGATTGTACCGGCGGTTACTATAAAACTATTCATAAAATAAATAGCCATATTCCCGGTTGTTAATGCTGCTGTATAATTTTCCCATAGCCATTCTTTGGGTAATCCAATAACATTTTCTCCGAAAATCTCGCTATTGGATTTTAATGAAAAGGTAAACATCCAATAAAGCGGGAATATTTGTACAAGTGTCCAAAAACAAAGGAGTGCGAAAACGATATTTTTTCCGACTTTGCTTTCTTTTTTCATTTAATCCACCTCCGTTTTGAACGCTTTTTTAATTAATACTGCAAAGAAGAAACATAAGAATATAATCATAATGGCAATTGAACTACCATAACCATATTGGTTCCTTAAAAAAATCCTAGAAACCATGAGTGTACTTGGAACTTCACTGGCATGGGCCGGTCCTCCATTGGTTAAAACATAAATCATATCAAATGCTTTCAATGATCCGACTACTGCAAAGATAACGCATACTTGCAATACCGGTTTTAATAGAGGAATGGTGATGTACCGTGAAATCTGATTATCTGTTGCTCCGTCAATTTTTGCCGCCTCTCGTAAACTCGTCGGAATCGATTTGATTCCTGCATACATAAGCAGCATATGATAGCCTACATATTGCCATAGTAGAGGGATGAATACAGCTAACAAGGCCGTATCCTGATCCCCTAACCATGTTCTTGTGAGATTATCTAACCCCATAGAACGAAGAGCCATGTTAATCAATCCATATTGCGGATTGTATATCTTCATCCATAGTTGTCCAATAACTACTGTTGAAATCATAACCGGAATAAAAAATACGGTTACAAAGAATCTTTCTCCCTTTCTTCCTTTCGCTAATGCAAGAGCTAATATTAATGCTAACCCTAGCTGTAGTGTCACGGAAAGCCCGGCTAATATGAACGCATTCCTAAGTGACTTAACAAAGCCTCCTGACCTACTTGTAAATAACCCGATGTAGTTGTCTAATCCTATAAATGTCGCCTCGGTCATACCATCCCAATCAAGTAGGCTATAATAGCCGGACATGAAGATTGGCACAATGATAATTGACACAAACAAAACAGTTGCCGGTAACATGAATAGAATGATCGCTGTTTTGTTCTTCATTACTTTGTCCATTATCGATCCTCCATAACTTTATGTTGTGCTTATTGTCCCAGTTGATCTGCCATTGCTTCAGCAAATTCTTCCGGTGTTAAGTTCCCAATATATAATTCTTGTAATAATGCAAGGTATTCTCCTGCATCGCCTGCTTCCATTAATGTATCAAACCATAATGTAAAGGATGTTGCACTTGTCGCATTTTGAGCCACTTTTTGAACTAAAGGTTTAATATCACTCTCATCATAGTCCACGTTCCACGCAGCTACACCTGCACCATCAAGATATGCATATTTTGAAACACTTCGTGCCAATTCAAATGCAGCATTTCCAGCCACTTCAGGATATTTAGTTGAAGCTGCAACCATCAATGTATCAGATGCTCCACCCATGAAGTCTGTAATTTGTGCATTTGCATCATTTAATACAGGAATTGGCGCCAAGTCAAAATCTTCCGGAGTTTCTGAATCTGTATAGATTGAACCTGCCATCCAGCTACCTGTAATATACATAGGTACTGTTCCGTTGTAGAATAATTGACTAGCTTCATCATTAGAAAGACCTGCCGCTCCTTCAATTAATGCGCCCATTTCAATAAGCTCAACTAAACTTGCTGATGCATTGATAAAATCCGGATCATTGTAACTTCCGCTTGTCTTTGTTAATACATTGTGTACTTTTTCAGGACCTGCTGATTTTAATGTTAATGCATCATGTGTCATTGCAAGTACCCAAGTATCTTTAACACTGATACCGATTGGTGTAATTCCATCGTCTAAGAATGCTTGATTTACTTCTTTCCACTCTTCAAATGTCGTTGGAGCTGTTAATCCACGCTCATCAAACATTTTTCTGTTGTAAAATAATAGTGAAACCGGTGTTGAATATGTTGTTCCGTAAATTTGACCGTTATATGTTGCATTTCCTAACGCAGCTTCATTTAATTCATCAGAGAAGTCTGCATAATAATCATCTAAAGGCATAACCTTTTCGGATTCAACAAACGCTTGCGAGAAACCACCACCCCATGTAAAGAAGATGTCCGGTAAATCATTGGCCGCTACCGCTGTTTTAATTTTCGTTTTATACGATTCATTTTCAAATGTTTCATGAACAATCGTTACACCCGGATGCGCTGCTTCATAATCAGCGATCGCTTTCGTATATGCCGGATTAAAGGCATCACTTTCTGTTGCAATACTCCATAGTGTCAATGTAACGTCTTCAGCATCAGCACCTGAATCTGTGTCAGTATCTGTCGATCCTGAATCCGTCGATCCGGAATCTGTACTAGTATCCGTGTCTGTTGAGTTGCCTGTGCTTCCGGCATCATTGCCACCACATGCAGTTAAAGACATGATAAGTGTTAATACTAAAAATAACCCCACTACTTTTTTTGTAAAAACTTTCATAAACTACCTCCATTTTTTAATAGATTGATTTTAGCTACACGTTTATTATATGAAAAACTGACGAAAACATGAACGGACAATCTTTGCTGCAATAGGTAATATTTTTACCTAAGAGTCTTCCACTCAAAATCATTATAGTTTTAATCTTCCTTTCTTGCAATTTATACCTTTGACACGTATAATAAATGCTGATAGAAATTTTTTTAACAGATAATCTTAACGAAGGTGGTGGTTAGTTATGGACGCAAGCCCTGAATGTAGTAAGCCCTTATATTATACAATTAATCCTATTAAATATGCCATTACTAGCCACATTTTAATTGATGGCAGCTCATATTAAGGAGGTTATCAATGAACTCAAAACTTCAAGATTATATTCAAGGAAGTAAATTTATTCAAGCTAGGGATGAACTCATACAAATGAATCCTGTTGATATTGCTCAATTACTTGAAACCCTTGAAACCGAAAAGATGATTGTCACTTTCAGGCTACTTCCGAAAGAATTGGCAGCCGATGTCTTTTCGTATATGTCTAACAAATATCAAGAACATATAATCGAAGGTGCCACTGATTCAGAGATGAAGTCGATTTTAAACGAGCTCTTTTTTGACGATACGATTGATTTACTCGAAGAAATGCCTTCAAATGTCGTTAAAAAAATCTTAAAAAATACTTCTTCTGAAA
Organism: uncultured Eubacteriales bacterium; assembly: GCA_964563505.1. Classification (GTDB taxonomy): domain Bacteria; phylum Bacillota; class Clostridia; order Lachnospirales; family Vallitaleaceae; genus UBA1351. The sequence goes on from CAZLXW010000007.1 coordinate 80,188, forward strand.
AAAGGACATTAATAAACCAGTTTCTGGATTATCCTCAAGATTCTGCCGGAAGCATTATGACCATTGAATACATTGCTTTAAAAAAAGAAATGTCTGTAGAGTCTGCCTTAACTTATATTAAAAAAAATGGTGTTGACAAAGAAACAATTCACACCTGCTACGTAACGGATAAGAATAGAAAGTTAGAAGGACTTATTACTTTACGCAAATTGATTTTAAGCGATTCCAACATATCTGTTGGTGACTTGATGCAACAAAATATCCGTTTCATCCATACACATGATGATCAGGAAAATATTGCCGGACTATTTAAAAAATACGATTTTCTGTCTATGCCGGTTGTAGATAACGAAAATCGCCTTGTAGGAATCATTACCATTGATGACATTGTCGACATCATTGATCAGGAAAATACTGAAGACTTTCAAAAAATGGCAGCTATGCAACCCTCGGATGGAGAATATTTAGATACAAATATTCTTTCTTTGGCAAAGCACAGAATACTCTGGTTACTCGTCTTAATGATTTCTGCAACCTTTACCGGAAATATTATTCGTCAATTTGAAGATATACTTCAAACAGTTGTCGTACTTACTGCTTTTATTCCAATGTTGATGGATACCGGTGGAAATGCCGGTTCTCAGTCCGCAACTTTAGTTATTCGCGGGCTTGCTTTAGATGAAATACAACTTAAAGATATTCTAAAAGTGCTTTGGAAAGAGTTACGGGTCAGTTTTGTTGTTGGTATTGCACTTGCCGGAATTAATTTTATACGTATTTACTATTTTGAAAAAACTGATTTCATGATAACCCTTGTTGTATGCTTGAGTTTATTTATGACAATCATCTTAGCAAAAATTGTCGGAGGTGTCTTGCCGATTTTTGCAAAAAAACTTAATTTGGATCCTGCGATAATGGCGAGCCCTTTGATTACAACTATTGTTGATGCATTTGCATTAATGGCATATTTCTCATTGGCATCCGCTTTAATCGGACTATAAACTACACAGAAAGCGAATATATTATGATTGAATTTTTAAAAGTATTTTTTCTCGGTATCGTTCAAGGTATTACTGAATGGCTTCCTATTAGTAGCACCGGTCACATGATTTTGGTCGATGAATTCATAAACCTTGATGTCAGCCCCCAGTTTATGGCCATGTTTTTAGTTGTTATACAATTCGGCTCTATCTTGGCTGTCGTTGTTCTTTTTTTTAATAAGCTGTTTCCTTTTGATTTCACTCCTGATCGTGAGCATTTTATTAAAAAAGATATTATGATTTTATGGTTTAAAATATTTGTTGCCTGTATTCCGGCTGCAATCATCGGCCTCTTATATGATGATATCATCAATGAACTGTTTTACAATTATCAAACCGTTGCCCTCATGCTCATCTTATACGGTATCTTATTTATTATAATTGAGTATGCCCATAAAGGCAAACTTCCAAAGATAACAACCTTGGGCGTCATTTCTTACAAGACGGCTTTTCTCATCGGTATCTTTCAAGCACTTGCACTCATTCCCGGAACGTCTCGTTCAGGAGCAACTATCATTGGAGCAATGATCTTAGGTGCTTCCCGGGTAATTGCTGCTGAATTCACTTTCTTCTTAGCAATCCCTGTCATGTTTGGTGCTAGTTTATTAAAACTTATTAAGTTTGGGTTTGATTTTACGGGTCAAGAATTAATGATTTTAATCGGGGGCATGATTGTTGCCTTTATTACCTCGATTCTTGCCATCAAGTTTTTAATGGGTTATATTAAAAAACATGATTTCAAAGTCTTTGGCTACTATCGTATCCTTTTAGGGTTGATTGTACTCATTTACTTCCTTGTTTGACAGCGCAAAAAACAAAGGGGCATTATGCCCTTTTGTTTTTTTGTTTACGCGGACTCCTGTTCGTATTAGTTGGACTGAAAAAGACGGCAATATCCATCCCATATGGTTTAAAATCGACACCTGTTGCTGGTACCTCTTCAAATTGTAGGAAAAATATAAAGAAATGAATAAAGAAATGGACATATTGAGTTTCATGGGAACTTCGGTCCTGACTTTGTTTAGGGATATCGTCCTGAATCAATTTATTGATTTAGAATGATATTTCTGAATAAAGTTAGGTCCGGCACTCCCACTACTCAATATGTCCGTTTTATTTATATGATTCGGAAATTATTCTTCGATTTCTTGGTCTAAAAATGTGTATCCGGATACAGCTTCTAGTTGTGCTACGGCGAGTTGATAGTTTCGTTGCATATTTATAAGATTGACTTCCATACGTTGTTGTGTAAGAGCAATTTCATTGAGGGTATGGCTTGTGATAAATCCAAGCTCCATACGCAGTTGTGCACTTCGGTAACTTTCGTTAATGAGCTCAACACTTTTTTCAAGAGCTTCAATTCCTTGTGTGATACTGTCAAGGTTTTGATACGCTTGAATAAGACTTTTTTCTTGGGATAATTTAGCTGAATCATATTGATATGGAGCCTTCTTAAAACTATGTTCTGCTTCACGACGTACATGTACATTCTCAGGATAAAACCCACTTGTAATTTCATATGTAGACTCCGCAATTTTATACGCCATCTCCGCTCTTACTAGCGACGGATGGTTTTCTAACATATACATCTGTAACTCAGACAATTCTGGAACTTCAAGATTTCTCGCACTAATTTCTTCTTTTATGATCCAATCTTTTTGTAAGTCTTCATTCATTAACATATTAAGATCCATCATAGAATGACTGAATGCTAACTGTGCTTCAATTAATTCCGATTTTTTTGCAGCAACTTCAGATTCAGCTTCAAGAACATCTGAATTCGCTACTTGTCCAAGTTCAAACCGCTTATTCATAAACTCATAACTTTGTTCAGCTTGCTCTAAATATTTTTCTGCTAATTCAAGGTTATTTCTTGCATGAATCAATCCAGCATAGGTTGATTTCACGTCGAGTTCAACACCAAGGAGTTGAAGGTCATATACACTATTAGATAAAATCTTCAAATACTCTTTCTGAATCTTTGCCAATTCAGCACCTAAGTCCACATCATAATTTCCAGTTGCAAAATCAAGTTTAGCCAATTCTAAAACCTTTTCACGACTATATAACGCTTCTTCTTTCTCTACTTCTGCAATCTTCACATCAAAGTTTTTTTCCATGGCAAGTTCAATAGCTTTTTCTAAGGTAAGGACTTCAGGTTCAGTTAAAACGTCAAGTTCTACATCTTCTACATCTTCTTCAGCAACTATCGGTGAAAATGTAACCGCTGTCAGTATAACAATAAGAACTGCTGCTATGCCTATTTTTATTCGCTTTAAATCAATCACTTTACTCTTCATTGAATTTCTCCTTATTTTATAATGTCAATATAATAATTAATCGGATCCCATTCTACGACGTAATCCAATGTTTCTGCTAACCAGCGCAAAGGAACCATGGTACGTCCTTCAATAATCTCCGGAGCCACTTCGAGTTCAGCTATATTACCATCAACAACTGTTGTCTGATCACCAATAATAAGTTCAATGCTTTTATCTCCGCTTGATGTAACTTTTTGTAGTTCTTCATTCCATTCCACCTCTTGATTTAATGCTTCTAAGAAATTACGCATTGAGACCAGCGTATGACCATTACGAATCACAGGTTCTACATCAAAACGTAAATTTTGTCCATTTAAAAACACCATTACTTTATCCGGTTTTTGAATGATCGGCGTCTCTTGTCTTTGGTTTTTAATTTCGGTTGCACCAAGGTTTGTACTAATCCAAAGCGTTCCATCGCTTTCTACTGCAACATCATATATATAGTTATTTGGAATTGGTGTATTTGTTGCCTTATACTCAACAAGTTCCTTTGACGCATCAATTTTCAATAAACCATCGCCCCAAGTTGCTGCAAATATATTGCCGTCTTGATCTTCTGCAATGGCCTTTATAAAATATTCCAAAATGGACGGTTTACTATATATAGACCATTCGTCATCTTTAAGGGAAGCCAATCCATTAATTGTACCAACCCATAACGTTCCATCGCTTGCAAGATATAAATCGTTCACTCGATTCGAGGGCAAGTCTGAATTATTGGAATTATATACTGTCCATTCCCCTTCAGCATCTAGATAAGCAATACCTCCAATATCTGAATAATTCGGATGCGTTGCAAACCATGTTCCACCTTCTTCGTCAAGAAGAATTTTTGTCACATCCGTACTTGGAATCTCTGAATTAAGTGTATTATAGTTTGTACGATTTCCTTGTACATCAATATGATAAGCGCCATAGTTGGTCACTCCATGCCATATACCACCCTCATTATCTGCTGTTAAGCTTGTAACGGTCTCGCCATAAATCGAATTGTTATTCATATAGTACTGCTCCCATTGACCATCCGTTTTAAAGACACTTACACCGGAGTTTGTTCCAAAGTAGACATTACCATTGATATCAATAGTCATACAATTTATAAAATTATTACTTAATCCATATGGTGCCTTTTGATATGTTGTCCATTGGTTTTGCTGATTGATTTTTGCAACGCCACCACCACCGGTAATAATCCAAATGCCCTCTTCAAAAGGATAAACTTCGACAACTTTATCAACTATTAACGCACTATTTATCCGTGTATATTGTTTGGATACCCGGTTTGATAATCCATATGCCGGCATGGAACTTCCGATTACAAAAACTAACATTAATGCTATTATTTTTTTCATTCTCCACATCCTTCTTTCTTTATACTCCTCCATATTTACATAGCTTCAGTTTACTTTTTTATCAAAAAACTGTCAATAGTTCTAACCATTTCTTAATAAAAATACTATAAATGATTAAAAGGAATCTTTATTCTATTTCAAACTTAATCCATCTTCGCTCTAAGAGATTATAATCTTTGTCTTCAATCATTTCATCAAGAATTATAAGGTAATAGTATGTATCTCGATCTAATCGTTCTGTCGGTTCGATTGTAATCACTTCTTCATCGTTATCAATATACGCATTGAAATCCACTTTCCTACCACGCAAACTTCCCCGTCGTAGCTCTATGAATTCATCAATATCATTGTCACGAATTCTTCCACCATCGGCCCGGAAAATCGGCTCATTAAAGTCTATCTCAATCTCAACATCTCGCTTAACATTTCTTGCATTGTTTCTCGGGAAAAAATCAATATCCCAATCTTTTTCAAGTATTTCTCCGGTCCTAAACTTTGAAATCACTTCATCATTTTCATTCCCCTCGCGATCTTCAATTGATTCGTCAAGTAAAATAATATAATAGGTTTCATCTTCTCTTAACTCGTAATCCGGGACAATTTTGATACTTCGATTATCCCCTTGAATAGTTCCTGTATAACTAACTTTGCTTCCTGTTGATCTATTACGTCTTAACTCAATAAGATTTTCAATATCGTCATTATAAATCATCTCACCATTTGATTTAAAAATCGGCTCATCAAAAACAATCCAAATCTCCGTATCTATATCCACATCTGACTCATCGTCATATGGCGAAAAGATTGGCACAGGCTCTTGACTGTCTTCAGCAAATTTAGGCGGCCGACTAAGTCCAACAGAATGCTTTATATCAAAAGGTTCACTTTGAAATGTAATATTGTTTGATAAGGCATGCATTACTATCACTTTACCTAATCCTTGAAAAGCCACAGAACTACTTACCGAGGCTTCTTCAATGACTGTTGCTTGTTCTTGGAAAATCACAGAATCCTTGGCCCCTGAATAGACTATGAGCTGTTCAATACGTCCGGCTTCAAGTCTGAATATAGCTTCATCTTCTATAATTACTGTATCCACTTTCCCCTTAATGTGGGTCGCTTGTTCATCAAGTTTATTGCCCCTCAAAACGACTTCACGGATACCTTCGCCAGTTAACGTATCATCTTCAATCCTTCCTCCATATGGCACAATAACTTGATCAATCGTCGTGTTTCCGGTCAATCGAATGCGTGTTTCTCCTGACGAATTATCTAGCCAAATACGTTGAATCTTCGCATCATTAAACACCACTTCCCGTTGATTGTCCGTTTGAACATTAACATCACCTAAACTTACGATGTGACTAAAGTATATACTGCCTTCATCTGCATCTTTATCAACGGTTAATGTCGCCGTATAGATAGTATTCTCCTGTAAATCATCTGCTTTATCAACCCATTGACTATAAGGATTCAATCGCTCTCCATCCAAGAACTGAACAATCGATACACAAGCTTCTGCTCGAGTTAATGGATCTTCCGGTCGAAAACGCCCTTGTTCATCGCCAATCATATAGCCTTTATCGACGACGGCCATGGCACTTTCTTTGGCCCAAAGAGCGATTTTCGAATCATCCGAAAAATGTGCTAGTTCTATGTTTTTTTTATAAAAAGGCATCAATTTGTGATAAACAACAGCCGCTTCTTGGCGCGAAATGTTCCATGCACCTCGAAATGTAAAATCCTCATATCCTTGCATATATCCTGCCGCAATAGCTTTGGATACATCATAATAATACCATTGAGAAGCGTTCAGATCTGAAAACATAATATTCCTTGTATTTGTTAGTCCAAGTCCCCGGTTAATAATTTTGGCAAACTCACCACGGCTTACCGGTGCTTCCGGGCGAAATGTTCCATCGGCATATCCTGTCACAATCCCTCGATTTACCGCTGCTTGAATATAATTTTTTGCCCAATGGTTATCAATATCCATTAAGTCACTGGAACTATAATTTGGTTGAATCATGAGTGTCAACATCATTATACTTACGATGAAAACGCACATGCTTTGTCGTCGAATGTTTTGCATAAGTTCTCCTTTACAAATTTTCAAAAAATTATTATAATTATTGAAGATGCTCCCATGGCTCAGTCGGTAGAGCGATTCACTCGTAATGAATAGGTCAGCGGTTCGATTCCGCTTGGGAGCTTTTTCGTTTATACATCACGAATAACTCATCTTTTGTTACCTCAAATGGATAATTTTTTAACTTTGCTTGATTAAGCATCATTTGCTCAGCATAGATTAACATTTGATTATCCGTTAAATTCAGAGCAGGTAATAAGGCGTCCACTTCTTTCTCAAACTCTTCAATCGAATGAAATTCCAAACACCTTAATAATCGCTTCACTCTATCTTGATCTTGATCTTGATATAAACGCAAATAACTGCTGGTCAAAATTCCATTGGCATGACCGTGAGATAGTCCGTGATGATAGGTTAAAAAATACCCCATCCCATGCGGTAAACTTGTTCCTGTCTGCGATATAGCCATGCCGGCAAATGTTGATGCAGCAATAAAATATTGCATATGTGTCTCATCAATATTTTCCGCTTGAATTCTCGGAAACCCTTTAGCCCACAATGTTAATCCTGCCTCGACAATGCCGTCACTATATTCCGTCGCATTGGTATTTAAATAACTCTCAACAAGATGTGTCAGTGCATCAATGCAGGTATATAGGCGCACATGAATACTCATGGTTAAAAAGTAACGCACATCCAAAAAAGCAATCTCCGGAAATACTCTACACTTGAAATTTCGTTTTGTTTGATCCTTATGCACTGTTAAAATGGAATATGGTGTCACCTCGCTACCTGTTCCGGCAGTTGTCGGAACAGCAATAACAGGGAGCGCTTTCGCACCAGGTGCCTCAAATAAAATCTTTTCCTCAACTTCATGAGGATTTTTTAAAAGTACAGCAATAGCTTTTGCTGCATCGAGCGGTGATCCACCACCGATACCGATAACAAACTCTGCCTCTTTATATACATTCGCACCTTCTATCACATTTTCAATCGAAGGATTTTCTTCGACATGGTCAAAAATGCGATAATCAATGTTCCATGCCTTTAATGCATCTTCAACATCTCCAAGGGATCCATTGATTTTGGAAGAATGACCTCCGGTGACAATCAAGGCACGCTTTCCATATGCTAATAATAGTTGCCCTTTTTCCTCTATGATTTTCTTACCGTCAAATAATTTTGTTGGCATATAAAATTGCTTCATTCATTAAACCCTCCTTACTTCATTTGAATTATATTGTACCATAATTTCTGGCAGCCTGGTGCAATCCATGATAAAGACGAATAAGACACCTACTAAAAACTCCAAAACCGTCGGTACACTTCGTCAGTTTTGGAGTTTCGTATAAAAAGCGATTTTCCGCACATAATCTAGACGATAATATAGGCGCCACCGCCTTGTTCTTTCACCTTATACATTGCTTGATCACTTAGACGCACATAATCTTCCAGGGTCAATCCTGTACTAAAATCATAATGGGCAATACCGATACTCGCGCTCAATGCGTACTGTTTCTCGCTCGATTCTTCAATGATGGCGACTTGATTAAGAATGCGTTTTGCTGCTTTTTTAATATCCTCTTCTTTTTTCAAATTAAGGAGAATAATAAACTCATCCCCACCATATCGAATAATAACATCATCATTACGGAGTGATTGACGCAATCGCCGACTGATAGTCTGAAGAATATAATCCCCTTCCTCATGTCCATATGTATCATTAATACTTTTGAATCCATCTAAATCCAAAAACATGACATACAGTTTATGAGGCACAATTTCATTCAAGGATTCTTTTCCTAATTCATCAAAATACAAGCGATTATAAAGTCCTGTCAACGGATCAATCATAGCACTCATGGCAAGAAGTTCATTTTCCTTAATCTTACTCACAAAACTATTCAACACAATAGCAGTCATGGCTATGATTGCATTAAAAATAGCCACTGGTACATATGAAATAAGTTCACCTGAAATTTGATAAATCAGAGCAATCGAAAAATTAATCGATACTAAAAAAAACATATTTCGGACAAAGGCATTTTTCCAAAAATTTCGGACCGATACAATAATCAGGCCAAACAAAACAATCAACGCTGTCCAAAGATAGACGTCTAAAAACCGACTATAAACATCGTGATTACTTAAGCCCACAAAAACACTAATAAAAAAACATAAAAAGAAAACGATTTTTTGAACCCATTTTCCCTTTAAGTAAGACGTTCGGCTGAGCATCATTAATGTAAACACCGGTAGTATCATATATCCACTCATGTATTCTAATCGAACCATCCAATCCCAAGATATTCCTGAACCGATATACATAATCGGACGACTGGAAGTTACAGATAATCGGGCAAACATAATCAAAACCAGTATAGCAAGATAAATAACGCTAGAATCATACTTAATCATAAAATAAAAACTGATTAAAAGAAAAAAAATAATAAGAAAACCGATTAAAAATGCAATATCAATCACACGCTTATTATAATAATCATTAAAAATCAAGTCTGGTTGACCGATTTGCATGGGCGTCCAAAACAAACCATCCGGATATTCATAATTGCTGATTTCCACGGCTAGGCGAATATTCCCTTCATTATCACTGTAAATGGTTCCGGCCTTTGGCTTCCATTCAGACACATGGGAATTTTGACTATCTGACATCCTTCCGTTGGAAAAAACCAATAGGTTATTAGCATATAAATTAAAAGCAGTAACTTGACTTCCCGAATAAATGCCATATGCCTTATTGGGGGTCAAGTTACTAATCTCCATCGTATATGTTCCATACCGATAAAACTGCTTGTTATTACTCGTATTTTGATTTTCAGGAATCACTACCAAGGTACTTGTTGACGCTTCAGAAATCTCATCGAGTCGCTTGGAATCATAATATTTCCATTCGCCTTTTAATTTCACAATAAATTCTTGTGCATCAAGTTCAGGCAAGCTCACTCGCCCCTTTTCAATCTTAGAATCAACGGCAAGTGCACTTCCATCTTGGATCATATAATAAGCTAAATAGGTTAAAAGCATACATAAGAAAACAAATACTAGGGTGAATTTATGCCGTTTCTTCATACTAGACTCCTTATCAGTCTAATCTAAATGACCTACGATGAGATAAATTGTTCCTCGACTTAATTTAACCGGAATACGATAAAGGGTTTTTTGTGGTCGAACTAGGGCATTTTCCACATATGTAGGTGGTTTAAGGGTATAGTCAATGTTTTGATCCGAAAGATTCACTGCAAAAAGTCCTGTTGTTACATTTAAAAACTCTTGACATGAATCAACCGCGTAATCATCAAATGACTCAAAGCTTGTTTCCGCATATTTTTCCGCCAAATCTAAAAGGATTTCACTTGATCCTCCAAATGCTGTAAAAAAGGTATCTTCGCCGACCAAGTACTGAGATATTAAATGTTCATATTCCAGTTCTTCGATACGTTGTACACGATCAATACTGACCTGTGTATCCACAAATCGTATGAGATTTTTTACGAAGAGGGTCACAAAATCTATATAGAACTGTTGTGCTTCTACCTTCTTCTCAAAAGTCATAAACGCTGTCGCAATGACGTGGACATCTCCGCTCTTTATTGCTTCGAATTGGTCATCGTTAAGACCATACTCGATTTTATAAAGACGGATTTCTTCCTCAAAAGATTCGTGGCTCATAATTCCTTCTTCAATGAGGGTTTGTGCAAGCAATAAACGTTCTGATTTTTGGGCGGATAAGAGTTTTTCAAGTTGTTTTTCTGTCAAATAGCCTTGTTCTATGGCGACTTCTCCAAAATATTTATCCATAATCGCTTGTTTATGATGCACGTTCTCAACTTCTTTTGCTGTCATATAACCAAGATTAATGGCTAAAACTCCGAGTTTAAGATGTTTTGTATGCATCACGTCTAAAACATGTTTCATATCTTCAAGCTGAACAAGCCCTTTGTTTAACAAATAATTGCCAAAAAAAGCACTAAACATTATTTTCCCTCCTTCAGATGTGATTGAATTACAATCTTTAAGCGATCATTTTCCCACGGTTTTTGTACAAAGTCTATCGCCCCTGATTTTAAAGCTTTTTGAAGATTTGCTTTCGTTCCCACCGACGATAACATGATTACCTTGGCACTCGAATCTTTAGCAATAATATTTTCTAGTGCTTCCAAACCATCCATAAATGGCATCACAATATCCATAAATACAAGTTCCGGATTGTTTTCATTATAGAATTTAACCGCTTCCTGTCCATTTGCCGCCTCAATAATTTCACAGTCAATAATGGATTTCACCGATTGCGCTAGTTTTTTACGTACTGTTATTGAATCATCACACAATAATATTTTCATATCTTCAGGCTCGCCTGATTGACACCCCTTTCCTAATTGCATATCATAATTACATTATAGCATATCTTCGGGCTTAGAAAAATAATATCCTTGTATAATTTTATAACCGATATCTTTAATCGTATTATATTGATGTTCTTCCTCGACTCCTTCTGCAATTAAACGCAAGTCAAATTCATCCGCCAGCTCTTTAAGTGCTTTAAGCATAACTTTACTCTTGGCATTGGTTCCAATGGAATCAATAAGAACTTTGTCAATCTTAACTTCATTCACTTCTAAGTTGACCAAATAATTTAGTGCGGAGTATCCGGTTCCAAAATCGTCCAATGAGATTCGTAAACCTTTGTCTCTCAACGTTCTAAGAATCTCGTTGACCCGTTCTATTCCATTCATTGCAATACCTTCTGTAATTTCTAAAATCAATTGCTTCCCTTCAATCGAATGTACATACATAAGTGCCTCAACATCATCGACAAACCGGGCATCCATTAGGTATGTTGGTTCTATATTTACTGAAATCGTAATATGGTCGTGGTATTTCGTGGAAAGCTTTTGAAAGTCGCCTAAAACCCGATCTAATACAAAATAGCCAAATTCTCGATGGAGTCCAATTCGATTAATCAAAGCAATAAATTCTAAAGGAGAGATATTTCCATACTCTTTCGTTTTCCACCTTGACAAGGCTTCGACTCCGACCACCTCAAATGAATCCACATGGACTTGTGTCTGATAGACGACTTTAAAATTCGTATAACTGACCAAATCTTTTTTTAATTGTTCCATGAGATATGTATCCCGCTTTAATTGATCTTCAAAGACGACGTCATAAGCAATGACATTTTGTACATTCGAATATTTCGCATAAGTCATCGCCAACATGGCCTTACGATAAGCGTCTTCAAAAGAGTCATCCTCGGGTTCAATTTTTGCATATGCAACATAATAACCTAACAAATTTGATAGATTTTCATCAACAAATGCTTGAGCTAACTGTAATTCTATTCGATATAAACTTTGATTCAATTGGTCCTCATCGTTCCCCGGTATCCACATAGCAAATTGGTTGCCACCAGTTCTCGCTAATAATTCACCTTTCTTATTTGTATCCATAAGATATTTCGTTCCTGTTTTTAATATTCGGTCACCAATGCCCGAACCGTAAATCGAATTAATAATATTTAGATTTTTAAAACTTAATATAAAAATCCAGCCACTTATTGGATGATTTTCTTGAATATTTTGAATAGATTGAGTGAAAGCCATATAATTTGGAAGTTGTGTTAATTGATCATAATAGGCCAACTGATTGGCATAATGTACAGAAGTCTCTAGTTCATCAATATTCTCAAGCAGATGATTACGAATCGCATAGGCCGCAAAACGAAAAATAAAGGCAAAAAGAATAACAAGTAGTATCTGAATGATCCATATTCCGGCATGCATCTGGGCCGGATTAACAAAGCCTGTTTTCCATGACCACCACCATAGAAACAAAAGGCTTAGGACGGAGATGACGGCCACGATGATGCTCTGTCTTTTTTCTAATAATAAAATAGCCATTCCATTACTTAATAAAATTAATGATATGGCGCCACTTGAAAAACCTCCATCCATAAACGAACTTATTCCAATTCCCATGGCTAAAGCAATAACAACCGCGACTTTAATCTCACGACGCAACTGTCGACGAATTATATATACACCAATCAAAATAATTCCTACAAGAACGTCCAAATAAACAAAATGATTCGGAATGTCTGTAAATGCAATTGCTAGGGCTGAAAGCCAT
>CAZLXW010000008.1:0-91903 GCA_964563505.1 uncultured Eubacteriales bacterium
TTTCTCTAGCTGTTCTTTTTTGATTGTTCTAAATATGATACTTCGCTTAATAATTTTACCATGAATTCGCTCTAAAATATAGCGTTTTACGGATATTTGCGGAAGAACCGAATATTTCGTCTTGAAAAGTCCACTTTCACGGGAATTATCGACAACATTCATGGTAAAATATGGCCATACTTTTCGGAAGGTCGTCCACAGTCTTTTTATTGCAGGAACATCAACAGACGTTCCTGCAATAGCTTAAAATTTCTCGTCGAATGTTAACTGAGTACCCTTAGCAAATATGATGTTATTGCCAATAAATTCGGGATGATGGCTGACAAATATTTGCAGAAGAACCACGACTTAGTGCACTTAAATCGTCCAAACTGAGCATCCCTCCGGTACCAGTGCAGTTCACTAATGCGGTCTTGCCCCAAACCCTGTCCTCGCCGGAATAGTAGTTAATACTACTGACAAAATATCAGGATATTGGGTGTTGGACGCTGTAAAGGATGAGGATAAACAAGTTATGCTTGCCCTTTATAGCGATTAAACGACATCACCTGATTTAGATGCACTCTGTCCGGATAAAGTGATCTGACTTCCCGGATAGAGTGTTTGAAAAGAGTTAGTGTGCTCAGTTCATTCGGAATATTCACTTTACGATTGTATATGATGTTGTTTCAGAAGTTCTTTTGACCGATTATTCTCGGATTTTAGTCGACCATTTTCAATAAGTACGGATTGATACACGTAATTAAAGTCATCAAAGATTTCTCAAAGTTTTTGGTATCTTTGTATTGCCTTATCTTTTTAGATTGGCAGATTCCTCTGATTATGTCTCTGGAATGTTTCTTGCTGATAGTTCTATGCATATTTTCATTATGGAGCTATTGCATTAAAAATGTAAGCTGGACTATCGCCCGATATTGGTGGCAACTTTTTGCCGTCATGCTGGCCGATAATTCCCGTGAAAGTGGACCGATTGTATCGAAATATTCACATGGTCAAATGAAACGGCATATTCAAATCCAGAGAAGGCACCATCTGTGGATAATTATTTGGATGAAAGTGAAGCATCATAAATTCAAGAAAGATGGACAACTAGCTTGACAAATTCCGGATTCCCCACACCTTAATTCACTAATTTATACATAAAATGATAAATTAGTTGAATGTAGTGAGGTATTAGTATATAATAAGTATAAGGAAGGTGGCAGAAAATGATTACTGCAAAAAAACTTAAAGAAATATATAAACCCGGTACTCCAATTTTTATTGAAGATGTTGAAAGTGAGTTTGATTATACCAAAGACACAATTAGAAAATCTATGTCACTTCTTTTTAAAGCAGGAGAGATAAAAAGATTTTCCAGAGGTGTATATTATTTACCTGAAAAAACCATATTTGGAGATTCTAAATTAAACCCAGACAAAGTTATTGCTGTTAAATATTTAGGTCAAGGAAAAAGAGCTTCAGGTGTATATGCAGGTATTACATTACTAAATAAGTTGCGTTTAACGACTCAAGTACCAAATGTAATAGAGGTTGTCACTAATAATGAAACTAATAGAAAAAGAGAAATTAATGTTGGAAAACAAAGATTAATATTACGTAAAGCAAGAGTTGAAATAAATAGTGAAAATGCGAGATTAATAGAAGTATTAGAAGTAATAAAGACACTTAAAACAATTCAAAATGATCAAATTGACAAAATAACTTCATACATTAAAGAAAATAATATTACGAGAAATGAGTTGGATAAAATATTGGTTTCTTACCCGAAAAACGTATATAAGAAATTGGTAGAAAGTGGGATTATAAATGAATTTGCATCTTGATGGCAAAATGTTTGATACTATTATAACTCAAATGCAAAACGAGTTATCAATTCATCGTTCAATTATTATTAAAGATTATTTTGTGACTCTGTTTTTAAAAACATTAAAAGATTATTATCCACAATATATTTTTAAGGGAGGAACTTCTCTTTCTAAATGTTTTTATGCCATCAATAGATTCTCGGAAGATATAGATTTATCTTACTATATTACAGCTCATGAGAATATAACATCTAGAAAAATAAAAAAAGCGAATAAAGGAATCAAAGAAGCTATCAATCATCTTGGTTTCATTTTTAAAAATGAAGAAGAGTTTAAGTCTGGAAGAAAATTTCAAATATTTGAAGCAGAATTTTCTTTTAAAGAAGAAGAAAGTGTGGTTAGAGATCATATTATTATTGAAAATTCTATATTAACAATATCTTTTCCTGTAATAGAAAAAAACATTGAATCAATGATAGGAAGTTATTTGAAAGAAATGGATATGAATAATTTGGCTGATGATTATGAATTACATGCTTTCAGTGTGAAGGCACAGGATATTTCGAGAACCTTTATTGATAAAGTGTATGCTATTTGTGATTATTATCTTGAAGACAAGGCGTATGAACATTCGAGACATATTTACGATCTTCATATGTTATATAATAAAATTGGAAGTTTAGACGACAGTACTGAATTAATCCAAGATGTACGTGAAGAACGAAAAAATAATATTAAAAGTATTTCAATACTGGAAGAAAAAAACATTAAGAATTTGCTACAAGAAATTATTGTCAAGAATTTTTACAAATTGGATTATGAGAATATAACAAAAAAATTGGTTTATGATGATACTTCATATAGTCAAGCAATAGAAACATTAAAATTAATAGCAGCGCATGATTGTTTTTGAAATGGCTGTGTAGAAGTTGAAAGCTCTTTTATATGCGGGTTTTCGGACAGGGGTTCGATTCCCCTTACCTCCAGCGTCAACATCCCTGTCCGTCTTGATATTAAGACGGACTTGTAATTTGTTATCGTGTCCCACAGGGCACACTGCACAGCGATACTTTCAACAAATGCGTTGATAAGTGTCGCTTTTTTTGTCTGAAGTTAGGTAAGCGCTTGCTTTTAACTGGGGCTTTATTTGTGTTGCAGAAAAATATGTTTGTGGTAGAATCTATATATAAATATTTGGATTGGAGAGTAGCAAAATGAAGGAAGATAGAATGAGCAAGGCAGCACTAGACAAACTTGTCAGCGTTGTCAAAAGATATAGTGAACTGGATGATAAGGTTCTTCGTAAGATGGTGGACCATATTCCTGTTCAGACGTTTCGAAAGGGAGCTCTTCTTATTAAACAAGGAGAGCTTCCCAAACAGTGCTTCTTTATTATAGAAGGCTGTGCAAGAAAATTTTCAGTGGATCAAGTGGGCAAAGAGGTGACATCAGACTTTTTTACAGAAAAGCAAAGTATTAATATTTTTTCTGAAGATGAGGATTTTCTGTCACCTTATTCAGTTGAATGTTTAGAAGATTCTATCATGATTGTTGGGGAACTGGATGAACAGGACAGTGAACTTGAAAAATATCCTGAGTTCGAAAACATCGTTTTGAAAATGATGCAGTCTGGTCTAGGTGAGTTACAGGACACTTTTGCCTCCTTTATAGGAATGACACCGGAAGAAAGAGTTAAATATATGATGGGCAAAAGGCCTGAATTATTCACTAGGGTTCCTCAACACCAGCTGGCAAGTTATCTTGGCATAACACCAGAATCATTGAGTAGAATTAAGAGGCGTTTGGGACAGGGGAGTTTGAAGGCCGTTGATTGATCTTCGTCCGCCTTTGATTAACAGCCATATACCAAAAGAGAGCTCTCCAATGGTCATAGGTATGGCAAGAAATGATTCTAAATACATAGAAAACGTAATTGCCTGTGGTACAAAGTTCTCAAGTCCGTGGATTAGACTATAGCTTATTCCTGCGATAATTAATAGATAACTGAATAAATTAGGTGTTTCTACGCTTAAGAAGGCCCCAATACCTGTTATTATAAGATGGAAACCAATAACAAATAAACCAATAGACCACATTTTTAAAAAGATCTCAGTATTTTTCCCGAAAAGAAAGGCGATGCCGATTGCCAGTAAGATAGAATAGATTAGTCGAAGTATTCCAGAAATGGCAGCAATAATTTTATGGGTTGCTTTTAAATATCTGTAAAATCCGTAAGAGACAATGATATCTGTAATTAGGATAAGACACCATACAATAGCACCTGAATAAAATAAAATACTATTAGACTGTATATTTGTCATCGTCTGTAGTGAATCGTTTTCTACATATATTTGATTGAATGAAAAACCATAGGCATATCCAGCGGCTATGGCCATGATAAGTAAAGAAACTCCGGAGGCTATGCTCCAGAAACGCATTGGGTTTTTAGTGGAAGTTTTCATTTTTTTGCTCCTTTCATCGTTTGTATAGTTGTTATTATATCAATAGAAAAAAGATACCGCATTGATTTAAGTCAATTTTAGTAGAGAGATAGAAGAAAAAAGAAAACGTACGCTAGCCATCGCGCCAGTGATTTGGTACAATGGAAGAAGATGCTTATATTTTTGGATTAAACAATGGGAGGTTTTATTATGACAATGAATGAGGTAACTATCGAGTTAAAAGAAACCGAAAATACAGTGTATGTCTATGAAAAGTCTTATGTAGAAGTTGAAGGCTGCATGCTGCAGATGTTTAAGATAGATCATCAAAAATATATTATTGTCGTCGGACAAGGAAAGCTGTTTGATGACATACAGGGCGACGCACAAGGGGGCTATAAACGATGTCCGCTTACCCATGAGAACCGTTTGGTACTCAATACATACCTTGAGTATACAAATCCCATAGCCCTTGGTAATAAAGGTGCAACTGTTGGATTAGGTGATCGATTAGGTCTGGCATCACCTGGACATATCAGAACCATTGAAGGCAAAAAGGTACATCCGGTATTAGCGCAACAAAGCATAAGGGAATTAAGCTTAACGAATAGAAGCTATAAAGATGTCATGGACGCGGCGTGTTTTGCTGTTTTCCAAGAAGGCTATAAAGAAGGTTTCGGTGCAGATGGAGATCATTTGAAAGAAGAAGAGGATATCCAGATGTCCATTGACTTAGGTTTTACTATGCTTACCCTTGATTGCACGGATAAAATCGATGATACTATTGATGAAACATCTGAAGCTGATATTGAATCAAAATATATGGCGCTTCCTCAAAAGGAAAGAGAAGAAGTAGAAGGTAAGTATTTAAATAAGGAGTTTAAATTAACCAACTCGACAATGACATTTGATCGTTTAAAAGTGATGAAATACGTATTGATCTATGGAAATGCCATTGAATTTATGAAAGATGTCTATGACAAATATATTCAACCAGCTCAACGAGGGATTGATTTTGAGATCTCTATTGATGAAACTAGTACTCCAACAACGCCTGAATCCCATTATTTTATTGCCAATGAGCTATATAGTAACGGAGTTAAAGTGAATAGTATGGCGCCAAGATTTATTGGTGAGTTTCAAAAAGGTATCGATTATATGGGAGATATCGACCAATTTGAAAAGACATTTGCTATTCATGCGGAAATAGCGGATACATTTGGCTATAAATTAAGCATTCATTCCGGCAGTGATAAATTTCATGTGTTTCCAATTGTTGCTAAATATACAAAGGGTAGATTTCACGTTAAAACGGCTGGCACGAATTGGTTAGAAGCTGTTCGTGTTATTGCTCAAGAAAATCCGGAATTATATAGAGCTATGCACAAGTATGCCTTGGATCATTTTAATGAAGCCAAGAAATACTATCATGTAACAACAGATATTAATGCCATTAAAGACATTGATCAGTTATCGAATGAAGAATTGCCCACCTATATGAATGATGATAATGCACGACAGTTGTTACACATTACTTATGGATTGCTCCTTCAAGCAAAAGATGCTGAGCAAGAGTTCTTATTTAAAGATGCATTTTTTGATACACTACATAAGAACGAAGATAAATATGCACAAGCGTTAATAAAGCACATTGGAAGACACATTGAATTATTAGGAATCAAATAAAAACAATTGTTTTATTTGTTGAAACCTAAATCCTAGTTGAAATGACAATAATTAGAAAAGGAATAAATATAATGGCTTTTATGAAAAAAAATAATGAAAAAAATAAAATCATAATAGAAAAAAATCAAAGAATAAAAGAATTGTTGGATCAAATGACACATATTATAGTCGAAATTAATCAAATAGTAAATTCCACAAATGAATCGTCAGATGAAATGGAAAGTACGGCCAGAAGTCAGTCGACAGCGATGTCAGAATTAGTTGCAACAATTAAGGAATTTACAAAAGGTACTGAAGAAATCACAAGTAGTATAATAAAACTTTCAGATATAGTGACTAGCATATCTAAAAAAAGCGATGTCGTGGGTAATAAAACAAGTGAGATGGTAAATATATCACATCAAGGAAAAAAATCCATGAAAAAAACAGATGATGATGTTAGTTTGGTTATGGAGTCGATTTCTCAATTATCACATACAATGGAGGAAGTAGGGATTTCGACTTCAGAAATCAGAAATATAATACAAGTGATAGAAAGTATTGCAAATCAAACAAATCTTCTTGCTCTAAATGCGTCAATTGAGGCGGCACGAGCGGGAGAACATGGAAAAGGATTTGCAGTAGTCGCACAAGAAATCAGAAAACTAGCTGAGGATGTTACAGATGCAACGCAAAATATTGAGAAGTTGATATTTACAGTAGAGGAAATAACAAAAAAAGCGGTCGATGATACAACGACCAATAGACAAAGTATGCAGCATGTTGAAAGTTCTGTTAAAGAAACAGGTCAATCATTTGAAGAAATGATTGATTCAATAAATGAAGTCCAAGAAGAAATTAATGTCATTATAAAAGAGATAAAATCTGCTAATGAATTTACCCATGATATTGCGAGTATTACAGAAGAACAATTAGCAGGGACCCAGGAAATTTTGGCATCGTCAGAAAATGTTGATGAAATGACATTAAAAACATTAGCAAATAGTAAGAGAGTATCAAATAACGCAGAACATTTGTTTAAACAATCGACGGATGCATCTAAACATATTGTGAGCCAGATGAAAAATATTGCTGGAACGAGTGGGGAATTTGGATATATTTTCTACAAACACAATACAGAGGGTGTTTTTGAATATGTAACAGAATCGGTTAAACCAGTTCTAGGGTATACGAGCCAAGAATTTATGTCAAATTTTGAAAATTTTCTTACGGATAATCCTATAAATGAAAAAGGAATGCAACATACTGAACTATCTTTACAAGGAATTCAACAACCTAAGTATTTATTAGAGTTATTTAAGAAAGATTATTCAAAATGTATGGCAGAAATAACAGAGTTCCCGGTTTTTAATAATAAAGAAGAGGTAGTTGCTATTGAAGGACTAGTACAAGTTAAGAATAACTAAAGTGAGGTAATGATGATGAAATATAAAGTGGCATTTGTATGTGTACACAATTCATGTCGAAGTCAGATGGCTGAGGGATGGACTAAACAACTCGGGTCAGAAATTTTTGAAGTATACTCAGCAGGAACAGAAGAGTATCCGCAGGTGAAGCCATTAGCAGTAGAAGTCATGGAAGAAGCTGGTATTGATATGAGTGAGCACCATCCCAAGCTTTTAACAGATATACCCAGTAAAATTGATATTTTAATTACGATGGGATGTAATGTTGTCTGTCCACACGTTCCAAACAAACATAAGGAAGATTGGGGCTTAGATGACCCATCCGGTGGACCGATTGAAGATTTTCGTTTAACGCGAGATTTGATTAAAGTTAAGGTAGAAGAACTAATTGAACGCGTGAAAACCGGAGAGATCAACTTATAAACGCGGATTGACAAGAATAACAATATGATATACAATGATTATACATCACTAGGGGAGCCGCGAGGCTGAGAAAGTGTTAACTGACCCTCAATAACCTGATACGGGTAGTGCCGTCGAAGGGAAGTGCAGTATAATCAGTTAATACTCCTTAGAACTATAAGGAGGTTTTTTTATGTTCCAAAGTTTTTTAGAAGCAGTATCAAGTGGTGATTTACAAGCCATAATTACATCAACCCTTGGCCAAATAATTATTGTTGTGATTGCATTAGTCTTATTATTATTCGCAGTTGCACTCGGTGGCCATCAAAAGAAAATGTCGGTTAAGGCATTAACCTATTCATCGATTGCGATTGCTATAAGTTTTGTATTATCGCAATTTAGGCTGTTTAGTTTACCTCAAGGTGGATCGATTACTCCATTTTCCATGTTATTTATTATCCTTATTGGATATTTTTTCGGAGTGAAGACCGGCGTACTTGCAGGTGTTGTGTATGGGTTATTACAACTTGCTTTTGGTGGTTGGGTTATGCATCCTATGCAGTTATTATTAGACTATCCGTTAGCTTTTGGAGCCCTTGGATTATCTGGGGTGTTTGCTAATCAAAAACATGGATTAGTTGCAGGTATTTTAATTGGTTGTACAGGACGATTTATTTTTCACTTTTTAAGTGGAATCATCTTCTTTGCATCTTATGCACCTGAGACATGGAACCCATTTGTTTATTCACTATGGTACAACTTTTCTTACATAGGCGTTGAAGGGGTGATTACAGCAATTATTGTTCTTGTTCCATCCGTTGCTCAAGCACTTCGAAGCGTAAAAAAAAGTGCAATAAATAACATATAGATGTTGATATTCACGCATTGTCGCTTAGCATATAGCTATAGCGACAATTTTTTTACAGAATCTCGTGGAATATGTTTACATGGAATTTTTACTTGATCAGGTGTCGAGTTTTGAGTGGTAAGCTTTTCAATGAGTACTTTAGCAGACCGTATACCAATTGTTTTTAACTGTAAATCCACGGTACAAAGTGATGGGCGTAAATAGTCTGTTAATCTCAAATTATCAAATCCATGAATAGAGAGGTCATCAGGAATACATAAACTACGATTCTTTGCAGCATTAATTACTCCGATAGCCATCAAGTCATTCATAGCAAAAATAGCCGTCGGTGGAGTGGATAAATCGAGAAGCTCATTGCATAGTCGATATCCATCTTCATAGTGCCAGTTACCAATTTTGATATATTCAGGTAAATAATTAATTCCATTTTCAATGAGTGTTGTTTGATAACCCAGTAATCGTTGATGTGAAGGGAATGAATTAATCGGGCCACTAATGATGGCTATCTTTTGATGATTCATTTGAATCAGATAATCAACAGCAAGTTTTGCACCTTGAAAATCGTCATAGTTAACGCTTGAATCTTCCTCAGTTGCATAGGCATAGGCGTAAACGATAGGGATATCTAGTTTTGGAATAAGACGACTTACATCACGTGGATGCACACCGATATATATTAGTCCTGAGATTCTGGACGACAAAAGGTGATTAATATTATTTTCTATAGATGTTTTAAACTCTATAGACGTTTCTAATTGGTCATAGTGGGATGTAGATGGAGTGTCAATTTTTTGATGTACACGTAAGTTGGTCAAGTGCACGGTGTAACCGAATTCTTCGCAATAGGAACATATACCGTCAATAATATCACTCGAAGAGAAGGCATTGATGTCTTCGACAATGATGCCAATGTTTTGTGTTGAGTTGGTTTTTAAGCCTTTTGCAATATGGTTGGGTATATAGTTTAATTCCTTAATCGCTTGTAAGACTTTTTCTTCCGTTTTTTGAGCAACTTTTCCGTTTTTATTGATTACATTTGAAACAGTGGCTGTAGATACGCCCGCAAGTCGGGCAACATCAATAATTGTATACATAATCATCCATCCTTTTTAAACGTTTAAGCTTAGTTTATCATAAAATAAGCCAAAAGTATATTGACAAATGTATTTTTCGTGTTAAAATTAATTTAAACGTTTAAATTTTAAGGAGATGGAGTGATGAATGTGAAAAGAGAAGTTCCGATTCAATCAGTAACTGTCAATGATCCATTCTGGTCTAAGTTCCAAAATCTTGTGACCGATGTGGTCATCCCATATCAAGAAAAGATTTTGGGGGATGACATACCGGGTGTAGAGAAGAGTCACGCATTGGCGAATTTTGCAATTGCGGCAGGTCAACAAGAAGGTGAATTTTATGGTATGGTTTTTCAAGACAGTGATGTCGCTAAGTGGCTAGAAGCTGCGGCATACTCACTTGCGATTAAACCGGATGTCAAACTTGAAAAACGTGTCGATGATATCATTGAAACAATTGGTAAGGCCCAAGCAGACGATGGATATTTAAATACATATTTTACAATTAAAGAACCGGAACATCGTTGGCAAAATCTTCAGGAATGTCATGAATTATATTGTGCAGGTCATATGATGGAAGCTGCTGTTGCTTACTATGAAACAAGTGGAAAAGATCGCTTATTAAAGATTATGGAAAAAATGGCAGATCATATCGATGCACGTTTTGGTCTTGATAAAGAGACAGGGGTTCCCGGACATCAAGAAGTTGAAATCGGGCTTATGCGGATGTATTGGGCGACAGGCAAAGAAAAGTATAAAAAGTTAGCTCAGTTTTTTATTGATCAACGTGGTCAGGATCCCGAATACTTTGCAAAGGAAGCTGAAAAGCGGGGTTGGACACATTTTGGTATGAACCCTGTTGACCAAAAATATAGTCAGATTCATGCACCTGTTCGTGAACAAACAACAGCGGAAGGACATAGTGTTCGGGCAGTATATATGTATACAGCAATGGCGAGTTTAGCAGCTGAGTTAGATGATCCAAGTTTAAAAAAAGCCTGTCAAGTTATATGGGAAAACATTACGAATAAACGAATGTATATAACCGGCGGAATTGGCTCAACCGTTCAAGGTGAAGCCTTTACAATTGATTATGATTTGCCCAATGATACGGTATATGCAGAAACCTGTGCTTCGGTCGGTTTGATTTTCTTCGCACGTAAAATGTTAGATATGGATGTGTCAAACCGGTATGCTGATATCATGGAATTGGCATTATATAATGGCGTCCTCAGCGGAATGCAACTTGATGGTAAACGCTTCTTTTATGTCAATCCATTAGAAGTCAATCCGGGAATATCCGGTAAACTTCATAATCATGAACATGTACTGCCGGAAAGACCGGGTTGGTATGCGTGTGCGTGTTGTCCTCCCAATGTTGCACGTTTGCTAACGTCACTTGCAAAATATGCATGGGGAGAAGATGAGCAAACGATATATTCCCATTTATATTTAGGCGGGACAGCCGAGCTTAACAAAGCAGATGTATCCGTTGTATCCAATTATCCTTGGGAGGGAAATATAAAGTACACGGTATCGCCAAAACAAGAAGAATCTTTTGCATTAGCCATTCGGATTCCGGGATGGGTAAAAGAGGTGAATATATCACTTAATGGCGAAAAATTGGGCAAAGATGTCATGAAAAATGGATATATGTATATTCAACGAGTATGGCAAGCAGATGATGTCGTTGATTTAACTATGGAATTACCTATTCGTAAGATTTATGCAAATACGGCCGTACGAGAAGATGCTGGTCAAGTATCTATTATGCGAGGACCAATTGTTTATGCATTTGAAGGCGTGGATAATGGAGAACAGTTACAGGCACTTCGCATTCGCAAAGATGGCAATATTCAAGTAAGTAAAGAGGATAAAAACCTCCTTGAGAACATGCGGGTGCTTGAGGTTGAAGGGCTTAGGGTAATAACTAGCCAGAAGTTATACTCTGAAACAAGACCAACAAGTGAACCGCTAATGTTAACGGCTATTCCCTACTTTACATGGGGTAATCGCGGATTAAATCAAATGCGTGTTTGGATGCATGAAGACTATTAAAGAGAAAAGTAAAAAGCTGGATGTGCTCGGAGAAAACCGAATACATTCAGCTTTTTTTTGTATATTATTGTAAAGATTAAAAATGGTTATTGACATATGCCAATAATAAGCGTACTATAATAAATAGCATATGCTATAAAAAGAAATGAGGTGATATTTTGCCAAGACCAAATAAGCAAAGATATATTTGTAAATTGCCAAAGTATGGAACATATGGTCCTATTGGACAAAGAGCACTACGTGATTCGTGCATCCGGATGACTGTTGATGAGTACGAAACGATTCGATTAATCGATTATGAAGGAAATAATCAAGAAGAATGCGCGATGCAAATGGATGTGGCAAGAACGACGGCACAACGTATTTATATGAATGCACGCAATAAGATTGCAACATCGCTTGTTGAAGGAAAATGTATTAAAATTGAAGGCGGACATTATCAATTATGTGATGAAGGACGTAGGCAAAACTTTCATGGACAAGGCTCGTGTCAGCATTGTAGACGACCATGGAAAGAAGAGAAATTAGAATGAAAATAATAGTTTTAGTCGAAAACACGACGCGAAATCCATTGTATGTTCCGGAACATGGTTTGTCACTATATATTGAGACTAAAAAACATAAGATTTTATTTGATACAGGTGCGAGTTCTCGCTTTTTACAAAATGCAAAAAAACTAGGTGTAAATCTCCAAGAGGTTGATATAATGATTTTATCTCATGGACATTATGATCATGGAGGTGGATTAAAGACTTTTATGGAGTTAAACACTAGAGCAAAAATTTATATCAATCATTTAGCGTTGGGAGCATTTTTCTCTCAAACAGGAAAGTCAAATTTTCACTATATTGGATTAGATTTAACAACAAAACATTCTCATCGAATTATATTTACTGAAAGGGATATAGTCATTGATAGTGAATTAGAATTATTCATGAAAATCCAACCAAATAAATGTTTTCCAAGTATGAATAATAGACTATTCAGAAAGGATGATAATCAATACATATTAGATGTTTTTGGACATGAACAAAGTTTAGTGATTCATGATGGTGATAAGCATCTTCTCATTGCAGGATGTGCCCATACCGGTATTGTTAATATTGTAGAACAGGTCAATCAACGTAGCCAATATAGGATTACCCATATTGTGAGTGGCTTTCATATGTATAATCGCAAAGAAAATAAAAATGAAGATCCGAATATGATTGCTCAAGTAGGAAAATTTTTAAAAAAACAACAAATAGTAGCATATACCGGTCATTGCACCGGCGAAGTTGCTTATGAGCAATTGTCTAAGGTTTTGGGAATGCAACTTAATAAACTTTACACAGGTCAAATCATAAAGGTGTGAATGATGGATACTAAAATCAAAGAAATTGAAAAAATTCTACAAGAGCATGAGTATAAACTGACCAAGCCAAGAATAAGAATGATTGAACTTTTTTTGGAAACATCCGATCATTTATGTCCTGAAGAAATTTACAATAAAATCAAACATGAATCGATTAGTTTACCCACAGTATATCGAAATATATTAGTGTTTAAAAATCTGGGTATTATTAAGGAGACAAACATTAATAATGAAAATGTATATGAACTTAATGTGTTTAGTGAAAAGCGCTTACATATGCATTTTCACTGTAAACGATGTGGACAAATCATTGAATATAATAATCGAGAAATTTTTAATCACATGATAAAACAACAAGAATATATTGAAGCGCAGTTTGGCGATATCGTTGAAAACTACTCCGTTGTTTTTGACGGAATATGTCATTCGTGTCGCAAACAGGAGGAAAAGTTTGAAAATATTAATACCCGTTGATGAACAAATAAAGGATACCGATGTCTGCATGTCATTTGGAAGAGCGCCATATTATTTGATGTATAATACAGAAGATTTCAGTTATGAATTTATTAAAAACACAGGAGCAGCAAGTCAAGGTGGTGCAGGAATTCAGGCAGCACAACTTGTCGTGGATTCCCAAGCAGAAGTCTTATTAACACCACGATGTGGAAAAAATGCGGCAGATATTATTCTAGGTGCAGGTATGAAAGTATATAAAACCCTTAACCCCTCAGTTCAGTACAATATTAAAGAATTTTTAGAGGGACGTTTAAATCCGCTAACAGAGATTCACCCGGGATACCATAACCATGGAGGCAATTAGCATGAAAATAGCAGTTTTAAGTGGTAAAGGCGGTACCGGAAAAACATTGCTTGCTCTTAATTTGGCATCAGTTGCAGACAAAGCAAGCTATTTAGACTGTGATGTTGAAGAACCTAACGGACATCTTTTTTTAAAACCGAAGATTCAATTCGTTGAACCCGTTGAGGTTAAGATGCCAAGAATCAATGAAGAAAAGTGCACAGGGTGTAGAAAATGTATTGACTTTTGTCGATTTAATGCATTGGCATATGTTAATCATTCCATTAAAGTGTTTGAAGATGTTTGCCATTCTTGTGGTGGATGTACGCTGGTTTGCCCTGAAAATGCGATTACTGAAAGAAATAAAACAATCGGAAAAATAGAAAAAGGACTTTCTGAAAATGTAAAAGTTAGTACAGGGATATTAAATATAGGTGAAGCATCAGGTGTACCTATAGTAAAACAATTGATTGAAAGCGAAGCAAGCAATGATGAACTTGTGATTATTGATGCGCCACCAGGAAGTGCTTGTATTGTTATGGAAAGTATTAAAGATGCAGATTACTGTGTTTTAGTTGCGGAACCCACCATTTTTGGAACGCAAAATTTAAGCATGGTCCATGAATTAGTAGAATTATTTAAAATACCGTTTGGCGTCGTCTTAAATAAATGTTTGAATCATGATAATCCGGCAGAAAACTATTGCAATGACCACAAGATAAGTATAATTGGTAAAATCGATTATAGTCAAGAGTTAGCGGCTTTAAGTTCAAGAGGTGAGCTTGTATCACGAACGAATACACACTACCAGACATTATTTAAAACGATTTTGAACCGTATAGTCGAGGAGGTGGCCTATGAAACAACTTCTCGTACTTAGTGGAAAAGGTGGAACCGGTAAAACAACAGTAGCTAGTGCGCTCATTCAATTATCACATGCGAAAGCATTTGCGGATTGTGATGTGGATGCACCAAATTTAGATTTAGTTATGCATCAAAGGTGTGAACCAATCAAAACAGATTATTTCGGGATGCCAAAAGCAATTATTCATGAAGAAGTGTGTATCGAATGTGGTCAGTGTCAAAGTCAATGCAGATTTGATGCAATTACATACAATCAATTCAATGAAACGTATCAAGTTAATCTTAATGCCTGCGAAGGCTGTGGTGTATGTGAATTGATTTGTCCGGTAGATGCCATACATTTAGAATCTCTTGTGGATGGACAAATGCTGCTATATAAAGATGAACGTGTTTTTTCCACTGCAAAGTTAAAAATGGGAAGTGGAACATCAGGAATGTTAGTGACCCGGGTAAAAAAACAAATGATGGAAGAAGAAATAGATACTAATATTGCTATCATTGATGGGTCGCCAGGGATTGGATGTCCCGTTATTGCATCAATAAGCGGTGTAGATTATGTCTTAATTGTTGCAGAACCGTCTTTATCGGGGATTAGTGATATGGAACGTATTATTTCTACAGCCTCAGGCTTTGGCGTGAAAACCTTTGTATGTGTCAATAAGTATGATGTGAATACAGAATATACAGATAAAATTGAAGGATATGCAAAAAGGAAGCATTTAGAGTTTGTCGGTCGTATTCCTTATGATGTAGAGGCAGTGAAGGCAATTAATCAAGGAAATACAATTGTTGACATTGATTGTGCCTCAGGTCGTGCGGTGGGTCAAATTTATGAAACAATAAAAAATAAATTATAATGGAGGATATATATGAAAATTGCAGTAGCGAGTGAAAAAAATCAGGTGACACAACATTTTGGACATTGTATTAATTTTAATATTTATGAAGAAGAGAATGGATGTATCAAAGAAGCAATATCCATTGATAACCCTGGACATCGACCTGGATTTTTGCCGAATTTTTTAAATGATTTAGGCATAAATGTAATTATTTCCGGTGGAATGGGTGGCGGAGCCGTTGATATTTTCAATGAACATAATATTGAAGTCATTGTCGGTGCAAGAGGTGATGCAAGAGAAGCTGTAGAAGCATATCTTCGTGGAGATTTAGAATCCACCGGTTCTGTGTGTCATGAACATCAACATGCTGATGAATGTGGGGAATAAATAGATTGTTAATCTTCGAATAACTTGATTTTAGGTTTCTTGGCACTTATATAGGAATCAAAGGGTAGGTAATTATAGTTTAAAACAACGACAATTGTATTTCCGGATCGATTTATAATCTTAAATGAAGTCGTTGCGCATACGTCATTGCTTAGACGTGAGCGATAAGGCTTTGTGACCCAATCCGTGAGTAAGGGGTTTAATAATCGGGTGAAATATTCTTCGTTTTCATGAGAAAATCCTTTCGGATATAAACCAAATAATTCTTTGTTGCGATTTCCAAAACTGGATTTATTAATAAATGAATCACTAATCTGAACACCTCTATCATCAAGAAAAAAACTGCTTTCAATGAAGGTGTAGTTATTTAATAAATCCTTCATCACATGGATGAGGTCTTTCGTGTCAATATGCTCAAAAATTGTTTTTAAATGACTATTGAAATTCACAATATTAATGAGGACAGATTTCTCATCTTTTTCATATCGAGCATTGGTAATCTCAAGGGCGGATTCATAGTCAAATAAATCAATGACATGAAGTATTTGAGGATAATCAAACTCTTGTGTTGGAGAAACGTAATATCCTTGAATCATTTGAGCACCTGACCGAAGAGCTTTTTCCAAATCAACTTTTGATTCGACACCAGTAGCAATAACTAGAATTCCCATGCGATGAGCAATGCTTGTAATATGCTCAACCAAAAGTTTTGTATATTCAGAATATACTAATTTATTCAACATTTGTTGATTAAGTTTTATAATATCGGGATTAAATAACATAATCTTATCGATATTGTTATAATTTTTTCCAATATCATCGATAGAGATATAAAAACCTTTTTTACGATGATATTTAATAAAAAGGTGAATAAGTGGTAAATCCTCCTCTTCAATAGAAAGGTTATCAATATCGATAACAATACGATCAGTAGAAAGGCCGTATTTGTTAGCACAAGCTTCGATGTAGTTTGATTTGATTGCAGGGTTAAAAAAAGACACATTAATATTAATGTGAAGCATGACTTTTGGATTTTGCTCAGCAATCGGTTTAAATGCTTCAATAGTTTTACAGATACAAAGCTGGTCTAATTGTTCGGATAAGCCCTCTTGGTGTGCAGCTGTGAAAAGCTCTCCGGGAGATATGATTTGTTGAGTCATTGGATCAACACCACGAACAAAACTTTCCAGACTAAAACTAGAAGCGTCCATTGGCAGTAAAATAACCTGGAAAAATATTTTTACTGAATGCGTTTGTATTATTTGCCTTATATTTATCATCGCCTGTTATACTCCCATTTATAATTTGCCTTGTTAATATTGTAACATTACAAAGTCAAAACATAAAGACATTTATTTTAAAAAAAATATGGTTTATAGTAAGAAGATAAAGGGGGCATATTATGTTAAAAGTTTTTTTGGTTGAAGATGAAAAAATTATGCGAGAAGGGATTAAAGAGAATATTAATTGGACAAAAGAAGGTTATTTATTTTCAGGAGAAGCTCAAGACGGAGAGCTAGCATATCCAATGATTAGAGATATTCAACCGGATATTGTAATCACCGATATTAAAATGCCGTTTATGGATGGATTAGAACTCTCAAAGTTAATAAAAAAAAACATGCCATGGATAAAAATTATTATTCTGAGTGGATTTGATGAATTTGAATTCGCAAAAGAAGCTATTAATATTGGGGTTACAGAATATTTGCTAAAACCCATTGACCGTCAAGAATTGCTTAAAGCAATTAAACGTGTTTCGGATATGATCTATGAAGAGAAGGCAAAAGAAGACTATTATAATAAAATCCATGAAGAAACAGCAATTAACCAAGCGCTGTTTAAAAAAGAATTTTTCAATAAAATGTTATCCGGTAAATTAGGGGCAGCAGAAATACTGGAAGAAGGAAAAAAATTAAATATTGATCTAAGCGGACAATATTACCAAATACTTCTTCTACACATTGATGGGTATGGGATGAGCAAACAAAGCCTTCATCAGGAAAATGAAGAAATCATATGCTTAGATCGAGATTTGGAAGGATATGGCTTTATTATAAAAGCTCTCGACGTTCATCAATTAAAAAAATATAGGGACGAATTTATAAAAAATAGTGTCCAAAGCTTGGAGACCCAGAATGTCCGTTATTTTATCGGCATTGGAGATGAGGTCAATCGATTAAGTCAATTACCTAAGGCCTTTGAGAGTGCAAAGCGTGTGTTTGCATATCGCTACCTTTTAAATGAGAATAAAGTGATGGAGAGTTCTCAATGTGAGGAAAATAATACATACGCTGAGACAATTATTGATATTGACCAATTAAAGCCGGAAGAATTTAATAATCAGAGTATTGAAAAGTTTTTAAAAATAGGTTCAGCAGATGAAGTTGATGCATACTTGAATCGGTATTTTGAATGCATTGGTAGTAAAAATTTAAGCTCATTGATGTTTCGACAATATATTGCCATGAATATATACATTTTAGTTGTAACCTTTCTTGATGAATTAGGGTATGATCGTAAAAAAATCGAAAGTGTATGTGAAGAAATAAGTGGTGCCCAGATTAAGATGAAACAATTAGATACAATGAAAGAATATGTAAAAGGATTAATCAAAAATGCTGTTCAACTAAGAGACGCGATTACCACGCAAAAATATACACAAATAATTGAAAAGGCAAAAGAATATATTCAGGAAAAATACAATGATGAATTTATCTCTTTAAACTCAGCAGCCAATCATGTCAATATGAGTCCGAGCCATTTTAGCGTCATCTTTAGCAAAGAAACTGAAAAAACGTTCACAGAATATTTGACGGAAGTCCGTATGGATAAGGCGAAGGAATTATTACGTTGTACATCGATGAAAACATCGGATATTTGTTTTGAAGTCGGTTATAAAAACCCACAATACTTTAGTTATATTTTCAAAAAAATAAATCACTATACACCAAGAGATTATAAGCAATTGGGGAGGGAAGACTAGCATGTCTTTATTCGTGAATAAACTTAACGGATCTTTACAGGATAAGCTTCGAATATTCCTTTATGTCATTCTCGTTCCCTTAGCCATTCTTATGATGGTTTTGTTTGTTTCCATGATTCGTTTTAGTAATCGTTATGATACGATTGTGACCAATATTACTCGTGCAAATGACTATAATCTGTCCTTTAAAGAGTCTATCGATTATACAATGTATCGAATTGTTATTGGTTCAGCTGATTTTGAAAGTTTTGATGAGGAAGAGGGGATTAGAGATCCTTATGCTTTAATTGATAATGCAGAACGAACCTTCATTAATTTGCGTGCAATCGCAAGCACCGATAAAAGTGAAAAACGTATAAGTAATGTCATAAAACATCTAAACACCTTGGAAGAGCGCATTGATGAGATCAAAGAAAATGTTGAAAAACCTTTAGAGATCGGAACCTATGAAGAAAATATTTTCAAGTTAGAAACTAACATTTATATTTTAACAGAACTGATTCAAGAACAAATCCAAGAGTATATTTATTATGAATCAAGCAGTATGGAAACGGTGCGTCAAAAGATAAATACAGAGATTAATACTACATTAAAAGTGAGTATGATTGCGTTTGTTATTATTTTGGCGATTACCTGGTATGTCTCTCGCTTGATTGCGGAAAGTATATCAAAACCCTTGCATGAACTTAGCGAAACGACAAAACTTGTTGCAGAAGGGGATTTTAAGACAAGAGCATCGCTTAGCACAGGAGATGAAGTAACAACACTGACCTATAATTTTAACAAAATGATTGAACAAATTGAAGGATTAATTAATGATGTCAAGGAGGAGCAAAAAAATCTTCGAGAAACAGAATTAAAACTTCTTCAAGCGCAGATTAACCCTCATTTTTTGTATAATACACTAGATAATATTATATGGTTGATTGAAGCCAATAAAAAAGAAAATGCCATGAAGATGGTCTCTTTACTTTCAGAATTTTTTCGAACATCCCTGAATAAAGGAAAAGACATTATTACCATTGAACAAGAAGAAGCCCATGTGCGGAGTTACTTACGGATTCAACAATATCGGTATCAAGACATTTTAGACTATACCATATCTATTGATTCAGCGATTAAGCATGAAAATATTCTTAAGCTAACCCTTCAACCCCTTATAGAAAATGCAATCTATCATGGAATAAAAAATAAACGAGGAAAAGGTATGATTCACGTAAGCGGAAAACGCGACGGTGACCTTGTCGTGCTTGTGATTGAAGACAACGGAAAAGGGATAGAAGAAGAGCGTCTTAAATATTTAAGAAATCTACTCGTACATTCTCCTAAAATGTCAGAAATCGAGGGGTTCGGGATTTTAAATGTTAACGAACGTATTAAATTAAAATATGGAAGGAAGTACGGAATACGTATAGAAAGTCGATATGGCCATGGAACAAAAGTCACGGTAAGCTTTCCGATAAAAGGAATCGAATAAAAACTTAAATAATTCAAATGAAATCGACATTTATTTAGTGGTTTTTATTTAATAGCGAATAAAAGGACTTAAAACATAAATAAAACGAATGGTTGGCTGTATTTTTAGACATAGAAAATGATTAAACTATAGATGCAACAAAAAATAATACAAAGGGATTTTTAAGGAGGATTTTATGAAAAAAGTATTGGGATTAGTACTCATCTTATCAATGATTACAGTCATGTTTGTAGGGTGTGGAGAAAATGATGCGGTAGCAGACACCGGATCGAATGTGGTAGCTGAAACATCAGACACAGAAAGCAATGATACAACATCAACAGACAGTGCAACTGAGTCAAGTGATACAGGATCAGATTCACTTGTGGTTGGTTTCTCACAAGTTGGTGCCGAATCAGATTGGCGAACAGCAAATACTGAATCGATGAAAGGGACATTCACAGAAGCTAACGGATATGAGCTTATTTTTAGTGACGCACAACAAAAGCAAGAAAATCAGATTAAAGCCGTGCGTAACTTCATCCAACAAGAAGTTGATTATATTGTGATTGCCCCTGTAACAGAAACAGGATGGGATACTGTATTGAATGAAGCATATGAAGCAGGGATTCCCGTTATTATTGTGGACCGTATGATTGATGTATCTGATGATGAGTTGTTTGAATGTTGGGTTGGCTCAAACTTTAAGCAAGAAGGCTATGATGCTGTGTCTTGGTTAGCAGGATATCTTGAAGAAAACGGTCGAACAGATGAAGACATTAATATTGTAACCTTACAAGGAACGATTGGTTCATCTGCTCAAATAGGACGTACTGAAGGTGTCGAAGAAAAAATGGCGGATTATACTAATTGGACCATGTTAGAAAGACAATCCGGAGAATTCACACAATCAAAAGGGCAAGAAGTTATGGAGTCCTTCCTAAAGTCCTATGATGACATTGATGTGGTTATTGCTGAGAATGATAATATGGCATTTGGAGCAATCGATGCAATCAAAGCTGCCGGACGTACTTGCGGACCGGATGGTGAGATTACAATTATCTCCTTTGATGCTGTTCAAGCGGCATTTGCATCTATGATTGACGGTGATATGAATGTATCTGTAGAATGTAATCCACTTCATGGACCACGTGTGGATGAAATTATTCAAAAACTTGAAGCGGGGAGTTCAGTTGATAAACTTCAGTATGTTGAAGAAGGTGTATTTCCAGCAGAAACAGCAGCTGAAATCATGCCGACACGTGCATATTAAGAAATCCGTAGTATGACAAAAGGCATAAGTATGGAATCTTCATCATCCAGGCTTATGCTTTTTTTGTTCAACAAGATCATGGAAAGGATGACATTTTATGGAGCAAGAAGGCAACGTTTTACTACAGATGCGTCATATTGATAAACATTTTCCTGGAGTTGTTGCTTTATTAGATGTAGACTTTACGTTGCGACAAGGAGAAATCCATGCACTTATGGGTGAAAATGGTGCAGGAAAGTCAACATTAATTAAAGTATTAACCGGTGTGGAAGAATTTGAAAAAGGGATAATAACTCTTGAAGGAACAAGAGGTACTTTTATTAACCGTTCACCTCAGGAAGCTCAAGAAAGAGGTATCAGTACGGTCTATCAAGAAGTCAACTTGTGTGAAAACTTATCGGTAGCCGAAAATATTTTCATAGGACGGGAACCGAAAAAAAACGGGATGATTGATTGGAAGCAAATCAATCGAAAATCAGAAGAATTATTAAATCGTTTAGATATTCATATTGATGTTACAAAAGCTCTTGAAAACTATTCTCTCGCTCTACAGCAAATGGTTGCTATTGCAAGAGCGGTGGATATTTCAGCCAAGGTATTGATACTTGACGAGCCAACATCAAGTCTAGATGAATCAGAAGTGGTAAAATTATTTGACCTTATGCGAAAGCTTAAGAACGATGGGATGGGAATTGTTTTTGTCACTCATTTTTTGGAACAAGTTTATGAGGTGTGTGATCGCATTACCGTTCTTAGAAATGGGGAGTTGGTTGGTGAATTTGAAGTGGATAAATTACCAAGAGTACAACTTGTTGCTAAAATGATGGGAAAAGATTTTGATGACTTGGCAAAAATTAAACACTATAAAGAAAAAAATGATGAAAAAGAGGAGCAACGTATTGTAGAAGCAAAGCAAATCGAGCATATTGGAACGGTTAAATCCTTTTCTTTGAATATTCATGCCCATGAAGTTGTTGGATTAGCCGGATTATTAGGGTCAGGGCGTTCAGAACTTGCACGTGCACTTTATGGAGCAGACAAGCCGGATTCAGGGATGTTGAAGTTTAACGGAGAAGTAATTAAGGTGCATGCGCCTATAGATGCCATGAAAGCAGGAATGGGATATTTGCCGGAGAACAGAAAAGAAGAAGGTATTTTTGCCGATTTATCTGTACGAGAAAATATCATGATCGCGCTTCAAGTTAAAAAAGGTATGTTCAAACTTTATACAAAAAAAGAGCAAGAAAAATTTACGGACCGCTATATAGATGCATTGAAAATAAAAACTGCTGACAGAGAGACCCCGGTGAAGCAGCTAAGTGGTGGAAACCAGCAGAAAGTGATTTTAGGCCGCTGGCTATTAACGAATCCGGATTTTCTTATTCTGGATGAACCGACCCGCGGTATTGATGTCGGGACGAAAACGGAGATACAAAAACTTGTATTAAAACTAGCAAGTGATGGTAAAGCAATTATGTTTATTTCTTCTGAGATAGAGGAAATGTTAAGAACGTGTGTAAAAATGATTGTTTTAAGAGATCGGGAAATGGTAGGGACGCTTAACGAAAATGAGTTAAGTCAAGAAAATATTATGGAAATGATAGCAGGAGGTGAGGAACGTGAGTAAGATGCTTCGAGCACGAGTAAAAAAAATAACGGAAATGAAATTGTTTCTTCCCATATTATCCTTGCTACTTGTATTAATTATTAATGTGATAAAAACACCAAATTTCTTTAATATAACCATTACAAATGGTGTTTTTTATGGTTATATTATTGACATTATTAATCGTTCTTCAGAACTTGTTATTCTAGCTGTTGGAATGACTTTAGTTGTAGCTGCATCCGGAGGTGCAGATATTTCCGTTGGAGCGGTTAGTGCTGTGTCGGGAGCAGTAATTATATTTATCTTAGGTGGTGGTCAGACAAGTACTGATTTTTATCATGCGCCCTATATTTTAGGAATTGTAGCGGCAGTTTTTGTAGGTGGATTATGTGGCGTGTGGAATGGGTTTTTAGTTGCAAAGATGAAAATACAGCCTATGGTTGCCACTCTGATTTTATTTACAGCAGGAAGAGGTATAGCTCAGTTAATTACAGGCGGTCAAATCTTATATTTACGTGTAGATCACTATAAAGGCCTAGGAGGATTTATTCCCGGCGTGCCGTTACCGACTCCGGTCTTTGTTGCTATTTTGGTCGTTGGGTTGACGTATTTATTGCTGAAAAAAACGCCCATCGGATTATACATAGAATCTGTAGGAATAAATGCAAAAGCCTCAAGATTGGTAGGTCTTAATCCGGTTTTTATTCAATTCCTAAGTTATGTCTATAGTGGATTATGTGCAGGTATTGCAGGACTAATTATAACATCCAGGGTATATTCAATTGATGCCAATAATGCAGGGTTAAATATGGAATTAGATGCTATTTTAGCTGTTGCTTTAGGCGGTAATAAGTTATCCGGTGGAAAATTTTCACTTATTGGAAGTGTTATTGGCGCGATTACTATTCAAACGTTAACGACAACCTTATATGCAATGAAAGTATCTGCTGATCAACTTCCGGTCTACAAGGCGATTGTTGTTGTTATTATTGTTGCATTACAATCCTCAGAGCTTAAACGTATGGTACGAAACCTACGCGCTAAATTAATGACAAATACGACTGAGAAGGAGGCGGCATAATGAAACATGTGAAAATCAAAATGAATAACCATACCTTCTTATTAATAATCACTGTGCTTTTATTTATAGCCATGTATTTGAGTGGTATCCTACTCTTTGGTGATAAGAATTTTGGACGTATTCAAGTGTTTTTTAACTTGTTTATTAGTAATGCAGGTCTTATTGTTGTTGCAACAGGAATGACCATGGTTCTTATTACGGCAGGAATTGATATTTCTGTAGGATCTGTTGTTGCAATGACATGCATGCTTCTTGCATGGATGATGGAACATAAAGGCGTCAATGCAATTAGTGCACTCATCATTGTACTTATTGTGGGTACTGCTTTTGGATTTGTTCAAGGCTGGCTCATTTCATATCTTAATTTGCAACCCTTTATTATAACTTTGGCAGGTATGTTTTTTGCTCGAGGAATGACGGCGGTCATTAGCACAGAGATGATTAGTATTAAAAATGAGATGTTCTTAAGCTGGGCCAATGCAAAGTTTTACTTGCCCTTTGGAGGATATGAGAATAAGCGAGGGGATATTATTTTTCCATATATATATCCCAGTGTTGTTCTTGCAATTATGGTTTTAGTTGCTGCTTTTATTCTTCTAAAGTATACAAAGTTTGGACGTTCAATTTATGCGATTGGAGGAAACGAGCAGTCAGCTCTATTGATGGGATTAAACGTTCGGCGTACAAAATTACTCACTTATGTCATTAACGGTTTTTTAGCAGCCTTTGGAGGGTTTTTGTTTGCATTAAATACATGTGCCGGATTCGTCGAACAGGCCAAGGGATTCGAGATGGAAGCTATAGCATCCGCCGTTATCGGAGGAACACTTTTAACGGGTGGTGTTGGTAATGTTATAGGTAGTCTGTTTGGTGTGCTTATCAAAGGTACGATTGAATCGCTAATAAACTTTCAAGGGACCTTGTCATCTTGGTGGACCAAAATAACGATTGGTGCATTACTATCCTTTTTTATTATTTTACAAAGCATATTAGCTGCAAGAAAACAACGCAGAAGAGCGGTATAGTCTCTTGACGCTTTCCTAAGTTTATAGTAAGATGACTGAGAAATGTTATCAACAAAGTAGACAATGGAAGGTGACGACATGATTGGTATTTTTTCTCGCTTAAGTAATAAACAACAAGCAATACTTTATATGGTGTTTTCTGCCTTGGCTTTTTCCCTAATGGGTGTTTTTGTTAAATTGACAGGGGACATTCCAGTGGTACAAAAAACCCTCATACGTGCAGTGGTCATTGCAAATATTAGTTTTGTTTTGATTAAATTTCATCATATTCCAATTTTTCCAATTCATCAAATCAAGTTACTGACACTACGTTCATTGACAGGAACAATAGCCATTGTAATGAATTATTATGCCCTTGATCATTTGATTTTATCCGATGCAACAGTGCTATTTCGCTTGAATACAATTTTTGTGGTGATATTTAGCTGGATTTTCTTGCAAGAGCATATTTCAAAAAAACAATTTTTAATGATTATTATTGCTTTTATAGGTGTTATTTTTGTTGTTAAACCTGAATTGTCATTTGAATTCGTTCCATATTTAGTTGCGATTTTAGGGGCGGCGGGGGCTGCATTATCCTATACAATGTTAAGAAAATTAGGTGAAGGAACACATCCATCGGTTGTTGTGTTCTTCTTTGCTATGTTTACATTTGTTTCCCTTCTTCCCATTGTTATTGTCAGTTATGAACCTATGACAGATGCGCAATTGATGTATGCTATTTTAGCAGGAATCTCAGCTGTCGGAGGGCAATATGGTGTAACTTTGGCATATAAACATGCTCAGGCCAAAGATGTCTCCATATATAATTATTTTGGTGTCGTCTTTTCAGCTATATTTGGGTTGATTATATTTGGTTCCCAGCCGGATGCCTTTAGTGTGATTGGATACATCATTATTTTTATGTCCGCATGGCGAATGAAAAAAATAAATTAACAAAAATAAGACAATCATTAAGGAGAAATTATGGCCTATATAGTCTTTGTGATTTTTAATGTGTTAGTGCCTATATTTATACCTGTGCTGGCAGGTTTCTATTTCCATAAGCGATTTACACTGAATGTAGATACCTTAACCAAAATTCAATTTTATATTATGATACCGGCTTTTTTATTTATGAATATGTATACAATACAATTAGATGCAGGATTGTTTTTAAAAATTCTTATTGTTCTTGTACTGGCATTTGTTTTTCTGTTTCTAATCGGATCATTCCTAGCAAAAATTATTGGATACGACGCTAAGAAAAAAAGCGCATTTATAAATGCATCATGTTTTTATAATAGCGGTAATTTTTGTATACCCCTTATTGCCTTATTGTTTAATAATCCATTTGCCTCAGCAATCCAAATTATTATTATGTTTATGCAGAATATTTTGTTGAATATTTTTGGGATTTTTAATACAAGTATTGGTCACAAGAGTGGAAGAGAAGCTATTTTAGATATTTTTAAATTGCCGATGATGTATGCCATTTTTCTTGGATTTGGGTTTCAATTATTTAATATTCCGGTCTACCAACCAATACAAGACGGATTAACTATAACCGGTGAAGGATTGGTGCCGGTGGCCTTAATTACGCTTGGTGCACAACTGGCAGATACTCAATTGCGATTTCGATCCATGCGTGTCTATCTTGCCGGTGGCATACGATTGATTGTTGCACCCATGGTTACCGGTCTTTTGTTATGGCTACTTCAAATTGACGGTATTGCAGCTCAGGTTATATTCATCTGCAGCGGAGCGCCAACGGCAATCAACACGGTCTTATTAGCCATTGAATTTAAAAATGAACCAGAATATGCATCCCAAACGGTTTTCTTTTCAACGGCTTTTAGTGCATTAACAGTTCCCATCGTCATCTATTTTGCGCAATTACTCTTTTAAGATCTTTTTGGCCTTTTTATGGAAAGCGCCATTCCAAGTGCGGCAAAAGTGATTATAGCCATAACAGTAAATACAGCAACATAACTGCCGGTAAGGTCATAGGATAATCCAAAAGGAATTGTACCAAAAGCTGAGCCAAGAACGCCAAAGACAGTAGCGGCACCTCGAATACTCCCAAGGTATTTCCTCCCAAAGTATTTGACCCAAATAATGTTTAAGGTTAGATTTTGAATATTTGTTGCTAAGCCGTAAATAAGCATAAAAATAACAGCCATTGCTATGCTGCTGACAATAAGCATAAATAACATGTCAAGAGCTACAACAGTTAGAGTTATAGCAACAATATATTTTGAACGAAAACGATCAATAATTAATCCGGAGATTAAAGGCATAAAAAATCCGGGAAGTGATATGAGGCCGATTGCAAAAGCAGCGGCTTCTTCTTTGATTCCTTGTAAATCCATAATCGAGAAGAAGTGGAACATTATTCCTGTTGTAATCATGGGAATAATCATACTGATAATGCCGATAAACCAAAATTCTTTTGTGCGTAGGGTCTCTTTTAGGGTAAAAGATTCCCGATCGACTTTTTCCATTTCGTCGAGCAAATCTTGATGGGAACTTACCGGGGCGTTATCCGGAAGAAGATGAACGTCTTCTGGATTATTAATCGTAAAAAAATAGGATAGGGGTATAAAAATAAGGATAATTGCAATACTCCAAAATCGCCAAGTCATTTCCCAACCATATGTTTGAATAAAATAAATATTCATTGGTGGGACGACTACATTAGCTAGAATGATACCAAGTGTTGCTATACTAACGGCGAAAGCCCTCTTTTTATCGAACCATTGAGGTATTAATGCATTTGGAATAAGCATCATAGAGCCTTGACCTAAATATCTAAGTAAAAAAAAGCCGATAAACAGCATGGCTACATTGGCTATGAAACTGTTAAATAAGCAAGCAGCTGCTAAGGCAAACCCAAGAATAAAGGACATTTTTCGTTGACCTAAAAAATCGATATGTCGACCGACGAAAAAAAGTAAGGAACCCGACAATACAGTAGCAAGTGAATAAATAAATGAAATATATGTACGTGAATACCCAAAGTCTTCTATATAATAGTTAATAAATGTGGAAATAGAAAAACTTTGTCCCGGTGCTGAAAAAAACATACTTACACTCGATATGAAAACAATGACCCAGCCATAGTAAAAATAGGGCTTGGTTTTTTTTTCGATTTTATGTGATAACATAATTGCCTCCTTAATATGAACATCCCTAATACTTTACCGCTTTTTGTCTGAAAAATCAACTGTTTTGATAAAGTAAAGGGAATGGTCATCTGTGAATTTAGAACATTGTATACTTGCAGATAAAAACCGATAAAATCCAATAAATCCAAATAAATCTAAAGAAAATACGCGAAAAATGAATTTATCTATTGATTATCTTGCAAAAATTGTGTATTATTATACAAAAGGTTGTTAGTTTTAGGAGGATTGGCGAATAAGATGGAATATTTTAAAGGTAAATCACATGAAGAATTAGTAATGTATCAGAATGAGCTGAAACAAAAACTAGAGAAGTTTAAAGGAATGGGCTTAAATTTGAACATGGCTAGGGGCAAGCCATGTAAGGAACAGCTAGATTTGTCAAATGCAATGATTGATGAAGGCATTGATTTTAGCATTAATATTGATTATCGAAATTATGGACTATTAGATGGAATACCTGAAGCAAAAAAATTGTTTGCTGAAAGTATGAATGTTTTAGAAGAAGAACTTATTATCGGTGGAAATTCAAGCTTGAATTTAATGTATGATACATTAGTGAGAGCTATGTTATTTGGAACGGTCGATAGTATAAAACCATGGTCGCAATATGAAAAAATTAAGTTCATATGTCCGTCTCCTGGATATGATCGACATTTTGGCATATGTGAAGATCTAGGAATTGAGATGATTATGGTTCCGATGACAGAAGATGGCCCTGATATGGACCGAGTCGAAGAGCTTGTACAAAGCGATGAAACGATTAAAGGGATTTGGTGTATTCCCAAATACTCCAATCCAACAGGAATCACATATTCAGATGAAGTCGTTGGTCGACTGGCTTCTATGAAATGTGCAGCTAATGATTTTCGAATTATGTGGGATAATGCCTATAATATTCATCATCTAAATAATAATGGTG
This sequence comes from uncultured Eubacteriales bacterium, assembly GCA_964563505.1. GTDB lineage: Bacteria > Bacillota > Clostridia > Lachnospirales > Vallitaleaceae > UBA1351. Next base: position 29,499 of record CAZLXW010000008.1, read on the forward strand.
ACGAATTAAAAGATTTATTGATTGAGTGTAAAAAAACAAATAATGCGAATCGTGTTTATATGTATAGTTCTACGTCGAAAGTAACTTTTCCGGGGTCAGGAATTGCAGTAATGGCTATGAGTAAGGAAAACGCAGATGATGTTCGTAAGCATATGGGATATCAAACAATTGGTTCGAACAAAATCAATCAGCTGATGCATGTTCGTTTTTTGCCGACAGCAGACGCAATTGAAGCGCATATGATGAAGCATGCGGAAATATTAGAACCTAAATTTGACAAAGTTCTTGAAGTATTAGAACGTGAAATAGGTGGATTAAATATTGCAAAGTGGAATAACCCAAATGGCGGATATTTCATTAATCTTGATGTGATGGAAGGCTGTGCAAAAGACGTTGTGGCCTGCTGTTTAAGTCATGGCGTTACATTGACGCCTGCAGGAGCTACATTTCCATATGGAAATGACCCTAAGGACACAAATATTCGCATTGCACCTACCTTTCCGCCGTTAGAAGAACTTGAACTTGCCATTGAAGTCCTTGCAACATGTATTCAATATGTAGCTGTTCATAAAATATTATCATAGTAAAAAACCTGTGTCTAATCGCACAGGTTTTTTAAAAAGAAAATACTTTGATAATCAAAACAATTGACAAGTGCTTGATTTTTAGTTAGAATTTAAAAAGAATAATGATAAAGAGGAGACGTGAATTATGATAATAACACCAAAAGTCAGAGGTTTTGTTTGCACAACAGCGCACCCCATTGGTTGTAAAAAAAATGTTGAAGAGCAAGCAAATTATGTTCTTGAAAACGGAAAAATAGATGGTCCTAAAAATGTTCTAATTATTGGCGCTTCGACCGGTTATGGATTAGCATCACGAATTGTTTCAGCACAAGGGTGTGGAGCAAATACCTTAGGTGTATTCTATGAAAAAGAAGCCAAAGGAAAACGTACCGCTTCCCCGGGATGGTATAATTCAGCTTTTTTTGAAGAGTTAGCACAAGAAAACGGATTATATGCCAAAAGTATCAATGGAGATGCTTTTTCTAATGAAATTAAAGACGAAGTTATTCAAACCATAAAAAAAGATCTAGGTAAGGTTGATTTAGTGATTTATTCATTGGCGGCGCCAAGACGCATTGATCCTGAAACCGGCGAAAAATATATGTCTGTACTTAAACCAATCGGAGAACCCTATACAAATAAATCGATTGATATTCATAATAAAACCATTAGTATGGCAACAATCGAACCTGCAAGTGACGAAGAAATTGCAAACACAAGCAAGGTTATGGGTGGAGAAGACTGGAAGCTATGGATAGAAGCCTTAATCAAGAATGATGTGCTTGAAAAAAATGCAAAAACAATTTCATATTCATATATTGGTCCTGAAGTAACACGACCTATTTATCGAGAAGGTACAATTGGTCGAGCAAAACAACACTTAGAGTCGACGGCAATCGAGTTAAATCAACTATTGAAACCTGTTGACGGAGAAGCTTGTGTTGTTATCGCCAAAGCGCTCGTTACCCAAGCAAGTGCAGCGATTCCGATTGTTCCCTTATATATGGCGGCCTTATACAAAGTTATGAAAAAGAAGGGAACACATGAAGGATGTATTGAACAAATCTATCGCTTGTTCTCAACCAAACTTTATAATGATCAAGCGGAGAATATATACGATGAAAAGAAACGTATTCGAATCGATGAGTATGAGATGGATGAAAACACACAAAAGGATACATTTGAACTCTTCGAGCAAGTAGATTCAGACAATATGCAAGAAATAATTGACATTGAAAGCTATCAAGAAGAGTTTTATAAGCTGTTTGGTTTTTCAAGAGATGATATAGATTATGAACAAGATGTCGATACAGAGTTTAAAATTCCTAGTATTCATGAATAATTTGCATATTTGTATTGAATAAGTCGATAAAATATGATATCCTTAATGATAATTATTATCATTAAGGAGTGATTTGATGCTTAAGACATCTAAAAATTATAAAGTTTATGAAATAGTGCTATTAGATATAATCAAAGAGGCGAAAAATACATATACATATATTTTCACCAAACCGGATGGTTTGAATTGGGATGAAGGCGCCCATACTCATCTTGCTCTAAACCATTTTGATGAAGAAATGGGGTGGTGGGAAAAGAAAAATGTGCGCCACTTCTCCATTTGTTCCTTGGCGGACGAAGAGACCTTGCGAATGACCACTCGATTACCGGACTTGTGTACGGATTTTAAGCAAGAATTAAAAACGTCTAAAAAAGGCGACTTATTCTATCTTTTTAAGGTTGGAAGCCGTCTGACATTACGTCGAGAAGAACGGCCGATTATATTCTTATCTGCCGGTGTCGGTATTGCAACGATACGGCCATTGGTTAGAAAGTTTATTCATCACACAGAGGGAATTGAAAAAGTCATTAGTCTAAATGTTGATTCAAGTAAAGAGTATTTGTTTTTCAGTGAGATGAAAGAATATATGAAACAAGAAAGCTGTTTTAAACAAACATATGTCGAATCAAGAGAAGGCTTTTATAAAGAATTGGATCAACTTCTTGAAGAAGATAAAACATTAGACCAAGGTGTGTTTTATATTGTTGGTGGTGATGAATTTATTATACAAGTCCATCGTGTATTGTCTGAAAAGGGAATTCTAATTCAGCAAATGGTTTTTGATAAAAAAGAAGAATTTTATTTGGAAAATTTCAGCTAAATCTATTGACAATACCCCGCAAGGGGTATATGATATAGTTAGTTGTCTGACAACAGACTGCGGACAACAGAAGTTTTATTCCCCTAAAAAATTCAGGGGTTCGTGATTTGTAATAGCTCAGCAATAAGCGGCCCTTGAAGCTCTCTAAAAATGAATTGGAGGTATTATAATGAAAAAATATGATACATTAAACGCGATTATCGAAAGTGGTGTAGTCGCAGTTGTACGTGCAGAATCAAAAGAACAAGGATTAAATATTATTGAAGCTGTAAAAAAAGGTGGAATTAAAGCCTTAGAGATTACCTTAACAGTTCCGGGAGCTGTTGATATTATTAAAGATTTAGTTGAAGAATATAAAGATGAAGATGTAATTATCGGAGCTGGAACAGTTTTAGATCCTGAATCCGCTCGTGCGTGTATATTAGCAGGTGCAAAATATATCGTTAGCCCATACTTTGATTTAGAAACAGTCAAAATGTGTAATCGCTATGCTGTACCGATTATGCCGGGAGTAATGACACCAAAAGAAGTGGTAGCAGCCCTTGAAGCCGGTGTAGATATTTGTAAAGTTTTTCCGGGTAATGCATTTGGACCTTCAATTATCGGAGCGTTCAGAGGTCCGATTCCTCAAGGAAATTATATGCCAACAGGCGGTGTTGATCTTGATAATGCAAAAGATTGGATTCAACAAGGTGCGGTAGCAATTGGTGTTGGTAGCGTTCTCACAAAAGGCGCAAAAACAGGCGATTATGAAGCCGTAACTGAAACTGCAAAGAAATTCGTTCAAGCTGTTAAAGAAGCAAGAAAAGAATTATAATATTGGAGGGTTTTTTAAAATGAAAAAAATTGTTACTTTAGGCGAAATTATGTTAAGATTATCTCCGCCAGATAAGCAACGCTTTGTACAAGCGCAAAGCTTTGATGTTATATATGGTGGTGGTGAAGCAAACGTTGCGGTTTCATTAGCTAACTATGGAATGGATGCACGCTTTGTATCAAAGTTACCTAACAATCCGATTGGACAAAGTGCTATTAATCATTTGAGAAATTATGGTGTTAATACAGATTATATTGTTCGTGGTGGTGAACGTGTAGGTATTTATTATCTTGAGCACGGTGCATCCATGCGTGCATCTCAAGTTGTGTATGACCGTGCAAATTCATCAATTGCAGAAGCAACAGCTGCTGATTTTGATTTCGATGCTATTTTTGAAGGTGTTGATTGGTTCCATTTTTCCGGAATTACACCGGCGCTGGGTAAAGAAGCTGCAATTTTAACAGAGGAAGCATTAAAAGCTGCAAAGCGTAATAATGTTATGGTTTCTGTTGACTTAAACTATCGTAAGAAACTCTGGTCACCGGAAGAAGCAAAAGCATGCATGACAAACTTAATGCAATATGTTGATGTATGTATCGGTAACGAAGAAGATGCAGAAAAAGTTTTAGGTTTTAAGCCGGGTACTACTGATGTAACATCAGGTGAGTTAGAATTAGATGGTTATAAGAGCATCTTCAAGCAAATGAAGGATCAATTTGGATTTAAGTACGTTGTAACAACACTTAGAGAGAGTCATTCAGCATCTGATAACGGTTGGTCAGCATTGATTTATGATGGGAATGAATTCTACGAATCTAAGCATTACGATATTCGAATTATTGACCGTGTTGGTGGTGGAGATTCTTTTGCAGGGGGATTGATTTATGGTCTCTTATCTAGTGATGACTTTAAATATGCATTAGAATTTGCGGTAGGCGCATCTGCTTTAAAGCACACAATTTTTGGTGATGCAAACTTAGTAACTGTTGATGAGGTAAAAACACTTATTGAAGGTGATGCATCCGGTCGTGTTCAAAGATAAATATTCGATTTGACATCAATAGAAAATACATAGTATAATATCAGGCAGGCTTAATAACTGATATTGGGTCATAAGTCCCAATATCAGTTTTTTAATCGCCGTTTTGCATGATAGAGGAGGACAAGATGGGAATCTATGATAAAGGTATTCTATCTGAAAAAGTTGCTGATGATATTCGTCAAATGATTATGGAAAAGAACCTTTCGCCAGGTGATAAATTACCGAATGAGATTGAGATGTCAGAGTTGATCAATGTCAGTCGGTCAACCGTTCGTGAAGCCATAAAAATATTAGTTTCAACGAATGTGCTTGAAGTTAAACGTGGTCGCGGAACCTTTGTAACCAGTAATCCGGGCGTGTCAAATGATCCGCTGGGCTTATATTTTATGGAAGAAGATAATTTGCTATTGCATTTTTTTGAAATGCGTTTAATTTTAGAACCACAGATGATTCGACTTGCAGCAATTCGAGGAACGGATGAAGACCTTCATCGCATTGAAAAGGCCTATGAAGAAGTCTGTGAAAAAATCAAAATAGGTAAAAATCATACAGGCGCCGATATTCGCTTTCATAATTCGATTGCAGAAGCAACGCATAACCCCATAATGAATCGAATTATTCCTATTATTAATAATGGGATCAAAGGGGGATATGCAAAAACGAAAGATAATCCTGAGATGAGTGAAGTTGTCCTTGCGGATCATAAAAAGATTATGGAGGCTTTGCTTGAGCGAGATCCGGATAAAGCTTATCAAGCAATGGAACATCATATTCATTATGGTATGGAACGGTGTAAGCTCCATTACTCATTATAATTTTAAGGCCAACCATCTGTTGACAAATAGGTGGTTTTTTTGTATTATAATATTATCAGCACTCTTGTCAAGAGAGTGCTAACGGAAAGGAGAATGCGCTATGAATACTGAAAAAATGACGCAAAAAACATTGGAAAGCATCGAGACGGCACAAAAAATGGCAATAAAATTAAATCATTCACAGATAGATACATTACATTTACATTATGGATTACTCGAAGATTCAAAAGGGTTAATCGCCAATGTCTTAAATTACATGAATATTCCGGTCGATTCTTATCGTGAACAAGTGTTGAAAACACTTTATAAAGAACCCCAAGTTCAAACCGATCAAAGAGACTTATATGCATCACGGGAGCTGAATAAGATACTTATTGAAGCTGAAGATATAGCAAAGAACTTAAAAGATGATTATATAAGTGTCGAACATATATATTTGGCAATAATTGACCTTGCAAAAGGTGTGAATCGAAAAATTATTACTGAGATGGGGGTTACCAAAGATATTTTTTTAAATGGCTTAAAAAAAATAAGAGAAAACAAACGTGTCACATCACAAAATCCGGAAAATGAATATAATGCTCTTGAGAAGTTTGGCCGTAATTTAGTGGATATGGCAAGAGAAGGAAAGCTTGATCCTGTCATAGGACGCGATGAAGAAATTCGAAGGGCAATTCGAATCCTATCTCGTCGAACGAAAAATAATCCTGTACTTATTGGAGAACCGGGAGTAGGCAAAACAGCGGTTGTTGAAGGATTGGCTCAACGTGTTCTTGCTGGAGATGTTCCGGAAGGATTAAAGGATAAGATGATTTATGCACTTGATATGGGAGCGCTTATCGCCGGTGCTAAATACCGGGGTGAATTTGAGGAACGCTTGAAAAGTGTGCTTACAGCGATTCAAGAATCCCAAGGGAAAATCATACTTTTTATTGATGAACTTCATACAATCGTCGGAGCAGGTAAAACGGAAGGTTCTATGGATGCAGGTAATTTGTTGAAACCAATGTTAGCACGTGGTGAATTACGATTAATCGGTGCGACAACCTTGGATGAATACCGTAAGTATATTGAAAAAGATGCTGCATTAGAACGTCGCTTCCAACCCATAATTGTTAATGAGCCTTCTGTTGAAGCAACAATAGCTATTCTTCGGGGACTTAAAGAACGTTTTGAAATCCATCATGGAGTACGTATCACGGATGGGGCAATCATTGCTTGTGCCAAATTATCCCATCGTTATATTTCGGATCGATTTTTGCCGGACAAAGCCATTGATTTAATGGATGAGGCCTTGGCAATGCTTCGAACAGATATCGACTCTATGCCTCAAGAGGTGGATACGCTATCACGATCCATTATGCAAAAAGAAATTGAAAAAGAGGCTATGTCCAAGGAAACAGATCAAGATTCAGCCCTTAGACGTCAAGAACTTGAGCGTGAAATTTCCGAACTTAAAGAAGAATTTCATATTCTTAAATCAAAATGGGAAGTAGAAAAGGCCGCAATCACTAAGGAAAAAGAAGTTAAAGAACAGATTGAAGAGGTTAAACATCAGATTGAAGAGGCTGAACGTAACTATAATCTTGAAGAATTAGCTCAACTTCGTTATGGAAGGCTGGCAGAACTGAATAAACAGCTTGAAGAAATAGAAGATACACATAAAGAGCCTCAAGAAGGGGCATTATTAAAAGAAGAAGTAACAGAATTTGAAATTTCTCAAATTATATCAAAATGGACAGGTATACCTATCACAAAATTGGCAGAAACAGAGAAAACGAAGCTGCTTAATTTGGAAAAAATTCTTCATGAGCGTGTTATTGGTCAAGACCAAGCAGTTACGGCAGTCAGTGATGCGGTTATTCGAGCGCGTGCCGGACTCAAAGATCCGTCAAAACCTATTGGATCCTTTATTTTCTTGGGGCCCACAGGTGTCGGAAAAACTGAACTCGCAAAAACACTTGCTCATGCCATGTTTGATGATGAAGACAACATGGTGCGTATTGATATGAGCGAATATATGGAACGTCATGCGGTTTCACGACTTATTGGCGCCCCGCCGGGATATGTTGGATATGAGCAAGGAGGACAATTAACAGAAGCAGTTCGAAGAAAACCCTATAGTGTTATTTTGTTTGATGAAATTGAAAAAGCCCATCCGGAAGTGTTTAATGTCTTGTTGCAATTGCTTGATGATGGGCGATTAACAGATAATCAAGGACATCTTGTTGATTTTAAAAACACCCTTGTCATTATGACGTCAAATATTGGCAGCAATATATTACTCGATTATATGAATCAATCAATAAATGACAGTGAAATACCTTCAGAGATTAAAGACCAGATTATGAACCTTATGCATCAAACCTTTAAACCGGAGTTATTAAATCGGATTGATGAGATTGTTCTTTTTACACCATTGACAATGGAAGCAATTAAGGGTATTGTAGATTTGACACTTGATCAATTAAGACGCCGTCTTGCAGATCGGCATATGACCCTTGACGTCACAGAACATGCTTTGGAAAAAATGGCTCATGACAGTTATAATCCTGTGTTTGGAGCTAGGCCGGTCAAACGTTTTGTTCAGTCTGTCATTGAAACACAATTAGGAAAAGCACTTATTGCAGATCAATTTAAAGATGGAGATGGTATTGTTATTGATTATTCAGAAGATAACTATCAATTTTCGGTAAAGGAGTAATGAATGATTACAATTTATTGTTATCCCAAATGTAGTACATGTAAAAAAACCTTAAAATGGTTAGATGAGCATAAGATAGAATATGTTGAAAAAGACATTAACCGAGAAACTCCGAATCAAGAGATGCTTATAGATATAATAAAGCGAAGTAATATGCCCCTAAGACGTTTTTTCAACACCTCGGGCATGATTTATCGTGAAAGATGTTTAAAGGACGTCGTTGACTCTCTGTCGATTGAGGAGGCCGCTAATATGTTATCCCAAGAAGGTATGTTAATAAAAAGGCCTTTGATTGTTCAAGATGATACTATTATTTTAGGCTATAATGAAAAAGAGTTAATAAAATTATAATATTCTTTATCTAGAGATATGTTATAATATACATACTAAATGAACAAGAGGTGATAAAATGGGACGAAATAGTTTTGGAAAGTTAGTTTTTTTGGGCTCAGTAATCGGGACAGCAACATGGGTCTACAGGAAATATGATGCAGTTCGTACAATGTATAACAAAGTTTATATGTTTAAAGGTGAACAATTAGTCTATGACCATTTCGATGGTAATGCAATGGCAGCGATGTTTTCAGGTATTGAGATTAATCTAAAAGATGCTGCTTTTGAAGAAGATGAAGTTTACTTAGATATTTATGCTTTATGCAGTGGGATTAAACTCATCGTACCCTCACATGTAGAAGTTATTTGTGATGGAACCGTAAAGGCTAGTGGTGTTCAAATTAATCAAGATGAATTTGTGGAAAAGACAGTACAATTATACTTGAATTATGATTTAACAGCATCAGGCTTAATGGTTACGGATGCGCAGCCGGCTCCTAATCAAGATGATTTGTCAGAGGTCGAGGATTTCATCGATGAAGTTATCGAAGAAACGTTAGAAGAAACAATAGAAGATATACAACCTAGCACATAAAATAGACAAGTAGGTATAATCATGAAGTTTTTAGATCGTTTACAGCGTAAGTTCGGAAAGTTTGCAATTCCGAACTTAATGCTATATATTGTTTTTGCGAATGCTGCGGTATTTATATTAGAGTTATTAGATTCAACACCCTTGAGTCATCTATTAATGCTGATTCCAGACCGTGTATTTGCAGGTGAAGTATGGCGTCTTATCACGTTTATTATGATTCCGCCAACCAATAGTGTAATCTTTATTATTTTCGTTTTGTATTTTTATTATTTAATCGGAAATACCTTAGAACAAGCGTGGGGAAGCTTTAAGTTTAATGTGTACTATTTTACCGGTGTTGTCATGCTTATTGCCACAAGTTTACTCTTTGGTATTACAGCTAGTTCAACCTATTTGAATATGACCTTGTTTTTTGCTTTTGCCCGTTTGCATCCGGAATTTCAAGTGCGTATATACTTTGTTTTACCGGTTAAGATCAAGTATTTGGCTTATTTTAGTGCCGGATTATTAGTTTTCCAATTTATTATCGGTGGAGTATCAACGAAAATCAGTGTTCTAGCAGGTGTTACAAATTTCTTTTTGTTTTTTGGGAAAGAGATTGTGATGAACCGAAAGACACGTATCAAGAGTCAAGTAAGAAAACAACAGTATGATAAAGGTGTGACACGAAAAAATGAGCATGCACATCAATGCACCGTTTGCGGAATCACAGAAATCCAAAATCCAACAATGGAGTTTAGATATTGTTCAAAATGTGATGGACATCATGAATATTGTATGGAACATCTGAATGATCATGAACATATAAAAGAGACCACACACTAATCAATAAGTGGTAATGATAAGGTATAGAAGATGTCGTTTGTGTCTACAAGGGACATCTTTTGTTGTATGCTGTGAATAATAATTGAATCTCTTAAATCTTTAGGGTGTAAAGGGTGATGACCGGCATAGGTCAATAAACGCTGAGACTCTTCTAGAGTTGAATGGAGAGATAGAATGATGGATAAGACCTTTTCACGTGAAGGATGCTTTTGCCCGGAAAAAATCTCATAGGCATACTGCCGTGATATTCCTGAGAGATAGATTAATTTACTTTTGGTCAGGTTGTACTTGTTTAAAAGGAAAATTAAATAATCAGCGAGTGATGGTCGGTAGAGTTGTTCGGAGTTATTTTCAATGAATGTGTAAATATTTCTGGTTTCTTTTATTTCTTCAAATAATACTTCGGTATCCTTATCTGTAAGAATTGTTTTTTTTGGATTAGACATAATATATTCCCCTTTTTGAATATTTATTAAAAATAGTATATCATAATAAGAGACAAAGACAAAGAAAGGATAGAGAAAATTGCTAAAAAATCGATTATCAAATTTATTAACACCAATTGTTGATCCTGAAAGTGGACTTGGAGTTATTGTCATCTTTGTTATGATGACAGTCATGGCATTATTGTTAGCGATACTTGTCGACCGCATTGCAATTGCTGTCGTAAATCGAATCGTGAAAAAAATAGTGTTCAAAACGCCAACGAAAAAAGATGAACTAATCTATGAGCGAAAAGTTTTTCACTGGATTGCTCATTATATTCCAATCATCATCTTGTATTTGTTTAGTTTCTCCTATGAGGATTTAGGAAAAATCATACGTCACATTCTTGTGTTTATTGGCATTAGTATAACCGTTATTGCACTATATAAACTCCTTGATGCAGTAAATGACATATATAATCTAAAACCATATGCTAGAGATATGCCGATTAAAGGTCTTCTCCAAGTTATCAAGATTATTGTTTTAGTGTTTGCTTTGGTTATTGGATTGGTGAACTTTAGTAGTAGCGGTTCAGCTTTAGCGCTATTGTCAAGTATTGGTGGTATGTCAGCCGTACTTATATTGGTTTTTAGAGATAGTATATTAGGCTTAGTTGCCGGCATACAATTATCAACCAATAATTTGTTAAGTATCGGAGATTGGATTGAAATGCCGCAGTTTAGAGCCAATGGGGAAGTTATTGATGTCTCCCTTACAAAAGTCTCCGTAGCCAACTGGGATAAAACCATTACCCATATACCTGCATACAAGTTTATAGAAGAAGCCTTTATTAACTGGGAAGGGATGAGCAAATCAGGCGCGCGACGAATTTCGCGTCAAATTGTTCTTGATGGAGGGTGTGTTGGTTTCCTAGAAGCTGACCAAATAGAAAGCCTAAAAAAAGTCAGATTGTTAAGGACCTATTTAGAAGAAAAAGAGAAGGAGGTTGTCGAACACAACACAATCGTTCAAGATACACATCCTTTAAATCAAAGAGGCCTAACAAATATCGGAACACTTCGTATATATATTCGCGAGTACTTAAAGACACATCCTTCAATTAGTAAAGATTTTATAGTTATGGTAAGACAATTAGAATCGACAGGACAAGGGATACCTTTGCAAATTTATTGTTTCTGTAACGATATACGTTGGAATAATTATGAAGAAATACAAGCGAATATTTTCGAACATATTTTTTCTGTGCTTCCATATTTTGGCTTATCCCTATTTCAAGTGCCTACCGGACAAGATTTTGCTAAGATTCAAAAATAAACGCTTGTAACGTGGTGAAGTATATGATAAAATGTTAACAGTGTACGCGCGAGATATACGAATGTTTCCCACAGGAAAACTCTGTGCATTAATGGCGTAAACAAATAAATTCTGACAAATAGGAGTGATAATAATGGAACGTGTGTATAATTTTTCAGCTGGACCATCAACGTTGCCTGAGGAAGTATTAAAAACTGCAGCGAGCGAATTAGTGAATTATCAAGACGCAGGAATGAGTGTCATGGAGATGAGTCACCGATCGGCAGCGTATAGTAAGATTATTGAAGAAGCTAAACAAGACTTTATTGACTTATTATCAATACCTGACAACTATGAAGTCTTATTTTTACAAGGTGGAGCATCACTTCAATTTGCAATGATTCCTTTGAACATTGGAACAAAAAACAAAAAAGCTCAATTTATTAATACAGGTGCCTGGTCAAAAAAAGCAATTTCAGAAGCCAAAAAATTTATCGATGTTGAAGTGCTAGCTTCATCAGAAGATGATACATTTTCATATATACCTGACTTGAGTAAAATCGATATCGATCCAAATTCAGATTACTTTTACATCACATCGAATAATACAATTTACGGTACGGAATTCACAAGCTTACCGGACACAAAAGGTGTACCGGTAGTTGCAGACATGTCGTCAAATATTTTGTCAAAACCGATTAATGTTTCAGATTATGGAATAATATTTGCCGGTGCGCAAAAGAATATGGGACCGGCGGGAATGACCGTTGTTATTATACGTAAGGACCTTATTGCAGAAGTTTCAGAGACGGTGCCGACAATGTTGAAATACTCAACACATGCTGAAAATGACTCCATGTTTAATACACCACCGACCTATAGTATTTATGTTGCTGGCTTAGTATTTAAATGGTTAAAAGAAAATGGCGGATTAGAAGCAATCGAAAAAGTAAATACGGAAAAAGCTGATTTGTTGTATGACTATCTTGATTCCACAGAATTTTATGTGGCACCGGTCGATAAAGCGAGTCGTTCAAAAATGAATGTAACCTTTATATGCAAAGATGATGCATTAAATGCAGACTTTATCAAAGAAGCTTTAGCCCAAGGCATGGTTAATCTTAAAGGACATCGTAGTGTCGGTGGTATGCGGGCGAGTATATACAATGCGATGCCGGTAGAAGGTGTACAAAAGTTAGTCGATTTTATGAAAGCATTTGAAGCAAAACATTTATAATTGATACAAAAATAGATTGAACACATTGGAGGATAAAATGTTTACAGTTAAAACCTTAAATAAAATTGATGAACAAGGGTTAAATTTATTATCAGATCAATATACTGTCATTGATGAAAAGACAGATGGAGATTATGACGGTATTGTTTTACGAAGTTTTAAACTTCATGATTATCCTATGTCAGAACAAGTTGCCGCCATCGCAAGAGCCGGAGCAGGTGTAAACAATGTACCTATTGATGCATGTTCTGAACAAGGTATTGTTGTCTTTAATACACCAGGAGCTAATGCCAATGCAGTGAAAGAGTTAGCTCTAGCGGGTTTGCTGATGTCATCTAGAGATGTACCGGGGGCTATTGATTGGGCCAAAACCCTAAAAGGTCAATCCGATGTAGCAAAAAAAGTTGAATCAGGCAAAAGTAATTTTGCGGGTCCTGAGATTATGGGTAAGACATTAGGGATTATTGGACTTGGAGCAATTGGTGCATTGGTTGCAAATGCTGCAATTTCATTAGGAATGGATGTCTACGGTTATGATCCCTTTATCTCAGTGGATGCAGCGTGGGGCTTAAAGCGTGTTGTCAATAAAGCAAGCAGCCTTGATGAACTATTAGAAAAATCAGATTATATTAGTGTTCATGTACCTCTTATGGGAGAAACAAAGGGGATGGTTAACACCGATTTAATGTCTAAAATGAAAGACGGTGTACGTATCCTTAACTTTTCTAGAGGTGAATTAGTTGATGATGATGCCATTGAAACTGCTTTAAAATCCGGAAAAGTAAGTCGATATGTTACGGATTTCCCGAATGAACGAACCATTGATATGGAAGGTGTTATTGCCATACCGCATTTAGGGGCATCAACACCGGAGTCTGAGACGAACTGTGCTAAGATGGCAGTTGCACAACTACAAGACTATTTAGATAATGGAAATATCTGTAATTCAGTTAATTATCCAAGCGTCGACTTAGGTATTTGTGGTTCGGCTGCAAGAGTGAGTGTACTACACAAGAATGTACCCAATATGGTCGGTCAAATTACATCAGTCCTAGCAAAGGCAAATTTGAACATTACAGATATGCTTAATAAAAGTAAAAATGGAAATGCATATACCATGTTAGATTTAGAGGCAGCAGTAACGGCGGACGTCTTGTCTGAGCTTAAAGCAATTGATGGTGTGTTAAAAGTACGTGTCATCAAATAGGAGGACAAAATGGCTACAATTAAACCTTTTAAGGCATTGCGACCGGCAAAAAAATTAGCTCAACAGATTGCTGCATTACCTTATGATGTCTATAATCGTCAAGAAGCCAAGGATATTGTGACAAAAAATCCATTGTCTTTTCTTCAAATCGACCGTGGTGAGACATTACTTGGTAATCAAATTGGTCTATACGATGATCAAGTTTATGAAATGGCAAAGGCGCGCTTTAATCAAATGATTGATGAAAAGCAATTCATTCAAGACGAAACCGAAGCTTTGTATATCTATGAATTAGAACGATTAGGAAAAATTCAACGTGGTATTGTTGGATGTGTATTGGCTAAAGAGTATATATCCGGTACTATTAAAAAACATGAAAATACACGTGAAGTTAAGGAAGATGATCGTATACGACATATTGATGCACTAAAAGCACATACTGGACCGATTTTTTTGACCTACAAGAACACAAAAAATATGCAAGAAGTTTTTGAAGAGGTGCTTGCTAGGGCTAAGGTGATTTTTGAATTTACCGGTGATGATGAGGTTCGACACAAAGGCTATGTTATTAAAAATATAAAGGATATAGAAAAGATACAAGAAAAAGTTCAAAAAATGAACGGTTTATATATTGCCGATGGACATCATCGTGCAGCTTCTGCTGCAAAGATAGCTCAGAAGTATCATTTTGAAGGTGAATCCGCTGAATTTTTAGCAGTGGCTTTTCCGGATTCTGAATTAGAGATTTTAGATTATAATCGTGTAGTTAAGGATTTGAACAACTTATCTAAAGAAGAATTCTTTGAGCGATTAGAAACAAACTTTACCATTCTTTCAAAGTCGAAGGAGCCTTTTGCGCCTAAAGATAAAGGGACCTTTGGTATGTATTTTGACCATACATGGTATGGTTTGGTTTTTAATGGTGTTGAAAGTCTCGGAGATGATCCGGTAAGACGTTTAGATGTTGCCATATTACAAGAGTTTCTATTGCAACCAATTTTAGGAATAGAAGATCCAAGAACGAGTGAACGGATTGATTTTGTAGGAGGCATTCGCGGTCTTGGTGAACTTGAAAAACGTGTTCATGAGGATATGGCTATTGCTTTCGCGATGAAAGCAACATCAATTCAGGAATTGATTGATGTATCCGATGCGAATCGATTAATGCCACCCAAATCTACATGGTTTGAACCCAAGCTCAGAAGTGGTTTGTTTATACATCAAATTGACAAATAAACAAAATCTCAGGTCATAAAACCTGAGATTTTGTTTTGGTTAAGATACTGAAAAATAATAGGATTTTAATAGATAGACCTTAAGAGTATGATATAATGAACAAAGCATAAAAAGCATATAAATAAAGGAGGAAAAAAGAATGAGTCAACAATTTTACAATAAAGATGATGACAATGTTGTCGATATTGATATGAAAGCAATGCGTAAGAAAATTTTTACATTTGGACCGATTATTATTATTGTACTTATAATCGCATTCGTTTTGTTAAATAGTATATATATGCTAGAAAACAGAGAGAATGCAGTTGTATTACGATTTGGTCGAGTCAATGAAGTGGTAACCGATCCAGGATTACATTTTAAAGTACCGCTAATAGATCAAGTGGCGAAGGTGGATGTCCGTTCCATTTCTAATATGGAGTACGGATTTAGAACTGAAACACCTGGTACAGAAACACAGGTGGCCGGATATTCTGAACACGAGGCAGAGGCACGTATTATTGTAGATGGAGCCAATAATAATGCTTCTATTGCCTTAATTGAGTTAATTATTCAGTATCGTGTAAGTAACCCGGTGGATTATTTATTTAAGGTGGATGATCCGGAAGGGACATTACGGCTTGCTCTTGAAGATGTTATTCGTTCAAGTGTTCAGTCATTCACTTTAGATGAAGCAAAAACACAAAAAGAACTCATCGATGCATCTGTGCTTCCTAAATTACAGCAAAAAATGATTGAGTATGAGTCTGGACTTGAAATTATTCTTGTAGGTACTCAAAATGTTCAGTTTTTAGAAAATGTAGAAGCGGCATATCAACAAAAGGAAAATGCGAATCAGTATAAAAACGGTAAACGTGAGGATGCGGAAAAATATAATAATACGGTTATTCCACAAGCGCAAGCAGAAGCAACGAAGCTTGTCGAAGATGCATATGCCTATCGGGCAGAAGTTGTTGCAGGTGCCAATGCAGGAGTGGCTGAATTTAATGCCTTGTATCGGGAGTATATAAATAATCCGGACATATTAAAAGAACGTTATTATATTGATTCGATGACGGCTTTTTTAAGTAATAATAAAATTGTTGTTGATGGCACGGCTGAGGGCGAAATCTATAAATTTTACAACTTTGATGATGCCGCAATTAAACAGTCGGTGACCAATTAGAAAGGAGGAAAAATATGAAACGTATAGCAGGAATTGTTTTCGCTGTAGTTATTGTTCTAGGGCTATTTGCCTTGGTCAATTCATTATATATTGTGCGTGAAGATGAAGTAGCCATTGTTAAGACATTTGGAAAAATTAATAATGTCATTATTGCTTTTGATGATGCAGAGGATGTTAATAATAACTTGAAACGTAATAACTATCCAAATATTCGTGTCATTACGGAAAAAGGATTACATTTTAAACGACCTTTTATTGATACTGTGGAACGTTATTCAGCAAAATATTTAACTTATACGTCCAATACAGAGTTAATAAACACCAATGATGAACGACGTATTGAGATTGAAATGTATGCCCAATATCGGGTTCTTGATCCGGTTGTATTTGGATTAGCGGTGGGAAATAAAGTCGAAGCGAATAAGCGTATGGACGAATATGTTTATAAAACAGTTATTAATTCAGCCAATACACTGAAGTTTGATGAATTCTTTTATCAAAATACATTATCCGAATTATTGGATTCGAAAAAAGATGCATTAAATGAACAATTGGTGGCAGAGTATGGGCTGTTTGTAACGGACATTGGTATTAATCGGAAGAATTTCCCACAATCTAATGTGTCCAATATTGAAGAAAAGATGGCAAAAGAAATTGAAAAAGAATCGGAAAAATTGATTGCTGAAGGTGATAGTGAATATATTAAAGCCCAATCAATAACCGATCGTCAACGTGCTGAGATTGTAAGTAAAGCAGTTGAAAATGCTGCCATAATAAAAGCAGATGCGGATGCAGAATCTATTCGTATTTATCAAGAATCTTTACAAAAAGATTTAGAATTTTTCCAATTTATTAAACGTATGGAGATATACGAGAACATTCAAGGCAGCACAATTTTCTTGGACAATGACAATGCCATTTTTAATTTTATTGGTGGATATCCAGCTGGAATGCAGCCGGTGGTATCAGATGTTGAAGAATTAGAAACAATTGAATAAGTAGGAATTTCCTATAGCAGCAAATAAAAAGATGCTTTTAATAATTATTAAAAGCATCTTTTTTAGTTCTTCATTGCTATTTTATAAAATTAGGGATAAAATATATATTAGATAATTATTTAACTTGATTTGACCTAAGGAGGGGCATTATGAAATCATACATAAATTCAGAAGAATTATATAGTATAACTGAATCAACCCATCAAAATCCGCATCATTTTCTAGGAATGCATGAATTACCGGACCACAGTATATATATCAATGCTTATCAACCATATACAAAAAAAATTGAAGTGATTGAGTTAGATACAAATGACATATATCCGATGGTTTCTGTTGAAAATACGGGGGTATTTACATTAGAACTTAAGAAAAAAATTAATTACAAATTTAAATACACCAATTTTGAAGGTGTCAGTTGGGAAAATTATGATCCATATTCATTTGAACCAACGATTTCAGAGCTTGACATGTATTTATTCGGTCAAGGAACTCACTATGAGATATATAATAAACTCGGCGCCCATAAAGTTACGGTCGATGGAATAGAAGGTGTTTCATTTGCGGTTTGGGCACCCAATGCTTCCAGGGTGAGTGTAATTGGTCATTTTTGTGGCTGGGATGGCAGAATTTATCCCATGCGTTTACTGGGTAATTCGGGAATTTACGAACTTTTTATTCCGGGACTGAAGGCAGAAGAAATATATAAATTTGAAATAAAATCTCGCGAAGGTATGATCTTAGAAAAGTCGGACCCATATGCTTCATATGCCGAAATGCGACCGGGAACCGCATCTATTGTTTGGGATACGTCTTCCTATGAATGGCAAGATTCTGCTTGGCAAAGTCAACAAGTGAAAAATGACACACTAAAAAAACCAATGGCAATATATGAACTACATTTAGGCTCATGGAAGCGAAATGATAGTGAGCATGGATTTATAAACTATCGAGATTTAGCCCACGACCTCGTTGATTATCTAGAAGAAATGAACTATACCCATATTGAATTAATGCCTGTGTTAGAACATCCATTTGATGGTTCATGGGGATATCAAGTCACTGGATATTATGCCCCAACATCACGTTTTGGAACTCCAGATGATTTTATGTACTTTGTCGATTACTTACATCAACATAATATCGGCGTTTTATTAGATTGGGTTCCTGCTCATTTTCCCAAGGATTCCCATGGCTTACGACGTTTTGATGGTTCGGCCCTTTATGAGCATGATGATGCGCGTAAAGGTGAACACCCACATTGGGGAACGATGATTTTTAACTATGGACGTAGTGAAGTCAAGAACTTTTTAATAGGAAACGCTTTGTTTTGGGTTGAAAAGTATCATATTGATGGTCTTCGTGTTGATGCAGTTGCATCCATGCTTTATTTAGACTATGGAAAAGAAGCAGGTCAGTGGATTCCCAATCCTCATGGTGGACGGGAAAATATTGAGGCGGTCGAGTTTTTCAAACATATGAATTCAGTGATATATGGCCGTAATCCAGGTGTTATAATGATTGCGGAAGAATCAACAGCTTGGCCAGGCGTATCTCGTCCGACCAATATAGGTGGACTAGGATTTGGATTAAAATGGAATATGGGATGGATGAACGATTTTTTGCGATATGCATCTAAAGATCCAATTCATAAACAATACCATCATAATGATTTAACCTTTAGTTTAGTTTATGCATTTACTGAAAATTTTATACTTGTTTTGTCACATGATGAAGTTGTTCATGGTAAAGGTTCCATGATCAATAAGATGCCTGGAGATTATTGGCAAAAATTTGCAAATTTACGATGCTCTTATGGATTTATGTACGGTCATCCTGGTAAAAAATTATTGTTTATGGGATGTGATTTTGCTCAATTCGATGAGTGGAGTGAAGCAAAAAGTTTAGACTGGAACCTTTTAGAATTTGATAAACATCGTGAAATGAAAACATTTGTCTCTGATTTAAATAAAACATATCGTGATGAAAAAGCGCTTTGGGAAGATGACTTTACCAATCGAGGATTTGAATGGATTAATTGCACAGATGCCTTAGAAAGTATCGTATCCTTTGTACGAAAAGATGAAAAAGATGAAGAGCATATCATAGTGGTTAGTAATTTTACACCGGTTCCTAAATATATGCATCGTATTGGCGTTCCGCGTGCAGGCTCTTATCAAGAAATACTTAATTCGGATCATCAAAAATATGGAGGAAGTGGCGTGCTAAATGAAGGTGTTTTGAAGACGCAGTCAATTGCTTGGGATCATAAGCCAAACTGTCTAGATATTAAAGTGCCACCACTTGGAACGATTTTCTTGAAGTATATTAAGTAAGAAGAATATTCATAGCATAAAAAAAGAGCAATCACATCGATAATTAATGTGTTGCTCTTTTTTTTATGCTATAGTTGCATTTTTTTCTAAATAGGCTTTAGCAAGTTGGTTGACGGTTTCCATTTGCTCTTTGGCCGGTCCACCAATGACTTGTCGTTTATTGACACATGTATCTAGAGAAATTGCTTCAAAAACATCTTCAGTAAAGAGGGGTGAAAGTTTTTGATACTCATCAAGTGAAAGCTCGCTTAGATTAGTGTTATTGTTCACACAATACAAAACTAATTTTCCTAGAACTTCGTGGGCATCTCTAAAAGGCAATCCTTTTTTTACAAGATAATCAGCAGCATCTGTTGCATTAGTAAAACCACCTTCAGCACCTGATCGCATAACTTCTTTGCGGACAGTCATGGTGTCGAGTAATTTTGTAAAAATAGGTATACACATTTTAAGAGTATCAATTGCGTCAAAAGTTACTTCTTTGTCTTCCTGTGTATCTTTATTATAAGCAAGAGGGAGCCCTTTCATTGTTGTTAATAAAGACATTAAATCCCCATATACACGACCGGTCTTTCCGCGAATAAGCTCTGGAATATCTGGGTTTTTCTTTTGTGGCATGATTGAACTTCCAGTACTATAGGCATCATCCAAATCAATAAATCGAAATTCGTGTGAGCACCAAAGGATGATTTCTTCTGAAAAACGCGACAGATGCATCATAATCATGGAGAGCGTATACAAGACATCTAATAAGAAATCTCGATCACTAACGGCATCCATACTGTTTAAACATATCGCGTCAAAACCAAGGAGTTGGGCAGTCATCTCTCGATTCAGTGGATAGGTTGTTGTAGCAAAGGCACCGGCGCCAAGTGGCGATTGGTTCATTCGATGATAAGTTGTTATCAATCGGTCACGGTCTCGTTTAAACATCTCGAAATATGCCATTAGATGATGGCTAAATGTTGTGGGTTGGGCCTTTTGAAGATGGGTATAACCCGGCATAATGGTTTCTGTATGTTGACCGGATAATTTTAAAATAGTTGCTAAGAGTTCAAAAACATCTTGATCAATGGCTACGATTTCTTTTTTTATGTAAAGGCGCATGTCTGTAGCCACTTGATCGTTACGACTACGTCCGGTATGCATCTTTTTAGCCACTTCACCAATACGTTGAATAAGTAAAGACTCGATATTCATGTGAATATCTTCGGCACTAATATCAAAGGTTACTTCATTTTGTTCTATGGCAACTTCTAGATCTTTGAGACCAGATATAATCATATCGCGTTCATTGTTTGTGAGAATATCCGCAGTAGCAAGCATTGTAACGTGAGCGATACTACCTTCAATATCTTCTTTATACAATCGTTGGTCAAAGCGTATTGATGAATTAAAATCATCAACAATCACATCGGTATTTTTGGAGAAACGTCCTCCCCATAATTTCATAATGTCACCTCAATTATTTTTTTCGTTTAGTTGTTTCATCATTGCACGAACCTTAAGTGGTAAGCCGAAGAGATTTATAAAGCCTTCAGCATCGTGATGATCATAAAGATCACCGGTTGTAAAGCTAGCAATGTCTTCATTATATAATGAATATGGACTTGTCGCTCCTGCCGGAATAATATTTCCTTTGTAAAGTTTTAATTTAACCTGACCGGTTACAGTTTTTTGTGTGTCTGTAACAAAAGCTGTCAAAGCTTCGCGGAGAGGTGTATACCATTCGCCCGAGTAGACAAGTTCAGCAAATTTAATAGCCATTTGGTTTTTATATGCAATGGTTTGTTTATCTAAACATAAGTATTCAAGTTCATTGTGTGCATAGTAAAGTATAGTTCCACCGGGTGTTTCATATACACCACGTGATTTCATACCAACAACACGGTTTTCAACAATGTCGATGAGACCAACGCCGTTTGCACCACCGATTTCATTTAGTTTCTCAATCATGGTAGAAGCCTTCATGGATTCACCGTTTAATTTTTTTGGAACGCCTTGCTCAAAATCAATGGTTAGATAAGTTGCCTTATCTGGAGCTTGCTCAGGTGTGACCCCCATTTGCAATAACTCAGTATAGTTTGGCTCATTTGCAGGATCTTCAAGATCAAGACCTTCATGGCTTAAGTGCCATAAGTTACGGTCACGACTGTAACTATCTTTTTTCTTCATTGGCGCTTCAATATTACGTTCTTCGAGATAAGCTAAAGCGTCTTCGCGTGATTTTATATCCCAAATTCTCCATGGGGCAATAATTTTTAGTTGAGGTGCAAGTGCTTTTATAGTAAGTTCAAAACGGACTTGATCATTACCTTTTCCGGTAGCACCGTGACAGATAGCTTCAGCACCTTCCTCTAGAGCAATTTCAACAAGACGCTTAGCGATAACTGGTCTTGCCATAGACGTTCCTAATAAATACTTTCCTTCATAAATCGCATTTGCCTGTACAGTTGGAACCACAATGTCATCGACAAATTCATCAGTTACATCTTCGATATATAGTTTCGAAGCGCCTGTTTTTAGGGCGCGTTCTTCTAAGCCTTCAATTTCTTTTCCTTGGCCCACATCAATACATACTGCAATAACTTCATAATCATAGTTTTCTTTTAACCAAGGGATAATTACTGTAGTGTCTAATCCTCCGGAATATGCTAATACAACTTTTTTACTCATTTTAAATGCCTCCTTATTTCTTTGTTTTGATTAATTATACATTAATATTAATAAATATGCAAATTGTTTTTGCATTTTGGTGACAGAGTCACTTTATCCTTTGCTCTAGGAAAGTCCTAATTTAGCTTTCTGCTTTGAAGCATAGCAGAAAGCGTCAAGGAGCTTTCCCGCCGCGAGTAATCCGCGGAGCGGAACGAGGCGTAGCCTCTTTACTCCTTATTATAACACAGGTGAGAATAAACGTGAGATGGATTCTTTGAATTTTATCCAAAATGAACGTTTATCGTAAACTGTTTGGGTTAATTGGCGACAGTAGCGTAAATCTTCATCAAATTCTTTGCGTAAACCAATGGATGTTCGTCGTTCGTAGATAAAGGCATTGGCTTCAAAGTTCAGCTTAAAACTACGTATGTCAAAGTTACATGAACCAACGGATGCAATTGTGTTGTCAGAAACAATCATTTTTGAATGGAGAAAACCACGTTCATATATGAAGATTTTTACACCATAGGGAATTAAATCGCCACAATACGAGTATGTTGCCCAGTAAACAAAAAGATGATCCGGCATTTGTGGAATCATTATGCGAACATCAACACCAGAAGCAGCAGCTATTTTTAGGCCTTCTAATATACTGTCATCAGGAATGAAATAAGGCGTCTGAATATAAATATATTTCTTAGCCTTATGGATAATCTGAAGGTATCCTTGTTTAATCTGTTGATTTATGTTATCCGGTCCGGAGCATACAATTTGAATGGCTGTCTTTGAATCAGAAACGACGTGTCGTAAATATTTTGTGGTTGTTGCAAGTTTTTCCATGGAAGCATTACGCCAATCTAGAATGAAGCGAAGTTGCAAAGACATCACACTGTCTCCATATAAGCGTAGATGTGTGTCGCGCCAATAGCCAAACCGTTTGCTTTTGCCAACATATTCATTTCCAACATTTAAACCACCGATATAACCTAGAGTTCCATCGATAACAACAATTTTTCGATGATTACGATAGTTTCCTTTTAAGTTAAAATATTTAAACTTTGAAGGAAAGAAAAAGGCTAATTGTATTTTGCTTGATTTAATCTTGCGAATGAGCTTTGGCGATAATGTTCGCCCCCCTACGTGGTCAACGAGCAGACGGACTTCGACACCTTCAGAAGCTTTTTGAATAAGTATATTAATGAGTTTATTACCGATTTCATCGTTTTTTATGATAAAATAGAGGAGATGAATGTGTTCTTGTGCTTTGGCAATATCTTCAAAAAGTCGGTGGAATAAATCAGGACCGTTGTTAAAAATATCAACATGATCATTGGTTGACAAGAGTGCATTGGACATTCGATTGTGAAATAATATTAAATCTTTGTATTCAATAGTTTCAGCATTACCATAATCAAACTGGTTTTCTCGAATGGCGTGTTTTTGGTGGTTAAGGGCTTTATTAAATAGACGTTCTTCCTCTTTAGAATAAGCGAAAATTTTTCGTTTAGAGATGTTTTGAGAGAGAAGGATATAGAAGAAAAAGCCGAAACCGGGGAACAAATTCAAAAAAAATAACCAAGCCAAAGCGGCTGTGGAATTTTTTCGCTCTAAAAGAATTACAATGGTCGATAAAACCAAATTTAGTGTAATAAACATTGCATAGTCAAATGTAAATGATTGAATTAAATCTATCATATCAATACCTCACCTAATCATCAGTTTTTATATATGTTTTGTGAATTATATTGTACCATATCTGTGGTGAATAAACAAAAAAATATCGAAAAATTCTTGCATAAATATTAAATAAAATGTATAATAATAAAAACTATAAAAGGAGTATGCCTTATGAATTGGATTACAGATGGAATTACAGCACCCAAAGGATTTAGTGCGACAGGGATTCATTGTGGAATAAAGCGGAAAAATAAAGATTTAACGATGTTATTTTCAGAAAAACCTTGTTCATATGCAGGTGTTTTTACAAAAAATATTGTTAAAGCTGCTCCTGTAAACTGGAATATGGAGCTGTTAAAACAGAAAAAAGCAATACAAGGTATTATTATTAATAGCGGTAATGCGAATGCGTGTACGGGTCGTAAAGGATATGAAGATACGAAAACGATGGCAAAAGTCTATGGAGACAAGATGGGGATTGATCAAGAATCTGTACTCGTTGCGTCAACAGGTGTGATTGGTCAGCTTTTGCCTATGAATATAATACATCAAGGTATTGATGACATTGTAAAAGAGCATGGTAACAGTCGAGATCATGCAAGAGCAGCTGCAGAAGGTATTATGACGACGGATAAATTTATTAAAGAAAAGAGTCTTCAAGTCAAGGTGGATGGACGTATAGTAACTATTTCCGGTATGGCTAAAGGTTCCGGAATGATCCACCCCAATATGGGAACTATGCTTTCCTTTATTGCAACAGACGCAAATATTGATCAAGAATTGTTACAGTCTTTGTTAAAAGAAACGATATCTGATACCTATAATATGATTAGTGTTGATGGAGATACCTCCACGAATGACATGGTTTTAGTTTTGGCAAACGGTATGGCTTCCGATACGCCAATTCAAAAAGACACCAAGGATTATGCGATTTTCAAAGAAGCTTTTTATAGCCTTAATCAGGAGTTAGCAAAGTTAATTGTCAAAGATGGTGAGGGCGCAACTAAATTTATTGAAGTGACCGTGAAAAACATGCACAATAAAGATGAAGCGCGAAAGATGGCCCATGCCGTAATTACGTCGAATCTAGTTAAAACAGCTTTTTTTGGAGAAGATGCGAACTGGGGAAGAATTCTTTGTGCTTTAGGCTATTCCGGTGCTGAGTTTGATCCAAATCTTGTCGATGTCGATTATGTTAGTTCGGCAGGAATGATTAAGCTATTAGAGCAAGGTCAACCGATTGGATTTGATGAAGAATATGCATTAGAGATTTTGAAAGAAAAAGAAATTAAAGTAATCGTTGATTGTCATCAAGGTGAAGCAGAGGTAACCGGTTGGGGATGCGATTTAAGCTATGAATATGTTAAAATAAATGGAGAATATAGAACATAATGGAGGCTCTTATGGAAAAATTAATTGAAAAAGCAAAAATCTTAGTTGAAGCACTTCCCTACATAAAGCAATTTAACGGAAAAATCGTGGTAATTAAATATGGTGGTTCCGCAATGGTTGATGACCTCATTAAAGAAACCGTTATCGAAGATATTGTTTTAATGAAATTAGTTGGCTTTAAACCTGTTATTGTTCATGGTGGAGGCAAAGAAATTTCATCGACATTAACAACAATGGGCATTGATACCGAGTTTTTTAATGGATTGCGTATTACAACCAAAGAAGCTGTTGATGTTGTTGAAATGGTTTTATCTGGTAAGGTAAATAAAGATGTTGTCCAACTCATTCAAAATCATGATATAAACGCAGTCGGTATTTCAGGAAAAGATGGTAAGACATTAAAAGTTAAGAAAAAATATGTAGAAGGCAAAGATATTGGATTTGTTGGTGAAGTGAGTGCTGTAGATACAACATTAATCTATTCATTAATTGAAAATGATTTTATTCCGGTCATCGCACCAATTGGAACCGATGAAGACGGGGCAACGTATAATATTAATGCAGATTTTGCAGCTAGTGCCATTGCAGGCGCCTTAGATGCTGAAAAATTAATTTTCTTAACAGATGTAGAAGGTGTTCTTCGTGATGTAGATAATAGTCACTCATTGATTTCAAAAATCAATATCGATGAAGTCGATCATTATATTAACACCAATGTCATCTCCGGTGGCATGATTCCTAAAGTCATGTGCTGTGTTGAAGGCATTGAAAAAGGTGTGAAAAATGTCCATATCTTAGATGGACGTGTTGAGCATAGTCTACTACTCGAGATCTTTACGAAAAACGGTGTCGGAACCATGTTCGGAAGAGACTTATAAGGAGGTTCATATGGAAGCAAATAAAACATGTATCATGCATACATATAATCAGTTACCTAATATTTTTACTCACGGTGAAGATGTATATCTCATTGATCAAGAGGGGAACCGTTATTTAGATTTTGTGGCAGGAATTGCAGTCAATGCACTTGGATATAGTCATCAAGGATTAAAAGATGCCCTTCATCAGCAAGTAGATGAATTCTTGCACTGCTCAAATCTTTACTATAATGATGAACAATTAAAAGCAGCAAAAAAAATAACAGAAGTGACAAAAATGGATCGTGTATTCTTTTGTAATTCGGGTACAGAAGCAGTTGAAGCATCTTTAAAATTAGCAAGAAAATATGCTAAGTTTAAAGGGTTTAAAGAACGATATGAAATTATTACTATGAAGAATTCATTTCATGGTCGAACCCTTGGTGCGATTTCTGCAACAGGACAAACAAAATATCAGGATGGACTAAATCCCCTGCTTCCAGGTATTCAACATGTTAAATATAATGATATCGATGCTTTAAAAAAAGCGGTTTCAGATATTACCTGCGGTGTCATGATGGAAGTTATTCAAGGTGAAGGTGGTATTATTCAGGTGGATACGGCATATATACAAGCAGTACGTGATTTGTGCGATGAAAAAGGGCTTGTGTTGATTTTTGATGAAGTACAAACCGGTATCGGACGAACGGGTGAAGTTTGTGCCTATATGCATTATGATGTAAAACCGGATATTATTGCATTAGCAAAAGGACTAGGCGGTGGAGTACCTGTTGGTGCCATGCTAGCGACCAAAGAAGTGGCTCAAGGATTTAAGCCAGGCGATCACGCAGCAACCTTTGGTGGAAATCCATTAGCCATGTCTGCAGTCAATGTCGTTCTTGACCAAGTGATGTCAGATGAATTTATGACCCATGTTCAAGAAATGGGTGATTATCTGTCCCAACAACTGGAAACTTTAAAAGCGGAGTTTTCATGCATTGATGATATTCGTGGTTTAGGACTCATGAAAGGCATTGCATTAAACATTCCCCCCATAGATGTGGTGAAAAAAGCCTATGAGAAAAAGCTACTGATTGTGGGTGCAGGTAGTAACGTCATAAGGTTTGTGCCTCCTTTAGTGGTTCAAAAAGAACATATTGATGCATGTATCCACATATTAAGAGAGGTGTTATCATGATTGCACGAATTATGTTAGAAGATGGGACTTTATTTGAAGGAAAAAGTTTTGGAAGCCAAGGAACAACCTATGGAGAAGTTGTTTTTAATACAGGGATGACCGGCTATCAAGAAATTTTAACCGATCCCTCCTATGCAGGACAAATAGTAACAATGACCTATCCATTAGTTGGAAATTATGGTATAAATATTGAAGATTTTGAATCATCATCAATAAAAGTGTCCGGATTCATTGTCAAAGAATATAGCATCCATCCAAACCATTGGCAGATGAATACAAGTCTAAATGACTATTTAATAGAAAATCAAATAATGGGCGTCTATGATGTTGATACGCGAATGTTGACAAAACGTATCCGTAATCATGGCGCCATGAAATGTGTTATTACAACAGATGAAACGTTAACAATTGAGGCCTTGCTCGAGGGATTGGATGCCTATACATTCCCCAAAGACATTGTCAAGAAAGTTTCAACCAAGTCCATACTTCAATTTGAACCAGAAATAGACAAAGCATCAAAACATATTGGTGTTATTGACCTTGGAATTAAATCAGGTATTGTTCGACATTTACGTCATAATGGATGCCATGTGACCGTATATCCATCAGATACAAGCGTTGATGATTTGGATATAGACCAGTTTGATGCAATTTTATTTTCGAATGGTCCTGGAGATCCCAAGCAATGTCAAGAAGCAATCGACTTAGCAAAAGATTTAAAAGGACAATTACCTCTCTTTGGTATTTGTCTAGGACATCAAATCCTCGCATTAAGCCTTGGTGGAGATACCTATAAAATGAAATTCGGTCATCGTGGTAGTAATCACCCCGTGATAGATTTACGGTCTCAAAAGGTGTATATGACTGCACAAAATCACGGTTATTCGGTTTCTAAAGAGCATATTCCAACAGATGTCGAAATAACGCATATTAATGTAAATGATGATACGGTAGAAGGCTTTATTAGTAAAAAATGGTCCATTGAATCGGTTCAGTTTCATCCGGAAGAAGGACCGGGACCAACAGATGCAACGGTAATATTTAAAGAGTGGTTAGACAAAATCGAAAGGAAAAAAGCAGATGCCATTAGATAAATCAATAAAAAAAGTTATGGTTATCGGATCGGGCCCTATCATTATCGGCCAAGCTGCAGAGTTCGATTATGCGGGAACCCAAGCCTGTAAATCATTAAAAGAAGAAGGACTAGAAGTTGTACTTGTTAATAGTAATCCGGCAACGATTATGACGGACGATAATATTGCCGATCATGTATATATTCAACCATTAACTGTGGATAGCTTAGAATACATTATTGCCAAAGAACGTCCGGATGGATTGCTACCGACATTAGGCGGTCAAACAGGATTAAACATGGCGGTAGAACTGACTGAAGCCGGAGTTTTAGAAAAATATAATGTTAATCTTTTAGGGACTAAGTTAGAAGCTATAAAACAAGCAGAAGATCGTGAAGAATTTAAAAATCTTATGATTGAAATTGGAGAACCGATTCCAAAAAGTGAGATCGTCAGTTCCATTGAAGAAGGATTAGATTTTGCGGAATCGATTGGTTTCCCCATTATTGTTCGTCCGGCCTATACTATGGGTGGTCTTGGTGGAGGCATAGCAGATAACCTTGATGAACTGAAGGAAGTTTTACATACCGGACTTATGCATAGTCGTATTCACCAAGTGCTTTTAGAACAATCCGTTGCTGGATGGAAAGAGATTGAATATGAAGTAATGCGTGATAAAAATGATACATGCATCATTATTTGTAATATGGAAAACTTTGATCCGGTTGGTATTCATACAGGAGATAGTATTGTTGTTGCTCCGTCCCAAACCTTAAGCGATAATGAATATCATATGCTTCGTGAAGCCAGTGTAAAGATTATTCGTGCTTTAAAAATAGAAGGTGGATGTAATGTTCAATTAGCCTTAAATCCAGAGAGCAAAGAATATATTGTTATTGAGGTGAATCCGCGTGTCAGTCGTTCATCTGCATTAGCATCAAAAGCAGCCGGCTATCCCATTGCAAAAATAGCAGCAAAAATAGCTGTGGGCTTACATCTTCATGAAATTCCAAATTCAGTAACGAAAAAGACAAAAGCATCCTTTGAACCAGCACTAGATTACGTCGTTACCAAAATACCAAAATGGCCATTTGATAAATTTGATTATGCAAATCGTCGATTAGGAACACAAATGAAAGCGACCGGAGAAGTCATGGCAATTGACCGAACCTTTGAAAGTTCGCTTTTAAAAGCAGTTGTTTCATTAGAAGGTAAAGAAACAGGATTACGAAAAGAATATATGTCCATGTGGTCAAAGGAAATGATTGAGAAAAACCTTGTGGAAGTAGATGATGAGCGAATTTTCGTGATTGCAGAAGCGCTACGCCGTGGTTTTGGTGTTGATTATGTTCATCAATTGACAAAAATTGATCCATGGTTTTTAGAAAAATTAATGAATATTATCCGTACGGAGCAAAAATTAGCTAATGAACCCATGACAGGCGAATTGCTTCAAACGGCAGAGAAAATGGGCTTTACAGATACAGAAATTATTGCTTTGTCGGGCAATGAATATGAAATCGTGGATGCCATTCGACGTGCACATGGGATGTATCCGGTCTATAAAATGGTGGATACCTGTGCAGCAGAGTTTGAATCATCGACGCCTTATTACTATTCAACCTATGAACAAGAAGAAGAAAATATAATTAGTCGTGGAGAAAAGATTATTGTTATTGGGTCCGGTCCTATTCGTATTGGACAAGGTATTGAATTCGATTATTGTTCTGTACATGCTGTGTGGGCAATTCAAGATTTAGGATATGAATCCATTATTATTAATAATAATCCTGAAACAGTGAGTACAGATTTTGATACATCGGATAAACTTTATTTTGAGCCTTTATTTATTGAAGATGTCTATAATGTTGTGCGAAAGGAAATGCCAAAAGGAGTTATTGTCCAGTTTGGTGGACAAACGGCCATAAACTTGGCACCTAAACTTGTCAGTCGAGGGGTTCAGATTTTAGGGACATCTGTCGAAGCTATTGATGTTGCAGAAAATCGTAAACGCTTTGAACGCTTATTAAGAGAGTTGAATATTCCACAACCCAAAGGAACAGCAGTAACATCTATTGATGAAGCATTAGATGCGGCACATGACATTTCTTATCCGGTACTTGTTCGACCCTCTTATGTAATTGGTGGTCGTGCAATGATGATAGTATATAATGATGAAGAATTATCCGGTTATGTTCAAGAAGCAACAGAATTATCTAGTGAACACCCGATTTTAATCGATGAATATATTGAAGGTCAAGAAGTCGAAGTGGATGCAATTTGCGACCGTGAAGATATTTTAATACCGGGAATTATGGAACACATTGAACGAACCGGTGTACATTCCGGTGACAGTTTCTGTGTTTATCCACCACAAACCTTAGAAGACAGTGTTATTGATACAATTATTGAGTATACAAAAAAAATCTCGATTGCCCTTCAGGTGAGTGGCCTTGTTAATATTCAATTCGTTGTTAGAGATCACAAGGTCTATATTATTGAAGTGAATCCGAGAGCCTCTCGTACCGTGCCGATTCTTAGTAAAGTAACCAAGGTACCTATGGTTCAAATAGCCATGGAAGTTATTTTAGGCAAACGTCTTCAGGATTTAGATTATGGTACGGGGTTATTAGCAAGTTCAAATCTTATCGCTGTAAAAGCACCTGTTTTTTCTTTTGTCAAGCTACATGATGTTGATGCAGCCTTGACACCAGAGATGAAATCAACGGGTGAAGTCCTTGGAATTGATTCCGATTATGAAAAAGCGTTACTCAAAGCTTTTTTAGGTGCTGGATTTGCTTTCCCCAAACAAGGAAATGTTCTTATCTCAGTTGCAGACAAAGCGAAAGATGAAGTAGTAAAATATGCTAAGGCTTTTAAAGAACTTGGATTTGGTTTAATGGCAACAGCCGGAACGGCTCAGTTTTTAGAAGCAAAAGGTATGGAAGCAAAGCAAGTGGATGGCGATGATTTACTTGGCGTACAAGAACAAATGAAGAATAAAACAATTACCATGATGATTAATATACCGACCAAAGGAAAAGATGTACGTCGAGCCGGATTTAAACTTAGAAGTTTAGCAGAGCATTTAAATATTCCAAACTTCACCTGTTTAGATACGGTAGATGCTTATATCAAAGCTTTAAAAACACAGAGAAGTCAAGAGTACATTGACTATGATACCATTGATTATTATATGTGATTCATAAAGGAGCTATTGAATTCTTTAATTAATGGTGTTATAATTTTTAGAAGTTAATAGGATAAAGCGAATAGGACGAAAGGATATAGACATGTATAAAATTCTAGAAAAAGAAATATTAAACGATGCCGTTCAAAAAATGGTCATCGAAGCTCCATTTGTTGCAAGAAAATGCGAACCAGGGCAGTTTATTATATTACGCGTTGCTGAAAATGGCGAGCGAATTCCACTCACGATTATGGACTATGATCGTGAAAAGAAATCAGTTTCAATTGTTTACCAAGTTCTTGGGTATACAACTCAATTACTTGCTGAAAAAGAAGTGGGAGATACGCTTCTGGACTTTGTTGGGCCACTTGGAAAAGCGGCGCCGATCAAAAATCATAAACGTGTATTAGGCATCGGTGGTGGCGTAGGAAGTGCACCCTTATATCCACAATTAAAAAAATTGGCTTCTATGGGCACGGAAGTTGATGTAATTCTTGGAGGACGAGACAAAGATTTAGTCATTCTCAAAGATGAGTTTAATGATATTTGTAAGAATGTATATTATGCAACGAATGATGGCTCATTAGGTCATCAAGGTTTTGTAACGGATGTACTTAAACAATTATTAGATCAAGGCCAAGAATACGATGAAGTCATTGCTATCGGGCCACTAATCATGATGAAAGCGGTTGTTGATATTACAAAACCTTTGAATATTCCAACAGGTGTATCTTTGAATCCTGTTATGATTGACGGTACCGGAATGTGTGGCGGATGTCGAGTAACTGTTGGCGGGGAGACAAAGTTTGCATGTGTTGACGGGCCGGATTTTGATGGTTTGCTTGTTGATTTTGACCAAGCCATGGATCGTCAAGCGCATTTTGTAGAAGAAGAAAAGCATGCATGTCGATTGGATGGTGCGAAAAATGGCTAATATGAAGATGACAAAAATACCTATGGCAGAGCAAGATCCATTGGTTCGGAATAAAAATTTTCTAGAAGTTGCGTTAGGATATACTTTAGAAGAAGCAATAGATGAAGCTAATCGTTGTATTGAATGTAAGCACCAACCATGTAAAAAAGGGTGCCCTGTTAATATAAAGATTCCAGAATTTATTAAAGAAGTCAAAGAAGGTAATATTAAAACGGCCTATGACATTATCACAGAAGATAACGGACTTCCTGCAATCTGTGGACGTGTCTGTCCACAAGAAAGTCAATGTGAAAGTGTATGTGTCCGTGGAATCAAAGGAGAACCTGTAGGTATCGGACGACTTGAACGATTTGTAGCTGACTGGGTTATGGCGAATGAAAAACAGGAACCACCGCATATTGAACCCAATGGCAAAAAAGTAGCTATCGTTGGTAGTGGACCGGCAAGTTTATCCTGTGCGTCGGATTTATCACGATTAGGATTTGAAGTTGTCATCTTTGAAGCGCTTCATGAATTAGGTGGCGTATTAATGTATGGAATCCCGGAGTTTAGATTGCCGAAAGACTTAGTTAAACGCGAAATTGATTTAGTGCTAGATCTAGGCGTTCATGTCGAAAAAAACGTTGTAATTGGCAAGTCGTTAGATATCGATGATTTATTTGATGATGGATATGATGCCGTCTTTATCGGAAGTGGGGCCGGATTACCAAAGTTTTTAAATATTCCGGGCGAAAATTTGAACGGAGTTTATTCATCAAATGAATTTTTAACACGCGTCAACCTTATGAAAGCCTATGATTTCCCCAATAACCATACACCTGTTAAAATGGGAGATAGTGCCATTATTGTCGGTGGCGGTAATGTGGCAATGGATGCTGCAAGAACAGCCCAACGATTAGGTGCAAAAGAAGTTCATGTGGTATATCGACGTGGTATGGAAGAGTTACCAGCAAGAAAAGAAGAGGTTCATCATGCGATTGAAGAAGGTATTATTTTTGATTTGTTGAATAATCCCCTTGAGATTATTGGTGAAGATGCAAAAGTAACGGGAATGAAGGTTATTCAAATGGAGCTTGGTGAACCGGATGCATCTGGCCGACGACGTCCTGTTGAGATTCCGGGCAGTGAAAAAGTCATTGATGCGGATACAGTGATTATTGCCATTGGACAAACACCCAATCCGCTATTAACAGATGCAACACCAAACCTAGAATTAAACAAATGGAATTGTTTGCAAGTGAATGAAGAAACGATGGAAACAACGGTTCCGAATGTTTATGCGGGTGGAGATGCAGTAACCGGAGCGGCAACGGTAATCTTAGCAATGGGAGCCGGTAAAAAAGCGGCAAAAGCGATTTATAATAAATTGATTTTGGAGAAGAAATAGAATTCTTAACAATATAAGATGAAAAAACTGTGCTTGACATATAAGGTGTTAAGCACAGTTTTTTTATGATTATTTACGCTGACGCTAAGAATTAAAGAAGAGTTGAATGATGTAAGGAACAAAAATAATCAAACCAATAATTACTGCGGTGATAGAGCTAATTAAAACTCCACCTGCACAAATATCTTTAACAACTTTGACGACATCGTGGTGGTTTGGTTCAAGCCAATCGAGGGTTTTTTCAATTGCTGTATTAAAAATTTCAGATACGATGACTAAAGCAGACACCAAATGTAAAAACAACCATTCTAAAATGCTGATATCTAAATAAAA
The DNA here is from genome assembly GCA_964563505.1 of uncultured Eubacteriales bacterium. Lineage (GTDB taxonomy): Bacteria > Bacillota > Clostridia > Lachnospirales > Vallitaleaceae > UBA1351. The sequence continues at coordinate 63,976 of CAZLXW010000008.1, forward strand.
ACTCAGGATGACCATAAATAAATAAACAATTAAGTGAATTCGAAAGTTACGTTCTGATTTAAACGTGAAAATAATACCATCTAATGCATGACGCATGCTTTTTCTAAACATGTAATAGCCCTCTCATAGTTAAATGTGCATTTTTATAGTGGTTAAGTACTATTGTCAAGTGAAGCGTTTTCATGAATAATAGTAAGTGCATTATTGATTGTAATGATCATTCATTGATGCTAATTCTTCAAGCCATAGTGTTGCAACGGCATCGCTAGGCATTCTTAAATCCCCACGTGGAGACAAACAAATGGAACCGACTTTAGGACCATCAGGTAATGCACTACGTTTAAACTGTTGTGCAAAAAAACGACGATAGAATATAGTGAGCCATTTGTATATAAGATCTGCAGTATATTTCCCTTTAAATGCATAGTTAGCCAGATACATAATTTTTGATGGTGCATATCCAAAACGCATCATGTAGTATAAAAAGAAATCGTGAAGTTCATAAGGTCCGACAACTTCTTCGGTTTTTTGGGATATTAATCCGTTTGAAGAAGGTGGAAGTAATTCTGGTGATACGGGGGTGTTTAATATGTCGCAAAGAATAAGTTTCGCCTCTCGGGTTTCTTCATGTAGAGATACCCATTCTACGAGATAGCGAACGAGAGTTTTAGGGATAGATACATTCACACCATACATGGACATGTGATCGCCATTGTATGTAGCCCAACCAAGAGCTAATTCAGAGAGGTCACCAGTACCGATGACAAGTCCTTTGTGTTCATTTGCCAAATCCATTAAAATTTGAGTTCGCTCACGTGCTTGTGAATTTTCATAAGTCACATCTTGAACATTTATGTCATGGTTTATATCTTTAAAATGTTGAACAACCGCATCAGAAATAGGCACTTCAAGTATAGTAATATGAAGGGCTTTCATTAATTCAATGGCATTTTTATATGTTCTGCCGGTGGTTCCGAATCCCGGCATGGTTACGCCAATAATATCTTTTCGTTTTCGGTTTAAGAGGTCAAATGTTTTAACAGTGACTAACAAAGCTAGGGTTGAGTCTAAGCCTCCGGAGATACCGATGATTGCTTTAGGCTCACCGATATGGTTGAGACGTTTAGCTAAGCCGTGGGTTTGAATATTAAAAATTTCTTCACATCGAACGGTACGATCGTGGCTATCTGAAGGAACAAAAGGGTGTATTTGAATTGTATGATTGAGTTCTCTATGAACGTTGGCTTGATGAATGGTTACTGTCCGACAACTTTTAGAACTGCCTATTATTTTTTTGCATTCGCGGTAGGTGTTTGAATGTAATCGGTCGTATCGCAAATGATCTAAATCAATATCATGAAACATGAACTGATTTTCAAGTTGAAAGCGTTTATTTTCAGAAAGGACTCTTCCGTTTTCTGCAATAAGAGCATGTCCGCCATACACAACATCTGTTGTTGATTCCCCATAACCGCAAGACGAATATACATAGGAGCAAAAGTGCCGAGCAGATTGTGTTTTTACTAATTCTGTGCGATATTCATGTTTTCCGATAAGTTCGTTACTTGCAGAGAGATTACCGATAACAAGTGCACCGGCCAAGGTCGTATATGTACTTGGAGGAACAGGAGCCCACAAATCTTCGCATATTTCTATTGCGAAAGTAAGGTAAGGTGCTTCTTTACTCTTAAAAACAAGATCGGTTCCAATTGGCACCATTTGTTTATTATAGGTAATCGAATCAATCATTAATTGATCGGCGCGTCCAAACCAACGACTTTCATAAAACTCATTGTATGTAGGAAGATAGGTTTTAGGAACAATACCTAGGAGTTCACCTTCATAAATAACTGCCGCTATATTATAGACAGATTCATTAATGAACATAGGTAAGCCAACGACGAGAATTGTACGTCGATCTAAAGAATATCGTACTAGTTCATCTAATCCCTTTTTTGCAGCATCTAATACAGGGGTTTGATGCAATAAGTCCCCCAATGAATAACCTGTTATACATAATTCAGGCATAATTATTAAATCAACATTTTGATCACAAGCTTGATCATAGATTTTTTTTATTTGTTCAAGATTAAAGTTAACATCCCCTAATTTAATCGTAGGAATACCATTAGCAACCCGTGAAAATCCATAAGAATTCATCGTACACCATCCTTTATTTAAACTGTAGTATTTTTCGTTCGTTCTCTATTATTTTAACATATTTTTGTATAAATTGTTGTATGTAATTGAATTATTTTGTAGAATATAAAGGAGGTTGCAATATAGCATGAAAAATAAGGCATTTTTAATCTGCATAGGATTAATTTTTATTCTCATATCAGGAATCGTTTATATTATGGTAACACCGACAGGTCATGTTGTTTATCATTCAGATAGAGACGATGCATCTGTTTTAGAAGAAGTGCAATTTAACCCAGAGCTGAAAAATGAATCTGAAGAAAAAGTTTCACTAGATGTAGACAATACCGAAGATATCCTTCATAATAATATTATTGTTTATATTTGTGGTAGTGTTCAAAACGAAGGCGTATATTCACTAAGTGAAGGAGCTCGAGTCTTTGAAGCGCTCGATTTAGCCGGAGGGCTAACAGAGGAAGCGAAATCGGATTATATTAATCTGGCACGAGTGTTAGTAGATGGAGAAAGTATTTATTTTCCAAATCAAGACGAAGTTGAAGGACTAATATCTAATCAATGGGAAACACAAGATTCAAAACAAAGTAAATACGTCAATTTGAATCTAGCGTCGGAGTCAGAGTTGACTGAACTTCCCGGAATAGGGACAGCGAAAGCCAAAGCCATTATTGCATATCGAGAAAAAAACAATCGGTTTGAAAGTATAGAACAAATTATGGAAGTTCCGGGAATCAAAGAAAATACATTTGAAATAATTAAGGAACTTATATCCATTTAAAATAGAATAAGGATGGTTAGTATGAAAAAAAGAATTTTAGTGGTCGATGATGAAAAAACAATTGTCAAAGGAATACGATTTAGTTTAGAACAAGAGGGCTATGATATTGATGGTGCCTATGACGGGGAAGAAGCATTAAATTACGCTAAGAATCATCAATATGACCTTATCGTACTTGATGTTATGTTGCCGAAAAAAGATGGGCTAGAAGTATGTCGTAATATTCGGGAATTTTCAACGGTTCCCATTATTATGTTAACGGCAAAAGGTGAAGACATGGATAAAATATTAGGGCTCGAATTTGGCGCAGATGATTATATGACAAAACCATTTAATGTTCTTGAACTTAAAGCAAGAATTAAAGCGATAATACGAAGAAATAAATATGTGAATAAAGAAAGTGAAGATCAGATGAAGTCCCTTCTGAAAGGAGACTTAGAAATTCAAAAAGAAAGTCGTCGCGTTTTTGTAAAAGAGCAAGAAGTGAATTTGACCGCGAAAGAATTTGATTTGTTAGAACTTTTTTTAATGCATCCCAATAAAGTTTATTCGAGAGAGCAATTATTAAGTATCATTTGGGATTACGATTATCCGGGAGATGCACGAACAGTAGATGTACATGTTCGACGACTGCGTGAAAAAATTGAAGATATACCAGGTGAACCAAAGTATATTCATACTAAATGGGGAGTGGGTTATTATTATCAACAGTAAGCGTTTTCAAAGTATACGTGTCAAATTATTTATTAGCTTTATGCTCATTGGTTTAATTACAACTATTGTCTTATCAATAGCCTTTATTTTTACGATTCAGCAACGGTATCTTACGGAAAAGAAACGTGAATTATATCGACAAGCAAATACGATTGCAATTAGCCTAGTGACAACGGGATATTTTTCAGATGAACATAATCGTTCATATTTAATGACGGTTCAAGCAAGTGTACGAGGAAGAGGTATGATTGTTGACCGAAATGGAAGTATCTTATTCGATTCAAATCATTTAGATGAAGGAAAGTCATTAGTTAATCCTGAAGTCTTGTCTGCGCTTCGAGGCAAGAGTTCATATTCTTTTTTAGAAGAAATGAATATCGGTGTCGTCACGGTTCCAATTGTTGATGTTGATTATAGGACCGTTTTAGGTGCTGTTGTTATATCAGATTCATTTAATGATATTAGTTATTCAATCAAATATCTTTGGAATATTGCCTTATTTTTTATTGTAGGATTAACAGTGATTATATTTATGCTCAGTTATTATCTGAGCGGGTCCTTTAACAGACCTTTTCGCCAGTTATTAGATCATATTAATCGTATTACAGATGGGCATATTGAAGAAAAAGTTCAAATTAAAGGCAACACTGAAATAGAGGAAATCACAACGGCATTCAATAATATGTTTGATCGAATTGAAGCCATCGAAAGCCATCGACAAGAATTCGTTGCTAATGTGAGTCATGAATTGAAAACGCCTATGAGCTCGATAAAAGTCTTGGCTGAGTCATTGATTCATCAGCCGGATTCACCAATAGAAATCTATCAAGAATTTTTATATGACATTAATCAAGAAGTCGACAGAGAAACCAAGATTATTAATGACTTACTTACACTCGTCACTTTAGACAAAAAAGATAATTCATTACGAATCAAAGAAGTTGATGTGAATCAGCTTATTGTGGATGTCATGAAACGGTTAAAGCCACTATCTGATTTGAAAAACATACAAATGTTGTTTGAAAGTTACCGTAATGTGCAAGCCGAAATTGATGCGACTAAAATGGAATTAGCAATTACTAATCTTATTGAAAATGCAATAAAATACAATAAAGAATACGGATATATAAATGTTGTTTTAGATACAGATTTTAAGAATTTTTTCATTAAAATCAAAGATACCGGTGAAGGTATTTCAAAAGAACATATTGATCAGGTCTTTAGAAGGTTTTATCGTGTTGATAAGACTAGATCAAGAGATACGGGAGGTACAGGGCTTGGTTTATCGATTGTTCAAAAAACAATCTATATGCATCAAGGGAGTATAAAATGCAAGAGCGAGATTGGACAATGGACAGAATTTATTATGACAATTCCAATGAAACATATCAAACGAATTTATGAAGAGGAGTAAGATTATGTTAAAAAAATCCCTATATATTTTGGTATGCATGAGCTTGCTTACAGGATGTCAAACCGCTTCAAATCCTTTTTTTCGACAGACAAATGTACCTCAAGTATATTTGTTCAATGATGAATCGCTATCAATAGAACCTGTTGACTTGTATTTAAAAGATATTATAGATATTGAGGACACCAACCAAGTGCTTGATTATGTATTAAGCATGTTATCACAGGGAGCCAACAGTTCGAATCTGAGTCCAACGCTCCATGACGATATAGTGCTTGATTATTACGTTTTTAATCAAGGAAATATACTCCTAAATTTTAATGACGCATATGGGCAAATGAATTCTTTTGATGAATTAATCGCAAGAAACTCTTTGGTTCTGAGTCTTGTATCCTTTGAAATGATTGATTCGGTTGAAATATTTGTTGATGAAGAAACGCTGAGTGATGATATGGGTAATCGAATAGGACTCATGACAAGTGACGATGTTTTTTTAACGATGTATTCAGTGTCAAATACATTTACGACGAAACCGATTACCATTTTTTGTCCTTCAGATGATCCGCGATATTTAAAAGAAGAGACGGTAAATATAACCTTGCACCCAAATAGGCATCAAGAAGAACTGATTGTTGAATATTTGATTTCGAATGCATCGTGTCAATTCCTGCCAAAAGAAACTCAAGTATTGGACGTCCAAATACATGAAACGATTTGTTATGTTAACTTAAACAATCAATTTCTTGTGTCTTACTTACCGGAAGGGATTACGAGTTCAGTCGCAATCTATGGAATTGTAAATACGCTAACTGAATTAAACCATATATCCAAAGTACAGATTTTAGTTGAAGGTGAAGTCGTTAATAATTTTCAAGGGACATTTTCCTTAAAGACACCCTTAAGTAAAAATTATCAAATCGTGCGGTAAGCAAGGAGGTAAAACGAATAAAAAAATATTTAATCAACGTTTTGAGTTTTCAAGGATTACTTCTTATCCTTTGTATCTATAGCATTTCTAATTATACGTTTTCTTATTTTCAGGTACTGGACTTCTTAGAAGCAAGAGATTCTAAAGACGTCTTAACATTGGATATCGATATTAAGGAAGTTAGACAAACAGAATATGGGTATCAATGTTATTTTAAAGTCGCTAAGGTGACATCACAATCTCAACTTGTCGGCTATACCGGTTACGTCTATATTAAAGAATATGAATTAAATCAACTTCTAAATCATTCCAAGTTATCAGAATTCAAGTATTTGGCTCATAGGTATAGGATTACAGGTCAATTTGAAAAAAACTGGTATCCTAAAAATCCCGGTCAAATACATCCGCTTATTTATTTGTTGGGGCAGCGGTCTTTCGGCAAATTTGAATATGATAACATCGAATTAATGACAAATGATCAAGTGGAAGCGAAACAATTCTTTTCCGTATTTCAGCAAAAAAATGCCCAATATCGTCAACGAATTCGCGAAAAAGTGGATAAACAACTATCCGTTTGTTTTCGGCAAATCGAGTATGGCTTATTAAAAGCAATGATTTTGGGCGATAAAACGACGGTTGATCAGGACCTTTTAACGAGGTATTCAAGAAGTGGATTATCACATATTTTAGCGATTTCCGGACTTCATATAATGATTTTTATAGGATGTCTAGAATATATTTTTAGATTTTTCCAATGGCCTAGGAATTTTCGTTTCCGGATGACGTTTAGTATATCTATAGCCTATTTGTGGTTGCTTGGATTTATCATTAGTGCAATACGTGCTATGGGCATGGGCCTCATCCTGATTTTTACGATTGCCTATGATAAAGTGTATGTTCGAGATCGTATTTTGTATTTAATCATCTGTAGTTTTCTTATCATATTTCCAAATGCCTTATTTTCAATTAGTTTTCTCCTTTCTTTTGGAGCAGTTTTCGGTTTATTCTATCTCTATCCAATTTTGCGAAAAAAATATTATCACTTCAGAGAAAATGTCCTCTTATATTTTATGTTTGACTCCTTGAATATAAGTCTCAGCATTTTATTAGTGACGTTTCCAATTCTTCTCTATTTTTTCAAAGGAATTTCTTTATCAGGATTTATTGTCAATGTTTTAGTTTTACCTGTTGTCCCCTTGTTCTATATCTCTTCAATCATATCCGTCTTTGCTAGCTTCCTACATCCATTACTTGGACGTTTTCTAGCGGGAACGGCAACAATCATATCTTCGTATATCCTATCAGTTATGCTTGTCTTAGATTTTGATTTTGGGTTTTTAAATTATGGTGCGCTATCGCTACAATATATAGTAGTCTATTATAGTGGACTCATAACATATGTTGTTTTTCAACATGTGAAAAGGGAGGAAAATGATTAACGTCGGTTATCGAAAACAAAAAAAAGTAGCAAAAGAAAAAATACAGGCTTATTGTTATGGCGTTTGGAAACTCATTGGAATTATAGTTATTGTTCTTACACTCTTCAATGTGGTATTCTCAATATATTGGAAAGATAAGACAAGACTCTATTATTTGGATGTAGGGCAAGGTGATGCCTGTGTTATCACCCATAATCAACAGACATTTCTTGTCGATGGAGGTGGAAATCGTTATATGGATGATGCAAATAATATTGGAAGGCGTGTCGTTTATCCGTTTTTATTGGATAAAAAAATTGATAACATTGATGTTGCCTTTATTAGCCATATGCATTATGATCATGTTAAAGGAATATTAGAACTTTTAGAGTATGTAAACATCGAAAAAGTGGCAATAAGTCATGTTTACAAAACAATTATTGAGGATCAAGACCGCCTTCAAGAATCCCCCTTAATTGAAGAACTTATCAATGGATGCTATGAAAATGGAAGTGAACTTCTTTTTTTGGAAGCAGGCGATATTATTGTGGGAGAAAACATTCGAGTTGAATGTCATTATCCTTATGCAAAGACACCGTATCAAGAGAATGAAAATAACAATTCAATGATTTTAGAATTAGTGACCCATCAAAGAAGAATTCTGTTTACAGGAGATATTGAGGAGGATGTGGAGAGATTGATTGTCAATGAGGGTTTAAATAATACAAGTATTGATCTTCTTAAAGTAGCACACCATGGCTCCAAAACATCATCGTCAAGGATGTTTTTAGAAATGTTAAAACCATCGGTAGGAATTATCAGTGTGGGAAAAAATAATCATGGACATCCAAGTCAAGAGGTCCTAAAACGATATGAAGAATTTAAAATACCCGTGTATCTTACGAAAGATTATGGTATGATAGAAGTGATTATTGACAAAAAAGAATTAAAAATAAAGACATATCTAATAAAGGATTAATTTATGAAACAATTAAAAGAAGCTATAAAGAATAATACCTTTAAGCCGGTCTATCTATTTACCGGTGAAGAAGATTATCTTATCCAGTTATATGTAAAGCGCATCCGCGAAAAAGTTTTTGAAGGGCAGGATGCGATGATGAACCTTGATCAGTATACGGTAGATCAAAAAGATTTTGAACCAGTTATAGGAAGCCTTGAGACATTACCGTTTTTTGCGGAAAAGCGATTGGTTATTTTATGGAATATGGACTTGTTTAACACGAAGAATAAAGAAAAATCAAACCAGCTTACTGAAAAGCTTGATCAACTAGGCGATACGACAGTATGTTTGATTATTGAAGAAAAAATTGATAAGCGAAGTAAACTATATAAAAAAATTAATGCGCTTGGGGCAGTTTATGAATTTAAGCATTTAGATGAAAAAGCCTTGATTAGCTACATCGGACGACGTTTGTCTGGTGGAAATCTAAAAATCAGTACAGCCGATGCAAAATTTCTTGTTGATATGGTTGGATATGAATTGAATATTTTAGAACAAGAACTCTCCAAGATTATTGATTATTGTCAAGGTCAAGACATCGTCAGCAAAAGCAATATTGAACAAATAGCGACAAAACATATTGAAGCAAAAATATTTGAGCTTGTGGATGCAATTGGGACGAAAAAACGCGAAAAAGCACTTCAACTCTATCAGGACATGATATATTTGAAAGAACCAACAACACGTATTTTATTCATGATTTCCAGGCAAATGATGCTAATCTATCAGATTAAGTTAATGCTCTTTGCAAAAAAAGGACAACAACAAATGGCCTCTGAACTAAAGGTTCCGCCTTTTGTTGTCAATAAATTAATCGGACAAAGTAAACAGTTTGACATGAAAACGCTACGCCAAATTTTAGTTAAATTACTTGATTTGGAATATCAATACAAACAAGGGAAAATGGATTTGACAATGGGAATAGAAGTGTTTATACTTGAGCAAAACAAAAAAGCCACAGAATAATCTGTGGCTAAAGTTTATGTATTTATTCCATTGAATTAACAGCTTTAGTTAAGTTAGAAATCTTTCTTGATGCTGTGTTCTTGTGGAAAATTCCTTTTGATGTAGCGCTAGAAATAGCTTTGATTGCTTCAGTAAGTGCTGATTTAGCAACTTCTTTATCACCATTCGCTACAGCTGTGTCTACTTTTTTGATAATTGTCTTCACACGTGATTTAATGCTTTTGTTATGCGCTGTTTTTGTTGCGATAACTTTGATTCTTTTTTTAGCAGATTTAATATTAGCCATGATTTCACCTCCATAATAAATTTCTTATATTATTGTACAAATAGAGGGTGAGTACAATAAGATAAACGCAAGACTCTAGTGGGGTAGAACTTACGATATAATCACATTTACATACCTACATATTCTAATTGAAAAATGAAAAGAAGTCAACAGATAATTGAAAAAAGATTGAAATTGAAAGAAATTCGGTTCTGTGTTAATATGGTAGTATGAGTATAATAGATTAAGGAGACGATCCATGGAAACCTATATGTGGCGAGAAATATTAATTCCTTATGAGCAGGCGGTTAATGAACTTGTAATAAAGTTTGAGAGTATTGTTAATGAAAGCCGCCGATTAGGAACGTATTCACCTATTGAATTTGTAACAGGTCGGGTAAAAAAAATATCAAGTATATTAGAAAAAGCTAAGAAAAAACAAATTAGTATGTCCTATATTGAAGAAGAAATTGAAGATATAGCCGGTATAAGAATCATATGTCAGTTTGTTGAAGATATCGATCGTGTTGTTGAGTTAATTCATAATCGCAATGATATGAAAGTGAAGTATGAAAAAGACTATGTACAAAATACTAAAAAGAGCGGATACCGTAGTTACCATATCATCGTATATTATAATGTACATACTGCTTTAGGAGAAAAACGAATTCAAGCAGAAATCCAAATTCGAACACTAGCCATGAACTTTTGGGCGACGATTGAACATTCATTACAATATAAATATGGACATAATATTCCAGTTGCCATTCAAAACCGTTTAATTCGTTCAGCAGAGGCAGCCCATATGCTTGATCAGGAAATGTCGAAAATTCGTGACGAGATTATGGACGCTCAAAATTCTTTTCAATATAAATCGAATATTATTGCGGATATATTAAACAATCTTCAAAATATCAAGAAAAAAGGCGATGATCTCCATGAGGTTGACCAATTGCAAGATGAATTTTACCGATTATGGGAAGAGGGCAATCTCGAAAAATTAGTTGCATTTAACAAACATTTAGATAATATAGCGGAAGTATATCGAGTACAAAGTCTGTAAAGCCAATGGAGGTCCCATTGGTTTTATATTTGGAATAAGAGGAAAGAATATGAAATCAAAAAACACAAAAATGCGTATAGATAAGTTTCTCAGTAATCAAGGGATTGGTAGCAGAAAAGACGTGAGAAGGTTAATACAAAAAGGATTTATAACGGTCAACGGGAATCAGATTCGTCAAATTGATATGAAGATAGATGCGATAGATGACGATATACATTATGACGGACAAAAAGTGCATTTCCATTCAGTCGTATATTTAATGCTCAATAAACCCAAAAATTGTATTACTGCGACAGAGGATTCGCGGCATAGGGTTGTAATGGACTTTATTGAGCATCCCCTTAAAGATAAGTTGTTTCCGGTTGGGCGACTTGACATCGATACCACCGGATTATTGATACTTACCAATGACGGGCAATTAGCACATGACCTTTTATCCCCCAAAAAGCATGTGGATAAGACATACCATGCAACGTTAGATGAGCCAATAAATGATATAATTATAGAAGCTTTCAATACGGGAGTTCAACTTGATGATGGTTATGTGACAAAACCCGCCAAGTTGATAAAAATGGCATCAATAGAAGATGCGTATAATGTAGAAGTTACAATTCAAGAAGGAAAATTTCATCAAATCAAACGCATGTTTAGTGCCTATGGCATTCATGTACTTGAGCTAAAACGAGTTAAGATGGGGACCTTGCAACTTGACCAAGGTCTAGGTGAAGGAGAATTTCGAGAGCTGACACGTGAAGAATATTTGGATTTAAGCAAAAAATAGAACGAGGTGAAACATGTTTGACAAAATAAAAGCGGTTATATTTGATATGGATGGTACACTCATTGACTCAATGTGGTTGTGGAAAACCATTGATATTGAATACTTAGCAAAACATAATCATGAGCTACCCTTGGATTTACAAGATGCCATTGAAGGAAAGAGCTTTTCAGAAACAGCGGCATACTTTAAAGAACGGTTTATGATTGAAGATGATGTGGATACAATAAAAAACGAATGGAATACAATGGCGTCTCAGTATTACTTGCACAAAGTTCCCTTAAAAGCATTTGTCATGGATTTCATATTACATTTACGACAGCAGAATATAAAATTAGGCATCGGAACGAGTAATTCAAAAGAACTAGCGCAGATGATCATAGAAAAATTTGAATTGGAATCACATTTTGATTCAATACGTACATCATGTGAAGTGAACAAAGGAAAACCAAGCCCTGATATCTTTTTAAAAGTGGCTCAAGATCTTGGTGTAGACCCATCAGAATGTATGGTTTTTGAGGATATACCGAATGGATTAGTTGCTGCCCGAAGAGCCGGAATGCGTGTTGTAGCCATCGATGATGACTTTAGTAAGGCCTTAATCGAAGAAAAACGCGAATTGTCTGATTTTTTCATTCATACATATGAAGAAGCAATTCAAGTTTTATTGAAAGGAATAAAATAAATGAGTCAGTTTTTACCGACAACCCTTGAAGAGGGAAAAGAAAAAGGCATCGATGTATTTGATTTTGTATTAGTGAGCGGAGATGCCTATGTGGATCATCCTTCATTTGGAGTTGCAATTATTTCAAGATTATTAGAAGCGAATGGCTATACCGTAGGAATTATTCCCCAACCGGATTGGAAAGACCCTAATTCCGTTACTGTTTTAGGGACCCCTCGACTTGCATTTTTAGTTACAGGTGGAAATATAGACTCTATGGTTAATCACTATTCGGTTGCTAAGCGGCGCCGGGACCATGATGCCTATACACCAGGCGGAAAAATCGGACATCGTCCGGATCGGGCCACAATTGTTTATGGTAATCTTATTCGACAAACCTATAAAGAAACACCCATTATTTTAGGTGGTATTGAAGCAAGTCTTCGAAGATTAGCTCATTATGATTACTGGGATGATAAAATCCGCCGTTCAATTTTGCTTGATTCGGCGGCGGATATTCTTGTTTATGGAATGGGTGAAAAAGCGATATTAGAAATTGCATCATCATTAGACAATGGAATACCGGTTAGCGAAATCGGCTATGTTAAAGGAACGGCATACCGTAAAAAGTCTTTAGAAGATGTTACTGACTATATAGAACTCCCAGATTATCGAAGTCTCCTTCGGGACAAGAAGAAGTATGCGGATAGTTTTCTGGTTCAAACGAAAGAGGGAAATTTTGCCTCAGGGAAAACATTGGTTGAAAGTTATGATGAAAGCATACATGTTGTTGTTAATCCACCAATGCCTCCTGTTTCTGAATCAGAATTTGATTATTATTATAGTCTTCCTTATACACGTCAAGTACATCCCATGTATACAGAAAAAGTTCCTGCTATTGAAGAGGTTCAATTTAGTGTCATTAGTAACCGAGGGTGTTTTGGAAACTGTAATTTTTGTGCACTGACCTTTCACCAAGGACGGACAATACAAGCAAGATCACATGCATCGATTTTGAAAGAAGCAGAAGAAATTTCATGGGATGAAAATTTTAAAGGATATATACATGATGTAGGTGGACCGACGGCCAACTTTAGAATTCCGTCTTGCCAAAAACAATTAGAGCATGGTCCGTGTAAAGACAAAAATTGTTTGGGGTCGGATCCATGTAAACAGTTGAATGTTGATCACTCTGATTATCTGACATTATTAAAAAGAATGCGTGAGCTTCCAAAAATCAAAAAAGTATTTGTACGTTCAGGTATTCGTTTTGACTATTTAATGTATGACAAAGATGACACTTTTTTTAAAGAACTCGTTCAACATCACATTAGCGGTCAATTAAAAGTCGCTCCGGAACATGTTTCAAATCGCGTTTTAGATTACATGGGAAAACCACATCACCACGTTTATAAGGACTTTACAGAGAAGTATCATCGTTTTAATAAAAATTATGGGATGAAGCAATTCATTGTACCCTACTTAATGTCATCACATCCGGGATCGACAATCGATGATGCCATTACTCTAGCTGAGTTTTTAAGGGATGAAAACATTATGCCACAGCAGGTGCAAGATTTTTATCCGACACCAAGCACAATGTCAAGCGTGATGTATTATACGGAGATGGACCCACGAACAGGGAAAAGTGTTTATGTGGCTAAAAACCCACATGAAAAAGCAATGCAAAGAGCCTTGATTCAATACCGTAACCCAAAAAATTATCGTTTAGTTCAAGAAGCATTAATCATAGCCGGTCGAGAAGATTTGATTGGTTCAGAAAAGCAATGTTTGATTTTTTCTAAAGGTGGTTATAAGGGGAAAGCAAATGCAAATCAACACACTGCAAAGCCGACGAAAAAAAGGGGCAAGAAAAAGACGATTCGTAATGTTCATAAGAAGAAAAAGTAGGCGTGTTGACGAAAGTTGACGCCTCATGTATAATACTAAAGAAACATAAGCATAAGAAAAGAGGAAAACTATGATTAGAAGTATGACAGGTTTTGGACGGGGTGAAGCTGTCAGAAACAACCGAACAATAACCATTGAAATGAAAAGTGTTAATCATCGTTATTGTGATATTAATATACGGATGCCCAAAGTCCTTTTTTATATTGAAAATAAGTTGAAAAACATCATAAAACAGGAAATTAATCGTGGTAAAATCGATGTTTTTATTAATTATGAGGACCGAAGTGACAAAGCAAATAGTATCGTATATAATAGCAATTTGTCACAACAATATATGGAACGATTTCAGGAAATCAGCCAGGAATTTCATATAGAAAATGACATAAAAGTTTCCCATTTGACAAGATATCCGGAAGTCTTAGTTCTTGAAGATCAAGATCAAGATGATGAAGAGTTACTTGAAAGTTTGGCAGTAGAATCTTTAAGAATGGCCTTGATTAATGTTAAAGAGACTCGTTCAAAAGAAGGACAGATGTTAAAAACTGATTTAAAAATTAAGTTAGAGGATATGTTAGGATATGTTAATGAATTAAAAGCGATTACGCCAAAAGTCATTGATGAATATCGAATTAAGTTAACAGAGCGTATATCTGAACTAACAGACCAAACACCGGTAGATCCTGAGCGAATTGCTATGGAAGTTGCTTTGTATGCGGATAAGAGTTGCATTGATGAAGAAATTGTTCGATTAGAGAGTCATATTATTCACATGCGAGATACATTAGATGCCGAAGAAGCCATTGGACGTAAGCTTGATTTTATTTCACAAGAAATGAATCGTGAGGCAAATACCGTCTTAAGTAAAGCAAACAATATTGAAGTATCTAATCAAGGAATTGAGCTTAAAACGCTTATTGAGAAAGTGAGAGAGCAAATACAAAATATTGAATAAGAGTTAGAACGGAGTTTGAAATGGAAGAAAAAGGATTGCTTTTAATTGTTTCCGGTTTTTCAGGAGCGGGAAAAGGAACAATCGTTAAAGAATTTATTAGTCGCAACAATGATGTGCGATTGTCTGTTTCAGCAACAACAAGAGAAAAACGTCAAGGTGAGCAAGAAGGCGTTCATTATTATTATATTTCAAAAGATCAGTTTGAGAATATGATTGACCGTGGAGATATGTTTGAATACGCGTCCTATGTTAACAACTACTATGGGACCCCTAAGAGTTTTGTCATGAAACGATTAGAGGAAGGTCATGATGTTATTTTAGAGATAGAGATGCAAGGGGCATTACAAGTAAAGCGTATGTATGATGAAGCGATTTTGATTTTTGTTGTTCCGCCACATGCAAAAGACCTTGAAGATCGATTGTTTGGCAGAGGGACTGAAACGGCAGAGGTTATTAAGAATCGATTAAGACGTTCATGTGAAGAGGTTGATTTAATTAAGTATTATGATTATATTATTGTGAATGATCAACTTTCGGATAGTGTAAGGATGTTAGAAAATATTCGTAATGCAGAGCATCTAAAAGTAAAACATTACGAAAATCTAATTGATAAATTTAAAGGTGAATTACAAGGTATTATAAATTGAAAGGAGCATATATCTATGTTACATCCATCATATTCTGATTTAATGGGCGTTATCAATGATCGTAGTGAACAAGACGGTGTCAAAGTAAAAAGTCGCTATTCCGTTATCATTGCAACATCCAAACGCGCTCGTCAACTGATTGAAGAAAACCAATCCTATGACGAAGGTGACGACGATTTTAAAAGCAAGAAAAATTCTATGCATATTAAAGAATTATCATGTGCAGTTGAAGAACTATACGAAGGAAAAATAGACATCATATAGCTATAAGACAAAAAGACGCACATGCGTCTTTTTGTCTTATCCTTAAGCATTTAATAGGAGCGATATTTATGGAAATCGTTCAAGTGATTATTGGTATATCTACCAAAGCATTGGACAGGCCGTTTACATATATTATACCCAAAACATTGATAGATCTTGTGGAAGTCGGGTCTGTTGTTTTAGTGCCTTTTGGTAAAGGAAATACCTTAAAAGAGGCTTATGTCATTGATCGAGGGATTCTTACAAAAGAGCCGGACTATCAGTTAAAAAAGATTCATGAGGTGATTTATGATGTTAAAGTTGAAAAGGAACTTATAAAACTTGCCTATTGGATACATAAACGATATGAATGCAATATCACATCGGCCTTAAAACTGATGGTGCCTACGGATGTTCATTCAAAAGTCAAGACGCACAAAGTCGTTACTCTTGATCTAGAGCAAATCAGGAAGGTTCAAGAGGCTTTCCAAAATTTAGAAGTAAGTAAATTAACAACTAAACGGCAAGCGGTTTTGAGAAGTCTTTTGGCTACATTGCATGAGGATAGCAAGAAACCCATAAAAATACCTTTAAAAGAAGCACTTCAAATAGGGCAAACAACCCATGGGCTTTTAAAAACACTTCAAGAACTTGGCTATCTTACGATTATCGATGATGAAATTGGCAGGGATATTCATGTCTTGCGAAAAGGAATGACCAGTCAAGAATTTTGCCTAAATAATGAACAGAAAATGTGTGTAGACAAAGTTACACGTTCACTTAATGAACAAGAGACTTTTTTGCTTTATGGAATTACCGGAAGTGGAAAAACGGAAGTATATATGCAACTTATTCAAAAAGTCTTAAATCGAGGGGAAAGCGTCATCGTGTTGATTCCTGAAATTGGATTGACCCCCTTAACAACACGGCGTTTTGTTGAACGGTTCGGACCGGTTGTAGGGGTCCAACATTCAAAACTGAATGCCGGAGAACGTTATGAACAATGGCTCAAAGCAAAACGTGGCGAGATTCAGATTATGGTGGGTGCACGTTCGGCGATTTTTACACCCTTTAATAAAATTGGACTCATTATTATTGATGAAGAACATGAGCATACATATAAATCTGAGCAAAATCCAAGATATCATGCACGTGAAGTAGCCATAAAAAGAAGTATTGATCATCAGTGTCCGGTGGTATTAGGAAGTGCAACACCCCTGATCGAAAGCTATCATAAAGCCATGACAAATAATTATACCTTGCTTAATCTAACCGCCCGAGCAGTGGAAGGATCAAAACGTCAAGTGACCATGATTGATATGCGTCATGAATTAGAAAATGGGAATATGAGTATTTTGTCCTATGAACTTGAGCAAGGCATTATGGACGCTTTAAAAAATCAAGAGCAAATTATTCTATTTATTAATCGGCGAGGCTTTGCAAATTTTGTGAGTTGTCGTAAATGTGGATTTGTATATACTTGTAAACACTGTGATGTTTCTATGACATATCACGCCAATAATAAACGGATGATCTGTCATTATTGCGGATATTCTTTACCCGTAGATAAAACATGTCCTGAATGTGGATCGTCATACTTAAAAGCCTTTGGGGCAGGAACTCAAAAAATTCAATCCTATATTAAGAAAAACTTTCCAAATGCAAAAATAGCAAGGATGGATCAAGACACGACCCAGAAAAAACATGGACATGAGTTGATTTTAAAGGCTTTTGAAGATAAGGAAATTGATATATTAATTGGTACGCAAATGATTGCAAAAGGACATGATTTTCATAATGTTTCTGTTGTGGGTGTTTTAGCAGCCGACCTTTCCCTGCACATTGATGATTTTCGAGCGGCTGAACGTACTTTTCAATTGGTTACACAGGTCATCGGAAGAACAGGTCGAGGGGATGTTAATGGACATGCATTTATACAAACATATAGTCCTGATCATTTTGCCTTAAAATACGCCCTTGAAGAAAATTACATAGGTTTTTACAATGAAGAAGTTCTATTTCGACGTGCCATGATTTATCCGCCATTTTGTCATATTTTACAAGTGATTACTCTTACAGAAAACGAAGAATTAGGCATGCGTTTTTTAAATGAACGTGTTGAGAAGATTGAGAATTTTGTTGACAAGGAGAAACAATTCGGTGATATTATAGTCTTAGGACCTGCTAAGGCAGGGATTGGTAGAGTAAAAGGCAAGTACCGTCATCGTCTATTAGTTAAAGGGAGTTCATATAGGCAGTTGACGAATATTAGGAAAGAACTTTATAATAGTATTGACAATAAATTAAGTCAAGTTTTGCAAATACACGTGGATATCAATCCGTTAATTATGTACTGATAGAAAAGGAGATTATTATGGCATTAAGACAAATACGTATCGAAGGTGATGAGATTCTTCGGAAAAACGCAAGAATCGTTGAAGAGATAACACCAAAGATTAAAGAACTCGTTGCAGATATGATTGAAACTATGTATCATGCCAATGGAGTAGGACTTGCAGCACCTCAAATTGGTGTTTTAAAACGCATCGTTATTATTGATGTCGGTGAAGGCCCGATAGTAATGATTAACCCTGAAATCCTTAAACGCAGTGGCGAACAAGAAGGTATCGAAGGGTGTTTAAGTGTTCCGGGAAAATCAGGGATTGTAAAACGTCCGAATTACGTAAAAGCACAAGCTGTCAATTTAGAAGGTGATGTGTATACGATTGAAGGTGAAGAACTACTGGCGCGTGCAATTTGCCATGAGTTAGATCATCTAAATGGTCAACTATACATTGATATTGCAGAAGAAATGGTTGACTACGATCAAGAGAACGATCAAGAATAGGAGTGATATAATGAAAATCATTTTTATGGGAACTCCGGAGTTTAGCATTCCGACATTAAAAACATTGATTGCATCTGAGCATGAAGTTGTTGCATGCTACACACAACCGGATAAGCCCAAAGGTCGCGGTAAGAAAATGATGATGCCACCGGTGAAAGAAGTATGCATTGAACATAATATTCCGGTATATCAACCCAAACGCATCAGAAATCATGCCGAAGTTGAACAATTTGCTTCAATCGATGCTGATATTGCTGTTGTCATCGCTTATGGACAGATTTTACCTGAAGCCGTTTTGTCGGCCCACCCATATGGATGTGTCAATATACATGCGTCTTTGTTACCTAAGTATCGAGGTGCGGCGCCTTATCAGTGGGCAGTTATTAACGGTGAACAAGAAACCGGTATTACAACTATGCAGATGGATGTTGGAATGGATACAGGTGACATGTTGTTAAAGACACATGTATCTATGTCTTCTGATGAAACTGCGGGCAGCTTGCATGACAAGTTAATGTTAATGGGTGGACCGCTTATTTTAGATACCTTAAAGGCAATTGAAGAGGGAAGCATTGTAGCCGAAAAACAAGATAATGATGCAGCAACGTATGCACCGATGCTTAACAAATTATCCGGTGAAATCGATTGGACACAACCCGCT
Source organism: uncultured Eubacteriales bacterium (assembly GCA_964563505.1). Lineage (GTDB taxonomy): Bacteria > Bacillota > Clostridia > Lachnospirales > Vallitaleaceae > UBA1351. The sequence goes on from CAZLXW010000008.1 coordinate 83,401, forward strand.
ATAAAAATCGAACAGTTAATTCGAGGGTTAAACCCTTGGCCAAGTGCCTATAGTTTTTTGGGTGAAAAGTTAATAAAAATATGGAAAGCGTCGGTTGAAAATAGTAATGACGTGATTTCTTGTCATGAAGCTAAGCCCGGAGAAATATGTCATATCGATAAAACTCTAGGCATTGGCGTTTGTTGCGGTCAAGGCGTCCTTTTTATACATGAACTTCAGCAGCAAGGAAAAAAACGCATGAATGCGATGGATTATCTTAACGGACATTCTCTTCGCATCGGAGATTTATTTAGAAAAGCTTAGAGGAGAAGTGATTTTATGTTTTATGGTTTTTCATGGTACGCATCATATATTATTTTGCTTCCGGCCATTATTTTCACATTATATGCAAGTAGTAAAGTGAAATCAACCTTTAAAAAGTATTCAAAATTTGCCAATAGAAATGGTTATACCGGTGCCCAAGTAGCACGTAGGATATTAGATGATCATGGTATGAGTCATGTTAGAATTGAGCATGTTCCGGGAGAGATGACAGACCACTATGATCCTCAAACAAAGGTTGTTCGACTATCCGATACTGTTCATAGTCAGACATCACTAGCAGCGATTAGTGTTGCCGCACATGAATGTGGACATGCTATACAACATGAAGAAGAATATCTTTTTTTATCTGTACGCCATGCTATTGTACCTGCTGTGAATATAGTCAATAAAATGTCGATGCCAATGATTATGATTGGGGTTATTCTGGGTGGATTTGGTGGAAATTCAAGTATTGGATATTTAATGATTCAATTAGGTATTTTGTTCTTTTCCGGTGCTGTCTTTTTTCAGTTTGTAACCTTACCGGTTGAGTTTAATGCATCTAAACGTGCACTTCATATCCTTGATGTTGAACGTATGCTCAGTGTGGAAGAGATGATTCCTGCGAAAAAAGTATTAAATGCAGCGGCATTAACTTATGTAGCGGCAGCGGCTACCTCTGTTTTGAGTTTGATTCGTCTCATTCTTATATTCGGAGGTCGACGTGATGACTAATATTAATGAACGTCATATGGCCTTAAAAATATTAGAAGATGTGGACAAGAAGAATATATTTGTAAGCCAAGTAATTGAGGACTATTTTCAACTCGAGGACTTAACAAAGCAACAGCGAAGTTTTATATCAAAGTTAGTATATGGTGTGATCGAGAATCAATTATTAATCAATTATTATATCCACGCATCATCAAGTGTTAAGAACAACAAAATCAAACCGGTCATTCGAATCATTTTACAGCTTGGTATTTATCAACTCTTGTTTTTAGATAAAGTACCTGCACATGCAGCGATTAATGAGGCCGTCAAATTAGTGAAAAAGAGGAAAATGTTTCAACTCCGTGGATTCGTCAACGGTGTTTTACGAAACATTGAGCGTAATCATGAAGACATATATGCTAAAATACAGGCGTTACCGTTTGAACAACGTTTATCAATCACCTATTCGGTCAAAGAGGAACTCATTAAATATTTATTGGAAATGTATGAAGCAGGTGAACTTGAAGCTTACTTAAAATCAAGTTTGGCCGTAAAAGATACATGTATTCGCACCAATATATTAAAACAATCGCCAACAGCTCTTAAGGAACGTTTATCAAAAAAATATACTGTTAGAGACGGTTATTTATTCGATGAAGCTTTTTATCTGTCAGACTATAATCGTTTAGAAGACGTGGAGGGCTTTCGAGAAGGTTGTTTTCAAGTACAAGATGAAAGTTCAATGTGTGTGGCTAGACTTGTAAATCAAAAGGCAAAGTCCATTATTGACGTTTGTTCAGCCCCAGGAGGCAAGGTTACACATTTAGCTGAATTAAAAGAAGACCAAGCTTCGATTATTGCCTGTGATGTGTCACAAAAAAAGGTTCAAAAGATTGACGAGAACTGTAAACGACTAGGTTTAGATTCGATTACAACCCAAGTGGCAGATGCAAGTCAGTATAATGAAGCGTGGAAAGATGCCTTTGATTGTGTTTTAGCGGATGTGCCCTGTTCCGGATTAGGGATTTTACGAACGAAACCGGATATTAAAATGAATATGTCACTAGAAAAAATCGAGTCACTTATTAAAATTCAGAAAGAAATATTGGATAATGTTCATCAATATGTTAAAATTGGTGGCGAGTTAATATATAGCACGTGTACAATTAATTCAAATGAAAATGAAGAACAGATGCGTTGGTTTTTAGACATGCACCCTGATTTTGAAAGAGTAGCCTTAAGCAAAGAGTGTTTAGATGAGAGCATACAACCGTTTGTAAGGGATGGATATATTCGTCTATTAACGCATACGTCAAGAACAGATGGTTTTTTTATCGCTAAACTGAGGAGAATCAAATAAAATGAATAGTTATGATATTCAATCAATGAATATAGATGAAGTCAATAATATCCTTAAGGAGTACGGAGAGAAAAGCTTTCGGGCCAAACAGATTTTTCAGTGGTTGCATGAAAAGCAGAGTAAATCCTATGATATGATGACAAATATTTCTGTAGGGTTGAAAGAAAGGCTTCAAACTGACTATCCGCTTACGCAGCTTAAAGAAGTGGCAAAAAATGAAGATTTGCAGGATCAAACGGTGAAATATTTATTTGAACTAGAGGATGGACAACTTATTGAAACCGTACTTATGTCCTATAAATATGGATATTCTGTTTGTATTTCTTCCCAAGTGGGATGCCGAATGGGGTGTACTTTTTGTGCCTCAACCTTAAACGGGTTAACGCGACAATTACTCCCTTCTGAAATGCTTGAACAAATATATCATATTGAGCGACAATTAGAAGAACCTATACATAGTGTGGTTATTATGGGAACGGGTGAACCCTTTGACAATTATGAAAATCTGCAGCGGTTTATTGAATTGATTTCCCATGAGAAAGGGAGAAACCTTTCGAGAAGACATATAACCGTTTCAACGTGTGGAATCATTGAAAAAATACAGCAATTTTCTTTAGACTCACCTCAAGTAAATTTAGCCATTTCTCTACATTCGCCATATCAAGAACAGCGAGCAGACATGATGCCTATTGCAAAGAAAAACGAACTTCATGATTTAATTCGAACATGTCATGAGTATGTTGGTCAAACCGGACGACGTATATCCTTTGAATATAGCTTGATTCATAATGTTAATGATACAAAACAGCATGCACTTGATTTAGCAGACTTGCTAAAAGGATTACTCTGTCATGTAAATTTAATCCCGATTAATCCGGTGGATGAGAAAGAACAAGAAGCATCGGACCAATACCATGTATTAAAGTTTCAAAAGATACTAGGCAATCATAATATTATATCCACTATTCGAAGATCATTAGGACAAAATATAGATGCGGCCTGTGGCCAATTAAGAAATCAATACAGAAAGAATTTATAGTCCTATAGAGGAGGAGCTATGCAATCATATGGTTTAAGTCATAAAGGATATATTCGAAAAGTTAATCAAGATGCGTTTTTCCAACAAGATACCCCCATAGGTCCACTGGAGAATTTGTATGTCTTGGCTGATGGGATGGGAGGTCATCGTGGCGGAGAAGTGGCGTCAAAACTTGCTGTTGATACGATTATCCAAAACGTTCAAAAAGCAAAAAGTAAAATGGCACCGGTTCAAATATTAGAAAGTGCAATTGTTACTGCAAATACACGGATTTTTAAGGAAGCAATTGAAGATTCAACCCTATATAATATGGGGACAACAACTATTGCTTCCTGTATTGTTGATCGCCATATCTATATTGCGCATGTCGGTGACAGCCGCTTATATGTATTTACGGACAACTTAGAACAAGTGACGAAAGACCACTCTTACGTACAAGAGCTCGTGGATGTTGGTGCAATAACCCAAGAGGAAGCAAGAAACCATCCTAAAAAAAATCAAATTACACGTGCAGTTGGAATTGACCCAACAATTCAAGTAGATACCTATACTATTGATTTAGAAACGATTTATCATGAAATTCAATACATTCTTATATGTACAGACGGATTAACGAATATGGTTTCAGAATTAGAAATCACAGAGGTGATTAATAGAGAGAAAGAAATTCAACAAATCTGTGAAGAATTGATTAAAAAAGCATTACATGCAGGCGGGACCGATAATATTACATGCATTGTTATTAAGAACAATTAAAAGGCGGTGGAAAAATGTTACAAATAGGTTCAATACTTAATGAACGTTATGAAATTATAGAAAAAATCGGCTCAGGGGGAATGAGCATTGTATATAAAGCGAAAGATACTAAATTAGAAAGATATGTTGCCATTAAAGTTCTACGTGAAGAATTTTGTCTTGATGAAAACTTTGTTAAGAAGTTCAAAGTTGAAGCCCAGTCTGCGGCGAGTTTATCCCATCAAAATATTGTTAATATTTATGATGTTGGAAATGAAGGACGTACCCATTTTATTGTAATGGAGTACCTTGAAGGCCAAACATTAAAAGATTACATAAAAGAACAAGGGCAAATTCAAGAAGAATACTTACTGAAAATAGCATTAAGTATCGCTTCAGCTTTGGAAAATGCCCATATCAACCATATTATCCATCGTGACATAAAGCCCCAAAATATCATTTTAACCAAAGACGGTAAAGTCAAAGTGGCTGATTTTGGAATCGCACGTATTGCAACAGACCAGACATTAGACGCTCATGAAAACCCTTCGGGAAGTGTCTATTATATTGCACCTGAACAAGCTCGAGGTGGCTATCAAGACCATAAGAGTGACATATATTCACTAGGTATTACAATGTATGAAATGGCTACAGGTAAGCTTCCTTTTAGTGGGGACAATCCGGTGAATGTTGCGCTTAAACAGATTCATGACCCCATGCCGAAACCATCAGATATAAATGCAGAAATATCTCCAAATGTGGAGACAATTATTTTGAAAGCGACAGAAAAGAAAACGTCATTAAGATATCAAAATACTGAAGAACTTATTGAAGACTTAAAACTCGCTATGACAAATCCGGAAGATATATTAGTTTATACGAATGACATGGAAATGGATGAAACTTTGGTTTTACGTAATGAAGAAATGAAACATATATGGAACAAACAAGAAGTCAATGCCTATAGTAAAGAAAAAGATCCTTTAGAAAAAGTTGCGGTGATTGGTGGGATACTACTTTCCTTAGTTATCGTGTCTATATTAGTCATCTTTGTCTATAATAATTATGCTAAAAAGATGATTCCTGAAGAAATTGAAATCCCAAATGTTATGGACATGGAATTAAGTCAAGCGAGCGAAATGCTAAAAAATCTTCAACTTGACATTAACGTTATAAGTAACGAATACCATACAGAGATTGAAAAAAATCATATTATTTCACAGTCGCCACAGGAAGGCAGCTTGGTTTTGGCGGATACAGTCGTTGAAGTGACAATAAGTAAAGGAATACAACTTTTTACGATAAATAGTGTCGTACAACAATCCTATGATGATGCAAGGAAGATGCTGGAAAATAGTGGGTTTACAGTCGAAGTCATACCTGAATACAGTGATGTGGCCCCAACCGGAACGGTTATTCGTCAAAATCCCTTACCCAATGAATCAGTTGCAGAAGGGACGCTTGTTACCATTTACGTTAGTCAAGGTCCTGAGATTACCTATGTCGAAGTTCCGCGATTAGAAAATTTAGATATTGATGAAGCGCAAAACGTGTTAAAAAGTCTTAACTTAGAGTCTGGAAATGTTACCTATATCCATCATGATACGATTGCAGAAAATAAAGTGATTAGCATGTCTGTAAATGCCGGCAGAGAAGTTGCAGAAGGATATGTTATTGACCTTGCGGTTAGCTTAGGTCGTGAGATAAGGCTAGAAACAAAATCATTCGTGATTAATAATATACTTGATCATAATCAAGAAGAATGTGAATTAAAAGTTGTTTTGGCAATAAACGGAGAAGAAAAAACACTCTTTAATGATGTCGTTACAGATACTGATTTTCCGATGACCTTAAGTGCAACGGAAACGGGAGAAGGTATCATACATGTATATAATGATGGCGTACAACAATATGAATTTTTTGTGCAATTTACGGAAGCAGTCCCCAATACAAATTCGGGAGAAAGCAATGGAGGGAATGAATGATAGGGAAAATCGTTAAAGGCATTGCCGGATTTTATTATGTAGATATTGACCATGTTGGCGTATATCAGTGTCGCGCTCGCGGTATATTTAGAAACCAAAAGATTAAACCGCTTATTGGAGATAATGTACGTATTGAAGTAACACATGAGGAAGACATGGAAGGAAATGTCCTTGAGATTTTACCAAGAAAAAATGAACTCATCCGACCAACAGTATCAAATATCGACCAAGCATTTGTTGTTTTTTCTGTGGCGCATCCTGAACCAAATTTAAACTTATTAGACCGATTTTTAATTGCTGTCATGTCCAATGGGATTGAAGCCATTATATGTTTTAACAAAATTGATTTGTTAGACAAACTCGATAGTGAAGTTGTCAATATGTATAGACAAGCCGGATATAAAGTAATGATGATGAGTGCAGTTCATGGTGATGAAGGTGATTTATTAGTGATGATTGATCAAATTGAGTCTGAAATGAAAGGTAAAACGACTGTTTTTGCCGGTCCGTCCGGGGTTGGAAAATCAACGATTATCAATTTGATCCAAGAGCATACCTATATGGAAACCGGTAGTATCAGTGACAAAATTAAACGTGGTAAGCATACGACACGTCATGTAAACCTGATTCCGATTGACCATCATTCATATGTTGTTGACACTCCGGGATTTAGTTCTTTGCAGTTAGAAGAATTAGAAGCAGAAGAAGTCAAAGAGTATTATATAGAATTTGCGCGCTATGAACCTATGTGTAAATTTGCCGGGTGTAACCATATTAATGAGCCTAAATGTGGGGTGAAAGATGCGCTAAAAAATGGAGATATACATGAAATTCGATATAATAATTATTTGCACATCTATAATGAAATAATGGATAAAAAGAAATACTAAATACGATTGTACTTAAAGGAGAAAAAAATGATTAAAATAGCACCATCAATATTATCAGCAGATTTTGCAAATTTAGGAAAAGAAGTTCAACGTATTGACGTGGCAGGTTGTGACATGGTTCATATCGATGTTATGGATGGACATTTTGTTCCCAACATTACATTTGGACCTCCTGTGATAAAATCAATACGATCATTTACCGAAAAAACCTTTGATGTTCATTTAATGATTGAAAGCCCGGAGCGATATATCAAGGAATTTGTTGAGGCCGGAGCAGATATTATTACCGTACATGCAGAAGCAACAACACATTTACATCGAATTTTACAATATATTAAATCATTTGGCATTAAAACCGGAGTATCCCTTAATCCGGGTACCCCGTTAAGTGTTTTAGATTATATTTTAGATGATATTGACATGGTACTGATTATGACAGTGAATCCTGGCTTTGGTGGACAAAGCTTTATTCCTGCTATGTATGAAAAAATTAAAGCCTTATCAACAATAAAAGATATGCACAATAAAACCTTTGATATACAAGTGGATGGCGGCATTGGCTTAGATAATTTAAAAAGGGTTGTTGATGCCGGAGCAAATGTTATAGTTGCAGGTTCGGCTATATTTAAGGCAAAGGATTTGGAACTGCAAATCGAGAACTTTAAGTCCATTAATTTATAAGAGGTTAAAAGATGAAGAAATGTTTGATTATAAGTGGAGGAGAGATTGAACCGAATGATCTTTTGAATTATTTAGAGATTCAAGATGAAGAACTTTATATAATCGGAGTTGATGGAGGATGTCAGGTGCTTTATGACCATCATATTATTCCGCATCAGATTCTTGGAGATTTTGATACACTTGATCAAAAAATTCAAGAATTTTATATGAAGAAAAATATTTTTATCAATGCGTTAGATCCTGTAAAAGATATGACAGATACCCATGCTGCTTTTGAAGAAGCTCAAAAGATTGGGGCTGAAGAAATTGATGTTTTTGGCTTTTTCGGGACTCGCTTAGACCATTGTTTGGGAGCTTTAATGACTGCCTTTAAGTATTCAAAATGTATAAATATACGTTTTTTTGATGAACATAATGTGGTTCATATTATTGATGGTAATCGTCAGCTTTTACTTGAAAAAAATTCCAAAGAATTACGGCGTACCTATAAATATATTTCCATTATTCCTATCGAGCAAGCATGGATTATTCAAACGAAGAACTTGAAGTATCCTCTTGAATCTGCAGTTTTATCTCCTTATGATAGCTATGGTGTGAGTAATGAAATTATGAATGTTCAGGCAACCATTGACGTAAAAGACGGGAAGCTCTTCATTATACAGTCCAATGATTAATAGAAAAAAACAGGCCCTGCAATCCATATCGCTTAGCGCGATAGAAATTGCAAGTCCTGTTTTATCATTTTTTCAACTTCATATCCAATAATTAAGCTCTTTCAACTTTGCCTGAACGTAAA
>CAZLXW010000009.1:0-87093 GCA_964563505.1 uncultured Eubacteriales bacterium
ACGACTTTATTCGGAGATGAAAAAAAAGAGATTTTGTAGCTGCAAAGATATTTGCATTTACAAAATCTCTTTTTTTGCTCTAAATTTACTTTGTGATATAATGAATATATTAGAGGAGGCGAAGTAAAATGAAAAACAAGATAACTATACATATATTATTCATGTTAGCAGTAATGCTTTTTGTAGCATGTAGTCCAGCAGAAGAGGAAGTAACAGACCCAATTGTTGAAGATACTCAAGAAGATACTCAAGAAGATACTCAAGAAGATACTCAAGAAGATATGCAAGAGGAAGAACCAGCGGAAGCTAGTATGGAAGTGCAGGATATTCAGACATATGAAAATATTTTCATGACGGATTGGTTGGAAGATAATCAGGTGATTGCACTTAAAGAAAATGAAGAACTAGACACATTAACCTTAGAAGAATTATCTGAACAGCATCCTACAAGTATCTATGGATTTGATGTTGAATCTGAAGATATGACCTTGATTCTAGGCAAGGAAAATGTGAATTTAGGAGATGCAAAAATTTCACCTAATCGTACATATTTGTTATACAGCGAGTATACATTAGGTGATCCGGCCTATTATATTCATAATCTAAATAGTGAAGAATTCTTCTCGCTTTCAGGCGATCCGATTGGCGGAGCAATGAGCGCCAAGTGGGTTGAAGGAAATGAAGTCATAGGTACAGCATATGCGGGAGGCCTTTTTAGAGCAGACATTAGAGGAGAAGTACATCTAGTAGAAGAAATAACGGAAGAGATGATTTATTTAATCGAAAAAATGGACAATACTATCTTTTATAATACCGGGAATAATCCATCGTTAATAGCGTATAACCTTGAGACACAAGAGAGTATTAGTCTGCCGTTTAATGATGTGCGTGATATGATTGCATCTCCATCAGGTGAACACTTATTGATTGTTGGTGGAAGTGATACAGGTGTGATTCTTTATCTTTATGATAGTATAGAAGAAACACAAATGACACTTGCTGAAGGCGCATCGATTAGTGGTATTTCCGTGTCAACATCCGGACGTAGGATTGCATATGTATTAACACCAGAAGATGCTGTGGAAGGTACATTATTTGTACAGGATTTAGCCTTAGATGCAAAGGAAGAAATAGCTGATGGCATTAACTATGGAACAACGTCCTGGAGTCCATCAGAAAATCAATTGATTTACACATCTTATGATGGAGAAAATACAAACAGTAGTATTGTAACATTTGCTGAATGAAATAATTACTTAGTTCACGTCTAGAATGAGTTTTTCCAGCTGATGAGTAAAGTTGAGATTGTCATGGACCGTTCTTTTCTTATGGCGGGGACCACGCAAGCCTGCTTGTCTGGATTTTTGACTAAGATGTCGCTCAAACATAAGAAGGTCGATATTGTCATGATGAATGCGTTTACCGGAAGGGTGAAGAACATGACCACCACGTCCAAGGGCTAGTGAAGCAACGCCATAATCAGCAGTAATAATAATGTCTCCAATTTCCATAGCACCGATTAAGGCAAAGTCAACAGAATCACGACCTTGATCGATGATATGGATTTTTGCTTTATATTGGCTTAATTCATGATTAATATCAGCAAAAAAATGGACTTCGAGGTTATTTTTTGTAGCGAGAGTAATAATTGCTTCTTTAACCGGACAAGCATCGGCATCAACAAGTATTCGCATAGTTAGCTCCTTTGTATAAGTAATTGAATTTCTTCCTTTAATAAATGAACCAAGGCATCAATATTTTGTTCATGACGTTTGTGCATTAAAAAAAGAAGTTTTCCATGTACAGATGCAATCATAAGTTGATGAATTATATCAATTTTACTATTGTCGAATTGATGTTCAACTGCACATCGTTCAAGTTGTTCATATAAAAGCAGGCCGACGGAAAGTGAATTTGCATTTGTAGTCATTGCCTGAGGATAGTCCCCTAATTCTTCAATAAAAACAGCATGAAAAATATGCGGTTGCTTAGCAAAAAAACGAAAATAGTGCTCTGTATGCAATAAAATGGTGTCTAAACATGACAGCTTTGAGGTGTCTATATCAAGTAATTGTTTGTAACAATCATTAAGATAATCAAAAGCACAATAGGCAATTAGTTCTCTCATATCTTTAAAATAATTATATAAAGTGGCATAGGAATACCCTGCACGTTCACCAACTTTTCTAGCGCTTAATCCAGAAGTACCTTCTTCTTCTATAATTGATTTGGCCGCATGAACAAAAAAACCAAGAGTACGGGCTCTTTGTAGCTCTTTATTCGTCATGATAAGTCACTTCTTTATAATAGGAAATAAGTGGTTCAATAAAACGCTCATTGGAAACATCAAGTGGGCGATCAAATGCAGCCAACATGCCACGCTCATCAGCAGTACGTTCGTCTTCAGGCTTTTTTTGAATCGTTTTCTTCATGATATTCATGAGAAACTTATCAAAAAAATTCAGCTTATTGTAATTAAAACCACCACGCATATAAAACAGTTTAGCATGTTTTTGCAATTCAGGTGATAGGTTATGTTCCGTTAGGGTGGCAACGAGGCCGTCAGAAGGTGGAGTTGTACCAACGGCAAAAATAAGAAGTTCTTTGTTTAGATTAAAATTCATCTGACTAAGCATTTTCTTTAACCCTAAAATACCCGAAGCATATAAACTTCCACCATAGATTACATAGTCGTAGCTAGTTAAATCAATGTTTTTAGCTGCCTTATATTCTAAGCATTGGCAAGAAAGTTCTTTTGAAATAAGTTGTGCGTATTTTTCTGTGAAACCTGTTTTAGATCGATAAATGACGATTGTCTTCATAATACCTCCATAAATTACTAGTGTTAATAATATTAACGGTGTTAATGCCATAATATATAAATTGTTTGTATCTGTCAAGCAAAATATTGACATTATCTTGACAAAAAGGTATGATACTCCCTGTGACATACAAAGTCAAATATAGAGAATAAGTAAAAGGAGTGTATTATGAATAGTAAGAGATGGATTGCGGTAGGATTATCACTTGTAGTATTTTTCTCGTCATTAGTTATATCTTTTGTAGGAAAAATACTGACTCAAGATGTTGATACAAGATCTTTTTGGGAAGAATTCATGAGTGATGCGATTAGCGAAACGATTGTGCGTGAAGGTAGTTTTGATGAACGCATTGCTGTTTTTAACGTGCGTGGGATGATTATGAATATGGAAGAAAGTTATTTTAGCGTTCCTCAATATAATCATCAACGCATTTTAGAATCTCTTGATACGGTGAAAAATGACGATACGATTAAAGGAATTATTCTTCGAATTGATAGCCCGGGTGGTGGTGTTTATGAAAGCGCTGAATTAAGTGATAAAATTCGTGAAGTCAAGAAGGTCCGCGATATTCCGATTTATGTCGTTATGGAAAGTATGGCAGCAAGTGGTGGTTATTATATTGCGGCATATGCAGATCAAATCTATGCAAGTAATGAAACGATTACAGGTTCAATCGGTGTCATTATGTCAGGGATGAATTTTGCAGGATTGATGGATAAGTTAGGTGTTGAAGACATGACCATTAAAAGTGGTGAAATGAAAGATGTCGGATCGTCAACTCGGGAGCTTACAGATAAAGATTATGAAATTTTACAAGGTTTAGTGGACAGTATGTATGAACGTTTTGTTGATGTTGTATCCGAAGGAAGGGGCATGGAGCGCGAGGATGTCTATGAACTTGCAGACGGTAGGATTTATGACGGAGTTCAAGCACAAAAAAACGGCCTTGTTGATCAAATTGGTTATTATGAAGAAGCCTTAGAAGAATTTGAGACTGCATATGGTTTAGAAAATGCCCAGATTATTACATATGACCAAGCTGAATTAGACATATTTGGTCAATTGTTCATGAAAACTTCAAAGCTTAAGAGTTTTGGACAAGAGATTAACTTGGGGAATATTGAGCTGCCGGCAACATGGAAAGAACAATCAGGATTTATGTATTTGTATAGGGGGTATTAGGATGGAAAGATATCATCAGTATCCACAACTAATTTATGCCGGTTTTTGGATGCGTTTTTTTGCCTACGGTCTAGACATAATTATCATTGCTAGCCTTCAACGTATAGTATTGTTTTTTCTTGCGGATGGAGGAATAAAAAACGTCCTTAGTTTAGGGATCTATTTGCTTTATTTTGTTTTGATGACGAAGTTAAATCAAGGTCAAACATTAGGAAAAATGGCTTTTGGACTTCGTGTTGTCAGTTTTAATGAAGAGCATCTGTCGTGGACGACGGTGGTAGTACGTGAACTATTTGGTCGCTATTTGCAAAAAATATTTTTGATAATGTATATTTTGATTGTTTTTACGCCCAAAAAACAACATATTATCGATTTGCTCGTTGATACGACTGTTATTGTGGACAATAATTTGTTATTATATAAAGAGATACCATTGACGAAGCAAAAAGAATTAGAAGGAGGAGACTATGCCGTTTATTGATATGCAATTAAGTAAAAAATTGGATTATGCCGAAAAACAAAAATTACAAACTGTGGCAACAGAGATTGTCGCAGAAGCGATGGGAAAGCCAGCAGGAGCAGTTATGGTTAGCGTACACGATGGCTGTGACCTTTATATGGGTGGTGATGTGCTAATCTCCGGATTATATATGGAAATTCGTGCTTTTGGACCCTCTGAATCTTCGGTTAAAGAGACAATGACCATGGAACTTAATATGGCCATTAAATCATTGCTTCAAATATCTGAACAACATATATACATTACGTTTGAAGATAAGATGCAATGGGGATTTAAAGGTGGATACTTAGAAAAATAAGGTGGAAGTTGACAAAAGCACTTTTTTCGGTTAAACTTTTATCATTAAGCAAAGGCGCTCATAATATATGGGCGCTTTTTGTGTTTTCGGAGGTGGGCAATGCGAAAAAAACAGATGCAATTATTGGAAAAGTTTACAGAAGATATCGTACAAGGGCATTTAATTGAAGCAGGTCAAATCGAGGGGGTTGACAAGCAAAAATCAAGTGTTTTTGCAAATGTTGTTTCAATGAAAAACCAAATAGTAGCACTTGAATTTGAAATTCAGGTCGTAGCAAGCCAAATTCAAAAATCGGTCGAAAAGATGAGCCGAGTTTTTTCAGAACAAATGCACTTAGTGGATCAGACATATACGAGCTCCCACAGACTCATTGATGCAAATGATAATAATATTGAGCAAGTGGATTATGCTGTTGGATTTTCAAAACAATTGTTAAGCGAAACAGAAGAACTCATTCAGTCCAACAAGCGATTAATGGGATCAATGTACCAATCTCAAGACGTCATTGGAAAGCAATTAAAGTCATTAAATGATACGATTCAATTAATTATCGGAATTGAAGAATCAAATAGAACTTCGGTAAACTCAATATCATCTCTTTCAAAATCAGCAGGAAAAATTGAATCAATCTTTGATACAGTTCAAGATTTTTACAAACAGACGGAATTATTGGCCCTCAATGCGTCTATAGAATCAGCAAGAGCCGGTGATGCAGGCAAAGGATTTGCGGTTGTTGCCACCGAGATACAAAATTTGGCGAGAAAAAGCTCGGAATCGACAGCGGATATAAAAAACATAATGAAAGAAATCAATGATAGTATAGGATATGTGGTTGATGCTTCAGAAAAGACATCAACGACCATTCAACAAACTGTCAATAATTCAGAACAGTTAGAAGAGGATTTAACAACATTAACACAAACAATAGAAGAACAAAGTCATGATATGCAAGTCATGGAAGACACACTAACGCGGAATGTCAGTAGTATTAATCAATTAGCAGATACCATACATTCTATTCGAACTTCGTCAGAGCGTTTACATGATGAAGTCGGCGAGATGGAACTGATTATTCAAAAACAATATGCGTTTTCGAAAGAGGTTGAACAATCCAAAAAAGATATATCAGATGCTTCAGAGACCATGGATATAATGACGCAGAAAGTTTCAGATAATCTGATGGACTATTATTTAAAAAAAATCGAAAAGCAAACATGTGAAATCATGAAAACGCTTGAGTTGATTATTATTAAGTATGATGCGATTGGAATGGATCGCCCGATGGAACATCAAAAAATATTGGATGGATTAGTTCAAGAGATGGAAGAAATTGAGGCCGTTTGGAGCAACCGTATAGATGGAAGTTTTATTCATTCGAATCCTCCAAATGGTATTCAAAATGCAAATACAAGAGCGTGGTTTCAAGAAGCTAAAAAAGGAACATCTCATGTCTCTGACGTGTATATTTCTGCGATTTCCAAACGGCCTTGTGTAACCATTAGCGTCCCTATATTTGATCAAGATAAAAAAGTTTCGACTATTTTGGGTGTGGATATAACGTGTTTGCTTACATAAAATTTCCGTGATATACTTAAAATAAAACGGAAAGGAATGAGAGTATGACCAAACAATTTAGTATCAAAACGGAACGTGAACAATTTTATGACATTACCAATCAAGTTCAAACAACTGTTGCTGAATCCAATATATCTGAAGGAATTTGTACCATTTATTGCCCGCATACAACAGCAGGCATTACGATTAATGAGAATGCAGATTCAGATGTAGTCAAAGATTTATTGCTTGGATTAGAGAAAGCATTTCCGGACCGATCGGAGTTTCGACATATGGAAGGCAATTCATCTGCGCATTTAAAATCCAGTTGTATCGGTGCGAGTGAAACTGTGATTATCCATAAAGGAAAACTTATATTAGGCAAGTGGCAAGGAATCTATTTTTGCGAATTTGATGGCCCAAGGCATAGAGAATATTATATTCATATTCAAGAATAATATACAAGGTGGTTATAATGGTTTCGATTAATGATGTGGCAAAAAAAGCTGGTGTGGCAAAATCAACAGTATCAAAAGTTTTAAACAACTATCCCATGGTCAGTGAAGAAACAAAAAGTAAAGTGAAGGTAGCCGTTAAAGAACTTAATTATGTTCCCAATTCCGTTGCCATTTCTCTTTCAAAGCGATCATTTCATCGTGTAGGATTAATCATCGATATTCAGCATAATCGACAGTTTGTGGATGAAATTGGTATGAAACATTTGACGGGAGCGTTTGATCGAGCGCAAGTCCACCATATGGATGTTGTTACTTTTTTCACGTCTCAATTTAAAGACATGACTGCCGATCAGATTCGTGAACATTTAGCCTCGCAACGGATTAATTGTTTGATTATTTATAATATGTCAAAGGAGGATATTCATTTAAAAGAATTAGTTGAATTAGAAGACTTTTTGACTGTCTTAGTAGATTCATCCCTATATAATCAGAAAACATCAACAGTGACGATTAATCATTATCAAGCTCAATATGATGTGGCATCAAAAACGCTTCATGAAAATGATGTTACGGATACAATTCTCTACATTGCCGGTGAAATGAATTCATATGTTTCAGAAAAACGACTTCAAGCAATGGTTGATTTGCAAAAAAAGTATGGGTTTAAAATGATTATAGAATATGGAAACTTTGATGAATTCAAAGCGCGTCAGATTGTTTTTCAATATGCGAGTGAAGTAGATATCATCGTGTGTGCCTCCGACCTAATGGCTATTGGTGCAGTATTTGCTTTAAGAGAATTAGATGTATTTCATCCTGTTTGCGGGTTTGACGGCATTACCTTGATGGGGTACACTCAGATTGCAATGAACACAGTAAAACAAGATTTTTATAAAAAATCACAATTGGCTTTTGATGAAATTC
Organism: uncultured Eubacteriales bacterium; assembly: GCA_964563505.1. GTDB lineage: Bacteria > Bacillota > Clostridia > Lachnospirales > Vallitaleaceae > UBA1351. The sequence continues at coordinate 7,759 of CAZLXW010000009.1, forward strand.
AACGTCTCATCGAAGGCGGACAAGGACAATATATAGAAGTGCCCTATACAATTGGTACTATTGATTATATGGATGTTATCCAATAATAGAGTTTGACAAAAAAAAGGCGCTTGCTATTTGAGCGCCTTAGTGTTATTATATAAAGGTTGTTTACAATGAAGCATAGAAGATCATATGATATGATTAAAGCTAGGAGCATTTATGAGAGAAAAGAAAATAATCAATGTCGCAGTTATTGCCCATGTTGATGCAGGAAAATCAACATTAGTTGATGCAATGTTAGGCCAGAGTGGTGTTTTTTCAGAACACGAAGAAGTGGTTGATTGTGTTATGGACAGTAATGATATTGAAAGAGAACGTGGTATTACTATTTATTCGAAGAACTGTTCAATTTCCTACAAAGATTACAAAATAAATATTGTGGATACGCCGGGTCATGCGGATTTTTCATCAGAAGTTGAGCGAATTATCAAAACCGTTGATACAGCCATATTATTGGTGGACTCCAGTGAAGGCCCAATGCCTCAGACTCGCTTTGTATTACAAAAAGCGTTAGAACGAGGCCTGTGTCCGATGTTATTAATTAATAAAATTGACAAAAAAGATGAACGAGCAGAACATGTTGTTGACATGACATTTGACTTGTTTGCAGAGCTAGGTGCACATGACGAACAATTAGATTTCCCAATCCTTTATGGAGTGGCAAGAGAGGGTGTTGTTCGTGATGAGATGCATCATGATAATATGGATATTGTGCCCTTGTTCGAAAAAATTATTGAGCATGTAACACCTTATCCAAATAGAGATGACGAACCTTTACAGATACAAATCTCAGCACTTGGATATGATGAATATATCGGTCGTTTAGGAATTGGACGTGTACAACGAGGGGTGCTACATCCCGGAGACGTTGTCAGTGTTGCTAAGCGCGATGGTTCTGTTGTAAAGGCTAAAATAGGAAAAGCATTTCTTAATGTTGGTTTGAATCGTGTTGAAGCCAAAGAAGTAGTATCCGGTGATATTGTAACAATCTCCGGTATTAGTGATATTTCTATTGGTGAAACAATCTGTGAAGAAAACAATGTTGAACCCTTACCGATGATTGAAATCGAAGAGCCAACCTTATCCATGAATTTTTATGTTAATAATTCACCCTTTGCAGGCTTAAGCGGAAAGTTTGTAACGACGCGTCACATTAAAGCGCGTCTGGAAAAAGAGTTAGAAACCAATGTTGGATTACGTGTTGAAGAAATTCCGGGAACTGACGCTTACAAAGTATCCGGCCGAGGTGAGTTGCACTTATCAATATTACTCGAGAACATGCGACGTGAAGGTTATGAGCTCAGTGTATCCAAGCCTGAAGTCTTGTTGCACGTGGATGAAAACGGCAATAAGCAAGAACCTTATGAAAAGGTGATTATTACAGCGCCGGACCAATATGTGGGCTCTGTGATTTCAAAGTTGAATGAACGAAAAGGCTTAATGGAATTTATGCATGCAGAGAATGGAAATACTAAGATTGAGTACGTTGTACCGACTCGTGGACTTCTAGGTTATCGAAGTGAGTTTATTAATGATACACGTGGTGAAGGTATTATCGTGCGTTCCTTTGATTCATATAGAGAATATGTTGGTTTTATTCCTTCACGAATTAATGGTGTTTTAATTTCTCAAGAAAATGGTTCAACCATGGCCTATTCCCTCTTTAATTTAAGTGACCGTGGAAAACTTTTCATTGGAGCTGCGGTTGATGTTTATGAAGGTATGATTATCGGTTTGAATAATCGAAATGATGATATGGTCGTGAATCCTTGTAAAAATAAAAAATTAACAAATACCAGATCGTCAGGTGCAGATGATGCGATTAAACTTCAAAAACCCAAAGAGTTCACACTTGAAGAAGCCTTAGAATTTATTGAAGATGATGAATGGGTAGAGATTACTCCAGATGCTATTCGCCTTCGTAAAAAATACTTAAGCACACAAGAGCGTAATAAATTTAATAAAACACGAGCAACATCATAAAAAAAGCTGAAGGGCTAAGTGATATGCACTGCCAAGTGCAATGGAATTATGATCAAAGGAACCACCGCGACTAAAGCTGACGTGAAGATGTGGCGTTGATTTTAAATATTTCAAGGTTTTATCATATAAAGTTCCATAGAAAAGATCGGATTCCTTAATCATTGGACCACTTAAGATGACGCAATCTAGGCTTAAAAGACGTATATAGTTGGATAAGCCGATAGCAGTCATTTCAGCAGCATTTATGAGTTGATCATTTAATAAAGGCGTTGTACTTATAATAGTATGCGCCTTTTTTGTGTCTGTAGAATAGTTTTTCCTAAGTGAAAAAAGACTGGCATAATCATCAATTGTTTTGTTATACGTAAGCTGCATTTTAGAAAATGCATCTTCATGAGAATCATGCATGGACAAGAGGTTGCCATGAATGGCCGTGGAATTACGTATGCCTTCACCTAGGTTAATATAGGCGACATGATCATGGTCTTTTCCTACACCAAAAGTAACTTCAGCAAGTAGAGCTAATTGGCTGCCGCTTGCAATATATGTATCGTATCCCGTTGCATTGGCAATTGTCACGCGTAAATCGATATGATCAAAGTGTGAAGAGGGGAACCGTTCAGGATGGAGTAAATAGCCGGTATCTTCATCAATAGGTCCAACACAACCGATGCCGATTCCCAATAATTCGGGATGGCTTGTCTTGTAATTTTGTTGAATATCCTGGATGAATTGATTCAGTTCCTGGGTGAGACGCGTTGGCGTCATCGATGAATCAACGGTTAATTGCGTTTGATGGAGTATATCTAACTTAAGATTTGTAAAAATAATGTTAATATATAAACGTGAAATGTCTAAGCCCATAAAACCGTAATGCATTGTATTTACATCAATAAGTCCGGATGGACGACCGCCGGTTTGGGAAATATAATCAGTCACTTGTAACAAATTGAGTTCAAACAAGGGTTTCAGTAACCGATTTAATGTTGTCAGTTTTATATTTAAAGTTTCGCTTATAAATTTTTTAGTGAGAGGACCATTTTTTTGAATAAATAAAAAAAGATTTTTGGATTCTTTGGATAATGTTGTAAAGTATTGTGAACTTGGCATCTAATCGCTCCTATCGATATATCTCAAATCAAGCTTATATATAGCTGTATAACTAGCATATTATGTATATAATAAACCATTTTGACCAAAATGGCAATAAGTCTTGCTTTTTGTATTGAACGTGATATAATAGCTGTATCGACTTATGACCAAAATGGTTAAAAGAAGGAGCAGCTATGTTAAATCGGATGTTAAAATTGTTTTTCTCGTTTTTTAAAATTGGAATATTTACCTTTGGGGGCGGATTTGCTATGATTCCACTCATCGAAAAAGAAATCGTTGATCGACGTAAATGGATTCATAGAGAAGATATCATTGACTTGTTTGCTATTAGCCAATCTATCCCAGGAGCTGTTGCCATAAATACAGCAACACTCGTTGGCTATAAGGTTGCAGGACGTATCGGAGCAATTATAGCAACCCTGGGTGTTGCTTTACCCTCAATCGTTATTATCTCTTTAATCGCAATCTTCTTTGGGGAAATCGCAGACATGAAAATTGTGGCCTGGATTTTTACAGGGATTAACGCAGCGGTTATCTTCTTGATTTTTCATGCATCCCTTCGTATGGGAAAAGTTGCTGTTAAAGATGTACTTACGACAATTATTTTTATTGTCACTGTTGTCGTTGTTGTTTTTACAGATATAAGTCCGATTATACTCATTATTTTAGGTGGATTAATTGGTGCAGGGCTATATTACTTGGAGAAAGGAGACCGGGTATGATTTTTCTGGATTTATTTATTGCCTTTTTCAAAATTGGATTATTTAGTTTTGGGGGTGGATACGCCATGATTCCTTTAATTTCTGAGGAAATAGCTAATCATGGATGGATGAACGAAGCGGAGTTTCTACAGATCATTGGTATTGCGGAGATGACGCCGGGCTCCATTGCCATTAATGCAGCTACATTTATCGGATTTCAAACAGCGGGTCTATTAGGTGCACTTGTCGCAAGTTTAGGTGTCTTGCTTCCTTCGCTTCTTATTATACTTTTCATATCAGCTTTCTTTTTCAAATATAGTCGTCATCCATTGATGAAAAAAATATTTTCAGGAATTCGTCCGGTTGTAACCGGGTTGATTTTTTCGGCAGGACTTCTTATAGCAAAAGAAGTCATATTTGAAATACGAACCTTAATTGTATTCTTAGCACTGCTTGTGATTATTAAATTTGTAAAAATCCATCCAATTATGTTGATTGTGTTAGCGGCTGGTGGGGGGATTATTGTAAATATATTCTGAATATATGGGTGATTTTAAAGAAAAAATAGAATATTTCAGGGTTTTCATATAAAAAAAATACATTTGTTATACATTATTCATATTTTAGACATATTTGTTTGGTAATATAATAAATGTAATAACTATCCCCCCTTTTATTATATAGATATTAGCTTAGTCCTACCAGACACTCGGTTTGGTAGGAAATTTTTTTGCCTTTTTCTTGACTTTCGTGCCCAAGCGTCATAGAATCATCATAGACGAACATAAGTTGATTAAAGAAGAGGTAACTATGAAAAAATACTTTTACTCATGGATATTAATGCTTACATTTCTAACCCGAATACCCTTTCCCATGCATTTTGAATTTAATACTGACGATTATGCGCGAGGCATATTTTACTTTCCCCTTATTGGTGGAATCATTGGTCTTTTGCTGTGGCCGATTATTTTTGTGCAAGGATTTATTCCTACAAGAGTATTTCCCTTTATAATTATTATTCTATATCTACTTATTGTGGGTGGGATTCATATAGATGGTATAGGTGATTTATTTGATGGAATTTTTAGTGCAAGAGATCAAAAACGCATGTTAGAGATTATGAGTGACAGTCATATCGGTGCATTTGGTGTTGTTGGAATTATCCTCTATTTTATGGGCATGTATGTTGGATTATATGAAGTGATGCACAATGAACTATTTTCCATTATTCTAATAAGTATGCCATTAATAGGGCGAAGCGTAGCCTTAATCGGAGCAGGATTGAGCCGATATGCGAAAGCGGAAGGACTTGGAAAAGCAGTCATTGATCGAGTAGGTCCTTTGACGAGTTTAATACTAAGCCTCCTATTAGTTGGGGGTTATTTTGTGGTTTTTCCGATGCTTAGTTTGAGCATTATAATAACACTTGTGGTCATGTTATCTATATTATGGAGAATTCATCGCACCCTTGACGGCATTACAGGGGATGTTCTAGGTGCTCTTGTGGAAATCAGTCAAATCGTATTTTTGCTTGTTGCCGGTATGGTGATTGTATGAAAATATTTTTGGTGCGACATCCCCAAACAACAGCCAACCAACAAAAAATCATCTATGGAAAAACAGATTATCCTTATACACAAGAAGGAGAGAAACAAATAAAAAGTATTTTGGATTTTTTTTCAATGCAAGCAAGGACGGATGGGGTAAAGATTATAACAAGTCCGGCGAATAGAGCGGTTAACTTAGCCAATCAAATCGGAAACCTTTTTAAACAAGTGCCAAGTATGGATGAGCAATTAGGAGAAATGAACTTTGGGATCTTTGAAGGTCTTACCTTAGGAGAAGCCAAAGAAAAATATCCACTAGCTTACGACGATTTTCTTTATCGTTTTGAAACGTCATCTATACCTGAAGGCGAGTCTTATAAAGCCTTTCAAGAGCGTATTAAAAGGTTTATCATGACTATGCCGGAACAGGATGAGTGGATTCTTGTTACCCATGGTGCGGTGATACGCGAGATATTGGAACAAATATTAGGATTAAAGGCCGGAGATTCATGGAAGTTTTCCATAAATAATGGTACAATAGTTGAGTTGGAAAAAAAGAAGCTAGGTTTCGTGGTTCAACAAATCATTCAACCCAATAAGGAAAAATAAAAAATACAAATATAATTAATGGGAATGTGAGGAAATTTAAATGAAAAAGGAAAACGTACAGATTCAAAAGATTGTTATGATGGGTATGCTCATTGCATTATCGGCTATTGGAGCCATGATAAAAATTCAAGGTTCTATTGCATTTGATTCTTTAGCAGCATTTTTAGGTGCGCTTGTTTTAGGACCGGTTTATGGAGGGATTATCGGATTTATTGGGCACTTGTTATCAGCATATTTAAGTGGGTTTGTACTTACCCTTCCTGTTCATATATTGGTTGCAATGATGATGTTTGTTAGTTGCTGGGCATTTGGCCAAACCTACATTAAGCTAGCTAATCACTTTAATTTTCACCTAAATAGCCTACTTGCTGTGATTGTAGCCGTTCTGCTAAACGGACCCATTTCATTGGCTCTTGCGGCGTTTTACATGCAAGTATTTGCAGGTATTCCTTTTTTAGGTGTATTTGTACCCATGTTTATTCCCTTGACCATAGCAGCCCTTATAAATGTTGTTTTGGCAATAGTCCTATATAAAGTACTCGAAAAAACAAAGGTATGGGAGAGAAAATAATGGAGGTTAAACGTTATGGTGACCTTCAATTAATCCCGCTCGGTCATGATTATTTAGTGATTGCATGTGATAGTTCAGGAAGTATCGGAAATAAAGAACACGATCAGATTAAACTCGCTCCGAATATTGCAGGTTACTATGCAGCCTTCGTTCCTATTGTCGAGTGTATGGCTATTCGAGGCGAGATTATAAGTGTGGTAGATACCCTGTCCGTTGAAATGGAGCCAACAGGCATGCAAATTATAGAAGGCATTCAAGAGGCAGTCATTGAGTCCGGAGCTTTAATTCAGCAAATTACGGGATCGACAGAAGATAATATGCTGACATCCATGACCGGAATTGGTATTACCGTTATTGGTAAAGTGGGGCAGTCATTAATTATTGACAGATATTCGAGTACTCAAAAACATGTCTTTCTTCTTGGAAAACCGAAAGTAGGTCAAGAATTTTTAGAGGACGAGATTATAAATCAGAAGGGCGAGGTTTTGACCTTGAGGCTTATGGTGGATTTAGTCAAAAAGTCATGGGTGGAACACATGTTGCCGGTGGGTTCAAAAGGTATTATTCATGAAATAAATGTCTTGCAAGAGCGATATGATTGCAACATTAGTGTGGAAAATCAAGACATAGATGTGCATAAGTCAGCAGGACCTGCAACATGTTTGTTGATAACTGTGGCTCAAAAAGATATTGAAAAAATAAAGCAGTTAGAAGAAAAAATACCGGTGACATACATCGGCCGATTTAAGGAGTAAAGCAATGCGATTAAGAAATGTTGAAGGATCCATTCAAGCAGTGGAAGAACACGAACGTGTTATTAGTGAACCCAAAGATTATAAAGGAAAGTGGCATGATTTTTTTGCTAATGCACATCCGATAGAAATTGAAATCGGCATGGGTAAAGGTGATTTTATTATTGAAAATGCACGTAAATACCCGAATAAAAATTTTATTGGTATTGAAAAATTTTCAGCGGTTCTTTTTCGGGCAACAGAAAAAATTGATGCAATGGAGACGCTTCCGAATTTGATTTTTCTACGATTTGATGCGATTGATATTCATGACGTGTTTGCAAAAGACGAAGTGCAAAAAATCTATTTGAATTTTTCGGATCCATGGCCAAAAGACCGTTGGGCTAAAAGAAGACTGACCTATCACAAATATTTAGAAAAATATGCTCAGTTTTTACATAAAAGTGGGTGCATTGAGTTTAAGACAGATAATAACTCCTTATTTGAGTTTTCCTTAGAAGAGGTTGAACAATCTAAGTTCCGCCTTGTAGAGATGACGAGAGACTTACATCGATCAGACTACAAGCCGGATAATATCATGACGGAATACGAAACGCGATTTCTAAAACAAAACAAGAAAATCAATTATCTTAAATTGATTTATAGGTAACGAGAAACTTCAAGATAAATAGAAAACCCTAGAAAGATAAATAATGTAATTCCAAAAGGCAGCGTAAAAATAGGCTGCTTTTCTACGTCCTGAAATATTTTTTCGTGGGGGAAAAAATCAGATGAAATCGCATTATTTTTCAAGAGGTCCATTTTGTCATTGGTTTGAATCAGTGCATATAAAACAAGTAGGAGTAAGGGTAAGGTGACAATAATCATAACGATAACACCGGGAAGGGCCATGAGAAGCGCTTCACTTAGCTCGATGGTGTCTAAGTTAACTTGACTGGCGTCAGAGAGCTCTTTGATCATAGGATGGGCCGCAAGATAAGACAGGCTAAGATTGACGCCGTTAACCACAAAGTGCATTATCATGGGGCAAATGATTGATCCACTAATATGAAGTACAATAGAAAAGAGTGCGCCTAAGAAAAAAGCATATAAAAATTGATTAAGATTCATATGAATAATACCGAAAAATAAGCCACTCATTAAAGAGGCTGTGAGTACACGCATATGTCGATAATGACTAAGGAAAATACCACGCGTTGCCATTTCTTCAAATAATGAAGGAAAGACAGCAATAACGAGAAGCGAATATCCAAAAGGTTCTGAAGGTAAAGCTTCAAGCGTTTCGTTGATGACGGGGCTTACGATAAATTGACTGAGTAGATTAATCAACATGACCAAGGGAATGCTTAATAGGCCAATTAAGAAGGAAAACAAAAGATTGATTGCTTTTGTTGGGTACAAACGTAATGTTTTGGTAATCGGTAATTTGACAAACAGTAAATAAAGCATTGTTGGTAGAAAGACAAGGATAAGCTGACTCGCAGCGATGCTCAACAATATATTGTCTTGAATCGGGGGATAAGCAATGGCCAATAATCCCATAACGACAAAACTTCCGGTTAAATAAAATATAAGAAAGAAAAGGGAAAAACGATTTCCTCGAAATGTTGAATACATAATGAACCTCCATCATCCATTTTTTATTCTATTCTATCAGAAGTAAAAAGTGAAAGCAATCATTAAAAAGGGGTTGACTATATTGTAAAAACGTAATATAATAATATCAAATAGGAAAATAGTAAATCATGAATCGTGATTTTTAAGGAGGAAAGTTATAATGGCTTTACAATTAACAGATGCAATATTTGAAAATGAAGTTTTGAAATCAGACGTACCGGTATTGGTAGACTTTTATGCAGATTGGTGTGGACCTTGTAAAATGATTGCTCCTTCCGTTGAGCAAATGTCGACAGAATTTGAAGGAAAAGCAAAAATCGGTAAGTTAGACGTTGATGCAAATGGAGAAACAGCTCAAAAATACCGTGTTATGAGTATTCCTACATTATTAATATTCAAAAACGGCGAAGTGGTTGATACCATTGTCGGAGCAGTTCCAAAAGCAACCTTAGAAGCAAAATTAAACGCCCATTTATAAAAAACATGATGGCGATGTAAAAGAGCATTGCTCTAGCAAAGAATATAGCTAGAGTAATGCTCTTTTTTGTACTAGAAGACTAGCAAGGGGTATGATATAATTGGAGAAAGCAAAGACTATTTAATGACTATTTCAAGGAGGAAGAGAATGAAGACATTAGCATATTATGTATCCAATATGGGATTTGGCCATCTTACAAGATCATTGGCTATCATTGAACATATTTTGGCAGAATCTGATTACTCGATTTATCTTGCATGCGGTGAAGATCAGATTGAATATTCAAAAGTATTTTTATCAAACTACTTAGGACGAGTAACGTATCAAGTTGTTACGACAGAGGTCGGAACAGAAATCAAGCCATATACCTTTGAATTTGATAAAGGGAAAACGATGTTAGCTATTGATGATTTTATGAAAACATTTCAGCAAACGGTGAATAAAGAAGTGGAACGTTTACAGTCAATGAACGTGGTTCAGGTGATTACAGATATTAGTATTGTTGGAATTCATGTTGCAAAAAAATTAGGTGTAAAAGCGATTGGAATTTCAAATTATACTTTTTATCATCGATATAAAAAAATGGGACTTGACTCAGAACTCATACAACCCTTTATTGATGCTTACAATCAGCTTGATATTTTTTATGAGCTGGCATATGCAGATGATATGTCTGATGTAACCTGTCCGAAAGAACAAGTAGGATTAGCGGTACGCCGAGTTAACCAAGGGTCAAGTAATGACTTTAAGACCAAGTTTTGGCCAAGTTGTTTTCTGTCAATTGGTCAAATAGCAAACCTAAGTCGGATAATTATTGAGTTCCAAGCGGGTCATGTCTATGCAACCGGGAATGTTGAGATTGACGGCAATTCTCATGTGGTTAAGTTGCCAAGACGTATTGCTCATAGTCAAGATTATGTTGCAGCAAGTTCCTTGGCACTAATTAAGCCAGGCTGGTCAGCGGTAGCGGAATGTCTAACAGCAGGCGTCCCCTTTGCTGTTGTTGATGCGAATCATATTGAAGATGGAGAGATTACTGAAAAATTAGTTCAAGAAGGACGTTGTTTTAAACTAGATCCAAGTGAATTAGCAAATCTAGACATAAAAGAATTAAATATTCGAATGCGCTCATTGGTTCATGACCCGGTTCCAAACGACGCCAAAAATATCGCATTGAAAATAATAGAACAAGGAGCTTGAATTGTTGTCAACATTAACGATTAAACCATTTAGAGAAGAAAACATTCATGCGGCTCTACAAATCTATAATTATTATATAAAAAATTCGACGGTAACATTTAGCATTGAACCTATTACGAATGATGAAATGAAGACCTTAGCATTTTCAGGGTTAAAACGCTTTCCGTCCTATGTGTTAACCGTCGATGGAAGCGTCGTTGGCTACAGCTTGCTAAACCGTTATAAACCAAGAGAAGCTTATGATAAAACAGCAGAAGTAACCATATATATTGCACCAGAACATGTGGGAAAGGGGTATGGACAAAAGGCATTGGACCATATTCTTAAGCAAGCAAAGGCGCTCGATTTTCATGCCTTGTTAGCTGTTATTTGTCATGAAAACACAGAAAGCATACACTTATTTGAGAAGAATGGATTCTTTAAGTGTGCACATTTTAAAGAAGTCGGAGAGAAATTTCAACGTATTTTGGATGTCCTTGTCTATGAAAAAATAGTGTCATAAAATATGAGGTGAAGTAACCTATAATGAATATTATTCAAATGAGCAACTTATTTGATACACAGAAAATACAACAAATTCAAGATGAATTGGCAATTGCAACAGATTTAGCAATTATTATGGTTGATTATAGGGGGAATCCTGTCACCAATCATAGTAATTGTAGCTTATTTTGTGCAAAAGTCAGAGAAATAGAAGCATTGAATCAGTTATGTGAAAAATGTGATTCGAGAGGTGGCCTTGAAGCAGTTCGAAGTGGCAATGCCTTTGTTTATAAATGCCATTTTGGACTTGTTGACTTTTCGGTTCCCATTATTATTAATGACCAATATATGGGAGCACTAATGGCTGGCCAAGTCAATCTTCAAGATGATGAATCGATGCAACTCGAATGGATTGTAAGTAAACGCTCGCAAACAGATATAGAGGAATATCCCGAATTAAAGTCCTCTTACGCCAAAATACCTGTCATTAATCATAAGAAACTTAATGCCGTTGCACACCTGATTGAGCTGGGTATACGATATATTGTCGACGAGGCATTAATTAAGAAAGATTTGTATGAAGATGTTCAAGACGTACAGTCGTATTATAATCGAGAATTTAAAAATGATGAAACCATACTTCAACCGGCATATGATTATATTGACCAACATTATAAAGAAAAGATACGTTTGACAGAAATGGCCAATCTTTGCAATATAAGTTCGAGTTATTTTAGTAAATTATTTAAAAAAGAAAACGGAATCGGATTTAATGCATTCGTCAATGATATTAAGCTTGATAAGTCAATCAAACTATTAGATGATAAAGACCTTCCGATAATTAATCTTTCCCTTGAATTAGGGTATGAAGACTGTAGTTACTTCATTCGATTGTTTAAGAAAAAATATGGAGTTACACCAGCAAATTATAGAAAAAATACATGATGATACACAAATTCATATAAGTAAAAATGGAGTTGGCGAATCAAGGCCAACTCCATTTTTTTGCTATACTATAAAAAAAATATGAACTGAATTGATAAGTGATGTCAAAAAAATACTATTTGATTGTGCTTTTTACATATTGAAGTGTTAATATCTCCGATGTATTTATGATTTCCTTGAGCTACACTATACATAGAAACAGTGTAACAGTTCTTTGGGTAAAGATAATCAGTAACTATATTTAAAAAGGAGAATGAAAATGAAGAAAGTATTGGTATCACCATCAAAGTATGTACAAGATAACCAAGCGCTGTCAAATATTGGGGAATATGTTTTAGCCTTTGGAAAAAAAGCTCTTTTAGTCGCGCATGAAGAAGACCAAGGACGTGTGCAAGGACAATTAGATGAAGCACTTAAGAATAATGATTTTGAGTTAATTCCAGGAAGTTTCGCTGGAGAATGTACAATAAATGAAGTGGAAAGATTAAAAGAATTATGTCGTGAAAAAGCTTGTGATGTCGTTATCGGATTGGGCGGAGGCAAGGCCATTGATACGGCAAAAGCGGTAAGTAGTGCCTTAAATATTCCGGTTATGTCGGTGCCTACAATTGCGTCCACAGATGCCCCATGTAGTTCGCTTTCCGTCGTATATAACGAGAAGGGTGAATTCCAAGAATACAGTTTTTATAAAAGTAATCCGGACTTGGTTTTAGTGGATACATCGATTATTGCGAAAGCGCCGGTTCGATTCTTAGTCGCAGGAATGGGCGATGCTCTATCAACATATTTTGAAGCAAGATCCTGTGAGCGTTCTTTTGCCAATAATATTCCGGGAGGGAAAAGCACCAAACTAGCTGTAGCTGCGGCAAAATTGTGCTATGAAACATTGATGGAAGATTCTATAAAAGCGATTGCGGCATGTGAAAATAATGTGGTGACGCCCGCGCTTGAAAACATTATTGAAGCCAATACCCTATTAAGTGGTATGGGATTTGAATCCTCAGGTTTAGCTGCGGCACATGCCATTCATAACGGATTAACAGCTCTTGAAGAAGCACATGGTTTCTTTCACGGCGAAAAAGTATCTTTCGGTACATTAGTACATTTAGTATTAGAAAATGCTCCGGCAGAAGAAATTGAAGAAGTCATTAGCTATTGTAAAGCAGTGGGATTACCAACCTGCCTAAAAGATTTAGGAGTTGAAGAAGTAACCGATGAAAAAGTTAGAGCGGTAGCTGATTTGGCAACAGCTCCAAATGAAACGATTCATAACATGCCATTTGAAGTAACATCAGATGATGTTTTTGCAGCGATTTATGCAGCAGATGCACTCGGTCAATAAAAAATATTCAATCGGAGGAAATATGAAAAAAATAATAAATACACCTGAAAATATGGTCATAGAAATGTGTCAAGGTATGGCGCAGGCCCATCCGGATAGCTTAACCTTTAACAAAAAGAATAAACTCTTAATGCGTAAAGAGTTTAATAAAGATAAAGTAACATTAATAAGTGGTGGAGGTTCTGGTCATGAACCTGCTCACGCTGGTTTTGTAGGCAAAGGAATGCTTGATGTGGCTGTTTGCGGTGACGTATTTGCTTCTCCATCAACAATACAAGTCTATAATGCGATTGTCGAATCTGAATCATCAAAAGGGACACTTTTAATCATTAAAAATTATTCCGGAGACATTATGAATTTTGAAGCGGCAGCAGAAATGGCGGAAGAAGATGATGATATTCAAGTAGAGAAAGTCTACGTCAATGATGATATCGCGGTTAAAGATAGCCTATATACTGTCGGACGTCGTGGAGTTGCCGGTACCGTCTATGTACATAAAATCGCCGGTGCGGCAGCAGAAAAAGGCTTAGAATTAGCTGAAGTAAAAGCAGTGGCAGAAAAAGTTATTGCCAATGTAAAGTCTATTGGATTTGCATTAACATCATGTACAGTTCCGGCAAAAGGAACGCCAACCTTTGAACTAGGTCAAGATGAAATAGAATTTGGCGTAGGAATTCATGGGGAACCGGGCGTGAGAAGAGAAAAAATGCGGTCTTCCGATGAATTGGCTGTAGAGTGTATTAAAATGCTTGCAAAAGAGTTGCAATTAGAAGAAGGACAAGAAGTTGCACTTATGGTGAATGGTTTTGGAGCAACGCCATTACAAGAACTATATGTGCTCAACCATTCGGTGAACAAAGCCTTGGATAAATATAAGGTTTCCATTATTGATACAATGGTAGGAAACTATATGACATCCATTGATATGGCAGGTGCATCGCTTACATTATTAAAGTTAGATGATGAATTGAAAGAGTACTTAAAAGCTGAAGTAGATACTGTCGTAATAAAAAAATGAAAATGAGGTAGATTATGGAAAAGGTGAATGTAAAACAAGTAATGAAAGTCGTTGATCAAATGGCCAACATTATTATTAAAAATGAAGTGTATTTTTGTGAGTTGGATTCGGTGGCAGGCGACGGAGATTTTGGAATGTCTGTAGCAAAAGGATTCAAGCAACTCCAACAAGATTGGGATACTTTATCAACCGAGACGGTAGGCGCTTTTCTTAAAGATGCGGGAATGATTATTACAGAGTATTGTGGTGGTGCGTCAGGACCGATATGGGGATCTGCATTTAGAGGTGCAGCGAAAGCATCTAAAGGCTTAGAAGAAGTTAGCCTTGATGATATTGTCGCTATGTTTGAAGCGGGTATTGCCGGTATTCAAAAACGTGGAAATGCAAAACTTGGGGACAAAACATTACTGGATGCATTAATACCTGCTACAGAAGCTCTTCGCGAAGGTGCAAAAAAAGATGAAAATATTCGTACAGCATTTACAAATGCAGCTAGTGCCGCACGTGAAGGCGCAGAAAAAACAAAATCTATGATTGCGAATCGAGGTCGTGCAAGTTATGTAGGCGAGAGAAGCCTTGAACATCCTGACGCAGGAGCAATGGCGTTGGGCATTATCTTTACAGAATTACTTCAATCAGTATAAAAAATCATAAATTCACAATAAAACCAAGAGTCAAGCAGAAAAAATCAGAACAGCTTAAATAAGCTATTCTGATTTTTTTTTAAGGAAAATTAATGACAGTGAAAAGAAATATGCAAGAAAAGTATGACTTGGCTAGTAATCCCAACTTCGATTTGATATAATTGAAAAAAACAAGACGAGGAGAAAATAAATGAAAAAAGTATATTTATCAGCGACGCCGGCCTATCATGAGGAAGAAGACATGATTTTCAAATATGCCATTTATGATGAAAATGATCAGTTTGTACAAGGGGATGTTATCTATCATGATTACCGTAAACCTGCTGTAACGGGCTTGTATTCGGTCATAGAGTTATTAAAAGTCTTAAAAGCTTTTCGGGCAGAAGAAATCGAAATTATTGTAAATGATGGTGCTTTAATTGAACAAATTCAGGGGACAACAGATACAAAAAATAAAGATGTCATTAAAGTTGCATCATTTACACGAAATAAATTCAATGCCTTTAGTTCTAAGATTCGTATCAAAAGTGTAGCGGGACAATATGAACAAACAAAAATTTGGGAAGAAAAGTTAAGTCATATATAGGTGGTGTAGCTATGAAAGTGCAACGATATATCGTTATATTTATTTGTTTAATGTTGGGAATATTGGGACTTATCAGTTGCCAAAGAAAGCAAGATCATAAGGTGGTCGGGATTTCGATGCCAACAAAATCATCTGAACGATGGCTTTTAGATGCAAAATATACAGTGCTTGAATTTGAAGAAATAGGATATGAGACAAAGTTGGCTTTTGCGGAAGATGTTGTTGGGAATCAGGCATCTCAAATTGATAATTTTCTGGATGAAGGTGTCGATTTATTAGTGATTGCGCCAATTGATTCGAACTCATTAACGGATGTATTAAAAAGGGCAAAAGAGTTGGGGGTTCCCATTATTTCTTATGACCGATTAATCATGAATTCAGATGCAGTTGATGTATATGTAAGCTTTAATAATGAAAAAGTTGGTGAAATTCAAGGGCAGTATATTGTTGATCACTTAGACTTTTCGGATGGGGACCCCAAATATATCGAATTATTTGCAGGTTCAGCGGATGACAACAACACCTATTATTTTTTTGATGGTGCAATGGATGTGCTTCGACCATATATAGAAGATGGTCGTTTAGTGGTAAAGAGTAAACAGTTTGATGTCAAAGAAGTCAATACCTTGCGATGGGATCGAATGATTGCCAAAAGTCGAATGACCAGTCTTTTAAATAATTATTATATAGAAGATCGCATTGATGCGGTGCTATCTCCTTATGATGGCGTGAGTAGAGGTGTTATAGAAGCATTATTGGAAAACGGATATACGGAAGAGACATTACCTGTGGTTACAGGACAAGATGCAGAATTATCCTCGGTTCAATGGATTGAAAAAGGCTTGCAAAGCATGACGGTTTTTAAGGATGTTCGTGAATTAGCCAAGAAAACGGTTGAAGTTAGTCAGAAGATGTTTGAAAATGATTTAAAGAGTGTAATCGATGGAGAAGTTTACCATAATGGTATTAAAGATGTGGATACGGTTATGCTAGATGTATACGAGGTGAATCAAAAAAATTGGGAATCCGTTCTCGTGGACAAAAAATACTATACACGCGAAGAGGTTCTTGATGAATAAAGGAGTCACGGTTTGACGATCAAACCATAATTGATCAATAAGACGGAGGTTTTATATGAAAAATTATATTTTAGCATTGGATGAAGGTACAACAAGTTGTCGAGCAATACTCTTCAATCGAGACGGTCAGATTGTAAATAGCGCACAAAAAGAATTCAAGCAAATCTATCCCAAGCCGGGATGGGTAGAACATGATGCTATGGAGATTTGGGGGATTCAAAGTGGCGTGATGAGAGAAGTGATTGAAACCTGTTCAGCAAGTGTAGATGAGATTGCTGCAATCGGAATAACAAATCAACGCGAAACCGCAGTCGTTTGGAATAAAAATACCGGAAAACCCATTTATAATGCCATTGTATGGCAATCCCGGCAGACGGCAGATATTTGTGAAGAAATTATCGCCAATGGTCACGAAGAATATATAAAAAAGGCCACAGGATTGTTGGTAGATGCCTATTTTAGCGGGACAAAAGTGAAGTGGATTCTAGACAATGTAGAGGGTGCAAGAGAGCAGGCTGAACGTGGAGAACTACTCTTTGGGACTATTGATACATGGCTAATCTGGAATTTAACACGTGGGAAAGCGCATGTTACGGAGTACTCAAATGCATCTCGGACCATGATGTTTAATATTGAAACATTACAATGGGATGATCATTTATTAGAAATCTTAGATATTCCGAAAGTAATGCTCCCAAAAGTGTGTGACTCAAGTGAAATCTACGGCTGTACCCATGAAAAAACATTCGGAGGAGCAAAGATTCCTATTGCCGGAGCTGCCGGCGATCAACAAGCGGCTCTTTTTGGCCAAGCTTGTTTTCTAGAAGGAATGGTAAAGAATACTTACGGTACAGGAGCCTTTATTCTTATGAATACAGGTTCAAAGCGAATCATATCAGAAAAAGGCTTGCTGACAACGATTGCATGGGGATATAATGGTAAAGTGACATATGCCCTTGAGGGTAGTGTGTTTAATGCAGGTGCATCGATACAATGGCTAAGAGATGAGATGCGTATGATATATTCGGCGGATGAGAGCGAATATTTTGCAACAAAAGTAAACGATTCAAATGGTGTTTATATGGTGCCTGCTTTTGGAGGGCTTGGAACGCCGTACTGGGATATGTATGCCCGTGGTGTCATTGTTGGATTGACACGTGGAGCTAACCGGAATCATATTATTCGAGCAACACTCGAATCCATTGCCTATCAGTCAAAAGATGTTATTGATTTAATGGTGGAAGAGTCAAAAATTGACCTGAAAAAATTAAAGGTTGATGGTGGGGCAAGTAAGAATAATTTCTTGCTACAATTTCAAGCGGATATTTTAGGTGTAACGGTAGCAAGGCCTAATGTTGTTGAGACAACGGCACTCGGAGCAGCTTTTTTAGCAGGATTAGCCGTTGGATTTTGGGAAGATCAGTCGGTTTTGGTTTTGGATGATAACATTGACCGAGTGTATGAACCGAATATGAGTCAACAAGAGCGTGAAGAAAAATATAGAGGTTGGAAAAAAGCAGTGACTAGAGCACTAGACTGGGAAGGATAACAAATGTGAAAAATGTTGAATTAAATCATGCAGAACTTATTCAGTTTTTAATGGTTGCAGATAAAGAGCAAATGGAACTATTCCTTGAAGAAGTCCATCCGGCAGATATACTTGATGCTGTTCATGATTTCGAAGGAGATCCTCTTGAACTCTTAAGACATCTTCCGGAACAATTTATTGCAAGTATCATCGATGAAGCGGAAGACGAAGAAAAATATGAGCTACTTACCCTCTTTTCAAAGAAAAAACAAATGGACATTGTTGATGAGATGTCTTCGGATGAACTTGTTGACTTGTTAGGAGCTATTAACGAAACAGAGCAAGATTCTATTATCGTTAATATGGATGCTGAAGATGCAGCAGAAGTTAGGGAATTATTGGCCTATGAACCGGAAACTGCCGGAGGAATCATGGCGACAGAGTTTCTTGCGCTAAAAGACCAGATGACAGTCGAAGACACTTTAGATTATCTTCAAAAAGAAGCGCCAGAGGCAGAGACGTTTTATTATATATATGTACTTGATGATAACGGTATTCTTAAAGGTGTCGTTTCGCTAAGAGATATGGTCAAGAGTTCCTTTGAGACGAAACTTGGGGATATAATGAAAGAAAGCGTTATTAGTGTACCGGTGGATATGGATCAGGAAGCCATTGGACGAATGTTTGAAAAATATGGTTATCTTATCATACCGGTCGTCAGCCATGAAAATAAGATGTTAGGAATCATTACAGTTGATGATATTATGGAAATCTTAATTGATGAGGATACAGAAGACTTGTATCGATTAGCCGGTTTGCAAGAAAGTGAAAAAGTAGCCGGTGGAGTCAGGGAATCTGTGAAAAGCCGACTGCCGTGGTTAATTGTTAACTTGTTTACCGCGATTTTGGCAGCAGCAACCGTCAGTTTATTTGAAGAAACGATTGCTAAAGTTGTTGCATTAGCAACCTTTATGCCAATTGTGGCCGGTATGGGGGGGAATGCCGGAACGCAAACCTTAACACTTATTGTTCGAGGGATTGCCCTCGGAGAAGTGACGCTTGAAAATGCCAAGAAAATACTAAAAAAAGAAATTGGAGTAGGTGTACTAAATGGTATTGTCCTCGGTTTAGCTGTAGCCATACTTGGTTTGATATGGGAAGGGAGTCCTGTTTTTGGACTTGTGATTGGAGTTGCTATGTTGCTGAATCTGATTATGGCGACATTAGCCGGATACTTTGTTCCGCTTACATTAAAGAAATTAAATATCGATCCGGCTCTCGCTTCAGCGGTTTTTGTAACCACAGTTACAGATGTCTTAGGATTTTTCTTTTTCTTAGGACTTGCGACCGTCTTTATTAATGCGTTGATATAATTCTAAGGAGGTCCTTATGGCAACAATTAAAGATATAGCAAAAAAAGCAGATGTATCGCTAACAACAGTTTCAAGAGTGCTTAATTATGATGAGACCTTATCAATATCAGATGAAAAACGAAAAAATATTCTTGAAATAGCAGAAGAATTCAATTATGAGACCCCGAGAAACCGTAAAAAGCGGTTGGCAAAAAATGTGAATCGACAAAAAATAGGTTTGATGTATTTTTCAAATTTACATGATGAATTGGTGGATCCTTATTTTTTATCTATACGTATCGGAATCGAAAAAAAATGTAATGAAGAAGGCATCGATATCATAAAATCATTTAAAGATGATGCAGGATATGATTTAAGCATCTTGGATGATGTTGATGGTCTTATATGCATCGGTCGATTTACAGATGAACAAATTAATGCATTTTCTCAGATTACAGAAAACATGGTTTTTGTGGATTGTTCTCCCGATGATGAACGTTATGATTCGGTTAATATTGATTTGCAACAGGCCGTTGTTAAAGTGTTGGATGCCATTTGCCAAGCGGGGCATGAACGCGTCGGTTTTATCGGTGGGCGAGAGGATTATGAAGAGTATAATACACCTCTTGGCGAAGTTAGACAAAAGGCCTTTGAAGAATATACCAAAGAAAAAGGAATTTACGATGAACGTTTTGTGTTCATTGAAGATTTTAAACCGGCAACGGGCTATCGGCTAATGAAACAAGCGCTTGAGATGGATGATTTACCGACTGCTTTTTTTGCGGCAAGTGATTCGTTAGCAATCGGAGCATTAAGAGCAATTCATGAAGTTGGCTTAAGCATCCCCAATGATATAGCCATTGTAGGATTTGATGATATACCAACAGCTAAATATACATTTCCGCCCTTGTCAACATTGCACATACATACTGAGTTTATGGGAATAACAGCAGTTGACACCCTGATAGAACGATTCAATGGCAGAAAAATCAGTAAAAAAATAATTGTTCCGACTATCTTTAAACGTCGAAAAACACTATAGAGTTTCTTCTATAGTGTTTTTTTAGTGAAATAATAGCAGAAAAATCAAATATGGTATTGACT
This sequence comes from uncultured Eubacteriales bacterium, assembly GCA_964563505.1. Classification (GTDB taxonomy): domain Bacteria; phylum Bacillota; class Clostridia; order Lachnospirales; family Vallitaleaceae; genus UBA1351. Next base: position 28,453 of record CAZLXW010000009.1, read on the forward strand.
TTTAGGTAAATGTTTACTATACTTAGAGAGTAAAAATTTACTAAATTTTATCAGGAGGGATACTATGAAAAAGATTTTAGCAATCGTTATGATGTTGGTTTTAGTATTATCATTAGCAGCATGTGGAAGCGATGATGTAGGCGGAGAAACAAATTCGGCAACAGAGGATGCATCCGGTACAGATGCAGGAACAGATGCAGCAACAGACTCAAGCTCAGCAGAAAAAAAGACAATAACTGTATGGGCATGGGATCCAAACTTCAACATCGCAATTATGGAAGAGGCAAAGGCGATTTATGAAGCGGAAAATGAAGGTGTAATTATTGAAATCGTAGACTATGCAAAAGGTGATGTAGAGCAAAAACTACATACCATGTTAGCATCCGGAGCAACGAATGAATTACCGGATATTGTATTGGTTGAAGATTACAATTCACAAAAATACTTACAGTCTTATCCAGGAAGCTTTTTAGATTTGACAGGAAAAATCCCACATGAAGATTTTGCAAGTTATAAAGTAGAGCTTATGACACTGGATGGAAAAGTCTATGGTGTACCATTTGACTCAGGTGTTAGCGGATTTTTCTATCGTACAGATTATTTAGCAGATGCAGGATATTCAGCAGAAGATTTAGAAAACATCACATGGGATGAATTCATTGAAATCGGTGAAACAGTATATGAAAAAACAGGTTATCAAATGTTAGCAACAGACCCTAATGATGGTGGATTAATGCGTGTCATGTTAAACGGTGCAGGAACATGGTACTTTGATGAAAATGGTCAAATAAACATAGCGGATAACGAAGCCTTAGCGGATTCATTACGTATCTATAGAGATATCGTTGAATCTCCAATGACAAAAATTACTTCAGGTTGGGGTGAATGGGTTGGAGCTCTTAACACAGGTGATGTCGCATCTATCACTACGGGTGTTTGGATTATGGGTTCAGTTAAAGCAGAAGAAAGTCAAAGTGGATTATGGGCAGTTGCTCCAACACCAAGACTTGACGTTGAAGGTTCAGTGAATGCTTCAAACTTAGGAGGATCTAGCTGGTACGTGCTTTCTGAATCTAAGAATCCGGATTTAGCTGTTGATTTCTTGAATCGTGCGTATACAGACGTGGACTTTTATCAGAAAATACTCGTTGAACGAGGTGCAGTAGGTTCTTATCTTCCAGCAGCAAGTGGAGAAGCTTATACGGAGTCAGATGAATTCTTTGGCGGACAAAGAGTATTTGCTGATTTTTCAGAATGGATGGATCAGATTCCACCATTAAATTATGGATTATATACATACGAAGCAGATGCTGCAATTATGGGGGTTATGCCTGGAGTATATGCAGGTGAATCTATTGAGGAAGCTCTAGAAATGGCAGAGCAACAATTATCAAGTCAAATTAACTAGAATGATGAGCTACCTTAGTAAAAATGAATAGCTAAGGTAGCTTTCTTTTTGAAAGGATGTCGCATGAAAATGATTATGAAATCAAAAGAATTTCGTAGAAAGCTATATTATGGCGGTTCTTTTGTGCTGATTGCAATAATACTCACATCAGTTTTTGCTATTTATCCGATTATAAATTCCCTTGTCCTATCAACAACATCAGGAAAAGGTGTTGTAACAGAATTTGTAGGGCTTGGAAATGTAAAACGTATATTAGTCGATGATGTATTCAAACAAGCATTAAAGAATACTTTTATATACTTTGTATTTCAGGTGCCGATTATGTTGACTTTGGCATTGCTTTTAGCCACCTTATTAAACGATCGTAAGCTCATTGGAAAAGGATTTTATCGGACAGCAATCTTCCTACCTTGTGTTACATCGCTAGTCGCTTATTCAATACTCTTTAAAAGTATGTTTAGTGTTGATGGAATTGTCAATCAAACCTTATTGTTTATCGGACTCATTGATCAGCCGATTTCCTGGTTGCGAGATGCGTTTTGGGCAAAAGTAACGGTGGTACTTGCCATTACTTGGCGTTGGACTGGGTACAATATGATTTTTTATTTAGCTGGGTTACAAAATATAAGTCCATCTATATATGAAGCGGCAGAAATTGATGGTGCATCAAAAGTAAAACAGTTTTTTTATATAACTATTCCAATGTTAAAACCGGTTATACTCTTTACGTCAATCATGTCAACAATCGGAACCTTGCAGTTATTTGATGAAGTTGTTAACTTAACAGGCGGAGGAGCATCATCACCTTCGTTACAGGCAACTATTACCTTAACGCAGTATATTTACGATTTATCCTTTAAATATGTTCCCAACTTTGGTTATGCAGCGACAGTATCCTATGTAATCGTGTTTTTTACAGCAATATTAGCAGTTATGCAATTTAGAGTGGCAGGTGATGATCGTGGCTAAAGTTTTTAAAAATATATTCAAATATGGATTTCTTAATATTGCAGCGTTTGTTTCCATATTTCCATTTGCGTGGATGATTATTGGTGCAACAAATTCAGCAACAGATATTATGAAAGGTAAATATACCTTTGGTACAGAGCTAATCGGTAATTTTCAAAAATTAAATGAAATGATTGATCTACCCCTGTTATTTTGGAACTCCACAAAAATAGCTGTTGGTGGAATGGTTCTACAATTACTCATTGCCTCATTAGCCGGTTATGGTTTTGAAATTTATCGAAATAAAATTTCGGAAAAAGTTTACGGTATTTTGCTATTAACTATGATGGTTCCCTTTGCGGCGCTTATGATTCCGCTTTTTAGAATGTTTGCAGGGGCAGGAATGCTTGATTCCCATGTTGGTGTTATTATACCAACCTTAGCAATGCCTTTTATGATTTTTTTCTTTCGACAAAATACCAAAACATTTCCCAATGATTTGATGTATGCGGCTAGGGTTGATGGCCTGAGTGAAATACAGATATTTTTCCGAATATATGTGCCGACAATGAAAGCAACCTATGCGGCAGCCGGAATATTATCCTTTATGACGTTTTGGAATAGTTATCTATGGCCATTAATCATATTGCAATCGGAACGTCAGAAAACATTGACACTAGCTATTTCATCGCTGTCATCAGCTTATTTTCCCGAATACGGCGTTATTATGGTAGCGATTATCATAGCAACAGCCCCAACGCTCATTGTGTTTTTCTTATTGCAAAAACATTTTGTAGCCGGAATGTTGGGATCGATTAAATAAAAGTTGGAGAGACTATGATAAAATATCACGAAAAGACACGCGTTTTTCACATACAAACAAACAATACAAGTTATATTTTTAAAGTATTAGGGACAGGACATATTACACAACTTTATTACGGAGAAAAAATAGGCATTAAAGAAAATTATGATTCCTTAGATCAACAATATGTTTCAGCACCGGGCAATAGTACGGTATACTCGACAAAAAGTGATTTTTGCCTAAATGTGACGCCTCTAGAATTCGGAACATATGGGAAAGGGGATTATCGAGAACCGACACTACACCTTCAAGAAGAAGATGGTAATCGAACCTTTGATTTTTTATATGTATCTCATGAAATATACGAAGGTAAGGAAAAACTATCAGAACTCGCGAGTATCGAATTATCGGATGAAGACGGCCAATCGCTAGCTCTATTGCTGAAAGATGAAGTGAGTGGTGTAAAACTATATTTGAAATACAGTGTTATCGATGCTGCGGATATCATTATTCGATCCATGGAGCTGGTAAATAGCGGTTCAGGTCCATTAAAAATCCAACGTATGATGAGTTTTAATTGGGATGATCGCTATAGTGACTATGACTTGATTTCGTTAGAAGGCCAGTGGATACGGGAACGCCATATCAACAAATATGCGCTGAAAAAAGGGCGTATTGTTTTGGATTCTAAAAAAGGAGTCAGTAGTTCGGACTATAATCCTTTTTTGTGTTTAGCAAAAAAAACAACCACGGAATGCACCGGAAAAGCTTATGGATTTGCTTTGATTTATAGTGGTTCCCATGAATCCTCTGTTGAAGTGACACCCTATGGATTTACACGTATTCAGATGGGGATACAGTCCTTTGACTTTGAGTGGCTTTTAAAACCGGGAGAATCCTTCCAAACTCCGGAAGCCGTGTTGACATTCAGTGCAAAGGGATTTAATGGAATGAGTCGGAATTTTCACCAGATGATTAATGACTATCTAATTCCAAAATATTGGCGTCGTCGGGAACGTCCCATACTAGCCAATAATTGGGAAGCTACATATTTTGATTTTGATCATAATAAAATCAAAGCCTTAGTTGATTCGGCCAAAGAGTTAGGGATTGAATTGTTTGTCCTTGATGATGGTTGGTTTATGAATCGTAATAACGACCGACACGGACTTGGTGATTGGATTGTTGACTATGACAAACTCGAGAATGGTATTGATGGTATTGCCCACTATGTTCATCAACAAGGACTAGAGTTTGGCCTATGGGTTGAGCCGGAAATGGTTAATAAAGGGACAGCCTTATATCGAAAACATCCGGAGTGGATCGTGGGCCACCCGAGACGTGAAGTTTCACCAGGGAGAAACCAATATATACTCGACTTGACGAATGATGAAGTTATCGATTACCTTGAAAACAAGTTAAGTAGTATATTTGAACATGCAAAGGTTGATTACATTAAATGGGATATGAATCGTAATTTTTCTGACCTGTATTCATCATGGCTTGAACCGGAGCGACAGCAAGAATTCGTACACCGTTATGTGTTAGGATTATATAAGCTTTTAGAACGATTAGTCAAACGTTTTCCTAAAGTCTTATTTGAATCCTGTAGTAGTGGTGGTAACCGTTTTGATATGGGCATGCTAGCTTATATGCCACAAACATGGACCTCGGATAATACAGATGCCCTTGCTAGGTATAAAATCCAATATGGTACGTCCTATGTATTTCCCTTGTCGACAATGGGAGCTCATGTTTCAGGGGAAAAATCCCATCAAGTCTTACGTAAAACACCCCTTGAAACCCGGTTTAATGTGGCGGCATTTGGTGTGTTAGGTTATGAACTCGATTTAATCAATTTATCCAACACAGAACGCGAGATCATCAAAGAACAAGTGGAATTTTATAAGAAACATCGTAGATTGTTTCAATTTGGCGATTTTAATCGTTTACAATCACCTTTTGAAAATAATCACATGCATTGGCAGGTTTTAGATCGAGATAAGAAGGAAGCGATTCTTGGCGAATACCAACAATTACAAGAAGCCAGTCCGGTGCTTGATCATCTCGACGTCATCAATCTAGACGAAGAAGCAAGATATCATCTAGTTTGTCGAAAGCAACATGTCGATGAAGAGACGCGGATGATAAGTGAATCTTTTTCCTTATACGCATCCGGAGATGAATTGTTAAAGGTTGGAATACGGCCATTTACACAGTTTATGGGTGTGGGGATTAATGCTTATACCCGAATATTGGGTGACTTTGGGTCGCGACTGTATCTAATTGAGAAAGAGTGAGAAATTACTCTTTCTCTTTGTATTGGGAAGGATTCATTCCTGTATATTTTTTAAAGGCACGGCTAAAATAAGCCGGATTATTACCAAATCCAATTTTTTCTGCAATATCGGTTATTCTGTTTTCATCTGCATCTGCTATCATTTTGCATGCTTTATCCATGCGATAATTCATTAAAAATGTTGAAAAGGAAATTCCGGTTTCTTTTTTAAAGGTTTTGCTTAAATAGTCTCTATTCATATACAACATGTTTTCGGCAATCCATTTAAGAGATAATTTTGGATTGCTAATTTCATGCATGATAATTTTGATAATGTCATTGATTAAGGGTGAATATTTCAGCATATTTTTTTCATTATACAATTGAATGATTTCTTGGATGAAAAGGTTAAGTTGATGATGAATAACGTCTAAGTGGGTGGAATTGATTCCGTTTAAAAATTGGTTTAGATAATTGACACGAGAGGTGGCCGGAATATGGGAGAGTAGCTCATTTAACAATTCTAAAGTGGATAATTGTACTTGATCTTTTGTATAATGATTGTGTTTTAATTGGGTGAAGAAAGTATCCAATAATTGAATGGCTTCGTATTCATGGCCTTCTTTTAATGCTTTGCTCAATGGGTTAAAATCATAATTTAGATAAGAGACCTCTTTATTTAATAATCGAGTAAATTCATTTGCTTCAACAATTTTTCCTTTGACAAAATATAAATGTGTTTTTATATAACCATGAAGCTGTGAATAGGATTCCGGTAATGACTTAATATCATGAACAGGCGTTAGAAATATGGTCGTATCAATGGTATAGAAATCAAAAAACTTGGCTTTTATAAGACTGATTTTTTGCTTTAAGTCAAACAAATCTGTTTTATTAATAACCAGAATAGATTCTTCATTAATGGTTGTCCTTAATATGATGTTACTGACATCTAAGACTTCATTAATGATATTATTAAGTGCAAAGGTATGATAGTTTTCAATAGACGTTCCGATATTAAAAAGTATGAGATATCCCTTATCCAAATCAATCTTAAGCTTAATTAATCGATTTAAGTATTCCCACTCTTGCTTTCCAAACTCATCGCCAAGTAAGAAGCGTCCAAAAGAATGCTCAGTTATGTTCTCTAGCAAAGCTTTATGGATAAGTAGCTGATTATTTTTTTGATTTAGTTCATCAATTAGTTCAGTTAATACTGAATTTAATTCATCATCGCTTGATGGCTTTAATAAATAATGTTTTACCCCATATTGCATTGCTTTGTGTGCATATTCAAATTCATCATGTCCTGAAAAAACGATAAAATGAATATTCGGATATTTTATACTAACTTCTTTGATTAATTCTAATCCATCCATTTCCGGCATCTTAACATCAGTTATGATGATGTCAGGAAGGTCGTTTTCAATAGATTTCATTGCTTCAATTCCGTCATGTGCCATACCTGATTTTGTGAGTGCTAGATGCTCCCAATGAATCATTGCATCAAGTCCTTGGCAAATTAATGATTCATCGTCAACGATTAATAATTTATACATGAGTACCTCCTAGATAATCACTATCTTTTGGCAAAGATATAATGATTGTGGTTCCTTGGCCTTGACTACTTTTAATCGCTAATCCATAGGCTTGGCCAAACATCATTTTGATTCGGTCATTTATGTTGCGCAAACCAATACCAAGGCGTTCTGTTGCATTTAAAGAATTCTCAATAACATCTAAATAGTCTGGATTCATGCCTGGCCCATTATCAGTAACATGGATAAAGAGGGTATTGTCTTTTTCAAAACATGATATTTTTATGAGACCATTTGTTCTTTTTTCGGAAATGCCATATTTAATTGAATTTTCGACTAATGGCTGTAATGTAAATGGGGGAATCATGTAATCCCAATAACCTTGTTCAATATTGAGCGTATAATTTAATCGCGATTGATAACGTATTTTTTGAATAGCCATATAATTTTCTAAGATTTTGATTTCATCAGAAAGCTTAATTAATGGTTTGTCATTGTTTACTGAAAATCGAAAAAGATTGCTGAGTGCCTCAACCATGGTTGAGATTTTTTCCTGTTTGGAAATTTTTGCTAAAGCGTTAATGGAGGTTAGTGTATTATATAAAAAATGAGGGTTGACTTGGGATTGAAGGGCTCTGTATTTAGCATCTTTAATCGTCAATTGCTTCAAATAATTTTCATTAATTAGCGTATTAATCTCACGAATCATTAGCTCAAAATCATGTTCAAGCTGTCCGATTTCATCTTCGGAATGGTAGGATTCAAAATCCATTTTAGTGATATCAAATATTCCCTTCTCAACAGTATTCATATTCGAAGCAAGTTTCGCAATCGGTTTTGTAAATTGTTTTGAAAATAAAAAGATAATGATGAAAGAGATTACAAAAATAATGCTGAAAAAAACATATGTGAATGTATTGATTGATTTTATCTGAGAAGTGATATGATTGTAGGGAATAATATTTATATACATCCAATCCGTATATTTCACTTTACTAAAAGCAACAAAATAGTCTTCATTATCTAGCGTTTGCATCATATATCCATTTCTGCTATTAGGAATATTTATAACGTCAATAAGGTCCGGAGAAGAGGAAGTAAATACAAGGTTATCTTCGAGAAAGATTAGTACAGTTGAATCAAATTCATTAAATAAATGACTGTGCTTTTTAATTAACCCTTCTTTATTAATACGAATAATAATCGTGCCCAATTGATCTAATGTAAAATTCTTTACTTCGCGAACAGAACGTGCGCAATATAGCCATTTATCATTATTGTCCGTATACCAGATGTTCTTACCATTTGCCAAGGCAGCAAGCTCAAGAATAGATTCCTTTGCGAATGGATTTATCGGAAGCTCTCTTTTTCCTATATTCACTTCAAATTCATTCAGACTAATTGCATGAATGGAATCAATGTAATTATCGCTATTACTGTAATTAAACAAAGTCTCATCGAGGTCAATCCGATTTACTATATATTGGTTTTCCGGAGTGATTGTTAATAAGGTTGAAAAATAGTCTTGTACAACCTTATCAACAGCAATGTTTAAAGAGAGTGTCTCTATTTTGGTAAGTTCATTCGTAATAATTGAAGAAGAGATGTTTAGTACTTGTGCGGAGACTTGTAAATGTTGTTCTTTGACTAGATTGTTTGCAAACTGTACAACAGCAAGAGTTAGTAAAAAAGCTATACCTGTAATACTGATAATTAGAAAAAATAATTTTTCTCGGATCCTGCGTTTACTATAAAATGTTTTGAAAAATTTGAGTGGTTTAATCATACGAAAACCTCCTATGTAATGTAAGACAATTTTACTTTATCATAGATTCATATATGTGACAATCGAATTAAGATGATGAGCATAATAACCTCTTTATTGTGCAAAAATACCTCGTCTTTGTGCATTTCATCATAAGAGAATAACCGATATAATATATCTGTAGTCAATTATTTCAAATATTAGGGAGGTTACAAAATGGCTAAAAAAAGTTTGGTAGTATTACTCATCCTCGCATTATCGATAGCAATGTTTAGTGGATGTGGTAAAGAAGAAACAGGGGAAAATGTTAGTACAGGAACAGATACAAGTTCTCAAGAAGGTACAACAAATGATGGGAATTCAAACAGTGCAGATAATGAAAAGGAAGATGTAAAGTTAGATATTTTGTGGTTTGCAGACGGAGTCGAAACAGAGGCTATGCAAAACGTCATGGATAACTACAAAGTTGAAAATCCTCATGTAGAGTTCAATATGATTGAAGTTGCATATAGTGATTTAGACTCAAAACTTAAAACGATGATTGCGGGAGGAACGCCACCTGCGATTGCACGAGTCACAAATCCGGGATTGTTATTTGACCATGCGCAAGATTTAAGCGAGTTTATGGGCGGTTATGATACGTTTACAGAACAATATATGGATTCATTAGAACCATATTACACAAAAGACGGTGGCGTCTACGCAGTACCGATGGATGTAACTGCAAATGGTTTGATTTATAACAAAACACTATTTGATCAAGCCGGAGTAGACGTTCCGGGGTCTCCAGAGGAAGTGTGGACTTGGGAAGAGTTTGAGCAAGCCGTTATTGAAGTTAAAGAAAATTCTGATGCAAGATATGGCTTGCTTTGGGATGTTACTTCACACAGATGGTCAACTTTATTGTATGAATTTGGTGGAAGTATCATTAATGAAGCAGGAGACGGACCTGCAATTAATAATGAGCAAGGTGTTGCAGCTATGAATTACTTTAAAAAGCTACATGATACAGATGTTATTCCAAAATCAGTATGGCTTGGAGGAGAAAATCCAAATAACCTATTTAGATCAGGAACAGCCGTTGCTCATCTTTCAGGAAACTGGATGTTAAGTAATTATAGAGATATTACTGATTTTGACTGGGGCGTAACATATGCACCAAAACAAGCAACACGATCTTCAGTACCTGGTGGAAAATATATGATGCCATTTAAAAACACCGGAGTGGAAGAAGAAGCAATGAAATTCTTAGAGTATTTTGCGAAAGCGGAGAATACCGGGCAGTATTGCAGTGATTCATTATTTATTAGTCCTAGATTAGATAATAGTGAATTAGATTATGAATATGGGAAAGAAATGTTTGCAATCTTTTCAAATGAGTTAGCAAACACACCACCGGCAGCAGCAAAAGATTGGTCGAGACAAGATATCATGCCTGTTGTTAATCCTGATATTACAGATGCAATCAAAGACGTATTAATGGGAGAAGCAGAAGCACAAGAAGCGCTTGATAAAGTGGCACAACTAATAACAGAAACAATTGAAGCTCAATAGTAGTAATAAATAGATGGTGATTAAAGGCTGCTGATGAAGGAAAAGGCAGCCTTTAATTATTAAAAAGTACGGAGGTTGATGTATGGAACATCGAATAAAACAAAAAAAACGAAAAATTAATATCCAGCGTGCTTTGGCGCCATATTTATTTGTTTTTCCTAATTTTATAATCTTTTTTATTTTTGTAGTTATACCGGCAGCATATGGTCTGTATTTTTCATTTACAAATTATGATGGACTTTCAGAAGAAGAATTTGTGGGAATAACAAACTATGTAAAATTATTTAGCGATAGCGACTTTTGGGATACAATGCTTCGAACAGCAATTTATTCAGGTATCGTGGTGCCAACTATTTATGTGTTTGCCTTGGGAATAGCTATTTTGTTGATAAAAGAAATTCGATTCAAAGGCATTTTTCGGGCAATTATTTATTGGCCGACAATGATATCATTCATCGTAGTTGGAGTAACATGGAAATGGATTTTTGGCGATACTTTTGGAATCATTAATTATCTAATGGAACTTGGAGGGCAAAAAGGAATCCCATGGTTGTCGGAATCCTTTTATGCAACGCTGGTTGTTATTGTTGCCACATTGTGGTCGAGAATTGGTTTTTTCATGGTTATTTTCATTTCCGGATTACAGAGCATTCCCTCAGAATTTTATGAAGCTGCAAATATTGACGGAGCAAAGAAATGGCAGATGTTTACCCAAATCACTTTGCCCCTTCTAAAACCAACAAGTGTTATGGTTATTATGCTTGCAATTATTGATTCATTCAAAGCATATCCATTAATTGTATCACTAACGGGTGGAGGACCTGGGAGAGCGACAACATACCTCGTTCAATATATTTATCGTTTTGGTTTTGAAAAAAATCAGCTTGGATATGCAAGTGCAATGTCGGTAATCCTTTTCTTAATTATATTAATTACAACTTCAATCCAATTCAAAGTGAATAAAGGAGGCGAAATTTAATGAAAGTAAGCAAAAATTTAATGGTATATCTTGTCCTAATAATTATTTCGGCCTTCTTCTTGCTTCCGGTTATTTGGATTGTGTTATCATCATTTAAAGCAGGAACGAGTTTATATAAGTGGCCACCTGAGTTAATACCAAGTCAACCATCTATAGAAAACTATATTATTGCATTTAAAAAAGGGAATTTTGGGTTATTCTTTTACAATAGTTTTATGGTAACGATTCTGTCAACAATGGTCACATTAGTGATTAATACAATGGCTGGATTTGCCTTAGCTAAGTATAAGTTTAAAGGAAGAGATCTTTTGCTGATTGGCTTTATCTCGACACTAATGATTCCTTTAGAGGTAATTATGATTCCAATATTTCAAGTGATTACGAAGTTGAATTTATATAATACATTTGTAGGTATTATTGTACCTCCGGCAGCAACGCCCACAGGCTTGTTTTTGATGCGCCAGTATCTACTTTCAGTACCTGATGAACTTTTAGAGGCAGCTCGTATTGATGGAGCTTCAGAGTGGCGAATATTTGTAAAACTGATTTTGCCAATATCAAAACCTGTGTTATCCGTTTTAACAATATTTTCATTTATGTGGCGTTGGAATGACTTCTTATGGCCTTTAATTGTTATAAGTACACCTGAAAAATACACTGTACAATTAGCCATATCTAATTTTGTCGGTCAATACAATGTGGATTGGAACGGATTATTAGCGATATCAGTAATCACCATGATTCCGGTATTAATTGTTTTCTTGATATTCCAAAAGCAATTTGTTAAAGGAATGGTTACATCGGGATTAAAAGGATAATGATGGAGGAATTATGAAGAAACTAGTTAGCATTACGTCAATTTCAGATAAAAAAGAATATGTTGATATAGGAACAAATAGTGGGCTTATGCGAATATGGTTCTTGACCTCTGATATTGTAAGAATCAAGACGTCCTTTAGTGAAACATTATCAGAAGATGCATCCTACACGCTTGTGCTGACAGCTTGGAAAGATCGAATGGATTCAGTGCTTGCCGAAGAAAGAAAATGTATTAAGCCTTATAAATATACCTTTAGTGAAAAAAAGGATTCCTATGAGATTACAACAGAAACACTTCGAATTGAAATCAGCAAAAATCCCTTTGGTCTAACAATCTACAACCAGTTAGGACATATTATTTATGAAGATGTAAAAAAGAAAGCATACATGAAAGATGCTCAAGGAAGGATTTATCATTATCAACATATACAGGATACAGATTCATTTTACGGATTTGGAGAGAAAAGTGGCAAGCTAAATAAATATCGCCGGCATCTAAAAATGAATAATACAGATACATTAGGTTATGATGCAGAAGTATCGGACCCACTTTATAAGCACATTCCATATTATATAACGGCCAATGTTAAGAATAAATCTGCTTCTGGAATCTTTTATCATAATTCATATCCGTCAACATTTGACATGGGCTGTGAACGAAGTGCATATTGGGGAAGATATAAGTATTTTATGGCCGAGGATGGAGATATGGATATCTTTGTCATAAATGGACCGAGTATTAAAGATGTCGTTGGACGCTATACAGATTTAACAGGGAAATCCGCGCTTTTACCCAAATATGCTTATGGTTATATGGGGTCAACAATGTACTATACGGAATTAGATGAAAATGCAGATGAAGCTGTATTAAATTTTGCAGAAAAAACAAAAGCGGAGAAGATTCCTTGTAGTGGATTTCATCTCTCATCAGGATACACGACAGGAGAAGATGGAAAAAGATATGTTTTTAATTGGAACAAAAAACGATTTAAAGATCCGGGTGCTTTCATTCAACAAATGCGAGATAAAGAAGTCTATGTTTCACCTAATATTAAGCCGGGAATGCTCTTATCACATCCATTATATGCTGAATATTCCAACAATGATGCATATATCATGTCAAAAGAAACAAAAAAACCGGTAACGAGTAAATATTGGGGAGGAGATGCTAGTTTCGTTGACTTTACGAACCCTCAAGGACGAGATCTATGGACGCGACATATGAAAGCGTACCTATTCGATTATGGGATTCGCGCATTTTGGAATGATAACAATGAATATGAAATCGATGATGATCAAGCGCAGTGTAATTATGAAGATGCACCAATTGATTTCATGGCAATACGCCCTATTCTTCCCAATCTTATGGCATTCACAAGTTACTATGCCACGCTGAAATACGGAGGAAATGAACGTCCCTATATATTAAATAGGGCCGGTTTTGCAGGTATACAACGGTATGCACAAACATGGGCAGGGGATAACTTTACAAGTTGGAAAAATATGAAATTCAATACTTCGATGATGTTAGGGATGGGGTTATCAGGGGTAGCGAATCAAGGCGTTGATATTGGAGGCTTTGATGGACCCATTCCTGAACCGGAACTATTGGTAAGATGGATTCAAAATGCTATGTTTCATCCTAGATTTTCCATCCATTCATGTAATACAGATAACACAGTGACAGAGCCTTGGACATATCCGGAGTATACACCATATATTCGAAAGGCAATTCACTTACGTAATCAATTCATGCCCTACATGTATTCGCTAGGTCATCAAGCTTATCAAGTTGGTGAACCTATAATGCGACCCTTAGTATATGAGTTTCAGACAGATGAAAATGTCTATGAAGAAAGTTTTGACTATATGTTTGGCCCATTTGTGCTTGTGGCAGGAATATTTGAGAAAGGGCAAAAAGAACGTAAAATATACTTACCGATGGGGACGAGTTGGTACGATTGGTATTCCCTTCAAGCATATGAGGGGGGGAGAGAAATTACTGTACCAGTCGATCTAGAAAGTGTACCGCTATTTTTTAAAGCAGGATCAATTATTCCGCAAAAAAAAGAAGAAGATGAATTAGAACTCCTTATTGAACCATGGGAAAAGGCTGAATTTACATTATATGAAGATGATGGCATAAGTAACAATTACATGAAAAAAGACTTTATGGCAACACATATTTTCACAGAGGCAAATGAGGATAAGGTAACCATTGTGTTTGAACAGGAAGGGAAGTATACAGATAATATTCAAAAGTATAGTTTAACCGTTGTTTGTAAAGAAAAAGCACCCTTAAAAATTAGAATCAATGGAGAAGAGTTGGAACGTTATATGGAGACACAGGCATGGGAAACGAAAAACAAAGGCTGGATGTATGATGCGCAAAAAAAATGCGCACGTATCAAGTATGAATGTGTAGAATCAAAATATTCAGTTGATCTTGATTTTAGTATTAAAGATTTGATTTCAATATAATGGAAGTACGGAGGAAAGTGATGAAAATGATATATCCTTTATACAAAAATAAAACAATAAACCGATGGATTGTCTCAAATATCGAAGAAAAAAAAGTAGACTTTGAACCGGTTACGATGCATGGAGATGTGAATGAATGGTTGTTACAAGGATTTTCAATTCATGAAAATCCTTGTAAAACAAGATTTGCTGATAGCGCGCGTGAAAAAATGCAATTTAATACACAAGAATTTGAAGCAATTGAGGCATGGAAAATATATTTCCCTTGGGGAAATCCAAATGTCGAATTTTCACATTTTTGGTTTGATCCAACACATTTAAAGGTCTATGCATATACACAACTTATAGTTGATAAGGATGAAGTCGGTGAATTTGAATTGACAACCTGTGGTGGCGCAGTTGTTTTAGCCAACACGGAAGAAGCCACGCGATTTATGCCGTTTTCTCGTAATGTGCCTCAAAAACATCGATTTACTATGCCATTGAAAAAAGGGATCAATACGATTCAAATTCGAGTTGATGATTTAGCAGAGCGGGATACGCAATACTTTTTTCGGTTGGACTATTTAAGTGAGGGAAGTGTTAAAATTCAACTTCCAACAGATGAAGATAGCCAGACGATTGAAAAAGTGAAGTGTTTTGAAAAAATCTTTGAAAAAATGTATTTTGACACCGATTTTTATTGTGATAAACAAGTGGCCCTTCACTGGAAAGAACCCTTGCTCTATGACGGAACTTTAACAGTTGATATTGTACCGGGTGAAATCTTAGCGGATGATAAAGTACAGACATTATCATTTGAATTAGAGAAAGGTACAACATCCCTAGATCTTACAGATAGCTCAGAGCTTTATACAGGATATAATACATTTGTCTTTCAAATAAAGATAGGAAAACAAGATATTCAAAAAACACTAAATGCGCAAATATACCATGGGGATTTATTGGAAATGTCAAATGAGGACATAAGTCTCCGTAAAAAAATGGCTTTAGAGCATGTAGCTAAAGAGGGAGTGAATGATATTCACAGAGCATTAGCTATGCTAGTAACCAAGCATGATGTAGAATCCGCACAAGGGATTATTGATAAACATATTGATATGATTAACCATCGCTATGATTGCAGCGATTTTTATTTAGTCAGTCTACTTAAGATTTGGATTGACTTTCGAGATCAAGAAATTTTTAGTGAAGAGTTTTGGAGAAAAATCAAAAGCTGTATTTTAGATTTCAGATATTGGATGGATGAACCCGGAGATGATGTAATGTGGTTTTTCAGTGAAAACCACGCCCTATTATTTCATACATGTGAGCTCATTGCCGGCCAAATTTTTTCGGAATCCTTGTTTACAAATAGTCAATTGACGGGAAAGCAACATGTTGTAAAAGCAGAAGAACGATTGATATATTGGTTCGAACGTTTTTTTGAGGAAGGTATTACAGAATGGAATTCAAGCGCATATATTCCTATCGATATACTGGGTTTAGTTAATCTCTATATGATGTCAGAAAGTAAACTCTTGCGTGAAAATGCAAAAAAAGGGCTGGATTTTATATTCAAAGATTTAGCGGTCAATAGCCATAAAGGAGTACTATCATGTACTTTTGGAAGAAGTTATACGAAAGAGTTAAAAGGGAACTATACAAATGGCAGTTCATTTTTAAATTGGATTATTTGGAATCGAGGTTATGTAAACCAATCGACATTAGGAACGGTTTCGCTTAGTCTATCAGATTACTCAGCACCAGATGGATTGTTGGATTATCTAAATGTAAAAAATAATGATGCGCTTTTATATCAGCGAGTGCAGGGGTATAAAAAGCATGTATCAGTTTATGCCTATAAAACGAAGGATTACATTTTGTCATCGGCCAGTGATTTTAAACCTGGACAAAAAGGTTATCAGGAACATGTTATTCATGGTTTTTTTCAGGACAATACACTTTTTTGGATTAATCATCCAGGCGAAGCATTTATAGGAGGAAGTGGAAGACCAAACTATTGGGCAGGAAATGGTATTTTACCTCGCGTTATTCAATATAATTCAGCTGCTTTTGTGATGTACAAAATACCTCAATATGAAGAAGTGAATTTTACACATGCATATCTACCGATGGACCAGTATGATGAAGTTTATTTTAATGCGGATACAGTATTTTTCAGAAAAGGTACTGCTTATGGAGTGATTTATGCAAAAAATGGACTAAAATTCGTTGAAAGCGGAGAGACCCAATATAGAGAAATTATATCGCAAGGATATGAAAACTTTTGGATTGTTCAAATGGGACAGCAAGAAACGTTTGGAAGTTTCCAAGCATTTGTGGATAGATATACAGAGACTATAAAAAATTTAGCTGATTGCTCCATAGAAAAACTAGTATTCATCGATCCTCAATATGGAAAGATTGAGGTGGGATGGGAATCACCACTGATTATCAAAGACCGAATAATCGAAAGGAGCCAAGGTTAACATTATGATTGAAAGACAAAGAATAAACAATTATCTGGAAAAAGTAGTAGAAGCAACAAAAAATATAAAAAGTGACATGGATGAACCTTATCCAATTGGACTGATTGATATTAACTTATGGGAGTGGCCTCAAGGTGTCGGAATGTATGGATTGTTAAAATTCTATGAAATTGATCATAATCCAAAGACCCTAGAATATTTAATCAATTGGTATGATCAACGTATTCAAGAAGGTCTACCTGAAAAAAATGTCAACACAATGTCGCCAATGATAACACTCATAGAGCTTTATGAGATTACTAAAAAAGAAAGTTATGGGAGTATTGCTAAAGAATGGAGTCACTGGATATACGAAGATATGCTCAGAACAAAAGACGGACTTTTACAGCATATGATCACCGGTGATGCCAACGATGGCCAAGCCCTTATTGATACCTTATTTATGACATGTCTTTTTTTAGCAAAAGCAGGGGTCGTGTTCAACAAAAAAGAGTATGTTGAAGAAAGCATTCGACAATTTGAATTGCATATACAATTCCTGTTTGACTCGAAGGCGAATCTTTTTTTTCATGGATGGGATTCGAATGAGCAAAACAATTACGGGAAAGTACACTGGGCAAGAGGAAATTCATGGTATACATGTGGCGTTGTAGAATTATTGGATATTGTAGACATGGAGGAAGAGAAAAAAAATTCTCTCATAGATATTCTTAAGAAACAAGTTGATTCACTAGCGAGTACTCAAGATGAAAGTGGATTATGGCATACGGTAATTGATAATAAAGCATCATATTTGGAAACGTCAGGGTCAGCAGCATTTGCGTATGGAATATTAAAAGCAGTACGAAAAGGATATTTAGACGCAAAATATAAAGTGATTGGGCAACGTGCATTGGAAGGTGTTCTTAATAATATTGACGCGAAAGGGATTGTTCAGAACGTATCTTATGGAACGCCGGTTGGACCGGATGAGCGTTTTTATATGAATATTCCTATTTCACCGATGACTTATGGTCAATCATTGACAATTCTTTTACTGAGTGAAGCAATTGATTAATTTGTTTATATAGGCTATAATTAAATGGTAAATATTCTAATGGATGAAGAGGAAGAAATTATGAGAAAAAAATATCAGTCCTTGAAGTTAGAAGATCAAATATTTGCCATTATCCTTATTTGTGCAATGGTAATGTCCATTGCACTTATTCTTGTTAATATTGCCATCGATTACCCAAAGCAAGCCAATATAAAATGGGCAATTGCATTGATGATGAGTGGTATTGTTTTGTGTGCCATATTTAATAATCGATATGTTCAACCAGCGAGAATCATCTTTTTTTCTGTTGTTATTCTCATCTTATTACCTCTGGGTTGGTTGAACTCATCACTAAGTAATCCCTTTACTGTTGCTTATTCTTTTCTTATCATGATTGCTATTATCTATTTCTTTCAAGGAAAAATACAATTTTTATTTTTTTTAGCTGAATTAGTTATTATTATGCTCATGATTTTCTTGCGTTATCAATATCCCCAATTCTTTGCAGTTATTGATCCGCAAGTGGAGATGATTGATGTCATGTACCAATTGCCCTTGACCTTTATAGCAGGTGCTTTTATGTTAAAAGCATTTGCAAAATCCTATCGGTATGCACTAGATGAATTGGGAAAACAAAAACAGGCATTGACGTATTTAACCTTGCATGATGAGTTGACAACAATCTATAATCGTCGCTATGTTTTCCGTGAAATCGAAAAAATGGGTAGTCAGAAAAAGAATAAACTTTTAATCGGGATGGTCGATTTAGACAATTTTAAGCAAGTAAATGACTCTTACGGGCACGTTATGGGAGACATGTTATTAAAGAAAGCAGCAACGACCATACGAGATATTGTGGGTGAACCGGGGATTGTCGGACGATATGGCGGAGATGAATTTATTATCATTTATAATGAATGTTCCAAAACGAAAATGTTGGAGCTATTAAAAAGAATTCAACACGCATCGGATCAATTGGGAAGTCTTGAAGCCTTTACTTCCTTTAGTGGAGGATTTGTACTTTGCCATCAACCTTGTAACATTGAGGAGTGTCTATCCCATGCAGATCAATTATTATATAGGTCAAAGCATCAAGGGAAAAACACAATTACATATCAGTATACACGTCGTGACGGAACAAAAGTACAAAAGCATCTTGTATCACAAAGTGAAGAGATTAATGCATCGATATTTGAATCAGAATTTACCGTATAAAAAGGAGGAGCATATGTCATTATTTCAAGTTAATTATCCATCGGATGTTATGAATAAGTATATGGGGATGAATGTGATCTTGCCCGATGAAGATCGAGGTTTTTATGATGAAGAGGGAAAGTATCCCGTCCTATATCTACTTCATGGATACACGGATGATTATACAAAGTGGGCGCGAATGACATCGATTGAACGTTATGCAACTGACCTTGGGTTTGCCGTGGTTATGCCTGAAGGAGGAAAATCTTTTTATACAGATATGGCTTATGGGGACCCTTATTTTACACAAATTACGGAAGAAATTCCTAAGTATCTAAAAAAATGGTTCCCGATTACACAGGATCCAAAGTACACATTTATAGCCGGTCTCTCGATGGGTGGTTATGGCGCAATGAAAATTGGTATGATCTATCCGGACCGATATAGTGTTATCGGTTCCTTTTCCGGTGCTTTGTTAATGGCCCAAACAGCCGCTGAACCCATTGCAGATGACGCAGAAACGTGGTTAAAACGGCTAGAAGCAGATATTCGGTTAGTATTTGATGATGTTCATCATGTTGTAGGCGGTTCGGAGGATTTACTGTGGTTAGCCTCGGACTTAGTGGCTAAAAAAAGAAAACGCCCCAACATGTATCTTAGTTGTGGGACCGATGATTTTATATTGGAAAGCACGGCTATTTTTTGTAAACAACTAGATGCGCTTAACCTAGACTATAAATATTATGAAGGTCCGGGAGCTCATGAGTGGGCATTTTGGGACCAAGAAGTTTTGAAATTTATGCATTGGATTAAAAGCCTGCGCGATTAAGAGCAGGCTTCTAAAACATGATGACGCCCTTTAGGAACGATAAAGGGCGTATTTGATACAGGGTCACGGATGACTTTACACTCTAATCCAAAGACAGATTCAATGAAGTCTTCACTAATAATCTGAGAAGGACTCCCTTCACGCATTAATTTTCCTTGTTTAATAGCAAAAATATAATCTGCATAGCGTGCCGTCAAATTAATGTCGTGTAAAACCATAACAATGGTGGTTTTACGACGTCTATTAAGGTCGGTTAAAAGGTCTAATATTTCAATTTGATAGGTAATGTCAAGATAAGTTGTGGGCTCATCTAAGAACAAGATGTCTGTATCTTGTGCTAAGGCCATGGCAATCCAAACACGTTGACGTTGTCCTCCGGATAGCTCATCAACATGATGATTAGCTAAATCTTTGATACCCATTATATTTAAAGCATCCTCGATAGCCTCATAATCTTTGGCAGACAATCCTTTAAATAAAGACTGGTAGGGAAACCGTCCTCGTGAAACCAAATCAGACACAGTAATTCCTTCTGGCACAATGGGTGACTGGGGCAAAAGTCCGAGGTGACGCGCTAATTGCTTTGAAGGAATGTGGTCTAACCTTTTATTGTCTAAAGTGATTTCGCCGGACATAGGTTTAATAAGCCTAGCCAAAGTTTTTAGAAGTGTCGATTTGCCACAGGCATTCGAACCAATAATAACACTAATTTTATTTTTGGGAATAGATAAACTCACGTCATTGACAACAACTTGATCGCCATAACCGGATACAAGATGATGGCTTTCTAATAATGGATGTGGACACATAATTAACCTCCTTGTCGATTCATTCGAATGATTAAGTACAATAAATAGGGGGAGCCAAGAATACCGGTAATTACACCAACAGGCAATCGTGTTGAAAAGGCATATTGCCCGATTAAGTCGGATCCTATTACCAAAATGGCACCAATAAGTCCTGCAGGAAATTCAGTCGGCAGTCCGCTGCCAACCCATTTTTTGGCAATAGGACCGGATAAAAAAGAAACAAAAGCAATGGGACCGGTGACTGCGGTGGCATATGCAATCAAAAAGACGCCGGATAAGACTAAAAGCAAACGGATCAGATCAGTACGTACACCCAGACTTGTCGCGGCTTGTTCGCCCAGTTCCAGAATTCGTAAGTGTCGTCCTAAGAGAATAATCAGACTGGAAAAAATAAGAACGACGCTCACTAACCCGGGAAGTGCAGATAAACGTACCCCATTTAAACTGCCACTTAACCAACGAAGCGCACTAGGAATATCATTTTGGTTGGAACGAAGAATCAAGTAAGATATGGCGGATTGAATCATTGCTTGGATACCAATTCCGATGAGGATTAGTTTTCCGCCCGAAAATCCACCACTACGAGACAATAGGTAGATTATTAAAGCGACCAAAAGACCGGATATAACAGCTGCAATGGATACAAGGGGACCACTAAGGCCAAGAATAAGGATGCAAAAAACAGCAGCAATACTTGAACCGGAAGTTATACCGATAATATCAGGACTTGCTAGAGGATTACGTAATAGGTTCTGAAAGGTGCTTCCGGCAATGCCGAAAGCAAGGCCAACAAAGAGACCGGTAAGCATTCGAGGTAGACGCAATGTATAAATAGCAAATGTTGCTCCTTGTATTGATTCGCCCCCTATAACACTTATAACAGTTGATAATGGGTAGATTGTGTTGCCGAGGACTAAAGCCATACACGATAATACAAGAACGGTGAGGATAAGTATACTTGTCAAAAAAGCCCATCGAAATCGACGTCGACGAAATCCCATAAGAAGTGTAGTTGTCATTAAATCGCTCATAAAGATTTCACCTTCGCTTTCATTGCGATAAGAATAAGAATAGGCGCCCCAATAAATGCCGTCACAATTCCGGATTCGAGTTCGCTGGGAGAACCAATGAGGCGACCGATCACATCAGCGAATAAGAGTAAAATTGCGCCAAAAACTGCAGACATAGGGATGAGTCGCTTCATACTTGGACCCAGAAGTAAACGGACAGAATGAGGCACCATTAATCCGACAAAGCCGATTGGACCGGCAATGGCGGTTGTGGCACCACAGAGGATAACACCGGCTCCGGTACTTAAGAGTCGGACAATACCGGTGCGAACGCCTAGCCCTATAGCTAATTCATCGCCTAGTGCAAGAGCATCAAGTGTTGGTGATGAGAAGAGTCCAATGAGTAAACCAATCAACAAAAAAGGGAGGACAGTAAGCATTCCTTCCCATGTTGCTCCACTGATACTGCCGACTTGCCAGAAGCGAAAGTTTGTCATTGAATCCGTCCGGGGTAATACGATGGCGCTGATTATGGATGATAATGCTGCACTTGTAGCAGCGCCGGCTAATGCTAATTTGATGGGAGTACTGCCGGACCTGCCTAAAGAGCTTATACCAAATACAAAAAGGGCAACAATACTTGAACCGAGTAATGCTAATCCAATATATTCAATCGGACGGCCAATATTAAAAAAGGCAATACCGGCAACCACAAAAAGGGAAGCGCCGGTATTAACACCAAGAATACTTGGATCCGCAATGGGATTTCGAGTAATGGCCTGCATAAGTGCGCCGGATATTCCTAGGGAAGCTCCCGCGACAATTCCAAACAAGGTCCGTGGAATCCGCTCATGTACGACAATCTGATTGAGTGTTTCTCCTTGGTTATACATGAGTGTTTGAATAACTTCAAGAAAACCTATGTGCCGTGCTCCAAAAGCCAGAGATGCAAGTATGCTGATGCTTAACCCAATTATGCTGAGAACAATAAGCAAAAGAGGATTTATTTTTTTCATTGGTCTGTTTTCACCGCTTCTGCAAGAAGTGCTAAGTATTTATCGATAGTTGCCGGAATGGATAGAGCACTTGGAGTACCTGAAGCAGCCAGTGGTGTAGCATCTTCAATGATAGCAACTGAACCGCTTTGAACTGCAGGTAGCGTACCGATTAAAGGATCATTTTGTAGTGATTCAAGCAATTCGTCCGTTCCATAAGTAATGATTAAATCGATATCATCAAGACGGTCAACATTTTCTGCACTCAACTCAAGGGCAAAGCTCGATGAATCTTCAGTTAATGTATTAACACTATCTGGAAATTCCATTCCAAGGTCGAGAAGATATGCAGCGCGAGGATCTGAAGGAAGATAGACATAAAATTTTCCGAGATCGGTTGGATTAAAATAGAAGAAAGCGGCTTTTATCCCATTAAGCTCTGGATAGGCAACTGTTTTTTCTTCGATAAGTTGTTCTAAATCAGCAACGAGAGCTTTTCCTTCAGCTTCCATCCCCATACCCATAGCATCATAGATGATTTGATCACGCCAAAATGTTTGCCAAGGTGCGGTTGGATAGGCAACAACAGGTGCAATTTCGCTAAGTAAATCATACTCTTCTTGAGTGATTCCTGAATAAGCAGCCAAGATAACATCCGGTTGCACATCGCTAATGGCTTCAAAATCTAATCCGGCAACGTCATCAAATAAAAGTGGCTCTGTAACACCTAAATTTTCAAAAGCTTCTTTAGTCCAAGGTAATAGTCCACTGCCATCGATGACGCCGTAATTGGCAGTAGATATGCCGACAGGAAGAATTCCAAGGGCTAATGGTGTATCTTGATTTCCCCATGAAATAGTTGCAATGCGTTCGGGCTGAAATTCAATCACCGTTTCGCCAAGGGCGTGTGTAATGGTTAGTGGGTAGTTGGAGTCTTTTACTTCAGGTGAACTGGCGGAAGCGGATTCTGTTGAAAGCTCAGGTGTTTCTGCGCATCCGGTAATCAATAATGTGAGGGTTAATATAGAAAACATAGCAATAATCTTTTTTTGTAAATACATAATAATAATCTCCTTGTCTTGAATGTATTTATAATTTCTAAATGAATTCTATAATCATTCTCAATAAAAGTCAAGGAAAAAATGACATCATATTGTAAATTCGTCTAAAGTTGGCTTGACTCTCAAAATATAGTTATTTCCAAAAAAAAATGTGGAATAAGTAGCTCAAATAAGATTATTCCTGAATAAGATTATATAAAATAACTATAGAAAAAGAAAAAAATAATTATAATTGACAATTATGAACAATAACCGTATAATGTAAGCAGTTACATTATACGGTATGCATATATTTTTTTGAAACTAAATGTAACTGCTTACAAATGGTTTTATATTGGAAAGAGAGGTTGATTATGAAAGCAATAATGGTTATGTTTGATTCTTTGAATCGACATATGCTTCCAAATTACGGAGGTGATTGGGTTAAGGCTCCTAACTTTGAGCGACTTGGAAAAAAAACAATAACATTTGATCAATGTTATGCAGGAAGTTTGCCCTGTATGCCGGCAAGGAGAGAATTACATACAGGAAGATATAATTTTTTGCATCGCAGTTGGGGACCGATAGAGCCATTTGATGACTCTATGCCGGAACTATTAAAAAATAATGGGATTTATACCCACTTGACGTCTGATCATCAACATTATTGGGAAGATGGAGGGTGTACATATCATACTAGATATAGTTCTTGGGAAATATCGAGAGGGCAAGAAGGAGATCCTTGGAAAGGAATTCTTGGATTTGAAAAGAATGTGGAAACACCATTTATTATGATGCAATTGATGCAAAAAAGATATGGTATGAATATGTTGAAACAAGATAATGTTAATCGAATGTACTTGAAAGATGAAAAAGACATGCCTCAAGCAATAACATTTAAAAATGGACTAGAATTTATTGAAATGAATCATGCAGAAGATTCTTGGTTTCTGCAGATTGAAACATTTGACCCACATGAACCTTTTTTTGCACCAAAACGTTTTCAGGAACTATATCCCGATGAGGATTATAAAGGAATGGAGTTTGATTGGCCACCGTATGCACCGGTTATGGAAGGTGATGATGTTGTCGGACATGGAAAAAAACAATATGCAGCACTATTAAGTATGTGTGACCATTATTTAGGTAAGGTTTTAGATATGATGGATCAACATAACATGTGGAAAGACACGATGCTAATCGTTAATACGGATCATGGATACTTGTTAGGGGAACATGGATGGTGGTCAAAATCCGTTATGCCAACATATAATGAAATTGCGCATATCCCATTATTTGTTTGGGACCCTCGTTCGTCAAAACAAAATGAACATCGGGACGTCTTAGTTCAAACGATAGATGTTGCTCCAACACTACTTGATTTTTTTGGAGTGGAAATACCGAGAACAATGGAAGGAAAACCATTAAAAGAAACTATTCAGTCAAATAAAAAAATCAGAGAAGCAGCAATGTTTGGCTATCATGGAGGACATGTCAACGTGACTGATGGGAAATATGTATATATGCGCGGTCCTATCCATAAAAGCAATAAGCCATTATATGAATATACGCTAATGCCAACGCATATGCGAAAAATGTTTGGCCATAATGAATTGCAAAATATTGACTTAGATAAAAGTTTTGCTTTTACACAAGGATGTCCTGTTATGAAAATTGAAGTATCAGAACAAGGATTTATCAATCCGGCACAATTTGGATCAAAACTATTCGATTTAACAGAAAGTCCTAATCAAGAAATGGAATTGACTAACTTGGAACTAGAGATGAAAATGATTGAAATTATTCGCGGAAAAATGTTGAAGAATGAAGCGCCAAGTGAACAGTTTGAAAGATTAGGAATTCATTTAGAACGACCACTGACACGTGAGGAATTAATAAAACAAAAAGAGGAAATCAAAATAGAAGAAAGGATTTCAGGATTAGAAGGATTTGAATATGAACCGGGAGCGTTTAATCAATTAGTGACTGTACTAAATTTAATTCGGGAAAAAGAGCGAGACAAACTCTTAGAAATATTAAAAGAACAAGATGAAAATGCAAAAGAATACATAATTAAAAAGGAGGCGATTACTAATTTGGTTCAGACACTTTCTTTAGAAGAGGAAGAAAAGGAAATGATAAGGTATTTTGTTTTTGTGGCAGGGCGAACAAACTAATAAAGATGGAGGTTTATATGGAGAAGATTACTAGAAAAGCTAAATTTCATGAAGTATTAAGGTATGGTTTTGGTGGGATAGGATCAAATATTGCATTCATGCTTGTTATGGCATACTTGATGTTCTTTTATACAGATATTTTTGGCATTAACGCAGCAGCAGTAGGTGGACTTTTTCTTGTCACAAGAATTGTAGATGCAGTAACAGATCCGCTAATGGGAATGATTGCAGACCGAACGAAATCAAGGTTTGGTAAATTTCGTGTATGGATTATTATTGGAGCGCCACTTCTAGGGGTATTAGTTGCTATGATGTTCTCTGCACCAAATTTATCCCCAACAGGCAAGTTGGTTTATGTATATGTGACGTATATACTTTATTCTCTGATTTCAACAATGGTAAACATTCCATATCATTCTTTAACACCGGTATTATCAGAAGATCCTGATCAAAGAACAGTTATTGCAACGGCAAAGCAATTATTGGGACAGTTTGGAATAGCTTTTGTTACTATAGGAGCAGTGCCGATTACATTGGCATTAGGTGGTGATGCTAGGGCATGGCAAATTTACGGTATTATTTCAGGATTACTTATTATAATCTCTTTTTACACCTGTGCATCTGGAGCAAAAGAACATGATGTATCTAATATAGAAGTGGAAACATCGGATCAAATAACATCGAATGAAGAGGCAATAACATTAAAAAAACAATTTGCTTTAATTTTCAAAAATCGAGCACTATTAATGCTAATGATTGCATTTGGAACCGATATGATTGCTTTCGCAGGAGCAAATGCAGTTAACATTTATTATTTTACTTATGCAGTTAAACGTCCGGAACTGATTGCGGTTGTAGGTATGTTTGGATTATTTGTTGGTGTACCAATGACCTTTACAATTCCTGCTTTATCAAAGCGTTTTGGAAAAAAACGATTATTTATCATTGCTAGTAGTGCTCTTATCATTATTGCTAGCTCACTCTTTTTTATTCCATTTGAAGCGACCAACTTAATCGTTGTTCAAGCAGCAATACTTGCAGCTGTGTCGCCTTTTACCGGAGTGATAGGTTGGGCTATGTTAGCGGATTGCGTAGAATATGGTGAATGGGTAACAGGTGTAAGAGGAGAAGGGACGGTATCCTCTCAACTGACATTTATAAATAAATTAGGTATGGCTTTAGGTGGTATGCTAGCAGGAGTAATGTTATCGGCTGTGGGGTATGTTGCTGGAGTAGATCAAACTCAAGAAGTTTTGAAAGCGATTGTCGGAATAAAGGCATTATTACCGGCATTGGGATATGTTTGCTCAGTTATCGCGATGATATTTTATCCAATTACAAAAGAATTTTATTACACAATGATTGAAGAGAATAAAAAAAATAGGTTGGCAAAAGAAGTGAACTAGAATGATAAATCGAATTCTCAAGTAGAAGAACATATGTTATACTTGAGAAGGTGATGAAAATGGCAGTTACAATTTATGATGTGGCTAAAAAAGCAGGAGTATCTACAGCCACAGTTTCAAGAG
Organism: uncultured Eubacteriales bacterium; assembly: GCA_964563505.1. Taxonomy (GTDB): domain Bacteria; phylum Bacillota; class Clostridia; order Lachnospirales; family Vallitaleaceae; genus UBA1351. The sequence continues at coordinate 56,118 of CAZLXW010000009.1, forward strand.
TAATCAATAAACTAGATAATGTGAAACCAAAAACTGAAAGAAAAGTTCTCGATGCAATGAAAGCATTAAATTTTGCACCTAATACATTAGCGCAAAATTTTGCGACAAATCGTAGCAAAATCATTGGATTGGTTACGACACTTGAAATAAGCGAACAGTCTCAAGAAATTAACAATTCAACAAATTCGTTTTATTTTACCGAATTATTTCGTGGGATTAATATAGTCCTTCAGGAACGTGGATATGATTTGCTTATTATCAATGCAAATGAGGAAGTTAATGGTTTTTGGAATTCATTAATTCAAAAGAAAAGAATCGATGGTTTAATTGTCAGTATGCAAATAAGTAATACAGAAGCGTTTCGAAAAGTAATTCAAGAAAAATTACCTTTAGTATATGTGGGTAAGATATTGGATTATGATCAGGGGATGCATGTTTATGCGCATTATTATAAATATACGGATCAAATACTTAGGTACTTTTATGAGAATGGACATTATAAAATTCTCTTTATAAGCTACAGAGAACAAAAGCATATGATAAATATGTGGGAACAATTAAACTTCAAAAGTTACAATAAAATGGAAATTGATTATATTGAGTTGCCGGTCAATTCTTCAAGTGATGTGATTAATGGTATGATTTGTGAAATATATAGTCATGAAAAAATACCTACAGCAATATTTGTTGATGAATTATCGGTGGTGCAACCGATTATGAGCATTTTAAATAGTCTTGGATATGCTGTTCCTGAAGATGTGTCAATGATTTCGGTTGAACATATAAAAGGTTTTGGAAATAGTTATTATCCTAGGATAACAAATGTGCATGTGCCAGTTTATGAAATGGGAAAAGCAACGGCAACGCTTTTGTTGGATTACATTGAAGGAAAAGAAACTATATACGATTGTCAAATCACTTTAGAATCAGAATTAATTCAAAGAGATAGTGTTAAACCAATCAATTAAACAATTAAGTAATTAAAAAGCTGAAGTGCTGCTAGAATAGCGGTCTTCAGCTTTTAGTTTTAGTTTAGGTATTAAAATTATCACAAAAAAACATACAAAAATGACATCATATTGTAAATTTTCCCCGATTCCTGTAAATACAAATAGTTGAATAATGCATATAATAAGTTCATATCAAGATTTGAAAGGAGCAAAATATGAAAAAATTATTAACATTACTCATTGTTGCAGTTCTTGTTTTAGGTAGTGTGGGGTGTGGTAGTCAAGGCGGAGGCGTCGATGTAGGTATTGCGATGCCGACAAAATCATCAGAACGTTGGGTTGCTGATGGGGATAACATGGTTAAAGAATTTGAAGCTTTAGGGTATACAACAGACTTACAATATGCAGAAGACGTTGTTGAAAACCAAGTCGCTCAAATTGAAAACATGATTACAAAAGGCGTTAAAGTTATGGTTGTTGCATCTATTGACGGCGAATCTTTAACGGACGTATTAAGTAAAGCGGCTGACGAAGGTATTCAAGTTGTCGCTTATGACCGTCTTATTCGTAACACGGAACATGTAACCTATTATGCGACATTTGACAACTTCAAAGTTGGTGTACAACAAGGGTCATATATTGTTGATTCACTCGATCTTGAAAATCAAGCAGGTCCTTTTAACATTGAATTATTTGCAGGCTCACCAGATGATAACAATGCATATTTCTTCTTTGATGGTGCAATGAGTGTCTTGCAACCATATATCGATGAAGGTAAACTTGTTGTTAAATCAGGACAAACAGACGTACAGCAAGTGGCAACACTTCGTTGGGACGGTGCTTTAGCACAAACGCGTATGGATAACTTATTAAGCGCCAACTATACAAATGAACGTCTTGATGCAGTCTTATCACCATATGACGGTATTTCAATCGGTATCCTATCTTCACTTAAAGGTGTAGGATATGGTTCCGGTAATAATCCGCTTCCAATTGTTACAGGTCAAGATGCTGAATTAGCTTCAGTAAAATCTATCTTAGCCGGCGAACAAACACAAACAGTATTTAAAGATACACGTGAATTAGCGAAAAAAGCTGTTGAAATGGCCGACGCTATTCTTAAAGATCAAGAAGCTCCTGTAAATGATACAACAACGTATGACAATGGTGTTAAAGTCGTTCCTTCATACTTACTTGAGCCGGTATCCGTTGATGCAAGTAACTGGGAAGATATTCTTGTGGGTAGTGGATACTACGAAAAAAGTGAAATAACAGGTGAATAAATATAGCAAGTAAAACAAATTATAAGGGTGGCGTATGCTGCCCTTATATCATCACAACAATATGATGGGAATTTCCCAAGCGAAGGAGCATGAGTATGTCAGATCATATTTTGGAAATGAAGCACATTACAAAAACCTTCCCTGGTGTCAAAGCCCTTGATGATGTTAATTTTTCAGTAAAAAAAGGTGAAATACACGCGCTCGTTGGAGAAAATGGTGCGGGAAAATCAACATTGATGAAGGTCTTAAGCGGTGTTCATGAATTTGGAACTTACGAAGGTGACATTGTTTACAATGGTGAAGTATGTCAATTTAGAGATATTAAGGAAAGTGAAAAAAAAGGAATTGTTATTATTCATCAAGAGTTAGCATTAATCCCTTATTTATCTATTGCAGAAAATATATTTTTAGGCAATGAGCAAGCCAGTAAAGGTATTATCGATTGGAAGGCGACAGCGTCAAAAACTAGTGAACTTTTGAAACGCGTTAAATTAAAAGAATCTCCCAAAACATTAATTACACAAATTGGAGTCGGCAAGCAACAGCTTGTAGAAATAGCAAAAGCATTATCAAAGCGTGTGGAGTTACTCATTCTTGATGAACCGACAGCAGCGTTAAATGAAGATGACAGTGAAAACCTGTTAGACTTAATATTAGAGTTGAAAGAACATGGAATTACATCCATCTTAATCTCACATAAATTAAATGAAGTTGAAAAAATTGCAGATAGTGTAACAATTTTACGTGATGGTCAAACCATTGAAACAATTTCTGTTGAAGAAGAAGGAATCTCGGAAGACCGAATTATCAAAGGTATGGTTGGACGTGAATTGACCAATCGATTTCCAATTCATGAGAGTAATACCGGTGAAAAAGTTCTTGAAGTGAAAAACTGGAGCGTTTATCATCCGGAACATGAAGATCGACAAGTGATTAAAAATATTGATTTTCACTTAAATCGTGGAGAGGTATTAGGTCTTGCAGGTTTAATGGGAGCAGGAAGAACGGAACTGGCCATGAGTCTTTTTGGAAAAGCCTATGGGAAAAATGTTACAGGAACAATCATTAAAGAAGGTAAAGAACTTCATCTTCATTCCGTGAGTGATGCAATAAAAGCTGGATTTGCTTATGTAACAGAAGATCGTAAAAGCCTTGGCCTAATATTAGATGAAGATTTGAAAACAAATATTTCTTTAGCAAACTTAAAAGCAATTTCAAAAAACAACGTAGTAAATAATCGAAAAGAAATAACTGTGGGTGAAGAATACCGTAAAAAAATGAATATTAAATCATCCGGAATTACACAAAAAGCAAAGAATCTTTCCGGTGGAAATCAACAAAAAGTTGTACTTAGTAAATGGATTAATACAAAACCGGATATACTTATTTTGGATGAACCGACACGAGGAATCGATGTAGGAGCCAAATACGAGATTTATACCATTATTAATCAACTTGTAGACGATGGTAAAAGTGTTATTGTTATTTCATCAGAAATGCCTGAGATTTTAGGTATTTGTGACCGAATCTATGTCATGAGTGAAGGAAAGTTAACCGGAGAACTCATGAAAGGTGAGGCAACTCAAGAAAAAATCATGAAGCATGTAATTAATAAACAGGAGGCAAAGGCATGAGTGAAAAATCTGGAGCAATAAAAAAATTACTAAAATCGAATATGCGCCAATATGGTATGATTATCGCACTGGTTTCGATTATGATTTTATTTGCAATATTGACAAATGGAATCTTATTACAACCATTGAATATAACCAATCTTATTTTGCAAAATAGTTATATTCTTATATTGGCCACAGGTATGCTATTGGTTATCTTAACTGGGAATATTGACTTATCCGTCGGTTCGGTCGTTGCTTTTGTCGGTGCAGTTGCGGCAACACTAATGATTACTTATGAGATAAATTTTATTGTAGTTACAATTCTTAGCTTATTACTCGGTGCACTTATCGGTGCATTGCAAGGTAGTGTTATTGCATTCTTCAAAGTACCAGCCTTCATTGTAACCCTAGGTGGAATGCTTATGTTTAGAGGACTTGCCATGGTTGTTCTTGGTGGACGAAGTCTTGCACCCTTCCCGGATCAATTTACAGTCATCAGTTCAGGATTTATGGCGGATCCCTTTCATGCTGCTACCGGAGGATATTTCCTAACGATTATCTTAGGAGTTGCACTTTCAGCAGTGATTGTATATTTTATGTTTAAAGAGCGGAAAAGTAACATGAAATATGGATTAGAAGTACTTCCATTTGGTTTCTTTATGGGACAAATGATTTTACTCGTCGCTGCATTAAATGCATTCACTCTTGTTATGGCAAGTTATCGAGGTCTTCCCAATATTTTCATTCTACTTCTTTTACTTATTGTGGTTTATACCTTCATTACATCAAAAACGATTTTTGGACGTCATGTATATGCACTGGGGGGGAATGAAAAAGCGGCTGCCTTATCTGGTGTAAAAACAGACCGAACCATGTTCCTTGTATATACCAATATGGGCTTCTTATCCGCACTTTCCGGTCTTGTTTTTGCCGCACGATTAAATGCAGCGACACCAAAAGCCGGACAAAGTTTTGAGCTTGATGCTATTGCATCGTGTTTCATTGGTGGAGCATCGGCAAGTGGTGGTGTCGGAACAGTTATTGGTGCCATTATCGGTGGCCTTGTTATGGGTGTTATGAACAACGGGATGTCCTTAGTTGGACTCGGAATTGACTGGCAACAAGCAATCAAAGGTCTAGTCCTTGTATTAGCGGTACTCTTTGATATCTTTACAAAGTCAAAGAATTAAAGAATATTCGTAAATACATACTCAAAGAATATAATCTTTGCTATAATAAAAGCAGTCACTTTCAATCTAAGGGACTGCTTTTTTTCATACGATTCAATTAGGGGGTTATTATGCATATACATGTGCAAAGGATTATGCCAATCGTATTCATTCTATTTTTTGTGGGATGCCTACCCAAAGGAACAAATGGACAAGGTGAAGAAAATACAACAGAAGTTTTAACACAAGCCAATCAAATCACAATTGCAGGAATCTATAAAGACGGATCAAAAGGATGGTTTATTAATGAAGGGCTCAGTGCTGAAAAAGAAGCGAAGCGACTAGGTGCTGAAGAATTTATTTATATTGATGTAAAAATGAATGAAGATATTTATCAACAAGCACTAACAAGCATGATTGATGAAGACGTTGATGGAGTAATTATATGTATTCCGGATCAAAGTTTAAGCCAGACGACCGTTGATATTTTTAGGAAAGAAAATATACCCATTGTGGCAACCAATGATCCAATCGTTGGATCAAATGGACGATTACTCACTCCCTTTGTGGGTGTCGACGATTATGTCTTAGGAGATATGACGGGGGATTGGATGGCCAATTATGCCATAAAAAATGGCTTGATGCTAAACGAGGATGTCGGTGTTTTAATATTAGAAAATGATCAACAGATGAACATGCAAGAACGTGCAGAGGGTCAGTATGAACGCTTTATTGAAATGCTTCCGGGATTTGATAAGAACCGGATTTTTCGATTGAACTATAATGGTGAAACAGAAAACGCTTTTAATGTAGCAATGGACGTTTTTATACAAGAAAGGCAGATAGAAACCTGGTTGGTCATGACCGGTAATGATGAAGGTGCGATTGGTGTTGTAAGAAGCCTAGAGCAATTGGGACTTGATCAAAATGCAAGTATTATCAGTATCGGTGGAACACTGGCTATCGAAGAGTTTAATCGTGAATATTCAGCCTTAAAAGCATCAAGTTATTATTCACCTGAAAAAATAGGTAAAGAATCGGCCAATATTTTGATGAAATATATTATTGATCAAGAACCTATGCCGGAAAAACAACTATTTAATGCAGAGATTATAACGAAGGATAATTATCAAGAAGTGACTGGTGTGGAATAATGGTGGTGCGATGATGCAGAAAATCAAAGAATATTATATTAATAAAAGTATACAAAGCAAGATGATGGTTAATATTCTTCTGATATTAGCGATAGCTGTTGTTGTGCTCAGTTATTTAAATATGAACGTACTCAATCGTTCGCTTACAAGTATGAATAACGAGCAAACACTTGAGCTTGCAGGTCAGGTAACCTTACGAATCGAAAACTATATTCAAGAAGTGAATAAAAAAATGGATTTACTGCTTGCTGAGCCTGCCATTAAAGCCTTTAATGAACAAAATGTTAACGAAGATGAATTATTGTCGACCCTTGAGCGATATACAACAACAGATAAAAATATTGCGGGAATCTTGGTTGTTGATAGCAAGGGTGAAATGCTAAGTAATACCATGCAGCTTGTGGAAGACAGTCCATTAAATATGGAAAGCTGGTATATACAAACGGTGGCCGAACCGGAGACCTTTCATCTATTTAGTCAACAAATCGGACGCAATATAACGTCTTTTTATGATTCCTATAAAGCCGATAATATTTTATCCATGACAAAAGCTTTAGTTGATGAACAAGGCAATGTGAACGGAATGGTTCTGTTTGATATGAAACTAGACCATATGGAATCTATTATTAATAGTGCAGAGCTGGGACGTTTCGGTTTCCTCTATATTAGTAACCGTAAAGGCGAGGTTGTCTACGCACCGGTCAATCCCATTGTCTATCGGATCCACCCAACCATGATTGGTGGCCAAAAGGATGTTCAGATTGATGACGAAGGCTATCAGATTATTGCTCAAGAAACAGGCATTTCAGATTGGAACATTGTTGGAGTCTTTCCTAAAAATGTTACGCTAGGTATTATTTTAGAAGTGATTACCTCCTTTGTTATATATGCGATTCTTATTTTTATCTTTGGTATCATTCTATCTGTGTACTTGACCAAGACCTTAACCCGACCCATTAGTCAGCTTAAAAATCTAATGGCAGAAGCGGAACAAGGAAAGCTTGAGATACGCTATGATAGTATTTATAATGACGAGATTAGCCAGTTGGGACACAGTTTCAATAAAATGATTGAGGCCATTAAAAATTTGCTTTCACTTGTCTATACAGAACAGAAGGCTAAAAGAGAAGCAGAACTAAAAGCCTTTCAAGCCCAGATTAAGCCTCACTTTTTATATAATACGTTAGATACAATTAACTGGATGGCTATGGAATATGAGGCTGATGATATTGTCGAAGTGGTTGAGTCCTTAACCAATTTATTTCGGATTAGTCTCAGTAAGGGCAATGAAATCATCAGCCTCGAAAATGAAGTTAAACATGTTCAGAGCTACTTAATGATTCAAAAAGTGCGTTATGAAGAACAGTTTGATTATGAAATCACATACGATGATACATTAAAAAGCTCTAAAGTAATTAAACTGATTATACAGCCACTTGTTGAAAATGCAATATATCATGGGATTAAAGGTCGAAAAGAGTCCGGCCACATTCGTGTGGATATTCATTCTGATACTAGAGATCTTTTTATCGTTGTGTCAGATACAGGTGGAGGAATGGAGCCGGAACACGTCGCTCGCATGAATCATATTTTCGAAGGTATGTTGGAAAAAGATGACCGTTATGGAATCGGCTTATTTAATGTAAATGAGCGAATTAAACTAAATTTTGGTTTAGGGTATGGATTAAAAATATCTAGTGAAATAGGACAAGGCACCACGGTCACGATAAAACATCCGATTCAATATTAAGGCTTTGCAGGAGGATAAAATGTATCGATTAATGATTGCAGATGATGAACCAAAAATACGACGAGGTCTGAGTCGACTCCCATGGCAAGAGATTGAAGTCGAGGTGATTGCTGAGGCAATTGACGGCCAAGATGCTCTAAATAAAGCGAAAAATCTTCAACCGGATTTGATGCTGGTTGATATTAACATGCCTAATTTGACAGGATTAGAGTTGATTCGGCGTTTGAAAGAGACCAACCCGGAGTGTTTGATATTTATTGTTTCAGGATATGATGAATTTGATTATGCAAAAGAAGCAATTAAACTCAATGTTTTTGATTATATATTAAAGCCGGTGAATCGCAAAGAATTAATGGCGGTCGTCAAGAAAGGCATTGATAGCTTAGACACGAAAATCAAAGAAAATAATTTTGTGAAGTGGGCAAGAAATCAAATGATTGCCGATCAAGACCACATGTATACCCAGTTTTTTAAACAGTGGATTGATGGAGGATTGAATGATTACGAAATCCAACAAAATCTTATGGCATTAAATATTGATATGTCAAAATATAAAAAAATGCTGATTATATATATCCTACCCATTAAAGGTGAACAAGAATTATTCTTAGACCAAGAACTTCTTACATTTGCACAGTTAAATATAATTAATGAAGTCTTGGCAAATAGTGAGGATAAAATGGTCATTAAAACGGAAAAAGATATTATTCTAAGCTTTGTTGATACCGACGATATTGGTTTTGATTGTGAACAGGAGTTAATACAAAATATTAAGCAATATCTTGACCAACAGATTGGCCTTCTTCAGGTGGATGCCCCTATGGAATATCGACAGTTTACGTCAAAATATCATGAAGTGACTCAAGAAATACGAAAAAAGGGGGAGTTATTACCGATTGTAGCAATGGCAAAAAATTATTTAGAAGTCCACTTTTCAGCACCAGACCTATCGTTAACAGATGTTGCAAAACATTTGAGAGTCAGTTCTTCGTATCTTAGCAAACTCATTAAACAAGAGATGGGTTATTCATTTACAGATTTATTAACGCAGATTCGCATTGAAAAGGCTATACGATTAATGGATGATCCGAAACTTCGTATTTATGAAATCTCGGAAAAGGTCGGATATTCAACACAACATTATTTTAGCGCGGCTTTTAAAAAGGCAACAGGTGTATCGCCGGTGAAGTATCGAAAGGAACGAACATAAATGAAACAAAAAATAATTATATTTATAATGATGAGTGTAATCATCATTAGCCTTATCTATTTTATAAATAGTGTTGATGATTCCAATGTATCCGGTTATCAAGATGTTGAATATTTAATCGGGATGAGCCATCCCAATCTTACCGATGAATGGCAAATTGTTATTCACGAAGAACTTGAAGAATATTCACAAGGGTATGACCAAATCAAAATGATATTTACAAATGCAGGCTCTAGTAGTTATAAACAGATTAATGATATAGATAAACTATTAGAATATGGGATTGATTTACTTATCATCACTGTTAATGATGCCAATGTGTTGGGGCCGATTATTGATGAAGTGGAAAAGAAAATACCGGTCATTGTTCTTGATAAGGATATTGGGTTCAATGACTATACCCTCTTTATCGGACCCGACTATAATAGTGTGGGACAAATGGGTGCAGAACGCTTAAAGGACCTCACCGGAGAAGATATGATTAATATCGTAACCTTAAACGGCCCTATTGAAGATCCAATGGTTACGGAGATATCCAAAGGTTTTTCAGACAGGGTTAATCGCGAATTGAATATGAATATTACAGAAAACATCTATTGTGGATGGTTACGTACAGAAGCGCAAAAAGAATTCGAGCTTTTTATGCAATCCAACCAGGAGTTTGATGTTGTATTTGCCCAGAGTAATGCATTAGCCATTGGGGCGGGGAATATTTTGAAAGAACACGGTATGGATGTACCTATTATTACAGTAAGTAAATTTATGGAAGATAAGTATTTAACTTATTTGGATATAGGAGAACTTGATACAATCATCTATACACCAGTTGGGGGTAAAGAAGCTATTGACTACGCCATGGAAATTCTTGAAAGTAATCGGACAAATTTACATATTCCCAAGCGCATTGTCATGAAAAGCTTTTCGGTAACCAAACAAAATAAATCAATATACACGGAAAGTATGGAGCGTAGACAAACATTAGATGTGGGATATATACAAACCCACCTATATAACGAAGAAAATCTCAGTATGACCATTGACAATGATATACAGGTCGTGAATAATGCCTATGAAAACATTGGATTTCGTTATTATGATATTGATGAAGATCAGTCAGCGAGGGAAAAAGATCAGCTTCAAAAACATTATTTTATGGAGCTGCTTAATCAAGGTGTGGATATCATTTTTTTTAGTCCTGAAAATAGTTTTGGTTGGGAAGAACTTACAAAATTAGCGAAAAGCAAAAACACATATGTGGTGTGTTTAGGTAATCCTCTGGAATATGAAGATACCAACGTCATCTACATTGGACCGGACTATATTGATCAAGGTATACGTTTAAGTCAGTATCTCATTAATAATGTCTATAATATTCATTATGATATCGGTATCTTAGAAGTGACAGGGGATTTAAATACACGACTCACGGTTGAAAAATCCAGTAGTTTTAGACAACAAATCAGCGGATATTCACGAATTAACATCATCGATAGTATTGAAGGATATCAAGGGCATTATCAACAAGAAGAATTGCCCAAGCAAATGCTGCAACTGAAAGAAAAAATGAAGCAAAGTTTTACAAAATATTCCAATGATATTAATGTCGTCTACTTGCATCAAGATTATTATATCAATCCGCTTAAAGAAGTCATTAAGGAACTTAATCCGGATCAGGACATTGTTGTTATTAGTAATAACGATTCAGGTATTGCCAACAAGGATTCAGAATTAGATTATCAAGTTTATCCGGATTCCTTATACAAAGACCAGATTATTATGTTGCTTGATTATTTCATGGGAAGAACACAGATACCAATCGAAAAGATATATTTGCCTAACGCCGGCTATTAATGACAGTTTAGACATAAAAAAAAGGTGTACACGACAAAAAACTTGATAAAAATATCTGTTCATATATAATGAATCTTAGAATTGACTCGAAAAAATAAATAAGCAAAATAATGGAGGAGAAATATGTGGAGTAGAAGTGAATTAAAAGAAAGAGCCAAAAAAGCACTATCAGGAACTTATTGGAAAGCATTCGGTATAAGCTTGATATTGTCATTTATCGGCGGTGGAGGAAGCGGAGGAGGTGGTGGATTTAATTACTCCTTCGGAAATAACTCGGGTGATTTTGGTGGTATATCCCAATCAGACTGGGGATTTAACGTGCGATTATTCTTGATTTTTTTAGTGGTATTTATCATTATTATGACAATTGCCATAGCTTTTTCGTTTTTTATTAGCAATCCTTTAATGGTCGGTATTCGTAAATACTTTTTAGAAGCATCCGTTGCATCTGAGAACGGAGAAGAAGTACCTTTTGGCATCATTGGTTTTAGTTTTTCAGGACATAACTATATGTTCGTTGTTAAATCAATGATTCGACAAACACTATACCTTATCGGTTGGACCTTATTGTTGATTATTCCCGGAATTATTAAAGGGTATGCCTATGCAATGGTTCCTTATATCTTAGCGGATAATCCGGAAATCGGATCCAAACGTGCCATTGACCTAAGTAATAAAATGACCCAAGGTGAAAAATGGGATATGTTCGTACTTGATTTATCCTTTATCGGATGGTATCTCTTAGGTTTACTTGCTTGTTTTGTGGGTGTATTTTTTGTTAACCCATATTATAATGCAACCCATGCAGAACTTTATCGTAACCTTCGTCAAAAAGCCCTTGATCAAAAAATGTGCACCTTTGAAGAATTAAACTTCAAAAAACCAGAAGATCAGCCTTATGAAGAAATAGAAATCGATTATAGTACGGAGTTTTAACGGTGTGAAAATGCATTGGATTCTGTAACATTTATCAAGCTAAGTAATACTAAAAATTTTACTAAGAAGCGTATTTTTTTATTGCGTAGATTAATATATGATGATACAATGAGCTTACGAATATTAGTAAGCAGTTAAATAGTAAGGTGGGATTTAAAATGAGAGACAAAATTTTAGCATGTGCATCAATACTATTTGCAGAAAAAGGTACACACTTTAGCATGAATGAACTAGCTAGAGAGCTGGGAATGAAAGCTCCTTCCTTATACAATTACTATAAGAGTAAAGACGATTTGATTCTTGACCTCGTTATTCAGGAGATTGAAGAATATTATGCATCATATCATACTGTTTTTGAAGAATCCGGAGATTCTGCCGAAGAACGTATAAAAAAGGTGTATTATCAAATGACGGGCTATTATTCAGAGCCCAACAAAGCAAAAATATGGAGACGGCTTGGTATGATGGATGAATTTCAACATGACCAAGTTAAGAATATATTAGGAAAGAATGATCAGAAAATTATAAAAAAACTTAAAGAAATATTCCATGAATGTATTGAGTTAAAAATCATCCCCAATCATGACGTCGAAAAGACACTCTATCATTTCAATGTCATTCTTCAAGGGGTGGCTTCAAACAGTATATTTTATGAGCCTGGAAATTCTTTTTTCAAACGATCCATTGATTTGACTTGGGAAAGTTTCTGGGAGGGACTGAAAGCAAGTAAATAAAAAATGCGTATGAGCAACGGTTCGACAATATATTAGATGCATTTGCAGCTAGCGTTGTAAACCGGAAAGAGCCAGAAAACAGGTTCTTTCCGGTTTTTTATTTAATAATTAGTTTGACAATCAAAGCAATAATTAGTTATCATTTATGACCAAAAATGGAGGAGTATGTATGCGCAAAAAAGAAGTTGTTGCAATGTTACTTGCCGGTGGGCGTGGAAGTCGCTTGGGAATACTAACCGATAAGACGGCAAAACCGGCGGTATCTTTTGGAGGGAAGTATCGGATTATTGATTTTACCTTAAGCAACTGTATTAACTCAGGCATTGATACGGTGGGTGTCTTGACACAATATCAACCACTGCATTTAAATCGGCATATTGGCATTGGTATACCCTGGGATCTAGACAAAAGTATTGGAGGGGTCACGGTTTTATCTCCATATGTAAGCCGTGGAAATGAAGCATGGTATTCAGGAACGGCCAATGCGATTTACCAAAATATTCCCTTTATCGACTATTATGATCCGGAATATGTTTTAATTCTTTCGGGAGATCATATTTACAAAATGGATTATAGTATGATGTTGAACAATCATAAAAAGAAGGGAGCAGATATTTCAATTGCAGTCTTGCCGGTAGCTTATGAAGAAGCACATCAATTTGGCATCATGAATACAGATGAAGATCTTCGTATTATCGAATTTGAAGAGAAACCGGAAAAACCTAAGAATAACTTAGCATCGATGGGAATCTACATATTTAACTGGAAGATTCTGCGAAATGCACTTAAGCTTGCGGAAAAAAATCATGACAGCAGTGATTTTGGGAAACATATTATTCCCTTTTGCTTAAACGAAGGAAATCATGTTCTAGCTTATGAATTTCAAGGGTTTTGGAGGGACGTTGGGACATTAGAATCTTATTGGAAAACCAATATGGAACTCATTAGTTTAGTACCTGAGTTTAATTTGTATGAAGCCTATTGGAAAATATATACCAATAATGAAATTCAGCCACCACAATATATTGCTGCTTCAGCAAATGTTGAACGATGTATTTTAGGTGAAGGAACAGAAATCTACGGAAGTGTATACAATTCAGTCATTGGATCAAATGTTATTATCGAAAAGGGATGCTTTATTAAAGATTCCATTATTATGACCAATGCCCACGTTAAGGAAAACACCAAAATAGACAAGGGAGTCATTTCAGAAGGTGTAGTTATTGGAGCAAATGTAACAATTGGTGAAGGGGAAAATATAAAAAACGGAATCGATCCTGAGATATACAATTCCGGTATTTCAGCAGTTGGCGAATATGCAGTTATACCTGATGGAGTATGGATTGGCAAAAACTGTGCAATTACCGGGGTGACTGCTTTAGAAAATTACAAAAATAACCGTTTGGAAAGTGGTGGGAATATTCGACTTGAGGAGGTAGAGGGATGAAGGCATTAGGAATAATACTTGCCGGAGGCAAGAACGAACATTTAAAAGAACTCACGCATAACCGGGCATTAGCTGCAATGCCAATTGCAGGCAATTATAGAGCAATAGATTTTTCTCTAAGTAATATGACAAATTCAAACATCAAAAAAGTAGCCGTAGTAACACAATATAACTCCAGGTCTTTAGTTGAACATTTGCGTTCATCAAAATGGTGGGATTTTGGGCGCAAAAATAAAGGCCTTTATATTTTAACCCCCTACATTTCCCATGATAATTGCTTTTGGTATCGAGGGACAGCAGATGCGATTTATCAAAATATATCCTACTTAAAAGATAGTGATGAACCCTATGTCATTATTGCTCAAGGGGATGATATAAGTAAAATTGATTATAATAAGGTCTTGCAATATCATATCGATAAAAAGGCGGATATCACCATTGTCTGTAAAAAATTAGAAATGCAAGAACTATCTCGGTTTGGTCATGTAGAGATTGATGATGAAAACCGTATAATAGATTTTGAAGAAAAACCACTTGACCCCTCGGATAACTTGATTTCAACGGGAATATACGTCATAGAACGTACTATGCTTATTGAGTTGATTGAAGCAGCGGAAAAAGAAGACCGCCATGATTTTGTTTCCGACATCATCGTACGGTATCGCAAACGAAAACGAATCATGGCATATATTCATAATGGATATTGGAAATCGATTGCAGAATTGGATTCCTATTATCAAGCCAATATGGATTTTCTAGACCGAGAATTAAGACAGTACTTTTTTAAAACATATCCATATATTATGTCAAAAGCTGAAGATGAAGCACCGGCAAAGTTCAACAAAGGGACGAACGTATCCAATAGCTTGTGTTCACCGGGATGCATTGTTAATGGAACCGTAGAAAATTCGGTGCTCTTTCGAAAAACTTTTATCGGTAAGAATACCATCATTAAGAATTCGATTATCCTTCATAGTGCATCCATCGGAAAAGATGCATATATAGAAAATTGTATTGTGGATAGTAAGAGTGTGATTCCGGATGGAAGCCACTTTGTTGGAAATCATGGCCAACATATGGTAATCGTTAATAAATAATAAGGAAGTTTCAAGGGATACTTGCAATATTGTACTAAAAATATAAGAAATACGGTTTTCTCATTGCATATATCTATGTGAGATGATACAATTCCCTTACGAATGTTCGTAAGGGAAGCTGTCATCCAATTCTGTTGAAAGGTGGAAGAACTTGAAACAATTTGAAAATGAAATTTGTAAAATGACGATTAAACACATTAAGGAACTGACAGGGAAGGGGCCCAAAAACATATATGTAAAAATTATAGAAGATAAAGTTGAGATTCATTTCTGGTTACAAAAATCACCCTTAGAAAAATATGTTTGTGATGAACTACGAGAAGGAAAATGTTTAGTGAAGGATATTTATCAAGATGCCTTTCAGCATCGAATTAAGGAAATACAAAATGATTTAAGTGTCCGTTTTTCTCAGGACTTAAAATTTGATAGCCTTTGTGCAGATATTGAAACGGATAAGTATGTTATTACTTTTATATATGATTAAATAAGACTTTCCAGTTATAATGAGGAGGGCGGAGCGAATGAGACTGTTAAAGAAGTATGAGAGGAAGATCATTGAAATAAATCATAATCGAGTAACCGTGATTCTTATTTTACTGTATTTTGTGGAATGGATTATATATTTTGAAAGTCGACGCTGGATAGATATCAGTAACATTGTCTTAATCTTTCAATTATATTTGACATTCATCATCCCCATTATGATTATTACAAAGATTAAGTTTGAGCAAATTCCTTTGGGGATCCACAAATTTCTGCTTCTAGTGAATATTTTAGCAGTCATCTTTTTTTCAATGGGATTAGTATTTTTTACCTTGGATCAAGGAAATACTATCCATATATTTACCATGGTAATAATGGGTGTTGCTGCAGTTGTTTATATGCCGATAAAAGTCAGCGCACCGATTATTATACTATCTACAGTATTTTTTTGTGTAGGCGTTTGTCGCATAAGTCAAGATAACATGCATTATGTTTTTTCGTTTAATACTATTTTGTTTAATAGCATTGCCTTGGTGCTGTCCGTGAACCTGTTTTCTATGAAAAACAAGGAATTTGTGAATATTGACAAATTGGCAGAGCAAAATTCGACGCTTGAAAAAAAAGCCAAACATGATCAAATGACAAATCTTCTGAACCATGAAGCCATTTTAAATATTTTGGCCAAAGAGATGTTTTTTAAAGATAAATATTCGGAAGATTTAATTATACTGCTTTTGGATATTGATGATTTTAAAAAAATCAATGATTCATTCGGTCATTCAGAAGGGGATAAAGTCATTAAGATGATAGCGGGATTCCTAAAAAAAGCGGTGCGATCAACCGATTATGTCGGACGTTATGGAGGAGAAGAATTTTTAGTCGTCATGCCCAAGAGCTCAGTTGAGGGGGCTCATAGTGTATACGAAAGGTTTCGAGACATGCTTAGTGAAAAATATAGCTGTAAAGGCTATCAGATAACTGTAAGTTGTGGTATGGCAAGGTGTGAAAACGAGCAAACAATAAATGAACTGATTAATTTGGCGGATAATCGATTGTATAAGGCAAAACAAACAGGGAAAGATAAGTGTGTATACCAATAAAGCTCAAACGTCCAAATACTTGGAGTTTGAGCTTTAAATTTAGATAGTTATACGAAATCGTTAGATTCCGATTCCGGTACCTTAATTTTATTCATAATATATAAGAAAGGTGTATCAACGATAGCGGCTAAATATTTAATCACAATGGTCGTGATGATAATGGAGCCAACAAGGTCGAAGGGGAATATGCCCACAAGTGCAAACCCCAAGCTAACGAGCACGGTATCGACGAGTTGTGATAAAAGGGTTGATCCGTTGTTGCGTATCCATAGTGTCTTTGTTTCAGAATTCCATGATTTTATTTTGTCGTAGATGAAAACATCGAGACTTTGACTGATAAAATACACAAGATTTCCAACTAAGACCGCTTTAAAGGTTCCGCCGTTAATGGAAAAAAATAATTCCAGTGCATGATTATAGGGTTCACTATAATCTAAACCATGGTATAATGTAGATATAAACATGATCAGTACAAAGGAGAGGTTGGCAACAATAGACAGGTTGACAGCTTTTTTAGCGGCATGATACCCATACTTTTCATTAAGTAAGTCAGTGGCTAAAAAAATTCCGGCAAACATGACATTGCCAAGGGTTGCTTCAAGTTCAATGAAGCCAAGGTCAAAGATAATACCTTTATTCACTTGCATATTTGCAGCAATGACACTTAAGATAATGTAGCCAAGAATCCCGTTTTTTCCAAATAGACGGAAAACAAGTGCAATCAGCCCAAAGTTAATAAAGGCAAATAAGAAAAAAATGCTTAGGTTACTCATAATAGTCGTCCTCCTAGTTTTGATTTCGCAGGATGGTTACGAACTGCGGCTTTAATAGCAGTCATGATTATAACTGAAAACAGATAAAAAAACAAGTGGATTGTGAAGAGAATGAAAAAAAGGTTGGATTAAAATGGAAAGATATAGTAAGATTATTAGTAAGACGCGACGTGAAATACTTTTGCTTAAAGGTGCTCCGTGTAAATGGGGAAAGTGCACGTTTTGCGACTATATTGATGATAACGCAGAGGATCAAACCTCCAATCATGATGTAAATATAGGCGTTATAGAACAAGTAACAGGCGAATATGGCGTTTTAGAGGTTATAAACTCGGGGAATATATTTGAATTACCCAAAGAAACATTAGATGCCTTAAAACAGTGCATTGATGCAAAGGGAATTCATCACTTGTTTTTTGAAGCACATTGGATCTATAGAGAACATATTCAGCGGATGCGCGATTTTTTCGGAATCAAGGTCACAGTAAAAACAGGGATCGAATCATTTGATTATGAATTTCGTGAGAAGGTTTTAAATAAGGGGATTGGAAATACAACCATTGATGAGATAAAAAAATATTTTGATTCTGTATGTTTAATGGTAGGCATAAAAGGACAGACAAAATTAGGGATTCAGCAGGATATTGATTTAGCAAAAAAGCATTTTAAACATTTTACCGTCAATGTATATGTTAATAATTCAACGACCATTCAACAAGACCCTAAGCTTGTTCAATGGTTTGAAGAAAAGTATTGGTGGTTAGATACAGACACACAATGTGACATTTTATGGAACAATACAGATTTTGGAGTCGGTTAGCAGAAAGGGGAAAATATGGAAGATAACAAGGCATTGACGATGGAGGAAATCATTAGTCGGGTTCAAGAGATACCGCCATTTCCCCAAACAATCATTAAAATAATGGAGATTACGAAGAATCCGGAGGCAGGAGCCAAAGAGTTAGAGGAAGAGATTATTAAAGACCAAGGTTTGACGACCAAAATTCTTCAATTGGCAAACTCAGCTTTTTATCATGGAAGACGTAACATTGAAACCGTTCGAGATGCAGCGGTGGTTTTGGGATTTGAAGCGGTTCGAACGATGGTTCTAACAACAGTCATCGGAAAGTTTATGGAAAAAGAGCTTCCGGGCTATGCGCTTGAAAAAGAAGCCTTATGGAAACAGTCTCAGATTTCGGCCATTATGACAAAAGCAGTTGCAAAAAAAGTGAAATATAAAAAAATCGATCAAGCATATACAGCAGGACTTTTACGCGATATTGGAAAGGTCATATTAGATCAATATGTGGGAAGTGCTTATCAAGAAATTAATTCACTTGTCGAAAAAGGATATACATTTATAGAAGCTGAAGAGCAGGTGCTGGGTTTTCACCATGGACAAGTCGGTGCAAAAATTGCTGAAAAATGGAATCTTCCGGAGGAACTGGCAGAAGTGATAGCAATACACCATAATCCAAGAGCCGCAATGATTAATCCGCGACTCGTGTATATCACTCACGTTGCAGATAGTTTGATAATGATGATGGGTATACATATTGGGATTGATGGGTTAGCCTATGAGTTCTTTTCAGAAGCGGCAAAAGCTTTGGAGTTGAATGAAAAAATGTTGTCAGAAATCATGTCGGAAGTTGCGGATATTATTGAAGCAGAGCCAGTGTATTTAGAATTATAAAAAAGGGTCATCCACTTTATTCTTGAGTACTTGACGATATTCTGAAGGTCTGATGCCTTCAACTTGTTTGAAAACTCGCGCAAATTGAGTGGGTGAACTATAGCCAATACGTTGACCAATGTCTTTTATAGCCAAAGTGCCTTTATCTAAAAGGTCTTTGGCTTTATTAATCCGATAGCGTGTTAGATACTCTTTGAAGTTCATATCCATCTCTTCTTTAAAAAGACGCGAAAGATAAGCGGTCGAAATATGAAGTGAATCAGCTAAAAAGGTCAATGATAAATCATCCATGTAATGCTTGTGAATGATTTTTAAGGTTTTTTTAATGTGTAAATGCAGATGTTCTGAAGGAGTTTGCTCTGTAATGCGTTGAATAATTTGTAAATAATAACTATTGACTTGTTCAATGTCATCAAATAGATGATCAAACATAATGATACCTGTATTTAACTTTTCAATATCTTGCTTATAATCATCAAGTTGATCAAACAATTGACGGATGGTAATGGAAAAAATCTCTTTATAGATATAGGTGACTTTGGAGTCATTGACCATATTTTGTACAAGTGCATGCTTGATGGTGTTTAATAGTTCAAGGAGCTGAATCCAATTTTTTTCACGGAACAAGGATTCAAAATGATGAACATATTTGTACTCGACAAGAGAATACTCATCACTGTGGCGAGGCTCGTCATAGAATATATATTGGCCTAAACCGATGATAAAACGGTATTCTTGTAATAAGCGGGCTTTTTTATAGGAAGATCCAATATGAAAGTAATCCGATACGACAGAACCGAAACACCCGGTTACATTATAATGGTAAAGGGTATCAAGCTGTTCAGATAAATCCATGAAACGCCGGCCAAATTCACGCTTTATTTCAGGTTGACTCTTGGCTGGGTCAATCCATAGCACAAGTGTCCGTGTAAAAGGTTGAAGATTTAAAAAGCAGATGACATGGGGCTCAAAGTGGTCAAGAATAACTTGATGAAGCTGACTTTTCCACGCGTTGGCATGGTCTTGACTAAGGCTATTAATGTGCGATTTTAAGTCCTTGCCCAGAATGAGTTGTAAGATCAAAAATTGATGATCCGGTGAAATGCCGAGGGTATTTAATTGTTCTTCGGTCATGAACTCATCGGGCAGTGTTTCGCTTAGAAGATTGGTTGTATAAAGTAAACATTCGTTATTTACCATAAGAGGTCCTCCCTAGGGTTAATATTCTTCTATTATGTCAAAAAATGTATAGTTTGTCAAAATATAGCCCTTGAAGATGTCAAATTTTAAGGATAAACTAGTATTAGAAGGCATGTGACCTTAAATAATGTTTTTATGGAAGGAAAGGTATTTTATGGCAAAGCGACCGATTAAAGTAATTCAATTTGGAGAAGGAAATTTTTTACGAGCATTTGTAGACTGGATGATTCAAAAGATGAATGATGAAGGTGATTACAACGGAGGTATCGCAGTCGTTCAACCTCTTGAAAATGGATTAATTGAGATGTTAGCAGATCAAGACTATACATACACACACTACATGCGAGGCATCAAAAACGGAGAAGCCGTGAGTGAACATTACAAAAACAATACGATTGAAACAGCGATTAATCCTTATAAAGATTTTGATGAATATCTTCAGTTGGCTCATATTGATACGGCACGTGTGATTGTTTCAAACACCACAGAGGCCGGTATTGCATTTGATGAGAGTGATACAATGGACAAAGGCGCTGATGTAACATTCCCTGCAAAGCTTACACGATTACTATTGGAACGATATAAGGCTTATGATGGTGCAACTGATAAAGGATTTATTATTCTTCCATGTGAATTGATTGATAAAAATGCAGATTACCTCAGAAAATATGTACTTCAATATATTGATCTATGGAATCTTGATGCAGGCTTTATGACATGGGTTGAACAGTCCAATACATTCTGTAACACCCTAGTTGACCGTATTGTTCCTGGATATCCAAGAGAGCGCATTGAAGAAATATGGGAAGAATTAGGTTACAAAGATAACTTAGTTGTTGAAAGTGAGCAGTTTAATCTTTGGGTTATTGAAGGCGACAAGAAAATCCGTGAGGAATTTCCGGCCAATCAAGACGGCTGCAACGCTATTTTTGTTGATGATGTAACCCCATATAAAATGCGTAAAGTACGAATTTTAAACGGGGCCCATACAACACTTGTTCCTGTTGCATATCTTTATGGGGCACGAACAGTCAGAGAATCTGTTGAAGACCCAATATTAAACGAGTTTTTAACAAAAGCTATTTATGAAGAAATCATTCCTACATTAACATTATCTTCAGAAGAATTAGAGACATTTGCGAAAGAAGTCATAGAGCGCTTTAAAAATCCGTTTATCAAGCACTATTTAATGAGTATTTCACTCAATAGTATGTCCAAGTATAAAACACGTGTACTTCCATCAGTGTTAGCTTATTTAGATAAGAACAAGCAACTTCCGGAGCGAACAGTTTTTGCCCTTGCAGCATATATCGTGTTTTATCGGGGTGCATTTAATGGCGAAAAAATTGAGATCAAAGACAATCAAGACATTTTAGATTTATATGCGGATCTATGGAAAGACTTTGACGGTTCAAAAGAAGCAATTACACGTCTTGTTGAAGGTGTCCTTGCTTATGAAAGTAACTGGGAGGGTGATCTAAATACAATACCAAACATGACAAAGCAAGTGTCTGATTATATTGAAGCAATTTTAAATGAAGGAATGGAAGCAACCATTAAAGCAATTAATGAGGTGAAATAAATGAGGAATTTCATACAAATTCACAACAAGGATAATGTGATTATTGTTTTAGAAGATGTTTTTAAAGACGAAGTCATCGAACATAAAGGTGTTGAAGTCAAGTTCCAAGAAGACGTTAAAAGCGGACATAAAGTAGCCTATAAGCCAATCGAAAAGGACCAGCTGATTATAAAATACGGTATGCCTATTGGTAAAGCGGTTAAACCGATTGAGGCCGGCGCGCATGTACACACACACAACGTGAAAACACAATTAGATGACGTGTTAGAATATAAGTATAATCCACAGATTGAAGATTTTTCAACTTTTGAAGACGAACGTGAAATCAACGTTTATGTTCGTCCCAATGGTGAAATCGGGATTCGAAATGAATTGTGGGTGATACCGACCGTAGGATGTGTGAATGGGGTTAGCCAGCAGATTATTCAAGTTTTCAAAGAGCGTATGCTCGACGAAGGCATTCGTATAAAAGACTTGGACAATGTTGACGGAATCTTTTCATTTGGCCATAACTTTGGATGTTCTCAAATGGGTGATGACCATATCAATACACGAAAAACGCTCCAAAACATTGTCAAGCATCCCAATGCGGGTGCTGTGTTAGTTGTAGGTCTTGGGTGTGAGAACAATCAAATTGATGCCTTTGAACGGACACTTGGAGATTATAACAAAGACCGGGTCAGTTTCTTAATCTCTCAAGAAGTGGATGATGAGATTGAAGCGGGTGTAAAACTCTTAACAGAACTTTTTGAAAAAATGCAAAAAGATCAACGTAAGCCCCAGCCTTTAAGTAAACTTCGTGTCGGACTTGAGTGTGGCGGATCCGATGGCTTAAGTGGAATTACAGCCAATCCGATGATTGGAATGTTTTCTGATTACCTCATATATCACGGGGGTACGACAGTACTTACAGAAGTTCCGGAGATGTTTGGCGCAGAAACAATT
The DNA here is from genome assembly GCA_964563505.1 of uncultured Eubacteriales bacterium. Lineage (GTDB taxonomy): Bacteria > Bacillota > Clostridia > Lachnospirales > Vallitaleaceae > UBA1351. Next base: position 79,091 of record CAZLXW010000009.1, read on the forward strand.
CTTATGAATCGTTGTAAGGACCAAGAAACCTTTGAAAAAACAGTGGAATTGGTGAATGACTTTAAGAACTATTATAAACGTCACAATCAAGTCATCTATGAAAATCCATCACCTGGAAATAAAAACGGCGGAATCACAACCCTTGAAGACAAATCATTAGGGTGTACACAAAAAGCAGGAAACAGCCAAGTCATGGACGTATTAAAGCATACAGAACGTATTAAGACAAATGGTTTGAATCTTTTAAGCGCACCGGGAAATGATGCTGTTGCGACGACAGCATTAGGTATGAGTGGATGCCAGATGGTTTTATTTTCCACAGGACGCGGAACACCATTTGGTGGATTTATACCAACCATGAAGATTGCAACCAACTCACGACTTGCCAATCTCAAACCGAATTGGATTGATTTTAATGCAGGACGATTAGTGGATGGTGTGAGTATGGATGACCTGTTAAAAGAGTTTATCAATGATATTATTGATATTGCGAATGGCAAGTATGTTCGTCAAGAAATCAATAACTATCGTGAAATTGCAATATTTAAGTCAGGTGTAACCTTATAAACGACAAGGACGAAGGAGAAGGAATATGAAAAAATTTTTAGACGAAAATTTTATGTTGAACAACGAAACAGCAGTAAAGTTGTATCATGACTATGCAAAGGACATGCCGATTATTGACTACCATTGTCATTTATCGCCTAAAGAGATTGCAGAAGATAAAAAGTATAAGAATATTACTGAGATTTGGCTAGGTGGAGACCACTATAAATGGCGGGTCATGCGTAGCTTTGGTATCACAGAAGACTTCATTACCGGCGATCAAGATGACTATCTAAAGTTTAAAGCATTTGCAAAAGCAGTGCCATACACAATTGGTAATCCAATGTATCACTGGACACATTTGGAATTACAGCGCTATTTTGGAATCGATACATTATTGAGTGAAGAGACGGCAGATGAGATTTGGGAAAAATGTAATACACTTTTGAATCAAGACGATTTTAGTGCGCGTAAACTTATCACACGTTCAAAGGTAGATGTCATTTGTACAACCGATGATCCGATTGATGACCTTGAGTATCATAAGCAATTGGCTCAAGATGATTCCTTTGCGACCAAGGTTTATCCGACATACCGACCGGATAAAAGTTTTAATATAGCCAGTGAAACATTTATCCCTTGGATTAAAAGCTTAGAAGAAGCCGTCGGTTATACTTTAGATTCAATTCAAAAATTACTCAAAGCCTTGGAAGAGCGTGTGGACTATTTCCATGAAGTGGGTTGTCGACTATCCGACCACGCATTAGATACGATTGAGTATCATACGCCTTATATAGAAGGAACTACAAATATCGATTATGCACGAGCTAATCAAGTTTATAAAAAAGGTTTAGTTGGCGATGTTTTATCTGAAGAAGAAGTTGCCATTCATAAAGGCCTTGTCTTAAACTTCTTAGGAAAAGCATATGCAAAACGTGGCTGGACAATGCAAATCCACATCGGAGCTCTTCGTAATAACAATCGTCGCATGCATAAAGCAATCGGACCGGATACCGGTTTTGATTCTGTTCATGATTCAACATTTGCACCGGCATTATCGGCACTATTAAACGATCTTGATACAACAGATGAATTACCAAAGACAATTCTATATGTATTAAATCCGAGAGATAACTATGTCATCGGAACCATGATTGGTAACTTCCAAGGTGGCGGAACAAAAGGTAAGATTCAATTTGGTTCCGGATGGTGGTTCTGTGATCAAAAAGAAGGTATGCAAGATCAAATGAGTGCATTAGCAAACCTAGGCCTACTAAGTGCCTTTGTAGGAATGCTTACAGACTCACGAAGCTTTTTATCCTATACACGTCACGAATACTTCCGACGTATTTTATGTAATTACATCGGAACCCTTGTTGAAGACGGTGAATATCCAAATGATGAAAAATTCTTAGGAAAAATCGTTCAAGATATTAGCTACAATAACGCAAAAGCCTACTTTGGATTATAAGGGAAACGCCTACATATAAACTATAAAAAGAGAATTCAACGGATTCTAAACTCGCTGTCGCTCAGACAATAGAATCCTAATGTTGAATTCTCTTTTTTTCTCGTTTAGCTCTCTAGCACTCATGAAAAAGCATATAGTTTACACGTAGGCGTTTTGAAACATATGTCGTAATTCATTGAATAGTGAGGAATTAAGTGATAAAATGTTAAATATAAAATAAAATTCACTTTTGGAGGTTTTCATGGTTCATAAGCGCTTGGCGTTAGTCTTTTTTTTAGTACTTTTAATGGGAACGTTTTTTTCGTCAGTAGAAACATACAGCGCGGATTTGTTAGATGGTCAAACGCCTCCGGTTTTTGAACAACTCACTCGAAAGTCCGGTTTATCCAATATGTCTGTCTCGTCTATCCTTCAAGATAAGGATGGTTTTTTGTGGTTTGGAACACAAGGGGGGCTCAACCGATATGATGGACGTCAGATGACAGTAATGCGTAATGACCCTTTTGAATCAGAAGGTTTGATACATAATCTCATCCAAACCATGACCTATGATTCTGAAAATCATGAAATCTGGATGGGTACCTATCAAGGCATTTCCCGCTACAATATCTACCAAAATACCTTTACCAATTATACCGTCGAAGAGCATGGATTATCCAATCCTGTTATTGTCAGTATTGCTTTAGATGCAGATGGTCTTGTTTGGGTGGGCACTTTAGCGGGACTCAATTCTTTGAACCCAGAGACTGGTACAGTAAAAAACTATTCTATTGAAGGCGATGTAGTCCGTTCGGTGTTTTTAGCCTCGAACAATACCATATATTTAGGGACACATGCCGGTCTTCAGATATATAATCCGGATTTAGATCAAGTCGTAGCAAGCGATTATCCAATCACAGCACCTGCCGTCATGCTCATTCGTGAAAACAATCCCGGTATATTGACCTTAGGGCTATGGGAGGGGGGGATAATGACCATTGATTTAAACACGGGTAACACAGAGGAAATCCTTTTTGAGGATAACCGTGTCTATAGTTTTCTAGAAACCTCCGATGGCATACAATGGGTAGGCACTTGGGGTGGCGGTCTGTTTGCAATTGAACCGGATGGCACCGTGACTCGTTTTCCGGGTACCCTACCCGACGGGGATGTTCATCATGGAGTGATCTATTCCTTATACCAAGATGCTTCAGATATCTTATGGGTTGGGACGAATGGTGGTGGCATTACAAAAGTGAATCCATTTAAAAGAAATTATGTCCGAATAAAACCCATGAAAGATGTTTCGAGTAGTTTAAGTAATGGGAAAAATAACCTTATCTTTAGAGATCGATATCAACAACTTTGGACAGGAATATACAATCAAGGGATTGAACGCATTGATGAATCAACACTAACCACGATTAAATACAATGACAAAGAGAGCCATGCATTAGGTGATAGTGTGATATGTTACTTAGATCATCCTGAGTGGCCACTCTTAGTAGGATCGACAGAGGGGTTAAGCTATTATGACGTTGAAAGCGACCAGTTTTTTCCGTATGACATACCCATTCCGGAAGATAATCTGGTTTATGCACTTACTCTGGACCATAAAGGGCGTTTATGGATTGGAACTTATCGGGAAGGGGTTTATGTATATGACCCTATAGATAAAACATTAATACAATATAATCACACGGAAAGTATTGAAGACAAAGAGAACGAACTCTCTGATAATCTGATTTACAGTCTTTTGTCAGATTCAAAAGATCGGATTTGGGTCGGAACGAATAATGGGTTAAATCTGCTTGAACCTAACAGTAGCAATTTTCATACATTTAAACGAGAAGATGGAGAGGAAGGACAATTACCCAACAACACCATTCGAAAAATTTTCGAAGATTCTAATGGAGATATTTGGATTGCAACCGTAGGTGGAGGTATTGCCCAGTATCAAGAAGATACAGGTCATTTTATTTCATATACAGAAACACAGGGTTTAGGTAATAACACCGTTATCGGAATTTTAGAAGATGACCATCAACGCTTATGGTTATCAACCCTAGATGGACTTTCGGTTTTAGACTTAAATACCCGCTCCATATACACCTTGCTACCGGAAGACGGTATAGGCGACTATGAGTTTAATGCAGGTCATTTTAAAGATGTAGACGGTAGTTTGTATTTTGGAAGTTCTCAAGGAATCACTGTGATTCCAAAAGATTTTAAACGTCTCACTGCGATGGTACCTACACTTTATATTGATGGGTTTTCTGTATTAGGTAGTCCCTATCCAAATGGGACCCCCTTCTTTAACGACTTAGCCTTGTCATTAGGACCGAATGAGAATTTTATTAGTTTTAAGTTTGTTGCTTTAGACTTTGATGCTCCTGAAAAAACAAAATACTTCTATCGTCTTATAGGACAAAATGATGAGTTTGTTTTTAATGGCGAATATAATCAAGCGGTTTTTTCAAATTTAGCTTCAGGTACTTATACCTTTGAAGTCTATGCAGTGACCTCAAGGGAAATGATGACAGACACTGTGTCTATGACGTTTACCATTGACAAACATTGGTATCAAACGCCTTATGCGTATGTGTTTTATATCCTGCTATTATTCTTGCTTATTTATGTGATAATCAGGCTAAGAGAGCGTAATATTATGGCCCTTAAAAATTCAGAGCTTAATCAAGTTAATGTACAGCTTGCAGTGGCTAATCAGCAACTGGAACAATTATCAATTTTAGATTCGCTAACAGGTGTGTTTAACCGTAGGCACTTTGACCGCATTATTGAAGAACAACTTAAAATGGCCATTCGAGGACAGTTACCTATGGGATTTATTATGCTTGATATTGATAACTTTAAAGTGATTAATGATACATACGGACACTTATTGGGGGATGAAATCATTATCAAAGTGGCTCATTGTGCACAAAATATTTTACATCGTAGTACTGATTATGTTTTTCGATATGGTGGAGATGAATTTCTCATCACCCTTTATGATACGGATTTAGAGGGAGTCATAAAAATGGCAGTAGCCCTGAAAGAAACGTTGGACAATCAAGAAATATTTACCGCTGAAGGACAAGCTGTGGAAGCAATCACTTTAAGCATGGGATTAGTTAGTGAAATTCCGGATATTCAGACAGAACCTGAAGCCTTTATTAAAAAGGCAGATGATGCACTTTATCTAGCAAAAAGAAAAGGAAAAAATTGCATTGTACACAAGGGACAAGTTATTAATTCATAAAAAGGAGTTAAGTATGGCAGGGAAATATTGCAAACATTGTGGGACGCCAGTTAAAGAAAGTGATCAATTTTGTTCAAACTGTAGACAACCTTTACAGGAAAACAATTTACAAGTGGAACATAAACCAATTCAGCCACAGAAAAATATGAGTACATTGAAAATTTTGCTTATTGTTGGAGGGATAATTATAGTTTTTTTTGTTCTTGTGATTGTGGGAGTTTTTCTTTTACTTGGTGTACCGGCAAAGGACGTGGACAATAATCAATCGTCTCAATTAAAAGATGTCATAGAAAATGATATAGCATCAAATGATACATCAAATATTGAGAAATATTCGCCCCATGCTACAACACTCATCTCAATGGATAATTCAGATGTAGCTATTGTAGGTGAAGAATTTGTGGATATTTTTAAAATTCGACAAGATAAGTATTCGGATTTGATCCTAGAGGTATCAACTCCTGATTTTCAGGCGGACATCTATATCAAAAAGTACACAGACGACCAACTTTTTGCGGAAATTGTCTTAGAAAATCTCGAAATATCCTATGTAGGAGAAATTATTAACTCAGAAGAAATATTTAGCCAAGGGACCTTAAGTTATATGAATTATGATTCTGGGAAGATGAGTGTTTATGAAGTGATCATGTATAATGATTATGGATCGCATGATTCGAGCCTTAAAGAATATTACGGAAATTATTCCCTGTACTACCGTGATTATTATATTCAAGAAGGAGAATTGACGGAAAATGATCAACAGATTTTAGATGAGATGATTGATGGATATTATACGTATGAGACAACCTTTAATCTTAATAATGGCTTGCAAGATCAGCCTCAAGTTACATTTGTAACGAGCCATAATACAGAATCAAGTGGACGCTATGTTATCGACAATACCTCAGAGAGTAGCACAGGATACTTGATTGACACAAGCAACAAATATGCAGTAGGAGAACACTTAAAAATGCGTTCCTTATCTCATCCCAAGACACGAGTATATGATGGAGCATTTACGCTGACATTTGATAATGGGGCAACAGTCCTTATTGAATTTGAAGGATATAGTGACGAGGAAGCGTTAGATGATAAGAATGGTTTTGGAACAGTAAAAAACAACCCATACAGTGGAAGCTGGATTTCGGATGATGCGTTTCCACTTTTAGCGATTATTGATGAAGGAACGATGACGATTCCACAAGAGCTGAGGTATTTACCTCCTTATGCCGGCCAAGATATTGTGCTTAATCAACCAGGATTTATTGTACATGATACTTTAGAAGGGGTCATACTCAAAATGCCATATACCATGGATGAGGGCATAATCAAAGTGAATATTTCTTTATATGCAGGTCAAGAATTTGTTGAAGGTAATTTTAGCGCTATTTGTGTAAAAGACGCAAATGGTCAATTATACCAAAGCGAAGAATTTAATGGACCAATGGAGCCTATCGATGCATTACCGGATAACATCGATTTGTTTAGTGAAATGGAACTTCGCTATCAACTAAGTGCTGATAATAACTTGGAGCTAGCAGGAACAATCATTCTATATGAAGATGGAGTTGATGACATTCATAATCCGGACCCCATGTTTGGCGAAGAATTCGATATTCAAGGTGTACTTAAGCCATATTAAAAGGGAACTAGGAGGACAGCATGCGAATCATTATCTCACCGGCGAAGAAGATGAACAATGAAGCGGATATGGCACATAAAACCTATCCTGTTTTTATGGATGATGCAGAACGTATTTTTCAAACATTAAAATCAAAAAAATATAGTGAACTTAAAAAAACATGGAAGTGTAATGACAAAATAGCCACTGAAAATATGGAGCGTTTAGGGCAAACAGAGATTCGTAAAAATTTAATTCCGGCTTTGTTGGCATATGAAGGAATCCAATATCAATACATGAAACCTAGCGTATTTACTGATACTGAGTGGGACTATGTCAACACCCATTTACGTATTTTAAGTGGACTCTATGGGGTCTTAAAACCATTGGACGGGATTGTACCTTATCGATTAGAAATGCAGGCAAAGCTCCAAGTTGAAGGCGCAAAAAACCTCTATGACTTTTGGGGAGAACGTCTTCATGACCAAATCTATAGTGAAACCGACCTTGTCATTGATCTTGCCTCGAATGAATATAGTCAGTGCATTCGCAATGGATTAAAGCCGGGACAGCACTACTTGGAGTGTATCTTCGCAGTACACGACGAGGAAGGGAAATTAAAAGTCAAAGCGACGTGGGCAAAAATGGCCCGTGGCGAAATGGTTCGTTATATGGCGACAAATAATTGCCAAACCATTGAGGATTTAAAAAGATTTACAGGCATGAGATATATCTATAGTGATGAAGAATCCGATGCAAGAAGGCTTGTTTTTATAAAGGGAAGCGCGGCTTTCTAAGCTCATGAAAAAAGGCGAATTTTACACACCCGCGCTTCTTGATTTTCTTTAATTTTTTGTGTAATATAAAATTATAGTTTAACTTAAGTGGAAATGTATGCAGATATAACGAAATAAAAAGGTGGTAAGTGATGTTTATAAAAAGAGCACTTGAATCAATGGTAGAAGAAGTTTCAAATACATATCCCGTTCTTCTTGTGACAGGGCCGAGACAGGTTGGAAAAACAACGCTATTAGAACATGTTGCTGATAAAACAAGAAAGTATGTGAGTCTTGATGACCCTGTAGCTAGGCAATTAGCAAAAGAAGAACCGCTACTATTTTTGC
>CAZLXW010000010.1:0-86047 GCA_964563505.1 uncultured Eubacteriales bacterium
TTCAGCAAATGTCACAAAATCAATGGAAAATGCGAACCGACTGAACAGTTACGTTTTTCTTTCTTTAAAGAAGTTGGGTTAATTTTATTATTATTATTTTTGTCAATGATGATTGCAATTATTGATGTTAAACCTGAATTCAAAGGTGATAATTATAAGAGAATTAAGAGTTTCTTATATGTGATTATTAGTATTATTGTATTTTACTGGCTCTATAATTCCATTAAATTAATAATTGATGATTTGCATAATATAGATATTTCCTTGCTAGTAAAAGAATTAATACTTCCATCAATCTATTCAATTTCATTTATTATTGTAATGTATTTTATGGTTATATATTCAATGTATGAGGTAATGTTTATAAGAATAGGATTCAAAAAAATCATTAATGATAAAGTGCGTCCATACCTTAAATTTAGAATTTTAGTTTTCTGTAATATAAATATTGTTAGAATACAAAAGTTTATTGAAAAAAGTGGTGTTTTAACAACATATATTAACACTAAAAAAGATGTAAAGCAATTAATAAAAAATTATAAGTATTAGTCTGGATTCCGCATAATCCATCGCCTAACTATTATAGATATATCCGATGACTCAAAAAACACCCCATCCAAAGACAGGGCAAGTTATCGATTATATCGTGTTGAACGAAGTCGCGGTACTAGTGAAAAGTATGTAAGTCGATTAGCTGGAAGACAAACGATTTCTTCTAAATATTGAATGAAAACGAGATTGAAATGAAGAATGACTTAAAGAAAAGTAGAACTTCCCCCTCCCCAATAAAGAGGCTGAAATTTGATTTAGTTCAACAAACGATTTCCGATACACGGTATGCAAGGAGGAAGTTATGAAACTTAAAAGTATGATGTTATTATTAATAATAGTTTTATTAGTGGGATGCAACGATTCTGTGGATAATGAAATTGAAACAGAGAAAATTAATCAATATGAAAGTAATATAAAGAATTTAACTGATGAAAACGCTACGTTATTGATTGAAAAAGAAGCATTAGTAAGTGAGTATAATGATCTTATGGAAACTAATAATGAGCTAAGAGTTGATAATTCTAATCTCAAAGAAGAGATGGTCGAAGATGAAGACGATAAAGAAACATTTATTGTAATAGACGAAAATAAGTATAAAATTTCTTTTTTAGGTGGCACATATTTGGAAGATGGAATAATAATTATGCTTGAAGCATATTCAAACAAAGATGAGCAAATCTGGATCAAAACTTGGAATGGGATACAAGTTTCTGAATTGGCTACTCATTCAGAATTAGAAGTTTATAATGGCTGAAGTTTATATAGTTGTTGATGGAGTATTGAATATAATTGACAATGAAACGGGAAATACTAGATTAATGATTCCTGGTTTAGGTAAATCTTTTCATAAACCTATCATTGATGAAGAGGGAAATGTTTATGTTGTAGGCCAGTATAATCCATTTCTAACAGTAATTAATAATCAAGGTGAGGTTTTATGGCAAGTGAATGAAGATGAATATGCTTGGGCAAATAGCGTAGAAATATTGGAAGATAGAATAGAACTTAGTACAATATCTGGAGTGTATCAGTTTACATTTGATGGTGAAAGAATTAGTGAATAGGTAATTGACGATATATGACATTTGATAACATATTAGTGCCATCATGAACAAGAGCAAGGAAGGATGTCCACGACGGCACTAAATAACCGTTAAGCACCATATTATACTAGGTTTTATATAGATACATTATTGTTTGGAGAGAATATTTATGGATATTAGGATAATTTTGGTAATGTCATTGACATTCATAGTAACACTAATTGGAACACTTGCGTATTCTATTAGAATAGTTGGAGTTAGGACAGGCAAGATTGCTGTTTCGTTTGCTTTGTTCAATGTGTTAGTACTAATCTCAAGGACGGCTAATACAATACAGGTCCCAATGCTGACGAAGTTTGTAGAAGATAGCATTAGTGATTCAGTTTTATCAGCTTTCTATATGATAATTTTGGCTGCGTTTGCTGCGACTGTTGTAGGGGCGACATTAATTCCAACTTTTCAGAGAGTATTTAGTAGAAGCGTGGAACTCTTTTCAGTAGAGCGATCTGTTCCAAAGCTATTGATGCATGGTTTTTCTAAGAATGGAATTTCGCAGTTTAAGTCATGTGTGACAGTGCCATCGAAAGCATCAGTATCATCTATTAATATGAAGAAGCTACCGGTTAGAATTCTGATATTTAACACAGTAGCAGTATCGATTTTAGTTGTTGGGGCTTTGGCCCCAATTTATGCAGGTGTTGTAACACCAGATTTGAGGGCAACTTGTTTGTCACTGTCTGGAATCATTAATGGAATAGCTACAATACTATTATTTGTCTTTATAGATCCGTATCTTTCAATGATGACAGATGATGTTGTTGTAGGGAGTTGTTCAGAAGCAGAATTCAGGAGATGTGTTGTAAGCATGGTGGGTACAAAAGTTGTAGGAACAGCAATAGCAATACCATTATTGGTACCTGCGGCAAGAGTAATTTCAGTAGTAGCTCGGATTATTTAGAGTATGTGGTGGATTCCGTATAATACGGCGCTTAACAGCGAACTCCCAACATGGCCATTTAAATCTGAAGGATGGCACACGTCGGGAGCTCACGGGACGATAGATGAAATTCCAACACTAATTTTCTTAGAAAGGGGAATTATATGGCTGGTACAAGGTTTTTATTTATAACTAAGGATTTACAAATTCACAAAATACCAATACCAAATGAGTGTATTTATAAGGCAATACCCTCTTTAGCTAATCAAGAGGTGCTTGAAGTGATTATACATTATGAAACAATAAATAGAAAACCTAATAAATTAATTTTTGTATCTTTTCAAAGGCTATTGTTAAATGCTAATGGTCAATATAGACTGACAAATGATGAAATAGATGAAAGATCTAGAAATTTTATAGAGTTTGCATATTATACACCCGAAACATTAAGTAAAAAAGAAGGTCCATTATCGATACCAACAACATTAACGTTACCGACACAAATTGAAAAAGAATGTTTGAAAGATTACATAAAGAAAAATATGTCTAAATTAGTTGCTACAGGATATTCAGTAATAGAAAGAGAAATAGCATCGCGCAAGAAAATCAATTTAGAGAATAAGAAGTTGATCATTGAAGCATCAAAATTCAGAAATAAAAGGAAGTTATAAAGAAAACTCGAGTAATTGGAATTTTCCGTATTGGAATATCAGCTGACCGCGTATGGCCAACATGGACAAAAAAATGGAGGGTGTCCACGTCGTCCATACGCAGTCCGTTATGCAAAAGAATTCCTAAGGTACAGAAAAATTTGAAGGAGGGGGAAAGCTATGAACAACGAAACTATTGTCAAAAATTATTATGATGGATGGGCAGAGAAGGTTCGACTTACAAGGGATAAAGGGCGCAATATCGAATATATTTTGACCATGGATTTCATAAATAAATATCTTCCAGGTAATGAGAAGATTCTTGAATTGGGCTGTGGGGCTGGAATTTTCTCATTAGCCTGGCTGAAGAAGGATATGATGTTACGGCAGTTGATATTTCTGAAAAAAATTTAAAGATTTTGCGTGAAAACATCTTTAATGGTATGAAGATCGAAGCATTGAATATGAATGCTACTAATCTGGCTGATTTAGATGATAATTATTTCGACATAACATTGGTTTTAGGACCTCTATACCACCTGTTTGATGAAGACGATATTAAATAAGGTTATAACCGAGGTTAAGAGAGTTACGAAACCAGGTGGCCTTGTCTATATTGCGTTTCTATCTAAGGATTATATTACTGTAAGGAATTGTTTTGAAGTCTTTGATGAAAGTGATAGGTACTTCGATGAGAAATACAAGTTTATTAATAGTATCGAGGAAGTGTTCTGAATAGATTTGATAAGTAATGGAAGAACTATAATGAGAACAGTGCATGAAGGAAAAATTCCTCATTTCGCAGACGTGTGGTTATTCGAAGATGAAATATTTATGGCCGGAAAGCCTTCAATTCAAAGTGTTTACAATTAATTTATAAACACTTTGAATTGAATATTATAGCAAAGGTCCGTATTTTAACGGCACATAACTTGAAGTTTACAACATCACAGAGCCTAAGCCGATTGGTACAATCGTTGTATTAGCCCTGGGCAGGTCGTGAACAACGACTTCTAAGATTCTGAAATATCGGAAATACGGAAATGTTGAACGAAATCGCAGTACTAGTAAAACGTATGTAAGTCAATTAGCAAGAAAACGAAATATTTTTTGTAATAGTGAGTATGATATAGTTTGATTTTACCGGAGCATGGATTTGCGGACGCGGGGAGGTAACAATGAGAAGAAATATCGCTTTTTTAGTATTAATAATTATTATAACAGGCTGTATAGAATCATCTCCTAAAAGTGGCCATGAAATAATTGCGCACAATAAAGCAGTTAATGCAAATAATGAGATTGATTCACAATTATTTATTAATGACTATATAGGAATTCAAATGAAGTTGCCTAAAGAATATGAAACATATAAATATGAAGATTTGAATGCCTCAACCATGCCAGCTGATAAAAACATTATCTTGTATGCAACTATGAGCAATACAGAAATAATATACATAGTAGAATCATTATATGATGGATCAGACTATAGAAACGAAACAATTGAAGGTCTTGAACAAAAATATCTTGATAGTAAAACAAAGATAGAGTATCAAGAATCGGATGCAGTAATTGGAGGTAAAGTAGCCTATTCTTTAAGGGTGATTGAAGAATTTGATGAAAACAGAAAAATGTATATAGATTATTATGTGATTGAACAAAAGGAGTCATTAATTTCGATAGTGCTAACTTATGATGAGAAAACAGATATATCAATATTAGATAAATTAATTGATGGAATTGAATTTCATTAATCTTAAGAAGCTTTGTCAGGAGTATTATATGGCATCAAAAACGATATTTACGATTTATGATATTAAAAATATGTTATCTTTATATGAAATTGGTGAAGTTGTTGATTTTTTGCCGATTTCTAATGGAACTGTTCAAACGAATTATATTGTTAGAACAACACATGGAAAATATGTGCTTAAATATTATGAAAGTAGAAATTTTAAACAAGTTCAATTTGAAATGAGTCTTTTGAAAATATTAATGCATAAAAATTTTCCATGTGTTCCGGTGATTTCTTCATATACAGAAAATCTTTGTACATATAATGGGAAACCATATGTTGTTTTTGATTTTATCGATGCTGAACATGTAGAATATCCAAACAAAAAACAATTACATAGCTTAATTAATTTAATAGCGGATTTGCTAAAAATAACACAATCATTAAAACTTGACTATGCAGAGTGAATACGCCGAACGAAATGGTTCTTCCGCAAATATCCGTAAAGTTCTATATTTTAGAGCGAATACATGGTAAAATATAAGTAATATTTTTAAGGATGTGATTAGCCATATGAGGGATAATAATTGTTTAAATATTCGTTCTTTTTTCCCATTTGAAGGACTTCATATTAGTAATATTCAAGAAAACGATAGTAGTATCGAGATAAAACTAAAATCAATAACAACTACATGCACTTGTCCAAAATGTAACACAGTATCTGAACATTGTCACGGCACCTACAAAAGAAAAGTTCAGGATCTGCCGATATTGGGTAAAAACGTTACTTTGCACATAAGAGCAAGAGAATACTATTGTGACAACGAAGACTGTGAAGTGAGTACGATTGCAGAAACATTCAATGGTTTTATTCATTACTATAGTCGAATGACTGAACGGCTAGAAGACTTCCTTTGCTCTTTAGCATTAGAGACAAGTTGCGAAGGTTCGGCTAGAATAAGTAAACTCATTGGAATACGTATAAGTGGAGATACAATCATTCGTCTATTACTAAAGCGTTATGAAAATCAACCTTCATTCCAATGTGGACCGATTATCGGTGTCGATGATTTTGCAACAAAAAAGCGACATAATTATGGAACAATAATCGTTGATGAAGCCACTCATAAACCCGTTACGATATTGGGAGGCAGAGATGGAAAAAGTTTAAAGGAGTGGCTAAAAAATAATAAACATGTCAAGGTCGTTACAAGAGATCGAGCAAGTGCCTATGCAAAAGCTATTTCGGAAGAACTCCCTGACGCCATGCAAGTGGCTGACAGATTCCACCTTCATCAAAACCTCTTAGAAGCAATAAAAAAATCACTTAATCGTGAATTACCGGCTACGATAAAGATACCTAAAGAACCAGAACCAGAAGTTGATAATAAAAATGATTCAACCATACATGAAAAGTGTAGCGGTAAAAAAAACGCCACCAGCTGTGGATAACCTCCTGATTTTAGACACAAAGCGTTATCAACTTATCGTCAAAATACAACAATTCATAAAAGAAGATTGCACCAAATGCGAGGTAGCTAGACGGCTTGGAATAAGTCGTAATACAGTAAGTAAATATGCATCAGGCAATCCAAAAGATCTAAGTTGTTATGGAATTAGACAAAGTAAATTAGATATTTATCAAGCAACCATCGTTGAGTGCCTTGACACGGGTTATAGCAAAAGCAAGACAATAGAACGAATAACGGAACTAGGTTATGAAGGCGGATCTACAAATGTCTATGACTATTTGAAAAAGGTTGAGCAGGCTACAGGAAAGACATTTGAGCCACAGCCATATATGAGAAGTAAGACGACAGCACTAAAGAACAAAGCCGGTTCAGTAGGAAATAAATATGACTTTATCACTCGAAATGGCGTGTTCAGATATTTATGGATGAATGGCGAATTAACTGATGAACATCAAAAGTATATCTTTGAACAATATCCAGTATTATATAGAATCAAACAATGTATTGAAGAATTCAGAAATATGTTCAAAAGCAAAAATGTGCCAATGCTGTACTTGTTTATCGAACGCTATTTCAATTGTGAAGTAAAAGAACTGGCTTCCTTTGCAAATGGATTAAATAAAGATATTGATGCTATCGAAAATGCAGTGGCCTATGATTTGAGTAATGGCTTTGTTGAAGGGACAAATAGCAAATTAAAGATGATAAAACGAACAATGTATGGCCGATGTAAATTAAATCTTTTGTCAGCAAAGATGATGTTATCGCCGATAAATTCGGGATGATGGCTGACGGATATTTGCGGAAGAACCAAAATTTCCGGTTAGCATGGTCAAATGAAACGGCATATTCACAGAGGAAAGACTTACTTATAATACAACTTCCTTGATCAGACTGGTTAAAGAATCTGCGAATAGAATAAATACTGAGAATGCTTATAAAAAAATGGAGTGGTATTTACATCAAATAAAGGCTCTTGAGCTTCCTCAATCACTTTCAATGGGAATTCCATTATAGATTTTTTTAAACCCGGTTTTAATCATGAAACGTGGAATAAATATGATGAAAATGATGATATACTCGATTTTACTGAAGTACAAGAATATATTGATGTTTTCGAAAAAAAGTTTCCTATTCCCTTAAACGATAAAATATATTTTTATGATATACTTAAACTTGGAATTCTTATCGATTGCTTATGGTATTTTGAACGTGGTTCTTATAAAAATTTCTTCGAAAGAAGAAAGATAGAAGCCTTAAATCAGATGGGCAGAAAGCAATTTTATAATCAACTTTTTGCTTAAGATTTAATTATATCTGACATAGAAAAGAGGTTCTAATGAATAAAAGTGAAGTTATTGAAAAAATCATGGAACAGCAAGATAGTAATGGGTGTTGGAATGTAGAACATAACAAAGATAACTATGGCTTTGAACTCACCTATTATGTTCCCACTTATAAATCAACACTTTGGACCTTGGTTTTGTTGGCGGATATTGAAACAGATAGAAATAATCAGAGGTTAAAGATACCTTTGAAAATTATTACGGAGCATTTTTGGAATGAAGAATATGGCATCTTTACAATAGGAAAAAGTCACTTTCCTATACCATGCCTTAATGGAAACATGATCTATCTCTTGAAATACTTTAATATGAATGAAGACAACAGGATAGAACGTATTGTTGATTTTTTTTCTAAATATCAACGCTTTGAGGATGGAGATTTCAAAACACCAAAAAGTTTTCCTTATTATTCTAACAAAAGCTGCTATGGAAAACATACATGTTATTGGGGGGTAGTTAAACTGTTAAAAGGACTTTCTTTTATTCCTAAAGATAATCGTTCAGAAAAGACGCAGTCATTAATTCAAATGTGTATAGATTTTGTTTTAATGCATGAAGTTTGTTATAGCTCCCATAATTCTGATAAGCTATTACATCCTATGATTGGACGACTTACAATTCCAAATATGTATAAGTCTGACTTTTTAGAAATTCTGTGGATATTGTCTAGGGAAAAGGTTAGGTCTGACAAGATGTTGAAAGCACATGAGTTACTAAAGAGTAAAATGAAGAGTGGGGATAAATGGGAATTAGAAAGACAAGTGCAAAACTTGATTGTTCCAATAACGAAAGAGCGTCTAGGCAATGCGTTAATCACAAAACGAGCTAAAGAAGTGACTACATTTTTGGGTTAGGAGTTTGGATTTCATGATCATGCTTATTAAACGGCATAAACATAATTATGCTTTTAAAAGCGCATAAAAGCAAATATGCTCTTGATAATGCATAAATTAAATGATACACTATTATTGAAGCATTTTATTTTGTTTTTCTCTAGGAAAGGAGTAAATATGTATTGTGCAATAATAGGTGACATCGTTAAATCAAAAAATATTAGTAAACGCCAACAATTACAAACAGATCTAGAAGAAGTTTTGGATTATATAAATACAAAATATCATTCCGTTATAGCAGCGAAATTTACGATAACATTAGGCGATGAATTTCAAGGACTATTAAGTAGTCCGGAAGTTTTAATGGATATAGTGGATTATATTAAAGTGCATTTGCATCCAATAAAGGTTAGGTTCGGAATTGGTTTTGGCGATATGTCAACAGAAATAAAAAGTATAGCGATAGGGGCAGATGGCCCGGCTTATCACGTCGCTAGAGAAGCAATAAACACAGTGAAAAAAGGCGATACAAAACATGAACAATCCAATAAAGATATTTTGATTTATTCGGATAGTACAAAGGATGGCCTATATGACCGTTTAGATGTTGTAAACTCTATTCTAGCTGTTTGTTTTTTCATCGAAAGCAAATGGTCAGATAAGCAAAGAGAAATAATAAAGCATCTTATGGAAGATGCTAAGTCACAGACTGAATTGGCAAATTTATACAATATAGAACAATCGAGTATAAGTAGGAGAATTGAAAGATCAGGATATTATGCATATAAAGAGGCTAAACATGAAGCAAACAAATTAGTGATCAGTTATTGGGAGGAACTTAATGGATAAAAATATGTTTTTGATTTTGCTATTTGTACATATTGTGGGAGACTTTTACCTGCAAACGGAAAATATGGCAGAGAAAAAGAAAACCCATTTTTCTTACCTCGGATTACATTTCTTATCCATTATTCTATTAACAATTGCGAGTGTATTCGCCTTCTATAAAAAAGAAATGTTATGGTATTTAGCTGCATTTATACTTTCACATATCTTAATTGATACAATCAAGTACATAATAACTTCAAAAATGGCAAACAAGAACACAAGTGCAAGATTATATTGGGTTGATCAAATGTTACATATTGCAGTCATATTAATAATATCTATCATATACAGAGCAAATAATCCACTTCTTGATACGTGGCATATTTTTTCATTCTCAGGAAAATTCCCAAGGGATATTGCTAAATATATACTCATTGTGTTGATGATTTTGAAACCTACAAATATAACCTTTAGAGAACTTTTTAGCCATATTAAACCCAATAGTAGAGACGTTAATGATGATTTTAATAACCTTAAAATAGTGGGGGTTTCAATAAAGGAAGAAACATATAATATTGGAAAGCTCGTAGGCAATATGGAAAGATTATTAGTGGTTATATTATTATCATTAGGGCAATATACAGCCATCGGATTGGTCTTTACAGCAAAGTCAATTACGAGATATGAAAAAATAACAAAGGATAAAGTGTTTGCAGAATACTATTTATTAGGTACTTTATTTAGTATGCTTGCGACAATAATCGTATTTATAGCATTGTATAATCTTTAATATGTAGAATTAGAAGGGAACGCATATGAATGAAAACGGTCAACACAAACAGAATTTAATTATTGTATTATTCGTCGTGATTTTGATCTTTGGCTATAGTGTGAGCAAAGGCAGGACAGAATTACTCGAAAGCAGAATAATGAATTTACATAATGAGGTAAGTGATTTAAACAGGAAAATGGACAATTTAGAACATTCTATTGAGGATGAGTTCGCTAGGATACAAGAAGAAACATTTAATCTAGTGAGTGCATTTGATTATAGGTATTTGAAAATAGATAAGGAAAAGGGAACTATCTCTGTTCAAGTTCAAACTGAGCTTAAGGAAAAGAAAAAAGAAAGTGATATTATTTTAGTCGTATCGGATGATTCAGGTGAAGCCCAAGAAGTAATAATGAAGCAAATAATTATACAATCAACCTTATCGAAGATTCAGTCGATGATTCAAAACAACTAAATATGGATACATATGTTATTGACTTGCAACATCAACTCGAGGACAAACGTATAGAAGTCATTGAAAACACAGCAGGAACAAATAATAAAAGAATGTTTTACAATATACAATTTAGAGTCAATGACTTTGGAATAGAAGCTTTTGAAATGGAATCAGCAACATTTGTTATAGAAAGCTATGCATATGATGAAAAAGCAGATAGTCAAATGGATGCGCCTATTTATAAAACAGATGTAAGCGACGAATTATATAAATACATAGAACTCAGTGAAAAACAAAAAACGATGGTTGCCGAAGGCGAATTACTGGTTGAAATACCAAATGACTTAATGGATAATTTTTTTGGCTCAATAATTTCTGAAGAAACGCCAGAGAGGAAAAAAAGGACAAAGGCTGAAGATAAGCACAACAATCTAATCTTTGATGAAAATGCAAATGAAGAACACTTTATTTTTCAAAAGGTGATGATATATGATGAATACGAAGATATAAATCTTGCTGAAGTTAAAGACCAAGTGCAAGGATATTTAATCATTGAGTTTAAAGACGGTAAGAAAATACGCGTGTAGTTAATTGAATCGTAAGGGGAGGTTAAAAATTATGACTAGAAGAGAAGAGGCAATGGTATTGTTTGAAGATGGCTTTAACTGTTGTCAGGCTGTATTTAGTGTGTTTTCAGAAGAATTATTAATCGACAAAGAATTGGCCTTGAAAATTGCTACAGGATTTGGCGGTGGTGCTAGAAATGGAGAACTTTGTGGTGCTGTATCCGGGGCATTAATGGTTCTTGGTTTGAAAGAAGGGCATTGTATTAAAGGAGATACTGAGAGGAAAGCTAGATCCTATGAACTAGCTAAGGAATTCACGGACAGATTTACAGAAGCACAAGGTGATATCGTTTGTAAGAATTTGTTAGGATATGATCTATCTAAACCGGATGAACGCGAAATTCTACTTGATAAAGGCTTATTTAAATCTGAATGTCCCAAATACATAGGATGTGCTATCGAAATATTGGAGAACATGATTGCTTCTATGGAGGTGACCCATGAAAATTGAACACTTGGCTATATGGACAGATAATATAGAAAAACTCAAAGCTTTTTATGTGACATATTTTGATGCAAGATCAAATCAAAAATATATTAACAAAAATACGAAGTTTGAATCCTATTTTTTATCATTTTCTGAAGGATGTCGAATAGAAATAATGCAGAAACCGTCAGTTCAAGATAAATATGAGGATGAGAGTAAGAATTATAAAGGGTTAACACATTTAGCTATATCCGTTGGAAGTGAAGCCCAAGTGCTTTCATTAACAAATCGTTTGAGAGAAGATGGATATAACATATTAAGTGAACCGAGAGTTACCGGTGATGGATATTTTGAAAGTGTTATAGGTGACCCGGATGGAAACCGAATAGAAATAACGGTTTAAACAAGGAGGCAAATATGAAGTATATTGCACTGCTCAGAGGAATTAATGTAGGTGGAAACCGAAAAGTGGAAATGAAGAGACTGAAAGCAATGCTTGAATCCATTGGATATACTAATGTTAGTACATATTTAAACTCAGGCAATGCAATGTTTGAATCAAATCTAGCTCAAGAGGAAATTTTGAAAGCTATATCGAAGGCTTTTACGGATGAGTTTGGATATGAAATACCAATCCTAATTAAAACGCTGGGAGAGATAGAAGCCATTGTAGCTGCAATTCCTAAGGAGTGGCAGAATAATAAAGACGAGAAGACAGATGTAGCCTTTTTGTTTCCGGAAATAGACTCAGAAAAAACAATAGATGAACTTCCGGTAAAAAGAGAATATGTCGATTTTATTTATATTAAGGGCGCGATTATCTGGCATATTATGAAGAAAGACTACAACAAAAGTCAGCTAAATAAATTGGTTAGTCGAAAATTGTATCAGCTTATGACTGTAAGAAATGTTAATACGGCTAGATTTCTTGGGGACTATAAACCTTAAACTATAACTTATGTTGCAATTTGAAATGAGGTAATATATGAGTGAAAGACAATATCCATGGAGAAGATTCTTTGCAAGATCTATAGATATTTCTGTAATATCATCATTAATATTGATACCATACGTACAATTATCCGAACGACTATATTCTCCATATTTTCAAAGTATCTTAAGAACACTTATTGTTATGCTGATACTTTTTATTGCAGAAACAATAATGCTATCTTTGATGGGTACTACTTTAGGAAAAAGGATCTTAAATATTAAAGTAATTGCAATTCATGATTCGAGTATATGTTTTACAAACGCATTAAAAAGAAGCTTTTTTGTATATATGCGTGGGCAAGCTTTTGGATTACCTATTATATCCTTATTTACAGAGCTTGATTCTTATTATGAATTAAGAGATAATGGAAGTACTTCTTGGGATGATAAAGCTGATACTAAAGTTTTATATGATAAAATTGGGATTATTAGAGTGATCATAGCAATGCTGTTAATAATTAGTCCGGGATTAATAAGTATAATGGTTTATGTATTATAATATAGGGGGATTGAATATGAATAAAGAAATATTCAATGATTTTCAATGGATGAATGAAAGTGATATGCGCTTTGAAGATAATAGATTGGTGATTTATGCCCCGGCAGAAAGTGATTTTTTCTGCAATACGGGTGTAGTTTCTGAAACTGGTATAACACCGGAATCATTATGTAATGCACCTTTTTATTATAGGGTGGTAACCGGAGATTTTGTCATGCGGGTTCAAGTATCTCATGATTTTATAGACACCTATGATGCGGCTACCATTATGGTTATGCAAGATTTGAAAGTATGGGCAAAAGCATGTTTTGAAAAAACCGATTTTGATACTCACGCTGTTGTGAGTGTGGTGACCAATCAGACATCTGATGATGCCAATGGATGTAATATTCAAGGGAATACAGTATGGTTGCAAGTGGCCAGAGTAGGCAACTCGTTTTCTTTCCATTATTCAATTGACGGTGTGAAATTTGACATGATGCGTTATTTTTCATTGCCTGTTGAAGCCACAATTAAGCTTGGATTGGTTGCTCAAGCACCTTTGGGAAAAGGTGGCAACCGGTATTATGAGAATTTGACCATTGAGCATAAAACTGTAAAAAATATCCGTTTTGGTAATTAATGGATAATAAATCATTTCTCCCGGCGCAAGACAACGGCTTTTGCGGCTTTTCTGCGACGTTCATCTTCAATCTCAGCATAGTGTTTTTTGGTTGTGTTGACATCTTGGTGACCTAAGACATCCGCAACCAGGTAGATGTCACCGGTTTCTTGATATAATGCCGTGCCATAAGTCGACCGTAATTTGTGGGGCGATATATTTTTTAAGGATGTTACCAGCTTTGAATACTTTTTGACCAGGTTTTGAACGCTTCGTACACTTAATCGGCGATCTTGCAAGGATAAGAATAAGGCGTCTTCATGGCCGGATTGTGGGAGGATTTTTTTGCGTTCTTCTAAATAATCAAGAAGGGCGTCCGCAACTTCGTCGCCAAAGTAAATAATGACTTCGTTACCACCTTTTCGAATAATTCGCAAACCATTTTTTGAAAAATCAATATCATCAATATTCAGTCCGACACATTCGCTGACACGTAATCCGGTGCCCAATAAGAGGGTAATTAAGGCTAAATCACGAATGCGTGTCTTTTTATGATATTCTTTTTCTTTTTTGGTTAAAGCGTCTCCGGATTCGACCATATCTAAAAAATCAGCAACTTCATTGGCCTCTAATCGAACGATGTGTTTGTTGTGGATCTTTGGAAGGTCAACGAGAACGGCCGGATTAAAGGTTATTTTTTGTTTCTTATAGTAATAGTTGTAGAAGCTTCTTAAAGAGGCTAATTTGCGCAATTTAGCGCGCTCTTGATTGCTTCGCTCTGTCATCTCTTCGGCGGAGGAGGTATTGTTATAATAGGACAGATAATCCAAATAATATTCAATATCATCGGGAGTAACTTTTTCTAAACGCTCAACAGGGAACGTCTGTATGGAGACATCACTAAATGCTTCAAGCTCTGTTGTGATGAACGTGAAAAAAACATTTAAATCATATGCGTATGCAATACGTGTCTTTGAAGCTGTTGTGTGTTCAATGCCACGAAAAAATTCGTAGGTAAATGGTGGGAGTTTTTTTATTAAGCGTCGTAATTTAATAGTATCGTTATGTGTCGATTGTTCATGGTAATTGGCCATAGAAGCATCCTTTCTAATTGATTTTCTTATAACTATTCGTTAAAGTTGTGTTTCGCGCATAGTTGCATCTTTCCACATAAAGTACTTTTTCAAGTACTCTATGTGACACACTATATATCGACTCGATGCATTTTTCCATTTACAAATGTATACTTTACTCTGCCTTTAATGACTAATCCGTCGTAAGGTGAATATCGGGCTTTCGATTTAAATTTTGATGCATCGATATAATAATCTTCACTTGGATCAAAAATTGTAATATCTGCCAATGAACCTGTTTGAATAGTTCCTTTGTTTAATGTGAGTATTTGAGCTGGCTTATATGACATTTTATCAATCAACTGTTCCATGCTTAAATGTCCTTCTTCAACCAAATATGTATAGGCTAATGAAAAAGCTGTTTCTAAGCTGGAGATTCCAAAGGATGCTAAGGTAAATTCGACTTCTTTGGAATCAATAGTATCCGGACAATGATCTGAACTAATTGTATCAATGATACCCTCTTTTAATCCCATAACAATCGCTTCGACGTCCTTTTCAGTTCGTAATGGCGGATTTACCTTAACAAGAGTGTTATATCCCATAGCAGCTTCTTCATTCAAGGTAAAATATTGTGGAGAGGTTTCACAGGTTAATTTATAGCCTAATTTTTTAAAGGAACGAATCATTTCAACCGATTGCGATGTCGATACATGTGTTATATGTAGTTTTGTACCAAATTCATGTGCCAATAGTATATTTCGAGCCAGATGAATGGATTCTGCTGTAATGGGTGCACCTTGAATACCTAGATATGTAGATATAGGACCTTCATTAATCTCGTTACCATTTGATATTAGCCTGTTTTCACAATGGGTAATAACCGGTATATCAAACATACTGCAGTAATTACATAAATTACGCATTAAATCTGTATCTTGTATTGCTCGATCTCCATCGGATACAGCCGCTATGCCTGCTAATTGCATTTCACCGATTTCAGACATTTTTTCACCCTGGCCATTTTTCGTTAAGTTTCCATAGGGAACGATTTGAACGGGCGACTCGCTTTTTGCTTTTGAAATAACATATTCAACAATGGCCTTATTATCAATACATGGAATCGTATTAGGATTAACCGTTAAAGTTGTAAATCCACCCTTAATGGCACTTTGGCCGGCTGTTAACATGGTTTCTTTAAAGTCAAATCCCGGATCTTGAATATTGCAATGTAAGTCAATTAATCCAGGAACGACATAACAATTTTCAGCATCAATAATAACAGCCTCATCATCGTCAATCCCGGCATCTATTCGTACTATTTTTTTGTTTTCTATGAGTATATCTTGATTATAAATGGTCTTATTGTGTTTAACAATAATGCCTTTTTTTATGAGAACTTTATCAGACAATGAGTTGTCCTCCTCCTTTTTTATTCAACAAGTGATATAATGCCATTCGAATAGCTACCCCATTGACTTGTTGTTTGGAAATAAGTGAGCTTTCTCCATCAATGACTTCAGAAGAAATCTCGATACCTCGATTAATGGGTCCCGGGTGCATGACAATAACATCATCCTTTGCATAGCTTAAGCGTTGAACATCTAATTTGTACAGCTTTTTATATTCATTAATAGAAGGAATTAAGCGGTTATATTCGTTTTTATCATTCATTCGCAAGGTCATAATCACATCTGCATCAATAACAGCTTCAGCAACGGAGGTATGAATTTCTACACCCGTTGATGCAATACCATAGGGCAATAATGTTGGTGGAGCCACAAGGGCAACATGTGCCCCTAATTTTTTTAAGGCCCATATATTACTCTTGGCCACACGATTATGCATGACATCACCAATAATAACTACTTTTAAGTCTTTAAAACTCTTTTTTTGGTCTTGTATTGTCATGAGATCAATAAGGGATTGACTTGGGTTTTCGTTCATTCCATCACCGGCGTTAAGGATAGATGCTCCAACATATTTGCTTAAATGATGAGGGCTTCCGGACACTTCATGTCGAATAACAATAAAGTCGGCGCCTATTTGATCGATGTAACGTCCGATATCTTTAAGCGACTCCCCTTTTTTAAAATGTTTATCTGTATGTAAGTGAATAACCTTAGCCCCAAGATTTAATGCGGCTAATTCATAAGATAGTTTTGAACGACTACTCTCTTCATCAAACAAAGTCGCAACTGTTTTACCTTTTAGGTATAAGGGTTGTGACGCATTTTTTGAGAGTAATATATACTTCATTTTTTGTGCTGAGTCGATAATATAACTAATCTCGGACTCTGTTAATGTTTTTAGGTCTAAAAAGTGTTTTTTATTAAAAGACATTCAATCCCTCTTTTCATTTATTCGGCTAAAGAAATACTGATTTCTGATTCCACAGCTTCACTATAATAGTAAACTTGATTATCCTTTTTGTAAAGCTTGAATGGTAAGTTTGTATTGACAGCTAATTGATATTTTTCATGTGTGTCTAGATTGTAATTATATAAAATATTTTTTTGCTCCTCGTCACTTATGGAATAGTATACCGTCGCTCCTACTTCATCAATGAAATAATCTGAACTATTTATTTCATGAAACACGATGATTATATCCTCTAAATCGCTATAATCAATAGTGTAGACTCCATTTAACAGGATCTTGTTTCCTTCATCTATGCTTGTAATAATTGACAAGGATTTAGTAGGTTTATCCATGTGAATATATTCATCCTCAAAAAATTGAATTAATGCATTTTCAGTATGTAAATTTAAAGGTACTGTTTGAATCGTGGTCGCATTATAGTCTTGAAAGGCGAGCTCTTCAGTTGTGGCTACAATAACATATTTTTCTTCGCGATTAAGGTCAAATTCAATATGTTCATGTGAATATAATAATTGGGGTAAACTCCCGTTTTTGTATAGGTATAGTTTTTCCAAAGAATATTCATTGTCCGAATCTTCATAATTATTAATCATAAAAATTAAATCTTCGTCGATTTCAAAATAATGACGGGCATCTGTATTGATTCTTAAAAGCTTGTTGGATTCGGAAGCTATACGCTTTCGTATAGAGATTTCAGTATCTAAATTTTTATTCAGTTGATCGATTTCGGATAAATGTTCATTCGTTGTCGCCACATATTCATCAATGGTTAATCGAAGTTCATCTATCGTTAATTGCTTTTCAAGCAATGAAGCTCTTAAGACCTCAAGTTCAATATTTGTTGGGTCTTCATTCGAAGACAAACATCCGGTTAACATGCTCATTGCAAGCAATATAATGATTATTTTTCTGCTCAAATATGGTTCCCCCTTATTGGATAATCTAGTGTCATTCTACCAAATAAACGCAAAAAAAACTACCTCTAAGAGATAGTTTTTTTATTTCTATGAATACTTATATTTCTTGAGGAAGAATTTTATTCACAATAACACCAACCACGGCTGCAATGGCTAATCCGCTCAAGGTAACTGTTCCGATTGTAAGCCCTGCAGAACCGATTCCGATACCAAGAACAAGGATTAAAGCGGAGATAATGAGATTACGGCTATGAGAAAAATCAAGATCAGCATTAATTAAAATACGAACGCCGACAGATGCTATCATACCAAATAAAATGATACTAACACCACCCATTACCGGACCTGGAATAGTTCGAAGTAATGCAGCTAAATGTCCAATCATACTAAATACAATGGCAAATACAGCTGCGATACGTAATATTTTTGGGTCATATACTTTAGTAACAGCAAGAACACCTGTATTTTCTGAATATGTAGTATTTGCAGGTCCACCGATAAATCCGGCAAAAACAGTAGCTACTCCATCGCCAAGCATTGTTCTATGAATACCTGGGTCAACCAAAAAGTTCTTACCGACAACAGCACCATTAGTCGTTATATCACCAATATGCTCAATAAATACGACAAAGGCAATCGGTGCGATGGCTAAAACGGACTCGATATTGAAATTCGGAGGTGTTAGAAGTTTTTCTCTAAAATACGTGTTGCTCAATGAAAAGAACTCAATATCTTGTAATGCACTAAAATCATAGATTCCAAGAATAATTGAAGCAAGATATCCAATAATAACTGAGATAAGTATTGGAACGAGCTTGAAAAAGCCTTTAAAGAAAATAGAAACGGTAATCATTGTTATCACAACAATAGATGAGATAATGGTAAACTTAAGATCTAAGACACCATTATTATAAAAGGCACTATTAATAGCAACTGGAGAAAGATTAAGTCCGATAACCATAATAATCGGTCCGGTTACGATCGGTGGGAATAATTTTTTAACAGCATCAACACCAATAAAGCGAATAATTAAGGCGATAATTGCATATACAATACCGGCAACGATAATCCCGCCTTTTACGTTAGCAAGATTTTCTAAATAATATGCACTGTTTTCAGGGCTTGTTAATGCGGCTAATTCAAGACCATCTGGATTTAAGGTAACTGCAATTGCTCCTATAAATGCAAAGCTGGATCCTAAAAAGACAGGTACTTTTCCTTGAGCACATAGATGAAAGAGTAATGTACCTACTCCGGCTGCTAATAATGCTATTGCTGGGTCTAGCCCGGTTAAAAATGGAACGAGTACGGTTGCCCCAAACATAGCTAAAACATGTTGTAAGCCTAGAATTAATTTTTTTCCTGTTGAAATGTTACTTGTCATGATAATCCTCCTATAATTCTTATTTTATTGTAAAACCACACGGTCTTCACCATCGACTTCATCGAAATGTACATGGACAATTTCGCTTGTTGAGGTTGGTACATTTTTTCCAACAAAATCCGGACGTAAGGGTAACTCTCGATGACCACGATCAATGAGGGCTGCGAATTGGATTTTGTTTGGTCGGCCTTGATCAATGATAGCTTCGATTGCTGCACGACAGGTACGTCCTGTGAAAACCACATCATCAACAATAATAACCGTTTTGCTTTTGACATCAATCTGATCTAATTGATTGATTACGGGACGTTCAGATTTGCGTTGCAAATCATCGCGATAAAAAGTGATATCAATGGTTCCGACAGGTAATCGAATGCCTTCAATATCTTCAATGCGTTGAACGATTCGGGATGCTAATGGGACACCTCGCGTTTTCACACCAATAATAACCAAATTATCCGTGCCCTTATTTTTTTCAATAATTTCATGAGATATTCGTGTGATTGCACGACGAATGGCTTGGTCATCCATTAAAATTTTCATAAAAAAAACTCCTCTTTTGAGAAGTATAAAGTTTGACAAAATAAACCTATAGACATGTCAATCTTTATAGTCTCTCTGTACTATATTAAAGATTTCTATAATAAGATATCATAAAAGAATACGATTGTAAAGAAAAATTATCTTTTTCGTAATATTTCTAAAATATGTTGGAAATCATCCGGTGGATCTACGGAAAATTTCATGAATTCATGGGTCTTTGGATGTATGAATCCTAATTCTTTTGCGTGGAGCATTTGCCCTTTTTTTGCAAATGGAGATTTTGACGGTCCATATACCGGATCGCCAACGAGAGGGTTTCCTATACTTGTCATATGAACACGTATTTGATGGGTTCTGCCTGTTTCTAGAGTTAATGCGACATAGGTATACTGACTTTGATCTAAGCGTTCAATTACTTGATAATGTGTCCTTGCTTCTTTTCCATTTCGTTCATTAATGGCCATTTTTTTACGGTCATGAGGAGAGCGTCCAATGGGAGCGTCAATCATTCCTTTATCGTGAATAATGTTATTATATACAATGGCTTCATAAAGACGATGACTTGAATGGTCTTTGAGCTGAGCAGCAATGGACTGATGAGCTAAGTCGGTTTTGCAGATCACTAATAGCCCGGTCGTATCTTTATCAATCCGATGAACTATTCCGGGGCGAATCACCCCGTTTATGGTTGAAAGTCTGTTCTTACAATGATACATAATACCATTAACTAGCGTGTTTTCATAATTACCGGGCGCAGGGTGAACGACAATGCCTCTTTCTTTATTAATCACGAGGAGATCTTCATCTTCGTAAATAATGTCTAGCGGCATTTCAAATGGTTTGACATCAAGAGGTTTAGGTTCTATGTTATCAATGTGAATTATATCCCCTGTTTTTAACTGATGATTTGCTTTAATTACTTTACCTTCAATGCTTACAAGACCATCTTGAATAATTTTTTGAATATATGATCGCGTGTATTGTTCATAACATGACGTCAAATATTTATCCACACGTATAGATTCTTGATTGGTATATTGAAATTCCATCTAAATCTCCAAATCTCTATATTTTGTAAGTAATAAAATCATAAGTAAAACGGCTGAACAGGTTACATAAATATCTGCAACATTAAAAACCGGAAATTCAAACCAGTAAAAATGTAACATATCAACGACAAAAGATAAACGAATACGGTCAATTAGATTACCGATGGCACCTGCTATTATAAACAAAGATAAAATATGTAAGGGCTTATATCTAGGCGTAATCGGTAATTTACTTTTAAAATAGAGTATGACAGCTAAAATAACAATAACCAAAACAGATAAGATGAGGGTTGCATCTTGAAACATACCAAATGCCGCACCGGTGTTTTCAACATAGGTCAACTCAAACACGCCATCAATAATTGTGATCGCTTGATTTCCATTGGCGAGATGTTGTATGGTTAATAACTTGGTCCATTGGTCGATACCAACAAGAATGATGACAAAAATAATTTCGAATATCATAGAAACTCCTTCTAGTTTATTATTACATCCATTACTTGATTAATGGTATGTTGATCAATTTTTTCCTTACTTAAAAAGCTTTCACCAAGAGCACTTAACAAAGCAAAAACGATACGATGATGTGTTGTTTTCTTATCATAGAACATTTCTTGATATAATAAATCATGTTGAAGATCGCTTGCATAGATGGGCAATTCATAGGCCTTAATCAAGGCAAGTCCTTTTTTGACATCATCCGATGATATTAAGCCTAATTGTCTTGATAATTCTAAAGCGCCATGCATGCCAATGGCAACACATTCTCCATGAAGATATTCAAAATTCTTTAAGCGTTCGATACTGTGTCCAAAGGTATGTCCAAAATTCAAAAGCGCTCGAACCCCATGCTCTTTTTCATCTTCGTCGACAACCGATTTTTTAATGGCACAGGATTGATAGATCATTTCAATTAAGACATCTGTATCGAGTGCTTTAATCTGTTCAACATTATCGAATAAAAAATCATAGTATTTTGAATCTTTAATCAAGGCATGCTTTATAACTTCAGCCATACCTGCCATAAATTCTCTTCGAGGTAATGTCTGTAATGTATTGACATTAATATAGACGAGCATAGGTTGATAAAATGCGCCGACGATATTTTTATATCCATTAAAATCCACACCTGTCTTACCACCAATGCTACTATCGACTTGAGCCAACAATGATGTAGGAATTTGGATAAAGTCAACGCCACGCATGTATGTAGCAGCAGTATAACCGGCCATATCCCCTGCCACTCCTCCGCCTAAGGCAATGATTAAAGTCCCTCTATCAGACCCGTGTTCAATTAAATCTTGATAAAAGCTTTCAATTGTTTTTAATGTTTTATAATGCTCTCCCGGTATAAAGGAAGAAACGATAATCTCACGTTCAAAGCTAGAAAGTTCATCGATGATTTCTTGTGTATACAGTGGATTCACATGATCATCTGTAATGATAACGAATTTACTATATGTTTTTTCAAGTGAGTCAATGGCATCTGTCAAAAAATCAAATCCTGTCGTAAAGTATATCGGGTAATTACGACTACTCGTATTGACGGTCATCATCTTCGGCGATGTCATCTTCAACTCCTCCTTCTAGTTCTTCCTCTATTCTACGAACTTCATCCATAGCTTGATTCGAAATAATATCATTTTGTCGAATCTCGAGTTCATTGCGATCAACCATTTCCATTTGCGCCCTTAAAAACTGACGAATTTGAATCTTTGAAGCATCATAGGCCTTAATTAGAGATTGGCGAGATTGATCGATTTGATGAATCTCTTCTTTTGCTTCTTTTATAATTTTCTCAGCATTAATTTCAGCTTCTTTTTCGATACTCTCTGCTTTACTTCTAGCAACAGTACGTGTCTCTTCAGCTGTTTTTTCAGCAAGTAAAAGGGTGTTTTGCAACGTGTTTTCAATAGTTTTATAATATTGAATACCCTCGTTGAGCATATTAATTTTATCTTTCATTTCAATATTTTCTTTGTAAATTTTTTCATAGCTTGTTAGAATCTCATTCATAAACTGTTTTACTTCTGATTTGCTATATCCACCAAGGGACGAACTAAACTCTTTTGACTCAATATCTAATGGTGTTAACATGTGTACCTCCTATATATATTGTAGTATAGTAATCCATATTCTTCCTTTTTTTGTTGTATTTCCAATGGTTTGAAGTTTAAATTTGCCTTTGCCACGAATTGAAATAATATCTCTCTCATTCATGACATGATGTCGTTTGGTTATCTCTTCCTGATTCACCCGAACAGCTCCTTTTAGAATATAATGTTGACATTCTGTGCGAGATGTATTTAACATTGCTTTCATAATGTTATCGAGTCTAAGCGAAGAAACTGTCGTTGATATTTCTTTGGCTTTTGGTGCTAAGCTTTTCAAATAATTCCAATCTGTGATGAACGAGCATGTAACTGCATGATGCCCTACGAAAAAAAGCTGATCTATAAGCAGATTGCCGATACGTTCATGACACAAAAAATACGCAGCGTCTTCATTGAAAATAATATCACCAAATAGTCTGCGATCAACCCCTTGCCCTAATAAAGAACCGAGTAAATCACGATGGTTAAAAGAGATTGGGGATGCATCGGATGCACGCACTTGAATGGCAACGACAGGGAACAAAGTCATATAATCGTCTTCGATATAGTTCAAGAATGATTTTGGGAAAAACCCAATCATTCGTCGTTCGTCATCATGAAACATGTGGGACTCTATAGCGATCAAATCGTCATCCATTGCTTTGAATGTTTGTCGATATATAGATAATTGATGCAAATCCAAAAAGTCCGAGAATTCAGGGTATTGAAACTCATGCGCATGATACATTTTCTCTTGAATCTGGTTAATAAATTGTTTCATCGAATAAACCTTAATAGATAGGACTGCATTAATTGAAGAAAGATAAACGCAATTAAAGGAGAAATATCGAGAATCATTCCTCCTTTTCTTCCACCAAAAATAGAAGCATCAATTAGCCTTCGTATAGGTGCTAAAATTGGCTCTGTCAGCGTATACAAGACTTCAATAAAAACATTATTCGGGTTTAACCTAAACCAAGATAGAATAACCCTTAAAAACAAAATCATTTGCATGATATATAAAGCATAATAGATTGCTGTCAATAATAAATTGGTCATATTCTGCCTCCTAATATTCTGTCATTTTATGTCTCCATGCAAAGTACTACTTGTCCCAACGGATAATCCCATTTGATTTTAATTCTTCTTGAAAGTCGCCAAGTATATCAACGTTTTCAGGAGCGATTAAAAAAATATTATTGGTTACACGTTGCATGTTACCATCAAGCGTATAACATGAGCCACTTACAAAATCCATAATACGTTGTGCAATCTCATGTTCTATATTCTCTAGGTTAATTATGCATGGTTTTTTTGATTTAATGTGATCACAAATTTCTTGAGCTTCATCATAAGAGGTCGGTTGCATAACAACAACTTCCATTTGAATATTTGCCTGTAAATTCATGACTTTTGATTTACCTCCGGTGTAGGCTTTAAAATTACGTGGTTCTTCTTTTCTGACAGGTTGAGGAACTCCGGTAAATGTATTAAACTCATCACTATCTAAATCCATTTCCTGTTCATCTTCGTAATCATTTAATTTCATTATATCCATTACTTTATCAAATAGTTTTGCCATAAGGTCACCTTTCTATTTCCTTCTATGAATTATAATTTCGCTCTCCAAAAATTCCTGTGCCCACACGAATATGTGTAGCGCCTTCTTCTATGGCAATTTCATAATCTCCCGTCATTCCCATAGATAGAATACTCATATTAACATTATCAATGTTTTTACTTTTTATGTCAATAAGTAATTCGCCTAATTGTCTAAAAACAGAACGATTCTCTTCCGGATTCTCTACATAAGGTGCAATGGTCATTAATCCTTTGATATGTAAATTGCTATAAGTGGCAATCTCTCGAACCGTTTGATCGACGTCGTTTAGCATAAACCCTTGTTTGCTGTCTTCTTCACTCACATTTACTTGTAATAGTATATTGACGTCACACGCATTTTTCTCAGCTTGTTTGCTTAACTGACGTGCAAGTTTTAATGAGTCGACAGAGTGAATTAATTCACATGTATTTAAAACATACTTTATCTTATTACTTTGTAGATGTCCAATCATATGCCATTTTACGGGATCAGTAATACTTTTTGTCTTGTCCCGAATTTCTTGGGGTTTATTTTCTCCAAAAGAAGTCATACCTAATTCAATGGCTATTTTAACCATTTCAATAGGTTTGGTTTTAGATACTGCAATTAAGGTGATTTCTTCCGGATTACGCCCACTTCGTTGACATGCATTTTCTATGTTACATAGAACTTGTTGATAGTTTTCTTCTAATTGTTTTTTTGTCATTTAAACACATCCTTTTATTTTAATGTTGTAAATTCTTCAATTCCACTGCTGTCTGCAACTATTTTATCATAAAGTCCAACACTATAGCGTAATTGGGACTCAATAATTCTAAAATCCTTATCCTCATAAACTGTCTCAATACGTCTAAAATCTGTATACCCCTTATTTAAGACATAGACACCTTCAATTGTCATTGGATTTTCTAATGAATATGTATCTGTATCACTGACTGTTGCATTTGGATCAAGAACATATAATATGTTGTCAAATGTATTTAATTTGATCTCTTGATCGATACTTCGCACGTACGAATATTCGCCATCAACGTAATACTCTTTTATATCAATGGGAATCAGTTCTTGTTGCGACGTATCTTCCTTGGAATAAATGCTTTTTTGTATTTGATAGCTGCCTTTATTATATTGTATAGCACTCTTAGGGAGTTTATATACATCTTTTGTCGTGATAGCATCATTCGGAATTTTTAATCCATCAAATTGATTATAAATAATTTTATAGTCGATTTTACGATCCGAAAAAAACAAATTAAAGTATCGATCCAATTCGTATACGGCAAATATCTTATCTCCATCACGATATGTACGGTGTACTCTAACATCGACACGTATATTTTTGGTTGGAAAGAAAATACTAACATATGAACGGTTTTCTAAATGCTTTTCACAATATGGATCGATTTCTGAAACTAGGTAATATAAATAATTATCGACAATTTTATATAATGGGTCTCCACCTGAAATGGATTGTTTTTTAGTAATGTCAACACTTGTAATATCTCTAGCAAAAAGATTGGAATCAAAGGTGTCAATGGTGGCATCTTCAAATCCATCAATGGTGTAACTAATAACACCGCTTTTTTCCATTTTATAGTAGGTCCCGTTTTGGAGCTGTTTGTCTTGATTAGATTGGATTTTTTTTTGAATTTGATCAAAAAGATCTTGGTCTGTAATCAACACTGTTTGCGAAATGTCAAAAAGTGTTGTTTCAATATTATCTCTCGCAATTGAAGCGTAACTTAAATCATTACGTTTTTTTTCAACGACATAAGACCGTACTCGATCTTTCAGAATACTATAATCGTCAATGGTGTATGTAGCCGCACGGTTTAGCTGATTTAAATGTTCATTAATCTGCTCATTAAGTATACGTTCCATCTCTGGATCTTGGTTGATAACACACACATATGTGTTCAAGCGAATCTTTTCACCTTCAGGTACAAAATATTTAATCGGTCCGGAATCATTACTATATACAATATCTTCATTACGTAAGAAGACACCTTTAAATGATCCTTCGTTTAAAATCTCTCCGGATTCTGCATATACATAGTGAATGGCCTCTTTTGTCAGTGAGTGGTATACAATAAACAATAAATAAGCCATTAAAATAACATAGACAATGACGACAAAATTTATATGTTTATTTGCTTTTTCTTCTCTCTTCTTTTTCTTTGCGCTAGCTTTATATCGATTGTTTTCCATATCGTCCCTCTGAATAATACATTCCTTGTCTAAAATCATTTTCGGTTAATTGTTCGATAATCATATTATATACCTTCCACCAGCTTGTATCCCAATTTGAAAAAACAGAGTCATCTTCCGGTATTCTAGACACAAGTCTTGCGATGGCAATATCCGGATTTAAGTGTGTAATAAAGTATATAACACGTTGAATGTAGTCATTTATATCACCTACTATGATTTTACCATCTAAATACTCTTTTTCATAGATACTATCTTTTGCAATGTATAAAGAATGTAATTTCACAGTGTCCGAATGTACCTCATTTATTAAATCCACCGTGTTTTTAACATCCTTTATTGATGTCCCCGGTAAATTCAAAATAAGATGGGTACACAAGCTAAAACCAAAAGACTTAATACGCAATGCGGTTTCTTTATAATCTGTAACCGAGTGTCCACGATGAACCGATTCCAATACATCATCATTGGCAATTTGTAAACCTAATTCAAAGGTTATATGTATATGATTTTGTTCTTGTACCTTCTTTAGAGCGCGTAAATATTCATCCGGTAAGGTATCAGGACGTGTTGCGATATCAATTCCTTCCAAATCACATTCAATAGCTTCATTGACATAACTTAAAAACATTTCTATTGGCATATAGGTATTTGTATAGTTCTGAAAATAACCAATAAATTTTTTGGCCTTATATCGCTTCATCATTTTAAGGCGAGCTGCCTTGATTTGCTCTTTAACAGGAATCATATCTTCATGTGCTTCAAATCCCGTACCTTTCGCGCTACAAAAAGAACATCCTTTTCTTCCTTTACTCCCATCTCGATTGGGGCATGTCGACGGAATATTAATGGGACATTTATAGGTTTTTGCATGGTATTTATTTGTAAGATATTCATTATATGAATAAAATCTAGGTTCTGACATGATAACACTTCTTTCTCTGGTTGATCAAAGGATAACTTATTTAAGTCTAAAACAAATAAACGAAAATATTTCGATTTATAAAAAGGATTTGTACATTTTTCATAGAATACATATATATACTAATCGATTAACCAGTCCATTTATTATTAAGGAGGAGATTACCATGATACAAGTAATTCCAGGTGATACAGGTGAGGGAAAAACAAAAGAGCTAATCGAAGAAGCAAATTCAAAACTAAATGAAACAAATGGAAATATTGTTTATATTGATGCTGATAATACACATATGTATGATCTCAAGCATGAAATCCGATATATAAATATTTCTGAATTTCCGATTAATAATTATCATGAGTTTTTTGGCTTTATGTGCGGTATCTTATCAGAAGATAACGATATTGATTATATCTTCGTTGACGGTCTATTACGGATGGCGCACCTCAATCAAATTGATAATTCCGATGAATTGATTGAAAAGTTAAAATTGATTACGAATAAGTTTGGAGTAAAACTTGTTGCAAGTATTAATTGCAAGCAAAAGAACCTACCTCAATTCCTTCAAGAATTTTCAATGGCTTAATGCTGTTTGTAAAAAAGCTGGTGTCTAGTGACACCAGCTTTTATTATACAATAAAATCATCTTAATACATCGCGCCATTCAATATCTCCACGTTCAAGTGCTCGTATTAATAATTCTGCCGTTGCTAAATTTGTAGCAACTGGAATATTATGTATGTCACAGAGTCGAATCAAAGAGCCCATTTCCGGTTCATGTTCTTGGCGTGAAACAGGATCCCGTAAAAAAATCATTACATCAATTTGATTATGAGCAATTTGAGATCCTAATTGCTGAACCCCACCAAGATGTCCAGTTAAATATTTGTGTATATTTAAATTCGTCACTTCTTCAATTAACCGACCTGTCGTTCCCGTTGCATAAAGGTCATGTTTATGCAATATATTCCTATACGCAATGCAAAAGTTTTGCATTAATTTTTTCTTGGTATCATGTGCTACTAATCCGATATTCATAAGAACCCCCTATTTGTTAGTTTTTCGTTGGATACTTAAGTTAAGTATAAGACCTAACATAAGCATGTTACTCCATAATGCATTTAAACCATAACTAATGAATGGCAAGGGCAATCCAGTGTTTGGTACGATATTTGTTGTAACCCCAACATTAATAAATGTCTGAACTCCAATGATGGCAACAAAGCCTGCACACAAAAGTTGCCCCATTAAATCTTTACTGTCTTTTGCAATATATAATACTCTTAACATCAAGGCTAAGAGCAATA
Source organism: uncultured Eubacteriales bacterium (assembly GCA_964563505.1). GTDB lineage: Bacteria > Bacillota > Clostridia > Lachnospirales > Vallitaleaceae > UBA1351. The sequence continues at coordinate 29,250 of CAZLXW010000010.1, forward strand.
ACAATACAATAGAGCATCCAATGAACCCAAACTCTTCACCAATAATCGAGAAAATAAAATCCGTTTGTGATTCCGGCAAATAATTGTACTGATTAAGCTTACCATTATATATTCCTTTTCCGAACAATTGCCCGGAACCAATTCCTTGAACGGAGTTTTGTGTTTGGAGAGCAATGGACAATTCATATTCCTCTGGGTTGATCATTGCCATAATTCGCCCCAATTGGTTATTGCTTAGCAATATTTGTTCGGGTTGTTGTATATACCATAATACACCAAATATCATAACAATTGCAATCCCTACAAGAATAAATATATAACGATATTTGATACCAGCGCAAAACAACATAATAGCGAGTAAAAAAAGCAAAACAATCGCTGTAGATAAATCAGGTTGTTTACGAATAAGCATCACGGGTACAATGATTAAGATACTTGCACCGATCCACACAAAAACTGAATTAACATGCTTTTGAAGTTTATCAAAATATTTTGCCAAAACAATGACCATGAAAAATTTAGAAAATTCACTAGGTTGAATGGTTATACTACCAATCTCTATCCATCGAACAGCACCATTGACTTCTTTTCCAAACATTAATACGGCGACAAGTAAGCCAACGTTCACAAGGTAAATCGGAACAGCTAATTTTCCTAATAGATGATAATCAAAAAAAGAAAGAATAATCATCAAAACCAAGCCTATGAAAAAAGCTAATAGCTGTCTTTGCGAGTAATAATCTGTTCCTTCAATACTGTTAATCCGAGTTGCACTACCAATAACAAAATAACTCACTGTGATTAGTAAGAATAAGAGAATTATACTTAAAAAATCAAAGCGCTTGTAATTATAACTACGAAACATATATTGCCTCTATCCTTTTGGCTTTTTAATATTGGTTATTGGTATATTTGCATAAAGAGCCGGTACAACATTTCCGGAGGTGTCTGAACGCGTGGAACCTACTTTTAATTCCAACTCACCTTCATCGAAATCCATATATTTGCTGATTGTTTGTAGAATATCAGCACGCATCATTTCTAATACGTCAGTTGAACAATTAACTCGATCATGAATTAAAACCAACTTCAAACGATCTTTTGCTACCGCCTTAGAGGTTTTCTTCCTTGAAAAAAATCCCATTATTCCACCTTCCTAACCTTTCATTCCCATTATTGTTCGTAATTTACCAAAAAATCCTGTCGGACTTTCTAAATCTAAATAGGGCACTTCTTCACCGGTAATTCGTTTACACATATTAATATATGCCTTTCCAGGAATAGTGCTCTCGTTGGATACGATAGGATCACCTGTATTTGTTGAGATAACAATGTTTTCATCATCAGGCATAATTCCTATTAAATCTATAGCTAAAATTTCAATAACATCATCAATACCCATCATATCTCCACGTTTAACCATATCATATCGTATGCGATTAACAACAAGTCGAATATCTCGAATTTCATTTGCTTCGAGTAATCCGATAATACGATCTGCGTCACGAATCGCCGAAACTTCCGGCGTTGTTACTACAATTGCTCGATCAGCTGCGGCAATGGCATTCTTAAAACCTTGCTCAATACCGGCGGGACAATCAATAATAATATAATCATAATCTTCTTTTAATGTTTGGCATAAATCTTTCATTTGCTGGGGAGAAACGGCATCCTTATCCCGGGTTTGTGCTGCTGGAAGCAAATACAAGGTTGGATTTTTTTTGTCCTTTATCAGTCCTTGACTTATTTTACAATTTCCTTCAATAACATCAATCAAATTGTATACAATTCTATTCTCGAGGCCCATGACAACATCAAGATTACGTAATCCGATATCAGCATCAATTAATACAACTTTTTTTCCTAACATAGCTAATCCGGTTCCGATATTAGCACTCGTTGTTGTCTTACCAACACCGCCTTTTCCTGATGTGATTACAATAACTTCACTCATTTAATTCGCTCCTTCTATCTAGTTTGTTTCATTTATTAAATCTCTATAGACTTGATTATGTATATTCTCGATAACGATACGTCCGTCTTCTTCATATGCAATCTGAGCTTCACCAGACTTTGAACTCACATTAGGTTGATCAGATGCTCGGCCAATGGCATTACCGATTCTTAGTTGAATGGGATTCATGTCTAAAGCAAATACAAACCCCTTTTGCTGAGGATCAAGACCTGCTTGAACAACACCTTTTAATCGCCCTAAAACAATAACTTTACCGCCGGATTCTATTCTAGAACCATTATTCACATCACCTAAAATAACAACATGACTTTTAGTAACAATTTGTTGTCCTGAACGAAGATTTGAGAAATGAAATATAATTTGTTCATCTTGCTCGCGGAACTTTTGTGCTTGAAGACGTAATTGTGATTCAAGTTGTTCAATATAATCTTTATAAGCCTTTATTTTAGGTTCAATTGAATCATTGGCAACTTTTTCGATACGCTCCTCAACACGGTCAAAATCAAATTCTTTATGAAGTGAACAAATTATTTGAAGATTTGTCTCATCAGATACTAATTGCGAGAGTTGATCTATTTCCTTCGAAGTGAGTTTTTTTCCTTCAAAAGAGAGCACAACTTTGCTGTTGCCAAAAAAATTTTTGCCATCAATTAATTTCCGTTTTAGCTCCTCATATATCAAATCAAACGTTGATTGCTCATCGATATGTATTGATAATCCGAATTGATTCCCTTTGATTAGAATATTATCCTTCATAAATTACCTCGTTTTTTTTGCTAAGGTGTTTATACCTTATTTCATATTATACATAAAAACAAAAACAATGTATAGATAAATCTTAAAATGTTTTAATTCTCCTCTGAAATAATTGTCTCTATAGCATTTTCGCCCATATAGTTAAAAGTAGATTCGTTTTTGTAAATATCATAGTAGGCAGCGTATAAATCTCGCGTCACTGTTCCAACAATAAAACCGGATGAAAAATCAGCTGTATAACTATAAGGAATGACAACAGTGATAGCAATTTCAGGTGCCTCTGCAGGAGCAAAAGAGCCAAAAACTGCATGAGAAGCCCGTGCTTTATTCTCCTGTGCACTCCCGGTTTTACCGGCAACAAGAAGAGGGAAATCCGCATAAAAACTTCTTGCAGTTCCTCGAGAACCAGAGGTTACTTCAACCATACCCCTCTGAACGAGTCGAATGGTTTCTTCACTAAAGTTGTTTTCCTTGGTTACTGTAGGTTCCTTAACTTCGTAAACAGACCCATCTGAATTATAAATACGATCAATTAAGGTTAATTCATATAATGTTCCGCCATTTGCCAAAGTTGCAATATATCTAGCAATTTGTGTTGGCGTATATGAATTGTACTCTTGCCCCATTGCTGCAGTTACAGGATTTGGGAATCCGGTAGTTGTATTGCCTGGTAAGGATGGTGGTGATTCAGTTAATTCAATGCCTGTTACTGAATTTAAGCCAAACATGGCTGCATATTCTGCCAGCTTATTGGTTCCGAGTTTTGCATTATAACTACCATCTTCGCTTATTCCCATACGATAACCCACTTCATTAAAAAAGGAGTTACAGCTTACAGCAATTGCAGTTACAACATTAATACTTCCATGCCGCCCACCACTTGCTGCAATCCAGCATGCAACAGAGGGTGAAACCTTTGTAAAATGACCGGTACAGTTGAAATGGGTATGCTCCTCAATAATCCCTTCTTCAAGACCGGCAACAGCAGAAATCATCTTAAACGTTGACCCAGGTGCTGTTTTCCCCTGGGTTGCAATCGGATATAAGGGCCGACTCGGGTCATTTAATAAATCTTGATAATAATTATAGTCTGAAATTCGATTATTGTCATAACTTGGATAGTTAACAAGCGCAAGTACGGCTCCGGTATTGACATCCGTTATAACTGCGCCTCCTGTCGAAGGATCTAGTGCCACTTGCTGGGGTGTTAATTCAATATTCGCAATAACCTCTTTCATGAAATTCAACGCAGTAATTTTGCGAGTTGATAAGGCGTCATACCGAGTCTCATCAAATTCAATAAGGTCAGTTTCCATTAACATTTTAGATAAGTCAATATATGAAAATTCTTCATTTTCAAGCATCTCTAGGAAAATATTCAACTGAAACTGATAACGTTCTACATAATCACTTAAAATAATTTCTTCCATTAAGTAGAAATATAGGTCATTGTCGCTTATAGTATCTCCGTCATTAAATAAGTCATCACTATATTTTTCAAATTGAAGATAGTCTTCTTTAATGTAATAGTTCAGTAACCCTCTAAAACTAATAATCTGATTATTGTAGTCCAAAAAACCACTGCTGCTCGTATGATTGTTTTGTAATAATCCATCGCTTGCAAGTGTATTTAAAAGATAGTTGTTGTATCGAGATAAGCCTTCAATTTTAGATGTGTCACTCGTTTCAAGTTGGTCCCTTATATTCTCGATTCGGGTATTACGATATGCCTGAAATTCTTTTAAAATCGCATAGGTTGATGGGGCATTGTCTGTTGATGTCAATATTCGTTCAAGATCAATGGTTTTATTCTCAAATAGGGAATAATATACTTCCCGTAGTTCCGGAATACGCATTTCTCCATAAGAAGGTCTTTTTAATACGAGTTTTTCTGAAAGCAAATGAGCTAATTGTTTGACTAGAATTTCTTCTGTTTTTTTCTGCAATTCTAAGTCGAGGGTTAAGTATACATCCTTTCCTGCAATAGGATCAATTTGTTCAATTATATTCATGGTACGGCCAAGATTATCAACTTCGACTGTTTGTTTTCCATCTTGTGCATGAAGATACAATTCCATCGACTTTTCTATTCCTATGCGTCCGATAATATCATTTTGATCATATCCGTAGGCTTCATAGTATTCAAGTGCGTCATCACTTATTCGACCGGTATATCCTAAAATATGTGACATTAACTCCGGATATAGATATTTACGAACCGGATCTTCAACAATGGTCACTCCGGGTAAAGTATCTTTATTTTCTTTTAATTCGGCTAATGATTCAAGACTGATATCAATTGCAATTTCTTGAGGAATAAACTTATAGTAAGCTTTTTTCCATAGTGCATAACGTATCGACAGCAAATCGATGAGTTCACCTTGACTGATGTTTTTCTCCTCGATTTCTTTTTCATCTATCGCAAAAAAAATCGCACTACAGAGATACTCAATAATCTCATCCGGAGTTTGATCTAAAATAAAATCCGGATCTTTTGCGATTTGGCTTGCATAAATATCTTTTAAAAATCGAGTAAGTTGACTCTGATTCTCCTTATACTTATAAATTCCGTCATTATTTACATATAAGGGAAATTCAATGCTTAGTTGATCTCCATTTTTATTAAGAATCCGAATCATAGTCAACAGTAATTGATTACGGTCAACCGTGTAAACGCTATTATCATATTTTACGGTATAAGCAATTTCATTTACTGCAAGAGGCGTACCTTTTCGATCATAGATCACTCCACGTTGTCCTTTGATATCAATCTCTCTTAGAATGCTAAGTTCAAATTCTTCGTCCAATCGGCTTCCATTTATAATCTGAAGTTCAAATAATCTTGATAAGAGAATAGATATCATAAGAATAAGAACGAGACTTAATACAAAAAGTCGATGGGTTAAAAAAGTATAAATATATTTAATAATCTCCTTCATTGAATGTTTCCTCCCCTTTTCGTTTCTGCTTATGATAATTACGCAAAAAATTATAATATACAATATAAATTCTATAAAAAATCACACCCATGAATACAGTATATGTAACTTCAGGGGCAATAATATATCCAAAATAATAGCCAAGGTCTAATCGCCCACGAAATAAATATGTGAAAATAAAAATAACCAAATTATAAAAAAAATCGGATAAACCGATAACGATAAGCGGTATTACCATGCTTTCCGCATAATAATTACGATACAAATATCCGGCGACATAAGCAATTGATGCATATATAAGAACATAAAAACCGACAACACCGCCAAATTGAATATCTTGTATTAGACCAAAAAAAATGGCATATAATATCCCTTCCTTTCTTCCCATCAATGCACTTAGTGATACAATGGTAACAATGAAAAGGTTTGGAGTGGTATTATTTATACTTAAGTGTTGAAAAAGAGTGGTTTGTAAAACACTAATTAGTATGATGATCAATGCGGTTAAACTTTTTTTTACCATAGTATCCTCTTAATCTATTGCCTTTAAATTAATAACAAGAACTTCTTCTAAATGTTTAAAATCAACAACCGGTTCGAGTATGGCTGTTTTTGTTAACTTGTTCGGATTTGATTCGATACGTTTAACGTATCCTATTAAGATTCCCGGCGGAAAATATTCACCTAAATGTGATGTGACGATTTCGTCCCCTTCAACGATATTAACGTCTTCATGGATATCTTCAATGAGACAAAGTCCTTGGTCACCCAGTTTTTTGTCGCCACTGACTGTTGCAATATCAGATGTACGAATGATTTTTGCGCTTACACTTGAGGTGTCGTCAATAATCGAACGTACTTTTGAATAGTTTGGTGCAACTTCAATCACTCGACCAACAAGACCACTTCCGGCCATAACAATCATATTCACTTCAAGACCTTCATCGCTTCCCTTATCAATAATAAAAACTTCATACCAGTTACCGGGATCTTTTCCGATAACTCTTGCACCAATTTTCGGATAATCTGCATATTGTTGATCAAGTTCATATAATTCACGCAAACGCTCCAATTCTACTTTGTCTAGTTCTAATAGTTTGTTTTCATACCGTAATTGGTCGACCTCTTCTGTAAGCCTTGCGTTCATTATTTCTAGTTCATTGATATTTTTAACAAAATCCACTCTGTCTTTGACCCAATCGCCAAAATAGGTTGCTCCTTTTTGAAACGGAATAATCACATAGGTAATACTCTGTTCAATAGGTGACGTGGATTCACGCATTTCCCATGTGAATACCATGGATATAGAAGAAATAATAAATAATATAATCATGAAGTTTTTTATCGTGAATTGTGAATGTCGCTTCATAGTTCCTCCTAGGTCAAAAACCTAATCCTTGTTCTTTTAGACTTATATAATTTCCATCACCAATAATTATGTGATCTAAGATGTCCATACCTAATACGTTTCCGGCCTTTACCATACGCTTTGTTACTTCAATGTCACTTTGACTCGGCGTTGGATTTCCGCTCGGATGATTGTGCATCAAAATTAAATGCACTGCTTTATAGGATAAAGCCATTTTAAATATTTCTCGCGGATCCACTAAGGATGCATTTACGGTGCCGATAGAAATATCCTTGTCACCAATAATGGCATTTTTTGTATTTAGAAAAATAACTTTAAAATGTTCGCGCTCATGATAGCGCATCTCTTCCATATAAATGTTTGCTATTGAAGATGGGGAGTCAATACATAATTTTTCAATGCTTGTCGATTTCGATAATCGTTTTGCGATTTCTGCTAACGCTTTTAATTGTAAAGATTTAACGCGACCGATTCCATTGATTTTCATTAACTGTTTGATATCTAACATGTGTATAGCCGCTAAACCACGACGATCGATTTCAAGAATTCGGCTCGCAGTAATGGTTGATGCTTCTCCACGTGAGCCGGTACGAATAATAATGGCTAATAATTCAGCATCTGTTAAAGCCTTGGGGCCGTACTTTTCTAGTTTTTCATAAGGTCTTTCTTCTATTGGTAATTCTTTCATATTATAGGGCATATATTTTCTCCTTTTACATCGAATGCATATGTCAAAGGATATAATTCATTTCTTTTAACATATGTATTGTTAAGTTAATCGGAAGCCCAACAATATTAAAATAATCTCCATTAATTTTTTTGATATATCGGGCACCTATACCTTGTATACCATAGGCACCAGCTTTATCAAATGGTTCTTTTGTACCGATATAATAGTCAAAATCAGGTTCATTCATTGTATCCATAAGGACTGTCGTGCATTGATAACGTACTAATTTTTTTGAATTTTGGGGATCCAATATACATACGCCTGTATAAACTTCATGGGTTTTACCAGAAAGAAGTTTTAAATACGCATAAGCTTGTTCTTTATTGAGTGGTTTTCCTAAAATCTGTCCTTCAATGACAACAATTGTATCAGCGCTTAATATTAATGTTTCATCCATACCTTGATACGAAAGAAACTCTGCCTTTTTTAAAGCCAGAGTTTGAACATATTCTTTCGGTTCAATATGTGTTTTAGATATAGAGTTTTCATCAAATTCACTAGGTATAATTTTAAAATCTATACCTATTTGTTTTAATAAATCAGCTCTTCGCTCTGATTGAGATGCTAAAATTAATTTTTTTGTAGTTCTCATAATCGACTATATGTAAATATAGCGATTGCTATTCCAAGGATACTAGCAACGGTTATATCAAATGTGATCTTAAATAAAAGTGTAATAATTTTCAAATCAAGCGAAACAGCATCTTCTAATCCGAAAGTGTATCCGAGATTTAACCAAGTCAAAAATGGGACACCGGATGCTAATTCACCAATTAATCCTCCGATAACAATGCCTGCTAATAGTAATAAAAACAGGGTCCAACCGTTTTTTCCGTTCCGTGTATTGTATGCCAATGTCTTTCATTCCCTTCCCTTTATCTTTAATGTCATCTTATTCTATCATAATCATTAATGTTAATCAATAAAGGAACATAAAGAACTTATTTTAAATGCGGGATTGCCTTTGTTGGACATTTCTCGACGCATACATCACATTGTGTACACTTTTCATAATCAATACGAGCTAAATTGTCAATAACATGAATAGCATCAAACGGGCAAGCTTTTTCACATATTTTACAAGCGATGCATCCTACGCTACAGTTTGATTTAACGTCTTTTCCTTTATCTTCTGAGTTGCAGGCAACCCGAACTTTTGATGCATCCGGTACCATTTCTATAATTGATTTTGGACATGCAGCAACACACTTCTTACATGCGACACAATTATCATTAATTACAGCAACACCATTAATAATATCAATCGCATTAAACTCACAAACCGCAACACAACTCCCTAATCCTAAACAGCCGTATTCACAACCTTTTGAACCGCCACCTTGTAAAAAAGCTGCATTTTTACAATCAGTAACCCCTGCATATATATATTTTTCTTTTGCGTTTTCACAGGTACCATTACATTTTACATAAGCGACTTGTCGTGCTGATTCATCAGCTTCAATCCCCATAATTTGACTTAATGCTGCTGCTGTTTCGCTACCACCCACAGGACATCCGTTAATCGGGGCTTGTCCCTCAACGATTCCTTTTGCGAAGGCATCACATCCTGCAAATCCACAAGCACCACAGTTGGCGCCAGGTAAAGCGTCTCTAACAACTGGAATAAGCGGATCGACTTTAACTTCAAATTTTTTGGCTGCATAACCTAGCCCGAGACCAAAGACAAGGCCTAATCCGCCTATGCTGACAGCAGAAAAAATAATACTTGATATATCCATCATTTACCTCAACTTTCTTTATTTAATCATTCCGGAAAATCCTAAAAAGGCAATGGCCATAAGTCCGGCCGTAATTAGTACAATCGGATAGCCTTTAAAATGCTTTGGTACCGGATTAAACTCTATGCGCTCTCGAATTCCCGCAAGGAGTACAATCGCTAATGTAAATCCAACAGCAGTACCTAATCCATTAATTACAGAATGAATCAATCCAAAATCACCATTTGATTGAATGCTTTTTTGCATATTAATAACGGCTACACCAAGTACCGCACAGTTTGTCGTAATGAGTGGTAAGAATACTCCTAATGCTTGATATAATGACGGGCTTGTTTTTTGAATAACCATTTCAACTAATTGAACTAATGATGCAATAACTAAAATAAATGCGATCGTATATAAATATTCAATATTCAATGGTTTTAAAATCGCATAAAACACAATATGTGAAATTAAGGACGCTAATGTCATAACAAAGGTTACAGCCATCCCCATACCAATCGATGTTTCGATTTTTTTTGACACGCCTAGGAAGGGACATATTCCTAAGAATCTCGATAATACGACGTTGTTAACTAATACCGCACTAATAAATAATAATACAAATTCCATATGCTCCTCCTATCCTTTCGTGTTTGATGCTTTAATCTTATTAAATCCTGCAAACATAAATCCTAATACGATAAATGCACCTGGTGCTAGAATAAAGATCGTAATGGGTTGATACCATGATGTACTTAGTAGCTGAACTCCGAATATACTACCTGCTCCAAAGAGTTCTCGAATAGCTCCAAGAACAGTTAAAGCAAGGGAGAAACCTAATCCCATACCAATACCATCAAAGATTGCATGTAATGGACCGTTTTTTGAAGCAAAGGCTTCAGCACGTCCAAGAACAATACAGTTAACAACAATTAAGGGAATAAATATTCCAAGGGCATCATATAATGCCGGAATATATCCTTGTAATAATAAGTCAACAATGGTAACAAAGGTTGCGATAATAACGATAAATGCCGGTATACGAACTTTTGCCGGAATAATTTTTCGCAGCAATGAAATCACTAGGTTTGAACCAAAAAGCACACTTGTTGTAGCAAGGCCCATTCCTAATCCGTTCATAGCGCTTGATGTAACCGCTAGGGTTGGACACATTCCGAGGACTTGAACTAAAACAGGGTTTTCGTCAAATAATCCATTTTTTAAAAGCTTCATAAGTTTAGCCATTAGTTCCCCTCCTTAATAATGTCATTGTAATATGTGATTGCTTCATTGACAGCATTTGTGACTGCAGCAGATGTAATCGTTGCACCACCAATGGCATCAATATTTTGATCGTTACTATTTCCTTTTACGAGGCTTAGTAACGAAGCTGATTTATTAACAAACTGACTTTTAAAAGGGTCTTCATCGGCTTGTGCACCTAATCCGGGTGTTTCTGTATGACTGATAATATCAATACCATTTATTGTTCCGTCTGCATTGATACCAACCATCATATTAATTGTGCCATCATACCCTTCCGTTGTTTCAAGTTGAAAAGCATATCCGCTCACATCACCTGAATCCCTGGAAACAGCTTCATAGACACGGGTTATATATTCAACATCACCGTCGACATCATATTCAGAAAAACTAGAGTTATCCATAACAGCAGCAAGAGCCTTTTCAGTTTTAATCTTCGTTTGTTCTGCAATAGCATCAACAGTGAAACTATAAGTAAACCCGAGTAATAAACCTGCAATTAATGTGATTCCAAATAAGATGAGTGCATTTTTTAATATCGAATCTTTTTTCATACTATTTCTCCTCCCCAAAAGCTCGTGGTATTGTATAACGATCTATGAGCGGAACAGTGAGGTTCATAATAATTATTGCAAAAGATACGCCTTCGGGATAGGCACCAAATAATCGAATTAAAGCGGTAATGATTCCACATCCCACTGCAAAAATAATTTGGCCAACGGCTGTCATTGGTGATGTTGTATAATCTGTTGCCATGAAAAAAGCACCTAACATTAGGCCACCACCAAACAAATGATAACCTAGGTAGTTTAGGTCAACCCCACCATTAAAGACGCTATATAGAAGAACAAAGATGCCTACCGTACCTATATAAAACACAGGAATACGATAGTGTATAACTTTTCGTGCAATTAAATATAGTCCGCCAATCAAAATAGCCAGAGCTGAAACTTCACCGATACTTCCGGATACTGTTCCGATAAATGCTTCAAAAACACTTTGATCAACCATGCCACCTTCTTTTAATGAACCGAGTACAGTTGCCGATGCAACAGTATCAACGCTAGGCCAGGATGTCATATGTTCTGCAAAAGATATAATTAAAAACGCTCGGGCTGCCAATGCAGGGTTCATAAAGTTATTACCGATACCACCAAACAATTGTTTAACCACGATGATTGCAAATAAACTTCCGATAATCGGTACAACAATGGCTAACAAATAAGGCATATTGGGTAAAGCCGCCGGTAAATTTAAACCTAATAATAATCCTGTAACAGCAGCTGAACCATCATTCACTCGAACAGGCTCTTTCATAAGCTTTTGATATATGTATTCAAAAAACACAGCTGAAATGGTTGAGATAATTACTGTAAATACTGCCGCTAGTCCAAAAACATAAAATCCTACGAGTGTTGCAGGTAATAATGCAATAATTACATCTCGCATGATATGACTCGTCGTGTCGTTTGAGCGCACGTGCGGAGATGACGATACAATCGTTAATTCTGACATAATAATCCTCCTTCTATTTTCTACGCTCAGCCATAACTGTACGTCGTGTTGTTCGAATCGATTGAACAAGATAACGTTTTGAGGGGCATACATAGGAACATGAACCACACTCTATACAGTGCATTCCCTTGTATGTTTCAAAAGCTTCAGTGGCATTGTTACGAGCAAAACGGTCTAAATCAAGAGGCAAAAGGTTCATCGGACATGCATCAACACACTTACCACATCGAATACAAGGACTTTCTTCACCTGAATGCATTTCCTCATCAGATAATAATAAAATCGACGATGACGTTTTAATAATCGGAATATCAATATCAAATATTGCAAGCCCCATCATAGGACCACCAGAAATAATCTTTTTAGTATTTTCAACATCGCCACCAGCATATTCAATAAGCTGTCGGTAGCTTGTTCCGATTTTTACTTTGTAGTTCCCCGGGTTTTTTACATTTTCACCAGATACTGTAACAATACGTCGCATTAAAGGACGTCCTCTAAAAAATGCGCGATGAATTGCAACGACAGTATCAATATTTTGTACGATGCATCCGGCATCTGCAGGTAACTTTCCTCCAGGCACTTCACGTTTTGTAACAGAATAAATGAGCTGTTTTTCAGCGCCTTGAGGATATTTAGTTGCCAAGGATGCAACCTCCATGTTTTTGGCAATTTCTAAATCGGATTCTTTTTGAAAGTTTGATAAAGCCTTTCTCATAGCTTCGATTGCATCCGGTTTATTATCTTCAATTCCGATAATCCCTTTTGCTTCAGGATAGAGTGTTAGAATAACCGATAATCCTTTGATAATACGGTCGGGCTCTTCAAGCATAACGCGATGATCAGATGTCAAGTAGGGCTCACATTCAGCTCCGTTTACAACAATGTAATCAACAACTTTATCTTTAGGCGGATTTAACTTAATAAAGGTTGGAAATCCAGCCCCTCCCATGCCGACAATTCCAGCTTCACGGATTGTTGCTAAAATGTCGTCTTTACTCATTGAATATGGATCTTTAGGTATCATTTCAACTTCGTTGTATAAGCCATCATTGTCAATGATGATGCCTGTACTTTTCGAGCCGTTTGGATGTAATACCTCCATAATTTTTTTGACTTTTCCAGAAACTGTACTATGTACAGGAGCACTTACAAAACTCTCTGAATCCCCGATCTTTTGACCGACAAGTACCTCTTCACCAACTTTGACTAATGGTGAACAAGGTGCTCCAATATGTTGTTGCAACATAATGGTTACATCACCTTCCGGTAGAATGTATTCAATGGCTTTGTCTTTTGTAAAATGTTTAGCGTGTTTTGGGTGAATCCCTTTTTTAAATGTTAAACTGGACATTCTAGACCCCCTGTCTAATTTTTTTCGAATTTATCATACTTATAATAAAACATTTTTCCTTTATTTACAAGGTGTGTTAATAAACTATCAAGTTTCTTGGGAACGTGAATAAATCAACGCTTTCCGCGTTTTGCACATTGTATACAATATTCACGAACAAAAAAAGGACAAAAAAACTTTCTGCCCCTTCGTTTTTCACTCTTTTTCGTTAATTCATTCACTATCATGCAATGCTACGATATTATCCTTCAAATACTCGCGAATCCATTGTGAAATTTCAGGTGTGTTTAGTGAAATATCGCCAAGAATTTCTTTAAGCATTTGTGTTGTTAATGTAAAACTGGTCCCATCTACTTCATAGATAAAATCAATATTAATATCTTCATGGGACACAAATAGGGTTAATATCGTCGAAACGAGATTACCCATTGGCGGTCGGTCAATATGCGTTAATTCCATCAAGGCTTCCAATTGCGTTCCCTTTCCAACTTCAGTATCAATATTTAGGTGACCATTACAATTTAAACACGTATCATTAAGTAGTGGAATACCCAAGCCAACCTTTCGAGTCGTTCGACTTGTTGTAAAGGGGTTTTTAATATCTTTGTATATATGCGCAGGGATTCCATTTCCATTATCATTGATGCTAATCTTTAACGCGTTTTTCTCCCTATTTTCATCAATATTAATAATAAGGTGGTTTGCATTTGCACGAATACTGTTATTTGCAATATCTAAAATATGATAAGAAAGTTCTTTCATTTTATAAACCCATCTGTCCTAATTTTTTTGCGATTGAATACGAAGATTCTCTTGAAGATAATAGTACAACCTCTTCTATTTTCGCCTTTTCAACAGCATCATCGTCAATAGAAAAACCTTCTGATACAATGATACAGCCAACATCTGCCAAAGTTGCAACTGCTATTATATTAATGTGGCTTTGAACAGTAATCCAAGCACAATTTTCAGGCGCCTTCCCCATGACAACACTAAGTAAATCACCTACATAGCCATCATTAATCTCACGCTCTAGAAGCGTTTCCCCTGTAATCACCGTTAAATTTAATGGTTCAATAATATCGTTAATTTTCATTTTGGAACCTCCTGTTTTTTGTTTGTATCCATATGCCGAATTGATGGTGGCATTTTCCCGGCAAGGCTAACCATATTTTCTGCAACATCACGCACTTTTTCACGTAACATAAAAATACAGTCCTCTATATTTGCATGACCCTGAACGATATCTTCTGCAAGCGCATGACACGTCGGCGCTCCACATGAACCACAATCGATTTGGGGTAATGTTTCAAATATTTGCTCAAGACGTTCTATTTTTTTGAGAGCAATTGCCATATCATCATCAAGTTTCATCACTTGTTTGTTTTTTAATGAATATTGCCAATCAAGTTCAATTGTGTCTCTATACATATCTAATTCTCTGGTCTTTCCAAGTGAATTAATATATTTTTTTACTTTGGACATGCGGTTTGTTGCAACAAATGAGTTTTCTACTGTGAGTGGGCCTCCTAAACAACCATTTGTACACGAAAGGCATTCAACAAATTCAACATCCAACTTATTGTTTTCTACACGTTCAAGTATTTCAATAACATTTTCAATGCCGTCAACAGCGACATGATTATATACTTTTGATGCGAGTCCTTCTCCTCCTGTTGCTGCCCAACCGATACCTCGGCTTGTAGAGGTCTGTAGTACTTCGACTTCTTCTTGTCGCATATTTTTTATAATCGGTAACATTAATTTATATACATCTTTAATTGAAATAATACCATCAACTTCTGAGTGGTCAAATGTATGGGGATATCTTGAATCCGTTACCTTTGCAGCACAAGGGGTTATAAAAAAAATACCGATGTCTTCAGCTGGAATCCCTTTTCTTACTAAATATTGACGTGCATACCTTGCACTTGCCTCTTTTGGAGATATTACAGGTAAAACATTTGGAATCAATGATGGAAAGCGCATTTCTACAAGCTTAACAATTGCAGGACATGCACTGGATATCATGGGCGAAGCGGTTTTCCCTTTTTCCATAAATTGGCGGCTATATTCTGTTACGATTTCGGCAGCTCGTGCCACCTCATAGACTTCGTCAAACCCTATTTTTTTTAATGCAGTTAAGATAATATTTGGGTCGCGAATTTTTTTGAACTGTGTGTACAGTGTTGGCGCCGGAATGGCTACTTTATATTTATATTCATAAATTTTTTCAAACGGATCGGTCATTGCCTTTTTTGCATGACTTTTGCAGACACGAATACACATGCCACAATCGATACATCGATCATCCGTTATTTCGGCTTTTGAATTACGAACACGTATTGCTTCAGTTGGACATCGTTTTATACAATCGGTACACCCAATACATTTTTCCCAATCCAATGTTACTGAATGTGAAGTTCCCATAAATGCTTCCTCCTAGACTTAAACCAAATCATTGAATATCAAAGGATATTTCGACAATTGTTCCAACATTCTCTTCTGAATGCACTTTTAAATGATCGCTATAACGTTTAATATTCGGCAATCCCATTCCGGCCCCAAATCCCATCGTCCTGGCTTGTTCAGAAGCCGTTGAATAGCCCGCCTGCATGGCCAAGTCGATATCAGGTATCCCCGGGCCATGATCTTCAAGTCGAACATATATTTTTGTTGGTGTGACTTCTGCGAGGATTTCACCACCGTTTGCATGAATAACCATGTTAATCTCAGCTTCATACATTGCTATTGCAATTTTACGTATTAAATTTGTTGGGAGTCCCAGTTGCTTTAGTGTTGTTTTAAATTTTGATGAGGCAACACCTGCATCAATAAATTCATTTCCTTCTACTTCATAAGTGAATTTCATCGTGAGCAATTTCCTCTCCTAGTAATCCTTGCTGAAATAATAAGCCAGATGCTGTAAACAATGAATGTGTCGTTCGAATAATAACGATATCGCGTTCATTGGCCATATCAATAATATCTTCTGAAGGTTTTTTACCTCTTACAATTAGAATTGCTTTTATATCTAACATTTCTGCCGTTCGGATAACTTGTGGATGAACAAGACCGGTTAATAGCAAGACATTATTTTGAACATACGCTAACACATCACTCATAAGGTCACAACTGTACCCATAATCAATTTCATCTTCAAGTAATTCTGACTTACCGCAGATTAATTCGCCATTTAATATATTTAGTACTTGTTGTATTTTCATAAATTCCTCCTAGATAATGTGTCTATATTTTAACAGTAAAATGCAATAAAGTAAATGATACAATATTAAAGAAAAAAGTTTATTAGCGTTTTTTACTAAATCTGTTGAATAATTACATATTATTCTGTAAAATAACAACAGGAGGTATTGCTATGAAAAAAAGATTATCTGTGTTATCAAAGAAAGCTTCAAATGATCCTTACATGCATAAAATAAAAGATTGGGATTTTACTGAACGATTCGATTCAACCAATGTCAATCCTACAAATGACTCTCCTTATTATGAAATTTATGTGAACTATAAAACATATTTTTCTGAATTTTCCAATGCCTTTAATGAAGTGATGGATGTATCGAGTAAATTAGAAGGTATTATTCAAGAGCTCTCGGATTCATCAGAGCAAATAAAAGATGCATCTTCTTATATTGCAGACGGAGCCAATCACCAAGCAAAAGATGTTGCTACAGGACTGGCATTAACAGAACAACTTGCTGAAAGCTTAAACATAATGGAAAGCCGTTCTAAAGCCCTCATTGATTTAGCCAACGCCATGGGTCAAGTAAATTCATCCGGCCGTGAATCCGTTGATGGCCTTATAACAAATCAAGAAAAAAACCAAAAAGTTATTACTACAATCACAGAAGAAATATATAAAGTTTTAGAAAAAACAGAGAGCATTAATGATATCACCAATGTCCTCTACACGATTGCAGAACAAACGAATTTATTAGCCCTTAATGCATCTATTGAAGCGGCACGAGCCGGAGAAGCCGGAAAAGGCTTTGCAGTTGTCGCTGATGAAGTGCGTAAACTATCTGAAGAAAGTCGAAAAGCTAGTAGTGACATCAATGATTCTATACTTATGGTCACAAATGAACTGAATGATTTGAAAAATGTTATTGATGAGTCAACGGATATATTTAACGCACAAAAAAAATCCGTTAACGATGTTGTTGAAAGCTTTGATAAAATCAATGCATATATTTTAAAATTCATTGAAGAACAAGTCCACTTTAATGACGAGTTCTTAGGGTTAAGCAAACAAAAAGATGAACTTGTTGCAATGATGAATAATGTAGCTTCTGTCGTTGAAGAGTCAACGGCAACAACCGAAGAGTTAGCAAGTTTAACCTTGTATCAAAATAGCTCTACATCCATGCTAACTCAAATGACCGAACTGCTTTCAGAGTATGTCGATAAAATCAATCAAGATTTTCAACGCGTTCAAGTCGATGTGGCAACGTCAAAAACCATCTCGGTTGCAATGATTTTTGATATTGATGTTCCCTTTTGGCATCCAACAAGATACGATGCAGAAAAAGCGGCAAAGATTTTTAATTATTCTATTGATTTTTTTGCACCGAAGTCTCGTAATACCGCAACTGAGGAAATGAAAAAAATTACTGAACAATTAATAGAAAACCATTATGATGCAATTGCTATTAGTCCAATTTATTCAAAAGATATTGTGAAAAATCTTCAAACCTGTGTTAAAAATGGTAGTCGTATCATTTTCTTAAATTCTAAATTAGAGGATGTTCCATACGAAGCCCTCATTCAAACGGATGGATACAATGCAGGAAAAAGTGCTGCTAAGGTAGCTGCAAAAATTACGAATAATCGAGGAAAAGCAATTGTTGGCCGCTGGCAAGATGTTACCATTGATGCCATTGATCAAAGAGCCATAGGTTTCATCGAAGCTATAAAAAAAGAGACAAATTTAGAAGCTGTTTCCTACCCTATTCCTAGTGACGGCGATGATGATAAAATATTTGGCGTTATTGATAAAATGTTATTAGCTCATCCCGACATCAATGTTTTATTTACGACAGATATTAATTGGGGGGAACATGCAGCAAAATATATTACGCGACGAAAGCCAAACTTTTCATTAATTACTATGGATTATACAAAAGAAATATCCGGATACATTGAGTCGGGAGCGATTTCTTGTGCTCTATCTCAAAGAAATGCAACATGGGGATCAATGACCATTGAATTTGTTAGTGCCCTTCTTGAAGGTAAAGCAATTACCAAATATACTGACACAGGAACTTTTGAAGTGAACGCATCAAATATAAGTATTTTTAAAAAACGATTATAGGACTTGCAAATTATCTGAATTGTGTTATAATAATAACAATAAACAATTCTTGAATATAATACTTTTACAAGAAAACACCTTTTTTCTACGGAAAGTATTATATTTTTTAAAAATAATTGTTATTAATTTAACAACACAGGAGGCTAAATTATGTGTAAGGTGTGCAAACCATTCAGAAAATATGAAACAGTTCAATCCCATGATCAACTACTTAAAATCAAAGAAGAAGCGCTCAATTATGTTAAGCAAGGCCTATTACAAGTTGCTTATGAGTATGTTGAGCAAGATCAATATCAAGAAACACAATTTTACTGTTCAGAATGTGGATGTAGGCATATTTTATGGCTTCACACATACTATTTAGCCTGTGGTGGTGAATGGCGTACGCTAGCCCATCAAATGGCGTAACAATTTAAGCGGTAATTTATAAGGAGCATATCTAAAAGGAAGGTCAAGCCAATTGGCCTTTTTTAATATACTTTTTTTATGTGAAAAGATTTCAAATGGTTTTTGTTTATCGTTCAATGAATGAACAACTTCTTTTAATGAAGAATAGCCTATTACTGGGAGAATCGGACCGAATATCTACTCTTGCATGACTGAAGAGCTCTCATCTGGTTGATCAATTATGGTTGGTTCAATTTTTAAACACACTTTATTTGACCGTCCACCATAGTGTATCTTGGATTTTTCCAATAATTGATTTAAACGGTCAAAGTGATTTTGATGTATTATTTTTGGATATTGCTCATTATTTAATTCTTTGTAAAAAATACCCACTTCTGTCGCATATGCCTCAAATTCTACCTTGTTCAAATCTAAGTAAAGGGTCTTAATTATACGCGTAAGTAAATCCATTTTCTCTCTCCCTCTTCTCCCTTGCCTTGTCACTCAATTATTTCTTCAACATAACTAATTAATGGGATGGGTATCGAATCGATGTATTTTAATATTGATTTTCCTGTTCGTTGAAGATTAAACACCGATAGTTGCCCGCTCTTTTGATTAGCAACAAATACTTCTTTTTCATTTTTGCTAAAAGCAATGAGACGTGGCCAATCTCCCATACAATCGATTTCATCAATTTTCGTGCATTTTTCATCCTTAACTTTAAACAGCGACAAGGTATTTGGGCCTCGATTCGGTACAATAAGAATGGAATGGTCTTTTGTCAATATACTCGTCCCTACTGCGTTAACATCTTGTTCTGAAGCTTGAATCGTGTCGACCAATTCGGTTATTTCTCCTGTTGCGTTATCAAAGGATAATATCATAATACTGTTATTTAATTCATTCATACAATATATGTATCGATCTTCTTTTGATAGAATCACTTGTCTAGGACCTGAACCTTGAGGTAATGAAAATTTAGAATGTTCAACGAAAGGAACTTCTGTAATCTTATCCATATTAAAAACACGAATATAGTCTCGACCAAGATCAACAGTTAGTAACCATTTTCCGGAGTTTGTTATAATTGAACCATGTGCTCTAGCCACCTCTTTATGTTCATCAGCTGGTGTAAATGTATTAATAAAGGCCTTGTCCTTTTTACTATAAACATGAATATGTCCGCTTCCATAGCAAGAAACAAATATATAGGGCATATCCGGGTTTGTGTGCATATGACAGGCACCTACACCTTTTATACTAGCTTCATTACTTTTAAAAATACTTATTGGACCTTTAAAATAACTATATGTAGATAGTTTTACTTCTTCATCAAGCTCATGTAATACATATAGATTCGGTTCCTCCCATGCTAAATAAGATGGATTTTCATTATCAAAAATACCATATCTATAATGCAAACCGTCCTCATCGTAGCGTATGATGTTAATATCATGGTGTTGCTCGGCATCACTATAGCTTCCGGTAAATAATGTTTTTGAATCAATTAATTTCTTTAATCGTTTCAATAAATTCAGATCCTTTCTTCACTTATATTATGAATACGGCATATGTATCTAACCATAGACATTCTTGTTTATATTATATCTTATCGAAGAATCGGATGCAAGTTAACAAAAAAGGGACTTAAATTCAAGTCCCTTTTTACTATTAAAACCGAACAACCGCACCTGCTTCTATAACGTCACTTGCCTGAAGTTCAAAAACTTGACCTCCATTAATTAATGTATGATAAACGGCAAAATCATAAATGTCTTCATCTGCATCTTGATGTTCAAAATGAATGTCAACCTCTGTATCTGTTATATTTACTTTACCCCATCGAACTTTCTTCTTCGGAATAAATAGTTGATCAATCTTTTTAAAATAAGACGCAACAGCGATTTCTTTTAGCTCAGTTAAGATTTTATCGCTACTTTGATTTGCGTTGAACTTTTGATATGCTTTTTGTAAACGTTCTTCAAAATATGGCGTCAATAGTTCTTCTACTTTTTTATGAATAAAATCATGAGTAAACTCATCTGGATTACCTTCAATGAAATCATCTAAAAGATTATTCTTTGTATTGGCTTCTTTGTATATTGGAAATAAATATTGTACGCCCATAAAAATTAAAGGAATTCCTTGATCTTGCATGATTTCATTCATTGAATGATCAATTTTTCTGAAAAATTGGAATAAATTTGCGCGTTCTTTTTCTTCAATCCCACCATGTCCATGGAAACCTTTTACTCCTTTTGTTCCGCCATTATTTTGTAAATGGCGTTCAGGAGTATCGTATCCTAATTCATCCCATATATTTGTCGGGAAATCATCCGGCGTTATATCTTCGATGCCGTAGGTCATCCAATGAAATACTTTAACGTCTTTTTGACTAACGCCGATGACATAGGCTTGATCAATAGCATTCATCATTCGAATTAATGGTTTTATATAAAATCGGTGATTAATCATCATCATTTCATCAACATCTATTGGTAATTGATAATAAAAAAAATCATCTAAAGATATAAAAATCGCTAATGATTTACTTTGATGACTCCAAAAAGGAATATCATCCACGAAATCTTTTGCCGGTTTTAGTATCTCCTGAATTTTTTCTGATTTATAATTTTTTTTCTTCAATTCATGCGAAATATCCTCTAACATATTTTTCAATCGAATCCGACCTTGCTGTGCTTCATTTCCAACTTTCTGTGTCGGTACGAAAATGGATATACATAATTCGCTTTCATGACTAAGTAAATTTGTTAAGTCGTTCTTAAGAAATCTTCTCATCCAACATACCTCCTATACATAAACAAAATTAATGATACACTTCTAATTATAACATATATGAATGGACTGTCAAAACTAAGTATTCTGAGACTTTAATCCTATCCTAACGTTATATAAAAAAAGATGCTACATATAAATGCGGCATCTACTACTTCAAAACGGACTTAATTCGATCGTAACCGGATAAGCCGATGAGCGTATTGTATTTCAGTTGATTTTCTGCAAGATAAACCATCTCAGTCTCAATATTCACATTATTGCCATCTTTGCGATAACTTAATCCAGGCTGATCGGTAATCGTTCGAAAACTCATTGTGTCTAAATCTCTTGTATTCGTTTTATTATTACGTATTGCACGTTTTAGGGATTGTTCAAAAGAAACATCCTTGCGCTTGTAATTGGGCGTATCCACATTGGCAATATTCTCACTAAGTAGTTGATTGCGTTGCCAAGTTCCATCTAAAGCTTTATGAATAATATTCTTACTTTGACTATTAAACATTTTTTCTATCATTATTAATCATCTCCATTTATGAATATTCGAACTAAAAATAAGTTTAGCATATTTTTATGCGATTTACAATATGATAGAATACGTATTTGTGATAAAATATAAGAAACCCCTATGAAAGGAGAACATCAATGTCACTTAATCTTGCATTTTTCGTATTACTTGTCTTAATATCCATTTACCTTTTTATTATTGAAATTTTTACAGTGATTTTCATGCTCACTGGCTTATCCCATACACGTTCAATTTTTCAAGTCATTTCTCTATTGACAAATTCCGGTTTTACAACCAATGAAAGTGAAGTAATCGTTACTTCAAGACGCAGAAGGAAGCTGGCGATCATCGTTATGATTATCGGAAACCTCCTAAATGTATCCGTTATTTCCACCTTGGTTAACATTACCATAAACCTTTATCGAGATCCAACATTTAATTATATTCAAGCCTTTATAGGTCTTTTCATATTTTTAATTATCATTATTATGCACCGACGCGTTCCATTTATAAAAACACGGCTCAATACTTTTATTAAAAACGCTGCTAATCGCTGGATGTACTCAAAAAGATCAAATCCTTTACTTGTCCTTGATAATTTTCATGGATATGGTATCGTTGAAGTGAAAATTATTGAAGTGCCTACAATCTTAGCCAACAAAACAATTTTTGAATCGCGTATTAGTAATAAGTACGGTATACGGGTTTTATTTATCAAACGCGGCGATATATATATTGGCGATATTGATGATGAACAGCTTATTCTTCCCCTCGATCGTGTGATTATGTTTGGGCCAATTCATCATATAACGCATCTGTTCACACCGAAATAAGCAAGAAATTTATCGACGCTTACCAAGCTCTTTAAAGATTTCATCCCATGTGGCACCTTTTTCAACAATTAAAACGGTTAAATGATATAATAAATCACTGATTTCATAAATAATCTCTTCGCAACCTTCATTTTTTGCGCCAATAATGACCTCGGCTGTTTCTTCACCCACTTTTTTAAGTATCTTATCAATGCCTTTATCAAATAGATAGTTTGTATAGGATCCTTCTTTGGGGTTGTTTTTACGATCAAGTACAACTTGATAAACTTCTTCTAAAACTTTTGAGCTGACGACATCTTGTACGTCAAGCATATCTTCAGCGGTCATGATCTCACGATAAAAACAGGAAAATTCACCGGTATGGCATGCGGCGCCTTCTTGTTTTACCTTTAAAACCAAGGTATCGTTATCACAATCAATTAAAATGGATTGAATATGTTGAAAATGTCCGCTTGTCTCGCCTTTAAACCATAATTCTTGGCGGCTGCGGCTATAATAATGGGCTTTTTTTGTCTCCATCGACTTGGTAAATGCCTCTTCATTCATATATGCGAGCATCAAAACTTCATTGCTTTTGTAATCTTGTGTGACGACCGGAATCAGCCCTTGTTCATTCGTTTTTAAATCTGAAAAATTCATCATTTATTGTCCTCCTTGAAATCTATATTAGTTCATTCGCATCGGAATACCTTCGCTTTTAAGATACTCTTTTAAGTCTTTAATGTCAATTTCTTTAAAATGGAATAAGGAAGCGGCTAAAACTGCATCTGCTTTCCCTTCCACAATTGCGGTTTTAAAATGTTCCATTGTTCCGGCACCGCCACTGGCAATGACCGGAATATTTACCGATTCACTAACTTTTCGTGTAAGGGCATTGTCATATCCGGCCTTTGTACCGTCTTGATCCATGCTGGTTAGGAGTATTTCACCTGCACCGCGTTTTTCTGCCTCTATGGCCCATTCTATTGCGTCTAAGGTACGGTTTTGTCGGCCACCATGGGAATAGACATCCCAACTTTCACGTTCTGCATTGTATTTTGCATCAATAGCAACAACCACACATTGAGAGCCAAATTTTTGAGAGGCTTCATTAATCAGTTCCGGTCTGGCAATAGCTGCAGAATTTACCGATACTTTATCTGCCCCTGCAAGAAGTATACGACGAAAATCTTCAAGCGTTCGAATACCCCCGCCAACTGTGAGTGGAATAAATATTTGTTCCGCTGTCTTGCGAACAATATCAACAATAGTTCCTCGATCTTCATGTGAAGCGGTGATGTCTAAAAATACCACTTCGTCAGCTAAGCTTTCATTATATGCTTTCGCCACTTCAACCGGATCGCCGGCATCAATTAAGTCCACAAACTGGACCCCTTTCACAACGCGCCCTTTGTCAACATCTAAACAAGGAATAATTCGTTTGGATAACATTTATTCACCTCTTTCAAATGTTGCAATGGCCTCATCTAAAGCGATGGCATTTAAATAGAGCGCTTTACCGATAATGGTACCTTGAACACCAATTGCTTGGGTGTTTTCCAAATCTTGCATTTTTGAAACACCACCAGATGCAATAATATCCATTCCTGTCGCATCAACTAAGGCTTTTGTCTGTTCTATATTTGGCCCTGCCATGGTTCCATCTTTGCTGATATCCGTATAGATAATAACCTCCACACCCATAGCTTTCATTGTTCGAGCAAAATCAACGGCTTCAATGTCACTGACTTGTTCCCATCCATGGGTGGCTACTTTCCCATTTTTTGCGTCGATGCCTACAGCGATATGCTTTGAACCAAAGCGCTGAACCGCTTCTCGGACAAAGTCTGGATTTTTAATAGCCATTGTTCCGATAATAACCCGTTCAATACCAAGATCAAGACGCTGCTTAATATCGTCTAGTGTACGTACGCCACCACCGGTTTGAATAGGCACATTTACTGTATCAATAATTTTTTGCATAGCTTCTTGATTTACCCATTGTCCGTCTAAGGCACCATCTAAATCCACGACATGTATATATGTCGCACCTAAATCTTCCCATTGTTTTGCAACGTCATATGGATGTTCATTATAGATGGTTTCTTGGTCAAACTGTCCTTGAAATAAACGAACACATTTTCCGTTTTTAATATCAATTGCCGGATATAATTGCATAATAACCTCCATTTACAAACTCATAAAATTCTTTAAGATCTGAAGTCCTACTGAACCACTTTTTTCAGGATGAAACTGTAAGGCATAGGTATTTCCTTGTTGAGCTGCTATTTGAATCTCTTTGCCATAATATGTCGTTGCACTGACAATATCTACATGGGTTTCAAGATAATAGGAATGAACAAAATAAACATAAGCTTCTTCAGGTAAATTCTTAAATAAAGGAGCTGTTTTTTGAATATCTAAGCGATTCCATCCCATATGAGGAATCTTAAGCGGAACATTAAGTTTAATTATTTTACCAGGTAACAATCCAAGACCTTGATGATGCCCAAATTCGTCGGATGAGTCAAACATCAACTGCATTCCTAAACAAATTCCAAGAATGGGCTTTCCTTGTTCTTGAGCTTCCTTAAGCAATGTATCAAATTTTTTCTCGCGAATGAGTTCAATTGCATCTTTAAATGCACCAACACCGGGAAGAATGAGTTGATCTGCCTGACATAAGGCATCATAGTCATTGCTAATAAAACACTCCCCGCCTAAAAATTGAATGGCATTTGAAACACTTTTTAAATTTCCCATACCGTAATCGATAATTCCAATCGCCATGATTGTCCTCCTAGTCAAATAGTCCTTTGGTTGAATGTGCCCCTTGAATTCTTGGATCAATGGTTTTTGCTTCATCGAGCGCTTTACCAAACGCCTTGAAAATACCTTCTGCAATATGATGATTATTCTTGCCATGAAGAACTTCAATATGACAATTCATCTTTAGATTTGTTGATAAGGCACGGAAGAATTCTTCCACCATTTCAGTGTCCATATCCCCCAAATGGTTTGATGTAAAGGGGGCATTGAAACTTAAATAGGGTCTGCCGGATAAATCAATACTGCATAAGACCATGGTTTCATCCATGGGAATCCCGGAAAAACCATAGCGTTTAATGCCATCTTTTGTTCCGAATGCTTGGGATAGACATGTGCCCAATACAATACCCACATCTTCAACCGTATGATGAGAATCAATATAGGTATCTCCTTTAGCGTCAATCGTTAAATCAATAAAGCTTTGTTTTGATAAATGACTCAACATATGATCAAAAAAACCGACGCCGGTCTGAATACTATACTGACCGGTCCCATCTAGATTTGCTTCAATAGATATTTTTGTTTCTTTTGACTCACGACTTAGTTTTCCGGTGCGTTCTTGTCCCATGCTAAACCTCCCTCAATTTTTCTAGAATCTTTTGATTCTCTTGAGCCGTTCCAATAGTAATACGAATACATCCGGCCAGATTTCCTGTTGGTGGATAATCCCGTATAAGAATCAACTTCTCTTCTAGCAGTTTTTGAATGCCTGTACGCTCAACTTTAATAAGCAAAAAGTTTGTTTCACTCTCATAGACTTTTTCTACGAAGGATAATGTCTCAAGATGTCGTTTCATGATTTCTCGTTCTTTTTTTATTTCTTGAACTTGGTTCATGTAAAACTGATGGTGGTCCAAGACAAAAATAGATGCTTCCTGAGAATAGTTGGATAAATTATAGGGTGGCTTGCCAATATATAAGGTATCAATCATTTCTTTATTAGCAATGGCATAACCTGTACGAAGTCCTGCCAGCCCATATGCTTTTGAAAAAGAGCGTAAAATGATCATGTTTGGATATTTCTCAAAAAGATCTAACATAGTCTCTCCTGAAAACTCAGCATAGACTTCGTCAACAACAACCGGACATTTTGCTTTATCTAAAACTTGAATAATAGACGCTCGGTCAAGGAGTCCGCCTGTTGGATTATTGGGCGTACAGAGAAAAATAAGTTTAGGGGCTTCGAATTCAATTAAATCTAATAATGCCGGAATATCATAATGAAATTCATCATCTAATGCATATTCATGGACATAGGCATGATTTAACAATCCGCCAAGTTTATACATACTAAAGGATGGTGTAGGCGCTAATATAGTTTCTCCCGGTTCAACAAAGACTTTAATAATAATATCAATGATTTGATCCGAACCTACCCCGCATATGACATTTTCTTCGTTAACTTTGTATGTCTCGTAGTGTTTTGCAATACGTTGGCGTAACAAAATAGCATCTGTATCTGGATAACGTGTTATATTGTCTTTGTCTTCCATCCATCCTTTCATATGTTCAACAAAAGCTTCATGGTGGGGATACGGACTCTCATTTGCATCTGCCTTGATTTCATATGGTTTAATCGGTGAATGGTAGGGTTTATAAAATTGCAAGTCTTTTCGCATATACTTATTCATCTAAAAACCTCACTTTAATTGCATTAGCATGAGCGGTCAAGGCCTCATTTTCTGCAAAGGTCACAATATCATCTTTTAAAGAGGCCAGTGCGTCTTCATTATAATATATAATACTGCTCTTCTTAATAAAATCATCAACGGATAATGGTGAGAAAAATCGTGCTGTTCCATTAGTCGGTAATACATGATTTGGCCCGGCCATATAATCGCCTAATGGCTCCGGGGAGAAGTTACCTAAGAACATGGCACCGGCATGTTTGATTTTATTCATCACCATGACAGGTTCTTTTGTACAAATTTCAAGATGCTCTGGTGCAATTTGATCCGAAATAATTATTGCATCTTGAATGGATTTAACCAATACAATGGCTCCATAGTTTTCTAATGATTTTAACATAATCTCTGTTCGTGACAAGGCATTTGCCTGCTTGTCTAACTCGACTTGAACATCTTCAACCAACTGAGCATCGGTGGTAACAAGAACAGAAGATGCGAGTACATCATGTTCAGCTTGTGAAAGCATATCGGCAGCAACGTATTTTGCATCCGCAGTTTCATCGGCGATAATTAAAATCTCTGAAGGCCCTGCGATGGAATCGATATTGACTTGACCATAGACTTTTTTCTTTGCAAGGGCAACATAAATATTTCCCGGGCCTACAATTTTATCTACTTTTTGAATAGTTGCTGTTCCGTAAGCCAAGGCAGCAATAGCTTGTGCTCCACCTATTTTAAGTATATTTGTCACACCACATATATGAGCAGCAACAAGAGTTGTCGGATTAATTTTTCCGGTTTTGAGCATGGGTGTTGTCATGGTAATGTCCTTAACACCCGCAACCCTAGCAGGTATAATGTTCATCAAAACGCTTGATGGATAAACAGCGGTACCTCCCGGAACATATACGCCGACACGTTCTATTGGAGAAACTTTTTGACCAAGCATAGTCCCAAATTCATCGGTGTCAAACCATGAGTATTGCTTTTGTTTCATATGATAGGTGTAAATCTTATCATATGCACGCTTAATCACACCAATCAATTCCGGACTCACCTGTTCATAAGCTTCTTTAATTTCTTCATCCGATACAAATAATGATTTTTCGTCTAATGTAACCTGATCAAAGCGTGTGGTATATTCAATCAGTGCTGCATTACCCTTTGTTTTAACATTTTCTAAAATATCATTGACACGTTTTTCATAATCATCATAGGATGTTTGTTCCCGCTTTGCTAAAAAATCATCAATATTTAATACTGTACTTTCTCGCAAATCATAGATTTTCATGGTCTCACCCTTTCATTTATTGTAGTGAAGCTCTTAATTGTGTTATTATTTTACTAATGCGTTCACTTTCCATTTTCATACTGACACGATTAACAACCATACGTGCCGATAATGGACAAATCGTTTCAAGAACAACAAGACCATTTTCTTTAAGCGTTGTTCCGGTTTCTACAATATCAACAATAACTTCAGATAAACCAACAAGTGGAGCTAATTCAATTGAACCGTTTAGTTTAATAATTTCTACTTTTTGATTCTTTTTATTATAAAAATAGTCTTTTGCAATATTTGGATATTTTGTAGCTACACGGATGGAATTATTATATTTAAGCTGTTCACTCATAGACTCTGGACCAGCAACAACCATGTTGCATTTACCAAACCCTAAATCCACGACTTCATAGAGATTGCGACGTTCTTCTAATATTGTATCTTTACCGACGACCCCGATATCCGCCGCTCCATATTCCACATAAGTTGGAACATCACTTGCTTTTGCCAAGAAAAATTTTAACTTTAATTCTTCATTGACGAAGATTAATTTACGTGTATCTGTATACATTTCTTCACAGGTAATCCCTTGTTGTTCTAACATTTTTAATGCTTTTTTTGCTAATCGACCTTTTGCCAAAGCAAATGTTAAATATCGCATTATAGGCCTCCTTTTGACAGTTCGCTTAAATTTACTGTCTTTGTGTCGTCTGTTTTCAAATCAATTAATTGAACAGTGTTTGAATCATTGATATAGATCATACCACCAATGGATTTACTTTGACCATATAATTTTCCATCGTCTAAACCATGGTTTCGAGTATCTAATTCTACCGTCATTCCCTGACGACGTAAGACTTCTGCTAATTGAATGGCGGTTTTTCGATAAGGTGGCTCATAGACGATCAATGTATTAATCGACGGAACTTCAATCGTTATCCCTTGACGTGTAATCGCATTTAATAATTCATCAATACGAATGGCAAATCCGACAGCCGGCATATCATAAGCGAAGGTACTGAGCAGGGCGTCATAACGGCCCCCATCAACAACACTCACTCCTGTTCCATAGGTATATCCTTTGAATATAACCCCTGTATAATATTGTAACTGAGAGACCATGCCTAAATCAAAGGAAACATATTCACTTAAGTCATAGTCTTTGAGGATTTCATAAACCTCTTTAATCCGCTCAATGGCACCTAGAGCAACAGCATTGGTTGTAAGCTCTTTGGCACGTTCTAACACTTCTTCTTGTCCAAACAAAGTGGGTAATTCAAGTAAACCTTTTTTTGCTGTTTCATTTATTTTCAGGTCTTCTAACAACTCTTCAATAGCAATGTAATTTTTATCATCAATTAGTTTGCGAACTTCTTCACTAAATTCATTGGATAATCCAGCTTCTGCTGCTAATCCTTTGAAAAAACCAGCATGACCAATATCAAGTTGAAACTCTTGTAAGCCGGATGCCAGTAAAGCATTAATGGCGAGGGCTATACTCTCAGCATCAGCATCGGCATTAGCAATACCGATACATTCAACACCGGCTTGTGTATATTCACGAAGTTTGCCTTGATAGTTTTCATTATTATAAAATACATTCCCAAGATAAGAAAAGCGTTTAGGTGATTTTTCATGATTATAAAACGTTGCTGTGTATCTTGCAATACTTGGGGTTACATCCGGACGCAATGAAAGAATATCTCCTTCACGATTAAAAAATTTATATAAATTTTTACTATCCTCTGTACCACGCTCATAATGATATATATCATAATATTCAAAGGTTGGTGTTTGAACCTGTTCATAACCATAGTGATTAAATAGATCGAGAATATTGCGTTCAATTTGTTGTTTTTTTCGCGTATCCAAAGGATGAATATCTCTTAATCCTTCAACGGTGTGTAATATTTGCTTGTTCATTTCTTCACTCCTTGCTTTATTATGGTAAAGTGCTAATCTGCTAATTTATTAAACTTGTTTTTTATTATATGGGATGATCTTATCCTTGTCAATTGTTTTTCGGAATCTTTTTAAGTTTCTTGGAGAAAGCGGTCGAGGGCATCAATATAATGGACAATATAACCATCTTTATTATGAACTTGATAAAAGGCTGTAAACTCCTCATATGGAATCGACTTAGGACCACCGTCATTCGATATGGCTATCTTTTTTTCAATAAAGGTAAATGGAACAAAAAAGATGGCGTCTTCACAACTAAAATGAATTAAAAAAAAGGCAATCCCTTCTTGTTTCTCAAAATCCTTCATAAAATCAATTTGATGATGATGAATGTTTTTAAGCGGAAATCGTTTAAGTTTCGTTTCCTTGGCATCAAAACAAATGGGATAGCCTTGCACAAGTCCAATATAATCAACTGTAGACCGTTCTTCAAAAAAAGCCTTTTTAATATTTCCATTAACCGAATCAAGTTCGACCGGTTTAATGGGTGTCGGTATTTTTTGAATCAACCCCAACTGATGTTCTCGATATTTCACATTGGTTAAATTTATGTATTCTTCTAAGGCACTTCCTCGAAGTCCTCGGCTACGATAATAGGCCATTTTATTTACCTTCTCTTTCTTTTTGTATTTGGTAAATATTTCGTTTGAAACGTTTATTCCCAATCCAACCGGCGGATGTTTGACCGAATTTTTCTTTAAAACCTCGATTGGATAAAGCTAGGAGATCATTAATCTTTTGATTGGGTTCAACAAGCGCTTTATGGTCATATGCATCAAGTCTTATACCATTTAAGGGACATACCCGTTGACATGTATCACATCCATAGACATAACCATCTAAGGTCAAATCGTCACCAAGCTCATTAAGGGTTTCATCCCATTTTTTAGACTGGGTCAAAAAAGAGATACACCGTTTTGATGTTAATCGACCAAAGGTCTGAATGGCATGATTGGGACAACTTCTTGCACACCGCCCACATGTTTGACAAAAAGGATGAAAATACCTTTGATATTCATCGAATGATTCAATAGCTTTTGTCTCAATGCCCAAATCTAAATCCGTTAAAATGTAACCGATATAAAAGCGTGAACCGAACTTTGGATGAATGAGCAAACTATTTCGACCAATTTTTACTAATCCCGTTCGAAGTAAAATCGATTTATCATTTAAGGGCCCCATATCTGAATAGGCTTTCGTATTCGTGGCATAGGTCCTTTGTAGATAGGCCTCCAATTGATGACATTGCTTTAGAACCCCTTCATGATAGTCAGTGAAAATAGATGATTTTGAAATACGCACCTCGTCGGATTGCAATTGGTCATTCTTCGAGAAGTCCATATGATATGGATATATAAGTGCAATTATTGTTTTCGCATGATCTAAATGTATGGAAGGATTATAAGTTTCCGATGTTGTCAACTTATTATCGACATCGAGATAACACTTAGTCGCCTGCTTCCTCTCTTTAATAAAATTGGCATAACCAATGTTAGGCTTTGCATCGCAAAACCCAATATCAGCTATACCAATTGATTGTGCATATTCTTGAATACTATTTTGTCGTGTCATAAAAGATCACCTTTTCCTAAAAGTGTTCTAAATTCCTTGGGATAAGGAGCAATAAATGTTTTGTCAATGAGATAGGCTAATGGATCATCAACATTTAAGAATGTGTAGGAATAACTATGTAACAATTGATTATTAATGCCATATTTTTTCAAAAAGTATGTATTGCGTTGACTATCACCATACTTCAAATCTCCAATTATCGGATGATGAATGCTTGATAAATGATGGCGAATCTGATGAGTTTTACCTGTATGAAGTTCAACATCAACAAGGGTATAATCTTCATCAGCGTGATAATCGATTGGATGAATGACCGTATGTATATAATCATCCGCTTTATCCATTGTCATTGTCACTTGATTATTTTTATCTTTTTTCTGATAGCCTTTAAGTTCAATCGAACTATTTAGGCGTCCAAGGACAAGAGCACGATAGCGTTTATCCACCTGATGATTTTTAATACTTTCATTCATACGCCGAAGAGCTAACGCATTTTTTCCGATGATGAGGAGTCCGCTTGTATTTCGGTCGAGCCGATTACACACACCATACCGGTCTAACAGTTTGTCATAGACAATCCCTTGAGCTTTTGCATACTGACCATATTGATCAACCACATTGACATTTTTTCCATTAGGTTGAGATAATACGTCCTTAGGTTTTGAGTAAATCAACACATGGCTATCTTCATATATAATATGATTTTTCAAAAGCGTCTGTCTTGTCAGCACATCCTTTATTTCAGCATTAGCCTTACTTGATTCAATCCCGGCAAATTTGTTAAAGGTCTCGTCGGCAAGGTAAAACTGAAGTGAATCTCCAAGTCGGCATCGTTCATCACCTTTAAGTTTTTTTTCATTTAATACAATATTTTTCTTGCGAAACATTTTAAAGATAAAGGATTTTTTGGCATTTTTTAAGACTTTGAAACAAATCTTGTCCACACGTTCGCCGGCATATTGTTTTGTGATCTCTATCGATTTCATATATATATCATCCATTCATTAATGCACTTTAATAATAATTGCTTCTGCTAATCGCTCCATTTTAGATTCATCAGCCCCATGAACTTGAGATTTTATCTTGGTTTTAAGGTCTAAGCAGAATTGATCATAATCCTTATAAATTTTAACGGGCTCATGATGCCCTTTAGGTTGAATAATGGATTCGATGATTTTTTTTGCTTGAGTGGGATTATTTTTTTCTAAAATCAATCCATATACGCCAACGGATGTAATGACTAAACTCTGAAAAAAATAAGTCCTTTTTCCACGAATAATTGGTAATTCACCAAGGACCAAAAAGTCATCACTTATTGTCGCCACACGACTGAAGGCTTCTTCGTTCAAAGGTTTATAGCCGGAAAAACTTATTGCTTTAGCTAAAAACTGGGCAAATGGCAGAATGAGCAATGCACTCACTACCATAAACATGGGTTCAACATCTGAAAATACAGTTTTTCCAAGTGCAAATGTTAGAAGACATATAATGAGCATGATAAGAGCCCATTGATAATTATGTCGCTTCATATAACGTGTGTATCCATATTCTCCACGTAGGCGTTCTTTTCCACTACTTTTTTGATTATTTACCTGTGTGCCCAAAGCCGCCTTCACCTCGTAGACTCTCTTCTAATTGATTCGTTTCTTCAAACACCCCATGTACAATAGGGTTAAATACCATTTGTGCAATACGCTCCCCGTGAATAATGGAAAAATTATCACTTCCATGATTAATCATGATAATCTTAATCTCGCCACGATAATCTGCGTCAATGGTTCCCGGTGTATTGACTAAAGAAATTCCATGCTTTAACGCTAGACCGCTACGTGGACGAATCTGTGCTTCATAACCATCAGGAATGGCAATTTTAATCCCGGTTGGAACTAATGTTATCTGACCGGGCTCTAGAATTTTATCTTTATCCAAGCAGGCATATAAATCCATACCGGCTGAGTGTTCCGTTTGATATGCAGGTAAGTTGAGTGTCTTTCCTTCTTCTGTTCGTTCAACAAAAACTTTTATCTTTTCCATCGTCTCTCCTCGTTTCTATTCATCTACTATAACTTATCAATGTCTTCTTCAAATGGTGTTGCTAAGGTAATACTTTCCTGATTATATTGAAATGTTTCACGTATCAGTCGATTAACATCATCAAGAGAAACATTGTTGACACCCTCAATGAGGTCATCCATGGACGTGATATCATTTTTCAAAAGACTACCTTTTCCATAATGGGACATACGTGCCCCCATGTTTTCCATACCGATAATTGTATTGCTTTTTAGCTGTTCTTTTGTTTCAAGTAATTCACGCGCGGTTATTCCATTATTAAGGAGTTTATCTACCTCGTGTCGAATTGCACCATATAATTGTGGAATTTGTGCTGCGCTTGTTGCCGCATAGGTTGTAAATAGGCCTGTTTGATAAAAGGTTTCTACATAGCTATAAATGGAGTAGGCCAGTCCCTCTTCTTCTCGAACACTTTGAAAGAGTCGACTGTTTAATCCACCACCGACAATGGCACTTAATATATTCATACCATAAGTATCTTCATGGAAATAATCAATTGATGGATAGCTAATCGCAAGGTGTCCCTGTTCAATATCTTTTTTGAAAACTTTTTTTCCGGGTGCGTATAAAATAGGAGATGTACGACGTATCTTTTCTCCGGAAGTGATATCGGAAAAGGCATCTTCAAGCTTTTTCACAATTTTTTCGAAGTTAATCTTCCCAACAATTGAGACGACCATGTTATCTCCAACATAACGTGATGCAACATAGTCTTGTAACATTTTTTTATTCATGTTTTTTATTGTTTCTTTAGTCCCTATAATATTATAACCGATTGCATGATTCGGCCAAATCGTCGCATGCATTTCATCAAGCACAATTTCTTCCGGACTATCTTCATACATGGAATATTCTTCTAAAATAATCCCTTTTTCTTTTTCAATATCTTCTTCCAAAAAGTTAGAATGTTGAATCATGTCTGATAAAATATCAATAACTTCATCGAGGTGCTCATCAAGTACATGGGCGTAAAAACACACATATTCTTTGGATGTATATGCGTTTATTCTTCCACCAATACGGCTCATTGTATCGGCTAATTGTCGCGCTGTATACTTGGGTGTTCCTTTAAAAAACATATGCTCAATAAAATGGGTGATTCCATTATTGATTAAGTTCTCATCAACGGATCCGACTTTTATATAGATGCCAATGGAGACAGACCTTACAAAAGGTACTTCTTCTCCAATAATACGCATATGATTCGATAGTTCTTTGTTATATAACAAGTAATTCCTCCTATAGCTAAACATAAATTTCAGGGAAAACACAAACGAGGTTTATGTTTTCCCTAAGATTAGCTATTTATTCAACGATGTTTATTGGATTAACGAGTTTGGTTAATCTTCTAATAAAGCTTTTCTAGAAAGATTAATACGTCCTTGACTATCAATTTCCATGACTTTAACAGAAATCTTGTCACCGACTTGTACGACATCTTCCACTTTATTCACGCGCTCTTTTGCTAATTTGCTGATGTGGACAAGTCCGTCTTTACCCGGTGCTAATTCAACAAATGCACCAAAGTTAGTAATGCGAACAACTGTACCATTATAAACAGTACCCACTTCAATATCTTTTCCAATCATTTCAATAATACTAAGGGCTTTTTGAACCATTTCATGGTCATCTCCACATATAAACACACGACCGTCATCCTCGATATCAATTTTAACACCTGTTTCATCAATGATACGGTTAATTGTTTTTCCGCGAGGTCCAACCACCTCACCGATTTTTTCCGGGTCAATCATTGTTTGAATAATTTTAGGTGCATATGGAGATAGCTCTTTACGCGCCTCGCTGATACATACATTCATAACATCATCTAAAATCATCATTCTTGATTTTTGGGTGTTATAAATTGCCTTTTCAACAATCTCATTTGTAATTCCTTTAACTTTCATATCAAGCTGAATCGCTGTGATGCCATCTTTGGTCCCGGCAACTTTAAAGTCCATATCGCCGAAGAAGTCCTCAAGGCCTTGTATATCTGTCAATAAGACAAAGTCATCATCCGTATCTCCAGTGACCAAACCGCATGTAATCCCAGCTACCGGTTTCTTAATCGGAACACCTGCTGCCATTAAGGATAATGAACTTGCACAAATACTCCCTTGTGAAGTTGAACCGTTTGAGCTTACAACTTCGGATACTGTACGAATGGCATAAGGGAACTCTTCCTCAGATGGTAATACGGGTACTAAGGCTCTTTCAGCAAGAGCACCATGACCAATCTCTCGTCGTCCCGGTCCTCGTGAAGGTCGGCATTCACCAACTGAATATGATGGGAAGTTATAATGATGCATATAACGTTTTCCAGTGACCAAATCATCTAAACCATCAATACGCTGTGTATCGCCTAAGGCTCCAAGCGTCGTGATATTTAATACTTGTGTTTCTCCACGTGAAAACAATCCACTACCATGAGTACGTGGCAATATATCTATTTCTGCACTTAAGGCACGAACTTCATCTAAAGCTCTGCCATCTGGACGCTTATGATCTTTTAAGATCATTTTACGAACTGTTTTCTTTTGATATTGGTACAAGCCTTCATCGATTAAGCTCATCCAATCTCCATTTTCTGCATAAGCTTCTTCAAGACGTTCTCTAAAAACACCAAGGCGTTCTTGACGCTGTTGTTTATCATCAGTAAATACTGCCGTTTCCATTTCTTCAGCAGGAATAAGTTCCTTCATAGAAGCAAACATGTCCTCCGGAATACCCACAACTTCGTATTTTTGTTTTTCCTTACCTTCTTTTTCAACAATTGAATTAATAAAAGCAACAATCTCCTTATTTAATTCATGAGCTTTAAAAATCGCATCGATCATAACAGCTTCAGGAATTTCGTTACCATCAGCCTCAATCATTGTGATCTTGTCAGCAGTTGAAAATACAGTTAAGGTCATATCCGTTTTTTCACGTTCTTCAGCATTTGGATTAAATACTAATTCCCCGTCAACAAGTCCGACGATAGTAGCTCCTGTAGGCCCTTGAAATGGGATGTCTGAAATAGACAAGGCAATAGATGTACCGTTCATAGCAACAAGCTCCGGTTGATTATCTTGATCAACACATAAAACCGTATTGGTAACGGCACAATCATTTCTGTAGTCTTTTGGGAATAGGGGACGAATAGGACGGTCAATAACACGTGATGTTAATATTGAATTCTCACTTGGGCGTCCTTCACGTTTAATAAAGCCTCCCGGAATTTTACCAATGGCATAAAATTTTTCCTCATAATCCACACTTAAAGGAAAAAAATCAATTCCCGGTCTTGGTCTTTCTGAAGCAGTTGCTGTTGATAGAACAACGGTCTCTCCATAGGTTACCAAACATGCTCCATTGGCTAACCCTGCTACTTTACCGATCTCAACACTAAGTGTTCTACCGGCTAATTCTGTTGAATATACTCTTGACATAAAATGTCTCCTTTCTTTATGCCCTGAGTCCTTAGTCTTTAGTGTCTATTCTCCACGTCTTTATTTGGAGAACAAAAACTAGAGACTAATAGAATAAAACTTCAGGGCGCGTTATACTAATTATACTAGATAAAAAAATATTTGTATAGGTTTGACCTATAAAAATATAGAGCGGAAATAATCCGCTCTATAAAATTTACTTTCTAAGACCTAATCGAGCAATTAATGCACGGTATGCTTCAATATCTGTATCTTGTAAGTATCTTAATAAGTTTCTTCTGTGACCAACCATTTTAAGAAGACCACGTCTTGAGTGATGATCTTTCTTATGCATTTTTAAATGCTCATTAAGTTCATTAATACGTGTTGTTAATAAAGCGATTTGAACTTCTGGTGAACCTGTATCATTTGCAGTTCGACCGAAGTCTTTCATAATTTGTTGTTTTGTTTCTTTGTTCATAATATGAACCTCCTTTTGTATAATAACGCCATTGCCAAGAAATCGGACGGAGATTCCTAACCCCTAGCATTGGCTAACTTCCAATTAAAAATAATAGCATAGTTTCCTTTTATTGTAAAGGATAAAGGCTTATTTTTTCTTTTCTTTTTTCTTTTTCTTTTTCTTCTTTTTTACATCCTTCAATTCAAGCAAAGGGCAGTCACTACAATACTTGCCCTTTTTTTTCCATTTACCACAGCATTTTGACTTTGACATATACATCGTCCTTTCACAAGTTGTAATAGGCTCTTAGATCTTTCTCGTCTTCTTTCATCTGTGTTACTA
The DNA here is from genome assembly GCA_964563505.1 of uncultured Eubacteriales bacterium. Classification (GTDB taxonomy): domain Bacteria; phylum Bacillota; class Clostridia; order Lachnospirales; family Vallitaleaceae; genus UBA1351. Next base: position 68,271 of record CAZLXW010000010.1, read on the forward strand.
ATTCTTCAATGGAGTCATATTTTTCTTCTGTTCGCAAGAATTTATGGAATTTTACCAAAATACGCTCACCATAAATTTCTTGATCAAAATCAATAATATAGGTTTCAACAAGAATTTCATAGATGTTTTCATCAATCGTTGGCTTGGTTCCCACATAAGTTAATCCAAAATAGGTCTTGCCAAGGACATCGACTTCTGTCGCATAGATTCCATTACGGGGAAGTTGTTTATGACCATCCGGTTTTACATTGGCCGTTGGATATCCAATGGTACGTCCTAGTTTTGCACCTTCAATAACAACACCGGTTACAAAATATGGTCGTCCCATGAGTGTTTCAGCTAAATCCATATCTGCTTCTTGAATAGCTTCCCGTATCCATGTGCTACTAATGATACGGTTATTATAGGAAACCTTTTTCAATGCATGTAAGGTATATCCATATTGTTTTGAAAAATGTTCAAGGGTTTCGATATTACCTTTTCGCATTTTTCCAAACGCATAATCTTCACCAACAACGACGGCTTTGGCACCTAAATGTTCATATAAAATCTTCTCTATAAAAGTTTCCGGTTCCATGCTTGCCGTTTCTTTTGTAAACGGGAATTGTATATAATAATCCATCCCCTCATGTTCAGCAACATGTTGTTTCTCCATATCTGTATTAATTAAAGCAACTTCATGTTTGGACAAAACATGGGTTGGATGTGGGTAAAAAGTAAAAAAAGCGGTACATAATTGTCGCTCTTTTGCAATTTCTTTTGCCTTTGTTAGGAGTGTTAGATGGCCTTTATGCAGTCCATCAAAATTACCAAGCACAACAACAGTATCTTTTATAATGCTCTTTTGAATATCATTAATAAATTTCATCCCATACCTCACTAATAAAACATTTTCTCGACACGTAATATCGGAGTATCCTTCTGTTTATCTATAACATAAAGACCGACAAAATGTTCATTTGAATCATAAAGTCGATACCTTTTATTCAATGTTAATGCATTTCCTTTTATTGAAATATTCGCATGAACAAACTCTGTTGGAAGTTTATTCCCATTATGAATATATGAATCATATTCTGATGATACAACAAGTTTGGGGTATTCGTCAAATAGTGAATCAATTGAATGTAACTTCGATTCTATTTGATTGTTTTCCATCATTTTCTCGATTTCAGATAAGGTTAATGCGTCAGCAAGATTAAACGTACCCACCTTTACGCGTTCAAGGTCAGTCATACATGCTCCGTAGCCAAGCAGTTCACCTAGATCATGAATCAATGTACGAATATATGTGCCTTTAGAGCAGGTGACATCAAAGCGATATGAATGATTTCCCATAGGAAGGAAGTTATCAATATGAAGAATCCGAACCGGACGTGCTTGTCTTTCAACTTCAATACCTTGTCTTGCCAATTCATATAGTCGCTTTCCATCTTTTTTTATAGCCGAATACATGGGTGGAACTTGCATGTATTCGCCTAAAAAAGATAAGAGGGCCTGTTCAACATCTGCATCAGATATTGAAATAACATCCTTATAAGATCGGATAACATTTCCTGAAATATCTTGAGTGTCGGTCTGTAAACCTAATTGAAATGTTGCACGATAAGTTTTTTCTTTATTTGTAAGTAAATCAACCACTTTGGTTGCTTTTCCGATACATATAGGCAAAACACCTGTTGCATCCGGATCTAGTGTACCTGTATGGCCAATACGACGAATTTTAGTTATTCTCCGAAGTATTGCCACAACATCAAAGGAGGTCATCCCTTTTTCTTTATATACATTAAGAATTCCGTTCATAGGCATTAATCAACTCGCTTTCAAAAGACTTAATAACCTCAGTGAGCTTTCCATCCATAGAACATCCCGCAGCTTTAATATGACCGCCACCCTTATATTTCTTAGCAATCTCACATACATCAATCGTTGAATTTGAACGCAAACTAATTTTATATTTTTCGTGATCTATTCCTAGAATAAAACAACTGATATAAGCGGTATCGACTTCGATCAATTGATTTACTATAGCTTCAGTATCACTTTTTTGAAGACTATGTTTTTCCATATCTTCATCAGAAATGTATGCCATAACAATATGCCCTTCTCCAAACACTTTCATATTTGATAATGCTATTTGAAGAGCCTTTAATGATTTTTCGGTTTTTGTAAAATAAAGCTTATTAATGAGAAACGTTTGATCAACACCTACATCCACAAGCTTAGCCGCAATATAATGGGTTTCTTTTCGCGTACAATCATGCTTAAACAAGCCTGTATCATAGATGATTCCCGTATATAATGCAGTGGCTATATGAACATCATCAATATGTTCATGCTTATGAAGATCGAGCATCATACCGATAACTTCGCATGTTGAACTTGCATGGACATCCACTTGTTGGATATCTGCAAAGTGATCATTACTACTATGATGATCAATATTTATTGTTAATCGTGCCTGGGAAAACAAATCCATAAAAGGTTCAATACGACTTAAGTCCCCTGAATCAACAATGATTAGTTGATAGGGAGAACTCATAAGCTGGTCTTGATCACTTGTGTAGTCGCTAAGAGAAAAAATTTCTTCATAATCCTTTAAAAATTCATACCCATTCGGTTTTTCTTCAAGTATGACGCGAACATTATAACCATCTTTTTTAAGTAAATGATACAATGCTAGCGCTGAACCTATACAATCTCCATCTGGATGAACATGTCCGGTAATATAGACATATTCATCCTTTGACAAATGATTTTTTAATTCAATATAATTCATTTTATCACCTGCTCTTAATTTTCATCAGGATGATTGACTTCATCAATTAACTTGCTCATTTTAACTCCATATTCAATTGAATGATCAATGACAAAAATTAATTCCGGAGTATTTCTCAAGTTAACTTTTTGAGCTAATTCACGACGAATAAAGCCTGCTGAATTTTTAAGACCTTCTAAAGTCTCTTGGTGCTTTTCCTCATCGCCTAAAGTACTAAAGTGCACTTTGCAAAATTTAAGGTCAGGTGTTGTATCGACATGAACAATGCTTATTAGTGTATCAACGCGAGGATCTTTTAGACCATTGCGAATAATAGCACTAATCTCATGCTTGATTTCTTCATTAATGCGTATAATACGATTACTGTTCTTTTTCATATAATCACCTTCTTAACTTGAACTCATTATCTTGGTATTTCTTCCATAACGAAACCTTCAATGACATCACCTGTTTTTATGTCATTGTATTTTTCTAGCATAATACCACATTCGTATCCGGTAGCAACTTCTTTGGCATCATCTTTAAATCTTTTTAATGATGCTAATGCCCCTTCATATAATACGACACCGTCTCGGACAAGTCGAACTTGACTGTTACGAACAATTTTTCCGTCAGTTACGTAAGAACCGGCAATTGTTCCCACATTAGAAACTTTAAATGTATCCCGCACTTCGGCATGGCCGGTAACTTTTTCCTCAAATATTGGGTCAAGCATACCTTTCATAGCAAGTTCGATATCTTCAATTGCATTATAAATAACACGATACAAACGCACATCAATTTTTTCACGGTCTGCTGTAACCTTAGCATTTGATTCCGGACGTACATTAAAACCGATAATTATAGCATTTGAGGCACTAGCCAACATAACATCGGATTCATTGATTGCACCAACACCACCATGGATAATATTAATAATGACTTCTTCATTTGAAAGTTTCATTAAACTTTGTTTGACAGCTTCAACAGAACCTTGTACATCTGCTTTAACAATCAATTTAAGTTCTTTCATTTCACCTTCATGAATTTGATGGAATAAGTCATCTAATGTAACTTTCTGTGGTGTGTTTTGAATCATTTTTTCACGGACATTTGATTGAAGTTTTTCAGACAAATGTCGCGCTTCACGTTCATTCGACGTCTGGTAGAAGGCTTCTCCTGCTGAAGGAACTTCACTTAAACCAAGGATTTCAACGGGAGTTGAAGGTCCTGCAGTGCGTACACGCTTTCCTTGATCATTAATCATGGCACGTACTTTTCCGTGTGTTGTTCCGGCAAGAATAGAATCTCCGATTTTTAAGGTTCCGTTTTGTACAAGAACAGTAGCTACCGGTCCACGACCTTTATCTAGTTGCGCTTCAACAATGGTTCCACGAGCAGGTTTCTTAGGATTTGCTTTCAATTCTCCAAGTTCTGCCACAAGCAAAATCATCTCAAGTAATTGATCAATTCCGGTTTTTTCGATTGCAGAAACATGAACACAAATGGTGTCTCCACCCCAATCTTCTGTAACAAGACCATATTCAATAAGTTCTTGTTTTACACGATCCGGATTGGCGCCTTCTTTATCGATTTTATTAATGGCAACAATAATCTGTACACCTGCTGCTTTGGCGTGATTGATTGCTTCAACTGTTTGAGGCATAACTCCATCATCTGCTGCAACAACAAGAATAGCAATATCTGTAGCCATTGCTCCACGTAAGCGCATTGCTGTAAACGCTTCATGACCTGGTGTATCCAAAAATGTAATTTTTTCGTTGTTAAGTTCAACGGAATATGCACCGATATGTTGCGTAATTCCCCCTTGTTCGCCTTCAGTAACTTGGGTTTGACGAATGGCATCAAGAAGTGATGTCTTTCCATGGTCAACATGACCCATAACGACAACAACCGGTGGACGTTTTACTGTATCTTTATCATCTTCTACGTCCGCCGCAAAAAATTCTTCAATAAAATCTTTTTCTTCTTCTTTTTCGACAAGAATATCATATTCTAATCCAATCTCAGTAGCTAAAGCAAAGTTGATCTCTTGATTGGCTGTAGCCATAATACCTTTTATCATAAGATATTTTACAATCTCAGATATAGGGCATTCAATTTTTTCTGCTAAAGCTTTTACCGTAATTTCATCACCAATGTAGATGACATCTTCTTTTTCTTCTGTCTCTTCTTCCTTACGATGCTTCTTTGATGTTTTTTGTCTCTTATTCGACGATTCATTTTTTGTATCTTTTGTCTCAGGAACGTCTTTTTTTGGTTCTTCTTGTTTCGGTTCCTCTTTTTTTTCTTTGTCTTCACGATAATATTCGACAATGACTTTTTCGTCATCTTCTTTTACCGAACTCATGTGATTTTTTACCGGTATATCAAAGTCCTTTAGCGTGTTAATCAGATCTTTGGAATCAATCCCTAAATCTTTAGCTATTTCGTGTACACGTCTTTTTGACATCCTTTCACCTCCATGTTTTTTCAATGCTCGTTGCAAATTGTTCATCGGTAACACAAATGGTCGCTCGAAACTGCTTTCCGATGGCATGACCTAATTCATCCTTATCAAAATCAATTTTATAAGGAATCTGTCTATAATTACACATATTTGTAAATTTCTTTTTTGTATTATCTGATGCGTTGTCGGCAATAATAACGAGGTGAGCATGACCTGCTTTTATTGCTGTTTCGACAGAAAATTCTCCCGATGAGATTTTACCTGCCTTTTGACATAGTCCAATCATACTTAAGGTCTTATTCAAGTTGATCTAGTGCCTCCTTTAGTGACTCGCTAATGTCTTTGGGAATACTGCATTTAAAAGAACGCTCGAGCCCTTTGTTTTTCAGCGACTTTTCTAGACATTCTTTTGACTTACATATATAAGCGCCCCGACCATTCGCTTTTCCGGAAATATCAATTAAAAATTCACCTTCTGATGTTTTAACAATTCGTAACATTTCGCGTTTATCTTTTAATTCTTGACATCCTGTGCATTTACGTAATGGTTTTTTCTTAGCCATAGATTACTCCTCAAACAAAGATTCATCAAACGGATTGACATCTGCTTCCACATTTTGGCTATTATTTGCGCTTAAAAATAAGACATCTGGATTTTCCAATTCTTCTTTAGAAATAAACCCAATCTCTTTGGCTTGTGTTTCACTCTTTATATCGATACGATATCCTGTCAATTTAGCTGCTAAACGCGCATTTTGTCCTTCTTTACCGATGGCAAGTGATAATTGATAATCCGGCACAATAACTTTTGCACTTTTTTCCGGTTTATTCACTGCTACTTGTACAACTTTTGAAGGACTTAACGATGCCGCAATAAACTCTGCCACATTTTCATTCCAAGGAATAATATCAATTTTCTCGCCATTGAGCTCGTTAACAATAATACTTACTCTTGATCCATTATGACCGACACAAGAACCGACAGGATCTACTTCCTCTTTTGTTGAATGTACCGCGATTTTTGTTCGTGAACCTGCTTCACGAGAAATCGATTTAATCTCAACCGTTCCGTCATGAACTTCAGGGACTTCATTTTCAAAGAGACGTTTCACTAAATCCGGGTGTGTTCTCGACACATAAATCTTGGGACCTTTCGTTCCGGATTTTACCTCGATGACATAAACTTTTATACGTTCATTCATTAAGTATACTTCTCCGGGGACTTGTTCTTTGTCTGCTAAAATAGCATCGATTTTTCCGAGATTTACAATAACACTGTCCTTTGCACTTCGCTGAATAATGCCTGTAACAACTTCTTTTTCTTTCTCTTGATATGAATTGAGTAATAAATCACGTTCCGCTTCGCGTATCTTTTGTACGACAACTTGCTTGGCTTTTTGAGCCGCAATTCGACCAAAATCTTTAGGCGTCACTTCAATTTGAACATGATCTTCTAACTCTAAATTCGGATCAATTTCTCGTGCATCTGATAGAGAAATCTGAAGTTCTTTATGTTCCACGTTTTCGACAACTTCTTTTTCAGCAAGAACAACAACATTTCCTTGTTCGTTGTCAATCGTTACTTGAATATTTTGTGACGTACCAAAATGATTTTTACAAGCCGTTAATAAGGAATTTTCAATGGCTTCTAACAAAACCTCTTTGCTAATATTTTTTTCTTTTTCAATTTGCTCTAATGCCTGAATGAATTCAGCATTCATTGTTATATCCTCCTTAAACCTACCTAAAAGATGATTGCTAGGCGTATGATTGCAATATCTTTTCGAGGAAACACTTGGGTTTCTCCTTCAATATCAATCGTAAGCGTTTCTTCATCATAAGCTACCAATTCACCTGAAAATTCCTTGACTTTATCGATCGCTTTATAAAGTTTGAGTTCCACCATATCACCTAGATGTCGTTCAAAATCCTTATCCTTTTTCAAAGGACGATCTAGTCCTGGAGAACTCACCTCCAAAATATAAGGTTCTTTGATCGGATCTTTTTCATCAAGTTTTTTGTCCAATGCCCGGCTAACTATTTCACAATCATTCACCGTAATACCGTCAGGTTTATCCAGATATACTCTCAAATACCATTGATTCGCTTCTTTGATATATTCAACATCAACACATTCAAATCCATTGTCTTGTAGAATAGGTTCAAGAAGTTCATAGGTTAACTTTTCGATTGAATCTTTCGAAGCCATAGCAACACATCCTTTCCTTCTGCAAATAAAAGAGTGGACAAATGTCCACTCCTTTCGCATTAATAACTTATCTTTTACATTATAGCATAACTTCATGTAGATTACAAGTTCTCAAATTTCTTTTCCCTATTCATCAGTTCAGATACTGCTATTCTTGGATCTATCTGATTAAAAAGCACTTCGTTCACCTTTTCAATAATTGGCATATCGACGTGATATTTGTGTGCTAAACCTAGTGCAGCTTTTGCAGAATATACGCCTTCAACGACCATTTTCACTTCATCTAATGCTTCTTGAAGTGTTTTGCCTTGCCCAATAAGTATACCAGCTCGACGATTTCGACTATGCATGGATGTACAGGTTACGATTAAGTCACCAATGCCGGACAATCCATTAAAGGTCATTGGATCGGCCCCCATTTGTTCCCCAAGTCGACTGATTTCTGAAATACCCCGTGTCATAAGAGCGGCTTTTGTATTGTCCCCATACCCTAAACCATCGGATATACCTGCAGCTAAGGCAATAACGTTTTTAAGGGCTCCGCCAAGTTCAATTCCAATCAAATCTGAACTGCCATATACACGGAAGTTTTCATTCATAAATGCATCTTGTACTCGTTTTACGATGCGATCACTTTTTGAGCCCACAACGACGGAAGTTGGAATTCCTCTAGCAACCTCCTCGGCATGTGATGGACCGGATAGAACAGCAACTTCAACATCTGCTATTTCATCTAGGACAATTTCTTCAAGAGTTTTTAGACTCGTCTCCTCAATCCCTTTTGCAACGTTAACAATAATTTGATTTGATGTAACATAAGCTTTCATGGCTTTTGCTGTAGCCCGAACAAAGGTTGACGGAACTGCTAAAATCAATATATCTTGATTTTTGATTGCAAAACTTAAATCTGATGTATACATTAATGTATCCGGCAAAGTAATCCCGGGAAGTTTTGCCACATTTTCTTTGGCCTCTTGGATGGCTTTTATTTCAGCATCAAATTTAGACCATACTGTTACTTTATGATGATTGTCATCAAGAACTTTCGCGAGGGCACATCCCCATCCTCCAGAACCTATTACACTGACTTTCATAATTTCACCTCATTATTTTTTGTTATTTTTACCGAGTTTATTTTCATTTCCATTTATTAACCTTCGTATATTTGCACGATGTTGATAAATGGCTAGAAGCATAAGTATTAAGCTCACCATAAAAATTTCGATGTTTATCGCTTGGAAAACATAAAATAAGACCGGCATAAAAACAGCCATAAACAAAGAACCAACAGACACGTATTTCGTCAAGAAAATGATTAGTGCCATAATGAGCATCATCATAATGCCGGCTCTAAAGTCAACCGCATAAATAAGTCCAAGTGTAGAAGCAATACCTTTTCCGCCTTTAAACTTCAAAAAGACCGGCCAGTTATGACCTAGTATTACACCTAAACCGGCATAAATAGCAACGGTAGCACTCTGACCCGCCCATTGATACATAATATAATAGGCAACAACGGACTTTAATAAGTCGCCCACAAAAGTAAGGCCACCAAGTTTCCATCCCATCACACGAATCGCGTTTGTTGTACCGGAATTTTTGCTTCCGTATTCGCGTATGTCGATATGTTCTTTAAAATGACCGATTAGATACGCAAAGTTAATACACCCGATAAAATATCCTAAAATTACCGCAACAATTCGCAACATATTACTTCTCCTTTCGCTCTCTGGCAATTAATCGAATCGGAGTTCCTTTAAAACCAAACGCTTCACGAATTTGATTTTCAATATATCGTGTATAGGAAAAATGCATCAATTCTTTATCATTAATGAATAAAATAAAGGTTGGTGGTTTAATGGATACCTGTGTCATATAATAAATCTTAAGACGTTTTCCTTTATCAGACGGAGGTTGATTCATTGCCATTGCATCATAGAGAATTTCATTCATAACCCCCGTTTGAATGCGCATTGATTGATTCTGAATAACCATATCAATGGTTTCAAACATTTTATTGATACGAAGTCCGGTCACTGCCGATATAAAAACAATCGGTGCATATGTCATATAAGCTAATGTCGTTTGAACTGTATCAAGGAAGCGATACATGGTTTTGTCGTCTTTTTCAAGTGCATCCCATTTATTGACGACAATGACGGCGCCTTTTCCTCGATCGTGAGCAATTCCTGCAATTTTAGCATCTTGTTCTGTGATACCTTCTGTAGCATCAATCATAATCAATACAAGATCGGATTTTTCAATACTTGCGACCGTTCGAACAATAGAATAGCGTTCAAGATCTTCTTTAATCTTGTTTTTACGACGTAAACCAGCAGTATCAATTAATCGATACTGTTTGTCATCATAGGTAATCAAGGTATTAATAGCATCACGGGTTGTACCTGCGATGTCACTAACGATGAGACGTTCTTCACCTAGGATTTTGTTAATAAGTGACGATTTTCCAACATTGGGCTTACCCACAATGGCAATACTTGGAATTTCATCTTCCTCTTCATCATTGTTTTCGTCGAAGAAATCTTTGAATTGACCAACAACGGCATCTAGCATATCCCCTAACCCTTGAGCATTGGATGCAGCAACTGGGTAAGGCTCTCCTAATCCAAGATTATAGAATTCAAAAACATCATATTGATATTTTTTAAAGGAGTCCACTTTGTTAACGCAAAGAACAATAGGCTTCTTTGAGCGTCTTAACATATCGGCAACTTTACCATCTGAATCCGTTAATCCAGTTTGTACATCAACCATAAAAATAATAACATCTGCTGTTTCTATAGCGATTTCCGCCTGTGCACGCATATGATTTAAAATTAAGTCTTGACTATCGGGTTCTATACCCCCGGTATCAATGAGTGTAAAATCATATTTTAGCCATGATACATCTGCATAAATACGATCTCTTGTAACCCCCGGCGTATCTTTCACTATTGAAATGTTTTCTCCGGCTAAACGGTTAAATAATGTCGATTTCCCGACATTGGGTCTGCCGACTACTGCTACTATTGGTTTACTCATGTTCAATCTCCTTACCCGTCATTGCGTCAAATAATAGGCTACCGTTTATTCGCATAGATACTACCTTTGTGTTTAACGCTTCACTAAGTTCTTCTAAGGTTATGTCATCTAAAAATACATGTTCATCTGATTTTAACATATTCTCAGGAATGTAGATGCATTCACCTAAATCTAATTGTTGACACTGTTTAATAATGTCTTGTCCCGTTACAAGTCCTGACACCGTTATTCGCGGACCGAAAAATTCATTTTCAATTCCGACAACATGTGTCTTTGTTCTTATTTTTTCTAAGTTTTTGATTTGCTCACTAAAAAACTCCATCACTGGCTGAAATAATTTTCCTGTGATTATAGTCACCTTTGAATAAAGGTTATTGTGCTTGTCGTCATAAGAAAAATTATGTAGAGTTTCTTGAAATTCATTTTTTATTAATCGCGTCATACCGACTCCATTTTCATACTGCAAGTAGCCATCATATGTCGCCTCACTAGGAACATCCTCGCCAGCTAAAAAGTAAAATTCGTCTCCGGCATGAATAAAATGTTTGTTCGATTTTTGATAAAACTCAGCTTGGTATTTCGAAACAAGATCAATTATCTGTCTTGCATCTTCTAAGCTAAAGGGCTCAAGCTTGTCTAAATGGGCACGATACTTTGTAAGTCCCACCGGAACAATAGATACACTCTGAAGATAGGGGGCATATTTATACATTTCCCGTATAGAATAATCCAGTGCCTCTTGATCATTGATTCCTTTACATAAAACAATTTGTCCATTCATTGTTATACCGGCGTCATATAATTGATCCATATATTGAATCAAATTTCCGGCAAAACGATTATGTAGCATTTCTTTACGTAAGTCCATGTTCATCGTATGAATCGAAATATTAATCGGTGATAATTTATAATCAAGGATACGTTGAAAGTCTTTATCCTTCATATTTGTCATTGTAATATAATTCCCCTGCAAAAAGGATAATCGTGCATCATCGTCTTTAAAATACATGGTTTCTCGCATTCCCGGAGGAAGCTGATCAATAAAGCAGAATACACACTTATTATGACAGGACTTATATTCATCCATTAATCCGGATTCGAATTCGATACCTAAGGTATCATAGGGTTCTTTTTCAACGAATAATTCCCATTCTTCATTTGTTGACGGTCGATATATAAGGAGTTCAATCTCCTCGTCATTTTCTATATAACGATAATCAAGAACATCTTCAATGTCTTGACCGTTTATAGATATTAGTTCATCTCCAGGCTTTAATTCCAATTCTTCTGCAATGCTGTTTGCCTCTATGGATTTGATAATATGTTTGCTCATAATGCACCTCTTATCTTAGAGCGAATATTGCTACTTGACTTCCTCTTGAGGTTCCCATGCGTCGATGTGAAAAAAATAAATCATCATGGCATGACGTACATAATGAACTCACTTCAATATTCGATGACTTAACACCCGCTTGTTCAAACATGCATAGGTTTGCCATTTTTAAATCCAACATATATTTTGTAGAATCGTCATGGGATGGGAACACAATCTTTCCTATTATATCATCATTAAAGGATAAATCAAACTCTTTTTTTACATCTTCAGATACTTGGTAACAACATTTTCCAATGGCCGGCCCAATTCCAATTAAAACATCCTTTGCTTGTGTTTTGTATTTTCTTTGCATAGTCTCAAGAGTTTTTAAGCCGATTTTTTTAACGGTTCCTCTCCAACCACTATGGCTAAGAGCAATCGCTTTATGGATGGGATCATAGAAAAATAAGGGAACGCAGTCTGCATAAAATGTTGTTAATCCAATATTCGGCTTATTTGTCACCATGCCATCAATGTTTTTGATGGTGCTTTCACGACAAATCCCCATTCCTAAATGTTCTTCATTTATTTCCATGACTGCATCCTTATGTACTTGGTCCGATAAGACGAGCTTTTCAATAGAAAGTCCTAATGTCTTGGTCACGCGTTGATAATTTTCAATAACATTCTCATAGGCATCTCCACGATTAAAACCCATATTTAAGGATGCAAAAGCATCTTTGCTTACACCACCTAATCGTGTTGTATAACAATGTGTAATTTCTTTGATGTTTTTTAACATGTCAAATTGAAACAAGTTATCCATGATAGTTAAATGCTCCTTTATGATATTCTAATTGATTACCCGTCCACAAAGCAACATCAAATCGAACCGGTCGGTCAATCCATCGAACTTCTTTTGTATACCATACCGCCGATTGGGTGATTTTTCGTTGCTTTCGATAATCGATGGCATACGATGGATGTCCATAGGCCATTGATGACCTGTATTTCACTTCTATAAATACAAGACTATCTTGATCTTTTGCAATAATGTCAAGCTCTCCGCATTTACACGAATAATTTTTTGTTACAAGTTCCATGCCTTGCTCTTGAATATAGACACATGTTTTTTCTTCATATAGAGTACCTTTTGAACGATTATTCATCTTACACCATCTTATCCCTTAATTGATCCAAGTCAGATACAAAGATCATGATTTCCGCGACAATCTGATAAAGTTCTTCCGGAATTTGATCCCCTAAATCTAGACGATTTAATTCCTCAGCAAGTTTCTCATCCTTATAGATTGGGACATCAGCTTTTGAGGCCTTCTTGAGGATATTTTCTGCGACAATGCCTTTTCCTGTAGCGACAACATTGGGAGCTTGGTCGCCCGGATTGTACCTTATCGCTGTAGCTTTTTTTCGTTTATCCATTTTATCACGCCCTAACATCAAATGTAAATCGCTTGGGTTCTGATGTTGCCTTTTGTTCATTAAAAAATGCATTTATACCACTTAAATCTTCATCTTGCAATCGTACCCCTAGGCCAAGTACATTGAAGGATTTATTTATTAATTGTTTATGTAGTGTTAATGTATTCTCCTGTAAAAGTCGTTCAGAATCCTGGCCATCTACATAAAATGTAACTTCAACATTTTTTGCATGTTTTGCTATATATACATCCATGTGACCTAGATTCTTAAAATCAAGACGTAACAAAGCGGTTATACGTTCATCATTATTTTTTTTTGGGCTTTTCTTATTCATAATATATAACTGACTATTGACAAATTGTTGGTTCAACATAATGGGGAGATGTACAAATTGAAAGTTTTGCTGTAATTGATTCATCACTTCTATACCTGTTTTCAATTGCTGTACTTCCTTAAGAACTTTTTCTCCGGATTGAGAACTTTCATTTTGTATACTCGACTCAAGAACATCAACAAAACGTTCATATATTTTATTAAAGTGTTTCGATATATTTTCATAACGTTCTAAGTCGCCACGACTAAGTAACATCGATTGATTTAATACATTTTCTGTTAACCGTTCAGCTAAAGCTTCTTTTATATAGGTTTTCATATCTTCTGTGATTGGCAATTTCTCAAAGAACGTATTCAATTCATTGATTGTTTTTATTTCACTAAAGCTCGGCATTTTTTCTAACACAGCCACTTTGACCGCTTCCGGCAATTGAGGCAGAACAGTTTCTCTGAGTGTCGTTTTAATATGCTGTAGTTGTTGAGGCGGTAATTCCACGTCTTGACTTGGTGGACGTACGTCCTTTTGAACCAAAGAAATAGCCGCTTTTATAAGAATCGAAGTCGATTGATCCGGTGGAACCAACTTTTCCAACACCATCTGTACATCCGGTTCTTTGATTAATGTTGAGGCCATTCGACTTAATGACGTTAAATCTTTCGAAATATTTTGCTCATCGTTCAGAAGTTGGTCTACATACTGTATGGATTCATCGGATACGATTAAATTATTCTTAACCAGAAAAATTAGTGTGTCAATTTTTGCTTCCGGAAAACGTTTTGTATACATATGGAGCTGTTGTAGGGTCTCTTTATTCACCGGCATATTTTTTTCCATTAAGTGTTTAATGATATCTATATTTTGGGGAGTTTCTTCAAGCTTAGCATTGGTTAATATATCAGAAATATTTTGAAGTGTTGAATTTCCGTCAATAACCGGTTTCAGTGTTAATTGTTCTGTTGTAGAGTCCTTAATTTCAAAGGTTAATCGATCCCCAATTTTAAATGGAAAATCTTCTAACATCTTTGCTGTCATTTGTTGTCCATTCAAGAGGCGAATGGTTACTTTGTTTTGTAATATATCGAGTATTTCACCTTCTAGCAATTGCCCTTTTTCAGGCAAAACATATCGGTCCACACCTTTTATTCCTTGTGAACGTAGATTGTCGCTTACTGATTTGTTTGATCTATTTAATATATTTGAGATATCAATTCGCATGATATCACTCCTCATTGATAAAATTTTTGATAAATGTTCGTCGATGAATCGGACAAGGCCCTATCTGTTTAATACTCTTAATATGCTCGGCTGATCCATAACCTTTATTTCGTTTAAATCCATACTCTGGATAAAGCTCATCATATGCATGCATCAATCGATCCCTTGTTACCTTAGCCAAAATACTCGCAGCTGCAATCGACAAACTTTTGGAATCTCCTTTGATAATTTTTGTTTGTTTTATAGCAACACCCGGAATAATCACTGCATCATTTAACAAATGATCCGGCTCAACTTTGCATTGACTTATGGCATGGCGCATAGCTTTATATGTTGCCTGCAAAATGTTTATTTCATCAATCTCACCTTCTGATACAACACCAATCCCATAGGCATGGGCTCGAGATATAATCTCATCATACAAATATTCTCTCTTTTGTGCAGAGAGTTTTTTTGAATCATCTATATATAGTATCGGATCTTTTGGATTTAATATAACAACTGCAGCCACAACAGGTCCTGCCAAAGGGCCTCTTCCGGCTTCATCGATACCACCGATAATACTTTCCTGGGGCAACTGTCGCTCATACATGAGCATTTTTTCTACCCTTGCTTGCTCATTTTCGTAGGCTTTTTTTTCTTTAGCTGCTCTCAACACAAGTTTTTGAACGCCTTTTCGGGCATCTTCGTGATACAGTTTAATAAAATCATCTATTTTTTCGACAGATGTCGCTGATAACACTTCTTTGATTGTGGATATTGGTTTTTGTTCCAAAACGTCTCCTTTATTTAACACGATAATATGAACCTAAAACAACGACATTAAATTCATTCATAACTTGAAGCACCGCTTCCCGCACTTTTTTATTCCGTTGATAACATCCTTCAACATCAATAAAAAAATTATAGTTTCCCAGCCCTTTTTTTGTCGGACGCGAAATAATAGAAACTAAGTTAATCTTTTCTTTTGCAAAAACGTTCAAAATATCGACCAAGAGTCCAGGTCGGTCTTGATCATCATGAATAACTAAGAGGGTTTTCCAGTCTTGGGAAGCACTTAGCTCATCATTGAGTTCAGTTGACAATACAATAAATCGCGTTTCATTTTCAACCGAATCCGCAACATCATCCATTTCAAGGGCGAAAGATTGCTCTTGATGTAAAAAATGCATAGGCACAATGGCACCATCTGTTTTTTTACCCTCAATTAACATTTGATAGGATGCTGAATTGCTTTGGGTTGTAATAATCTGATCCTCTGTAAAATTCTCTAAGAAATCTAAACATTGATTATGGGTCTTAAACTGTGCATAGACTCGTTCTACTTGGGATAAAGTATTTGCATTTGAAATAAAACCAAATCGAATGGGTAAAACAATTTCATGAATAATTTTCAACTTTGAATGGGTCAATAAATCAAGGATTATTTGTACAAAACCATCTAATGTATTTTCAATCGGTATCACTCCATATGAACATTCTGTTCCAATAGCATCCAATGTTTTACGCATTGAGGAATAATAGTGTAAATGCCCTTCTAAGTTACGACGTTGCATATATTCTTTTGCTGCTTTTTCTGTATAGGTTCCGCTCGGCCCAAGCACTGCAATATTCATATTTGACCCACCTTCTTAAGTATTCTCTGCTAATATTATACATTGAATTCTTTAATCATACAACGTATAATAAACAGGAAGTTATCATCCTCATCGTTGAAAGGACGCCTTATGCAAATTATTACTAAAAAAATACATGAAACTGAATATGCCTATATATTAGAACTCCCCTCATTTTATGAAGATTGTTGTTATATCGATATAGAAACGACCGGATTTGATCGTAACCGACATATGATTTATCTCGTCGGTCTCATATTTCAGACAAATGGCACTTTTTATTTACAACAATATTTATGCGACAAAGAATCGGATGAATACGAACTCTTATATCGGATTAATCAACACTTATCCCAATACAAATATCTTATACATTTTAATGGACAAAGTTTTGACTTACCCTTTATTAAATCACGATTAGCACTCTATCAAATCAAAGAAGAAATTATTGGATGCCAATCCATTGATTACTATCAAGCATTGAAGCCATACAAAAACTTTCTTCGAACAGATAACCTAAAATTAAAAACGGTCGAACAGTTACTCGGATATAAACGCTTGGACCCATTTAGTGGCGGAGAACTTATCGAACTCTATCATATGTATGTTCAAGGAAATGAAAAACTCAAGCCAATATTACTCTTGCATAACGAAGAAGATATGATAGGACTTTATTATCTTAATGCATTTTATCCTTTATTCACACTTTTTTATGAAAAAACAAACACTGTCAATTATCGCAAAGAAACCACACCTAATCACCTTGACTCCCTTGTCTTGTCTGCCTCGCTACCCCAAAGCAAGCATTATTATGCCTTCACCCATCAAACCCCTTATGGCCATGTTGAGGCATTGCATGATCGATTGATATGTTCCCTTCCAATATATACCGGAATATTAAAACACTTTTATTCCAATTATAAAGACTATTATTACTTACCAGTTGAAGATTATGCGATACACAAGTCAGTAGCCGGATATGTCCATCATGACTATAAGAAAAAAGCGACCAAGACAACAGCATATGTCAAAAAAAAGGACACCTATATTCGATGTCCTCTGAGCGAAAAAGAAATTGAGCGTTTGCAAGCGACCCATAGATCCATTACGCTCTTTCATGCTGATGCGGATGAAATATTTACATATATTCAAATCGACGACTTCAAAACGATTGCCCAGGATTTGTTTTGTGCTATTACGAAAGCGATTCTATTTTAGTGTGAAATTTCCCCGGCTTTTTTGTAAAAAAAAGTATAGTCTGACAAAAAATTATAACGGTGGGATTGGATTATTTGTTCTGTACTTCCCACGAAAAGAATACCATCTTTTTTTAAGGACTGATTAAACCGTGTATAGATTTTATCTTTGGCTTCTTCCG
>CAZLXW010000011.1:0-78258 GCA_964563505.1 uncultured Eubacteriales bacterium
CACATATGTAGTTGTTGCACTTATCATCCGATTGATTCATAAGTACAGCAACATTTAGTATATAGCTTTTTCAAAGTAATGTCAATAATTTTTCTCGAATTTTTATACTGCATTTTGGAGCTTATGTAAAATTTGCCTTGGATGCATCCCACTCATTAATGATGTCGTAACATTTTCTCGCGCCTTGTCATATTGAGCAAATGTTTTTAATGCTTCATTGACTTTGGAATAAACTTTCCAGTAGCCAATAATCATCGGTTCGGCTTCTTCCCCACTTGCAAAAATCTTAACATCGTTGATTGGATATCCCAAGAATACGCCAATCTCATGAGGACACTTTTGCATATAGCGTTGTCGAAGTGTATTAAGGGAACCATTAATATCTTTCGGACACGAATAGCCGCAGGATTTTAAAAAGCAGCTGCACTCTTCTTCTTTTAGACTCTTTTCAAGACGTGTAGAATGGTAAAATAGTACCACAACATGTTTTTCATCACGACTTAATTCACAAAAATTCAAAGGAATATGTTGTTTAATCTCTTTTCGATGTTGATCCCACAATTTAAGTGCATTTCGTCTTCGGTTATGTTTAAAACTGATTAATGAAGCTGTTTTACCTCCAAAGAGTGTTGGTGCTCCATGAAATAATATTTTACATATTAAATATTCCAACGCATCATATGCTTCCATTGTATAATATGAATCGACAACTAATTTGCTACGCATAATAATTCCTCACTTTAACTTACAGGGATATTTTTCTTCCAACCTCTTTACATGCTTCTAAATCATCTTGACTTGGTGTTTCGTTAATAATCAGACTGTCAAGTATAAGGTGGGCTTGATAGCCTTCCATACGTGCTTCCCAGTCTCGCATCCATTCGCCGTCTCCCCAACCGTAGGAACCAAAGAGTAATACTTTTTTATTGGCAACAATATCTTTTATTGATTCAACAAAAGGTTCCATCTCATCTTCTTCAAGGACTTCATCTCCCATTGAAGGGCATCCAAGTGCAATGACATCCGCTTCTTTTACTATGTCAAGCGTCGCTTCATCCACGCGTATACATTTAACACTTTGATCATTTTCTTGAATTCCCGCATATAGCGCCTCTGCCATCATTTCCGTGTTTCCTGTTCCGCTCCAATAGATAACTGCTGTTTTCATCATTAAATCATCCTTTCTAATTCTTCTAACACTGTTTTTAGTGCATTTTGGCTACTTGTATGACATTTGATCATTGGTACATTATTCTTTTTAGCCGCTTCTGCAGCATGTTTAACCATTTTATGTGACACCGTATTCGTAAAAACAATAATTCCATCTGGATTTCCGATACGTTTGGTAAATTCTGTTTTCATCTGTGTCATAATCTTGATCTTATGTCCGTGTTCTTTGGATAACAACTTATATTGGCGATGCATTCGATCATGTCCGCCGACTAAGACAATACTCATATAATAACCCCTTTCCGTTTCGCAAATGATTCTCATTATCAATATACTATTATTATATCTATTTTTGAATAATTGTCAATCCTTTAACTAAAAAAGTGTAAAAAAAAACTGAATGATTGGTTTTCACTCAGTTTTCTTCCTGTCCAAATGGTTACTTATAACTCCCCTGCTGCTTCTTCATCAATAATCAGTGTTACATCTTGGTGAAGTTGAAGAATCGATGCCGGCAGCTCCGGAGTAACAGGCCCTTTTAACATGGCACGAATCGCCTTTGCTTTGTTCTGGCCGCTCGCCATTAATATGATCTTTTTGGAATGCATGATGTTGCGTATTCCCATACTTAAGGCTTGTTTTGGAACATCCGCGATATGGTCAAAAAAACGTGCATTAGCTTCAATTGTTTCTTCATCGAGTTCCACTAAATGTGTTCCTGACTCGAACTTGACATCCGGCTCATTAAATCCAATATGTCCGTTGGTACCAATACCTAAAATCTGTAAGTCAATATTTCCTGATACTTCAATGGCCCTGTCATAAACCTGACATGTTTCTTCAACATTTGTATTGGAGCCACTAGGTATGTTTTGATAGTGCTCACGGACATTCACGTGTTTGAAAAAGTGTTCATGCATATAATAGGCATAACTTTGGGGATTATCCGGCGCAATCGGATAATATTCGTCGAGGTTAAATGTTGTTACATCCTGAAAATTTACTTCGTTCTCTTGATATTTTTTAACCAGTTCTTGATACATTCCTTCCGGTGTTGACCCTGTCGCAAGACCTAATACACTATTGCGTTTTAACAGCACCTGTGCTTCAATCATTGCTGCCGCTTTTTTACTCATCTGTTCATAGTTATCCACAATGATGATTTTAATGTTATTGATATCAATGGTTTTCATATTCAATATTCCCCTTTACAATGGTTTTCATGATTTCAAATTGGTCATTCATTATAACAATATCTGCTTGCTTATCTTCTTCTAGTGAGCCGATTTGATGATCAAGCCCAAGATATTTTGCTTGGTTGATGGTAACAATGGGAAGGACTTGTTCCAGTCCATCTTTCACATTTGCGTGAAAATTTTTCAATCCTTCGTTTAATTTTAAAACACTTCCTGCAATCGTTCCTGAATCTAGTAAACATTTTCCAGCAGAGACCTTTACTTTTTGTCCGCCTAATTCGTATTCTCCTTCTGTCAATCCACCGGCTTGCATACAGTCTGTTACCAGCAAAATTTTTTGTAAGCCCTTCGTCTTAATAAATAGAGGGAAAATGCCTTCGTGAACGTGGAATTTATCTGCAATAAGTTCTGTATAACAGTCCGATGTAAGCGCTGCGGTGACTACCCCAGGTTTTCGGTGATGCATGCCTGTCATCGCATTAAAGGTGTGGGTGGTTCCACAAGCCCCACATTCAAAGGCTGTCATTGCTTCTTCATAAGTTGCACTTGTATGACCAAGGGAAAAGTTAATAGACGCATGATATTTTTCTATAAATGCCAAGCTGCCTTCCACTTCCGGTGCAATGGTGATGACTTTGATTAAATCTAAATAGGGCTCAACGAGTTCCTCTTCTGGATGAATAATATACTCTCCCGGTTGCGCTCCTTTTTTTTCGGCATTTATAAAGGGCCCTTCTAAATGGACACCCACTATCGTCGCTCCATACGTTGTTTTTTCTTGTTCCTTCATGACCTCACGAACAGCATCCAAGGCTTTTATAATGTCCGGTTTTGGCATGGTCATCGTTGTCGCTAAAAAAGACGTAACCCCATTTTCAACCACTCCTTTTTTCATGGTATTTAAGGCCTCACTCGTTCCATTCATAACATCAACACCTTGGTATCCATGAATATGTACATCGATAAATCCGGGAACGACAAAATTGCCCTCTGCATTTGTCTCTTCATCCATGTGCTTTCTAATGTCCTCATACGCACTTTGGGTTAATATACTTTCAATCTTATTTGAATATACAAGTACTTTTCCTTTTTGAAACTTTCCCTCATAATAGATTTGGCCATTAATAATTGCTTTCATTGTACACCTCCATTAGTAAACTTTATTAACTTATGTGGCAAAAAGCGACACTGTTATCGCATCATGCTTCTATGATTCGTTCAATTCCTATGAGTATAGCTCCTTTTACAGATGCATTTTCAATCATTGAACGATATATATTGGTTTCAATCGGTGTCATTTGATTCACACGTTCTTGCAAATCCTGAATCATTGTATCTTTTAAATCAAATACCTGTCCGGTCAAGATCACTTTTTGTATGTCTAAAACCAATGCGATATTTGTAATTGCAACCGCAAATTCTTCTAAAATCTCATCATAAAGGTCCAACATTTTCGAATCTGTCTTTTGACTGAGTATTCGCTGTATATCACCAAAGGATTCCTTTTTCCCGGTTAATTCTCGATAGCGATCTCGAATCGCCTGCATACCTACCCGTTCTTCAAGGGTATAATATCTTCCGTCTTGCTGCTTCTTGGGTAGGATAAAACCGATTTCTCCTGCCGCATTCCGTTCACCTTCGTAAAGACGATGACTAATAATAATACCGACTCCGACACCTGTATGGGCACTGATCAAATATAGGTTAGGTTCATCTTGGAAGATTCCATAGCGTTTTTCTGCTACGGCTGCTAAGTTAATATCATTTTTTACAAAAATAGTCTCAAAGTTCTTTGCCTTTAAAAAATTTTTCACTTCACGCAATAAAACTTCTTTATGACGGACATTTGTCAAATAGTAGCCATCATTTTGACCCACAACTCCGGGATAAGAAATTACTACTTGAGATACTCTTGAAATGTCAATATTTTGTTCTTTTGCTTGTTTAAAATATGTTTCTAAGTATCGTTCCACATGTGTCGGTTCATAAACAGTTTCAACAGAAAGCTGCTCATGAAGTAGCCATTCTCCTCGCAAATTTGCAATGACAAGGTGAAAACGATCTTTTGACAAGTCGATACCTAAGACATATTGGTAATTGGCATTAACATCAATAAGAATACCTTTTTTTCCAACTGCATTATCTTCTTTACCCACTTCTATGATACGCTTGGCCTGGAGCAATTCAGCAACATTTTTAGACACAGTGGGCTTAGATGAGTCAAGGGCTTTGGCTATTTCCGCTCGAGTCATGGGCCCATTTTCAAAGAGAAGGGAAAAAATCATTTTTTGATTATCGCGTTTAATATCCGTTTGTGTACTTCCTTTAAATTCCATGTCGTCTCCTAAATTAATACGTCCAACTCAAGTAAGTAAAGTTTATTAACTTAAATATATCATGAGACCTTTCCCTTGTCAATAGACGTTTACATATCCATAACTTCAATTATAATTTCTTTTTCAAGGCCTTGAATTGTTACATCGGAAATCAATAATGTATGCATCTGCATCGTGGAATTATATTGACCTTGATATGATAGGCCATTAACTTTAAATTCACGGTTACTTGTCGATTTTGTGGGTTTTCCATTATATTTTAACAAAACATTATGATTGAGATATTTAATCCGTAGCGACATCGTCTCAAAAATTTGATAGCGGCTGGGCTGAATAAGCAATCCACTTAATAGGGGTTCAAAGCCAAGCACGTAGCGCACAAAAAGTTTAAACAACACATTGGAGCTGCCGGTTTGCCAATCTTGCATGGATTCACCATCAATATGAAATTCTTCATTGTCTCCATAAGAATTTGGCAAGACAAAGGGTGAGACAGAAACCTCTTCATGAGTAAAGGGAAAAAGCTTTTCAAGTTGCTCCCATGCTAACTTTCCTTCACCAATAGCAAAGAGGCTCATAACTGCAAACATGCTGGCATGGATATATGTAGCTCCATTTTCTGCCGTTCCTTTTGGTAAATTAGGTATACGACCGACTCCTTGCGTTCCTTTTTCAAAATAGGGTTCAAAGGTTTTATAACCATATTTTGAGTCTAATCGCTCATATGCATTCAAAATATAGTCACGATGCTTGCGATGATGAGGGTCCACTTGAAGGAAACCAGATAAGATCCAAAAGGCTTGACTTGTTAATCCGTCGCGAGCGACACCATCCGGATCATTGAGGCTACCCACTAAATAAGATTTTTGATCACCCCAGCCATGAATAATATGGTCACCATCAATGGCATGAATAAGTAAACCCTCTTTTATTTGGTCTTTTGCTTTTACATAGGCTTCTTTTCTTAGGCTTAAGGCATCATATAAATGACAATATCGCTTTTGTTCTTCTAAATGTGTCAATAATTCTAACATTTCACAAAGATTTTGATAAACTTGAAGGGTTGCCATCACAGACACTCCGGATCCGTACTCTTTGTTAGGATCTTGACTTCTGCCTAGACCGTCAAGGGCATCATTCCAATCTCCATAGAGTGCAAGGACACAGTTTGTATTGTCATGATCCCTATTTTCAAGTAAATAATCCATAATGTGAATCATATGCATCAGCACGGATTCCTTAACATTATTTTTTTTGGCGATATACTTATGCCGATCAATAAAATCATAGTATCCACATTCTTCGTCTAAGAAGGACCAATCCTTGGTAAAACGAAGATACGTCATTATGGTTGAAATAACCCACACTCCTTGATCAATAAAGGGGCGAAGATCCATGACCGGAAGAATGTTTGCATCTTTTGGCAGCGAATATTGTCGTGGCAATTGACCGGTTATGCTGGTAAAATCCAGGGCTTCTAGCATCTTCACCTTGGCTTTTTCCGGTTCATAAAACAAATACCCTTCTAGGGCTTGAAAAATATCACGAATACCGATTAGAGAGAAATGTGATAGCTGAATATAGCCTTTAATTTCAGAACAAAAGGTCACTTGTTCTTTTAAATGGTACATAAATCCGTTCATAATCGCCGGCGAAATACCGTCTCCACCACAAACGTCAATCAAAAATTCTTGTTCTTTATCTTCATTTTCCTCGTGATTTACTATCTGGTTTTGCACAAAAGTATCTCGCGAAAAAATCATTTCAGCACGATATTCCATTTCATCTTCCAATCGATAGCTTATAAGATCACCACAAATTCCGGTTTCCGTAAACGACGTTGCATGAATCTCATCTTCTATATCTTCATTGTGAAAAGTAGCTGCGGTATGCAGAGATGACCGGCTTCCTCCCACATATTGGTAACGGGACGTTGTATGGCTTGCATCAATAATGTTCTCTGGTTTGTTCACCTCTGTTCGAATAAGCCCATAATTTGTTGCCATGGAATCTCGGTCGCGCTCCTCATAAGTTTCAATAACATAATTGCCTAATTGATCATCCTCTTGATATCGGACTTGGCGAAACCAACGATCCGTTGAATTTTCCACTAAGGCATTTTTTAAAAAAGGATTAAAATAAGCACTAGTAAAAACGGTCAATGGCTTATTTGTTTTATTGATCATCCATAATCTATAATATATTTTTCCTTCTTTGATATAGGTCACAAGGGCTGTCGTTAGCATAACTGTGTCCGTAATATAATATGTTGCTGACTGACTAAAAACAGTAAAGCGTATTAGTTCCTTAGGTTCTTCAGCCATAATTGGTACGGACATACAGGAGAACTTATGCTTTTCGCCTTTAACGCCTGCAAAAAATGCAATTTTAGGCTCTGCGCCTTCACTTGCTCGTAAAAATGGTGAAAACAAGCCTTCATTACAATGAATATAACCGGACCCATAGGTCCAATAATTAAAACCATCTGCTCCATAAGGATACCTAACATCCCCCTTATCTGTCGGAAACATCAGAATATCTCTACCAATAAAATATCCGCCGGGAATCTTGCCTTCACTTAGTTTGGAATCTCCGGCTTGTATGCGCCGGTACCAATCTAAATATATATCAATATTTTCTCTCATTCCAATCACCTACCTCTGAATATTTTTTCAAAAACTGCTTCAAATGTACTTTCAATAATTCCGCCTGTTATAATCACAATATTCGCATATTCACTCAATAGTTTTGCATCCATCGGGCTTCGTGATGCAATAGCAATAATAGGTTTATCAGGACAGTAAGCTCGAATCTCTTTAAGCACATCGATTTGTCGTGTAAATCGATAGGCATTAACCGCGCTGAATATAATAAGGTCTGAAATAATTCCAACATCGGTTAAACTAATGATTTCTTCATCCGTTGGATGCCATGGCATAATCGCTTCCTTAACTTCCTCATGCCCTGTGACTTTTTTCAAAATATCTTTTAAGGAAAGATCATATAAATTAGTCGCATCGCTCATAACTAAACGAGCAGGATTACCAAAAACAATACCCACTTTTTTATTTTCAAGTGCTATGGGAAGATCGGCTTCCTTTCCTTTATATAAAACAATCCCTTTTTTAGCAATATCTTTGGATAATTTTTTTCCTACTTGCTGATCAATGGTTTTTACACCTTTGTTATTAGTCGATTGTTCTTTTCCCAACTGCTCTTTTGCTTTTAAAATACGATAGACTGCATCATTAATACGTTGTTCACTGATGTCTCCTGTTTGAACGCACTTATCAACATAATCGACAAACCAATCACTTGCACATGTGGATATAATAAGATCTGAACCCGCATTAATCGCTAATTTTATAGATTCTTTTTCTCCATATTCATTAAGGATGGCTTTCATAACTAAATCATCCGTAACAACTAAGCCCTTAAATCCTAGCTCTTGTCTAAGATAAGTGATGACTTTTGGTGATAGAGAGGCCGGTAAGGTCGGGTCTAGTGCCTCAAATATGCCGTGATGTGTCATAATACAGTTTAACCCTTTTTGTATTGCTTGTTTAAAGGGTACCATCTCGACGAATTCTAAGCGCTTAATCGGCTCTGGATTTCGATCGACTTGGAAATGGGTGTCAACTTCTGTGATTCGCATTCCCGGAAAATGTTTTCCACATGCATAGAGTCCTTCTGACTGCATTCCACTAATAAAAGCACTCCCCATATCTGCGACAACTTGAGGATCTGTCGAGTATCTACGATTATCAACAATCGGTACGCCAAATTGTGCATCATAATCCACATCTAAAACCGGTGCATAGCATAAGTTAATTCCCGCGTAACGAAGCTCTTGTGCAACATGATGTCCTTGTTGCTTGGCAAGGTCTTTATCATTGGCAAAACCTAAGGTCATATTTCCCGGGAAGATTGTTGTCCCGTTAAAAATCGCCGTAAGTTGTCCGCCTTCTTGATCAATTGTTAGCCAAAACGGGATCTGATGTTTACTTTCCTTAATATGGCTATTGATTTCTTCTGTCATGGTCTTTAACTGATGAAGACTCTTGACATTATTACCGGAAAAAAAAATGAATCCGCCCAATTGGTCCTTACGATTCATTTCTACAAATTTTTCCGGCATATTATCATATCCTTGATAATATTGAAGAAACATCTGAGCGATTTTTTCCTTCAATGTCATTTGCTCAAACACTTGGTCTGCTATAAACATATGTGCCTCCTATATTTTTAAAAATTCTTTCATCTTCTGAATGTATGTATTGGCTAATTCCATACTTGAATCCTCTGCAAAGATTCTAAGTAAGGGTTCTGTTCCTGAAAATCGTGCAATAATCCAACCCCCGTTTTCAAAATATACCTTGACGCCATCATCGTAACTGACATGATCAATCGGCTGATCAAAATCCGGAATACTTCGTTCTTCATAAAGTACGTGCATTAATCGGTCTTTTTCCTTTGGGTGAAATTCCAAATTGGCTTCGTTCATTTCAAACGCCCCGTATGTATCTTCAATCACATTTAACATTTCTCCCAACCGCTTTCCTGTAACGGAAATCATCTCTACTAAGAGTCCGGCTGCAAAGATACCATCTTTTCCATTAACATGTCCTTTAATGGTCAAACCACCACTACTTTCTCCACCGATAATTGCATCCGTCTCTTGCATTTTGGCCGATACGTATTTAAATCCAACCGGAACTTCATAACATTCTTGTCCGTGTTTTTGCGCAATGGCATCCAGTAGATGAGTCGTTGCTATATTTCGAACAATACCGCCTTGCCACTTTTTATAGTCGAGAAGATAATTATAAAGTAAAGCCATAATCTTATTGGGATGAATGAAGTCGCCTAACTCATCAATAATCCCTAATCGGTCTGCGTCACCATCGGTTCCAATACCTAAATCATAATTTTTTTCTACGACAAAATCACTGAGCCGCGTGAGTGTCTGTGCGCTTGGCGAAGGTAATCGCCCCCCAAACATGGTGTCATGACGATCATGAATCACATCGACATCACAACGAGCCGACATTAAAATCGTCTGCAAGGATGTCTTGGATACACCAAACATTGGATCAAGAAGTATTTTTAAATGTTTGTTTCGAATTGCCTCTACATTAAGCATACTAAGGATGGTATCTATATAATCATTAAAAGGGCTGATTAAATGTATTTTTCCTTCACTGAGCCCTTCATCATAAGAGCATCTATTTATATTTTCTTCACCTAACATATTTGCTTTTAATTCAATACGATCGGTAACCGTCACATCAGAATCACGTCCCTCTCGAACAAAGACTTTGATTCCATTATATTCTGCCGGATTATGGCTAGCAGTTACTGCCATCCCATAGGCACACTTGTACTGTTCAACCGCATACATAATAATCGGCGTCGGGGCTTCTGTATCAATCAGCCATACCCCAATATTATTTCCTGCAAAAACTTCACTCATCCAATGCGCTGATCGATTGGATAAGAAGCGGCGGTCATAACCAATAACAATACCTGCCTCTGCTACATTTTCATCCTTCATCATATCGACCACTGCTTGCGCTATACGCTCAATATTTTCCCGTGTAAATTCATCACCAATAATTGCTCGCCAGCCACCTGTTCCAAATTTGATCATCGTCGTCACCTACCCTTTCACTGCCCCTGATGTCATGCCTTCAATAATAAACTGTTGCGCGAAGATATATACAAGTACAATCGGAATAACAATAATTGCAATAACCGCTGCCATCAAGCCATAATCCGTCCCATATTGTGAGCTAATATCTGTTAATAGAACATTAATCGGCATTTTATCTCGAGTCCGAAGGATAATCAATGCTGAAAACAAGTCATTATAGGACCACAAAAAGACGAAAATACTTACTGCGGCTAAGGATGGTTTTGTAATCGGCAATACGATTTTCTTGAACACTTGAAAGGATGAACATCCTTCAATAAAGGCTGCTTCTTCCATCTCAATGGGAATCGTACTCATGTAGGATGTAAGCACAGAAATAGTAAAGGCTAAATTTCCGGCAATTTGTGGAAGAATCAGTCCTAAATGATTATTAAACAGCTTCAACTTTAGTAAAATCCCAAACACAGGTACAATGGTTGCAAAAATCGGAATCATTAGCGAGGATATAATCAACCCTTGAATAAGAACTTTGCTCTTAAAACGAAACCGTGCTAAAGTATATGCTGCCATGGAGCCAAACAGTATTACGAAAAATACCACGGATACCGAGATAATTAGAGAATTGACGTATCCTTGCAATATATTATTTTCAAGCGCCGTTTGATAGTTTTCTAAAAAAAAGCGTTGGGGAAGCGAAAACGAATTCATGATAATCTCTTGTGTATCTTTAAATGAATTCAAAACAACCCATATGAGTGGATAGATTGTTGTCAACGCCCACAGGGCTAATACGCTATACATAAGTATTGACAAAACTCTATTTTTTTTCATGTTTTTCCTCTTTTCTCTTAATACGTAAATTCTTCTTGTCGAAATATTCGATTCACAATAAATGAAACAATCAAACCAATAGCAACGATAACAACTGAAATCGAGGCTCCATAACCAAAAGCTTCATCAATAAAGGTTTTTTGATACATATACAGTCCAAGGACTTGAGATGCATTTAAGGGTCCTCCATTAGTGATGATAAGGACAAGATCAAAGACTTTCAAGGTTCCTGTAATTGCCAAGACCAAGCATGTGATTAATACATTACGAATCAGTGGGATTGTAATATAAATCAGTTTCTTAAATCCTGTTACGCCATCAAGCATGGCTGATTCATAGAGGGATTTTGGAATTTGTTTAATTGCTGTTAACATCAATACAAAGTAAAAGCCAATGTATTGCCAAATCGTAGGAATGGCGATGATTTCCAATGCTGCTTCAACCGACTTCCAAACCCTTGCCTCGCCACCAAAATTAAGGATGATATTATTGAGCAATCCACCATCATACGCGTAAAAAAGATTGAACATCATTCCAATCGCTGTTGCCGAGATGACAATCGGAAAGAAAAATACGGTTTGAAAAAAGCGGTCTCCTTTTGGAATGCTATTCACTAATACGGCTAATATAAGCGCTATACCAAGTTCAAAAACCACAACATAAAACATTAAAACAAATGTATTTTTGATGGCCACTTGCATCGTTTGATCGCCTATCATTCGACGATAATTATCGATGCCTATAAACGCTGAATTCACATAGCCATCCGATGCGTAAAAACTCTTTATGATATTCATGAAAAATGGATAGAATAGAAATACCGTCATAAAAAGCAGGGCCGGAAACAAAAAAAGCGTGATTGTCTTTTTATTTTCATATAGTTTCATTTTATTACCCCTTTTTATATTTTATTACCATTTAAAGGTAAAAATATAGCAGCATGGCGATAGTTATCGATATGCTGCTATAGTGTTTTTAACGACTTTGAATATTTTTGACTTCTTCTAGCACTTCTAAGGCTGTTCTCTCACCAAATGCGATGAAAGGAACACCTTCTTTAACAATATAGTTAAAGGCTTCTGGTTTTAGACGAGAATCAATCGGCATGCTAAGGCCTTTTGCTTCTGCTGCCATTTTGTGTCCGTCTAAGGCCACTTGACTAAGACCTTCAACCGTTACAGGAGCACTTGGCGTTCCACCATTGGCTGTAGCAATCTCTTTAATGGCTTCTGCTGACGTTAAGTGTTTTACTAAATCAACAACCACTTCTTGCTTGGATCCATCATCATAGGATCGTCTCGAAATATAATATCCACTAGAATATCCTGCAACAATTGATGTTGGATCTTTAGCGCCACTTGGTGCTGTCGGCATAGGCATAACCGTCATTTTTGCTTGTAATTCTTCATCACAACCACCGATAAACCAAGAGCCTTCAAAAATCATAGCTGCACTTCCTTGACGGAACAAGTTTTGAGATGCTTCAATCTCCATTGCAATAGCATCTGCACTAAATGCATTCATTTCATAGAATTCCTTGATATGTGTTAGTCCATCAATCCATGATTGAGGAAGATCACCGTCAAGAACGTTTTGATGGCCTTCAACACCCGCTTGAGCTAACACAAAATGTTCAATCAAATAGTGGGATTGAGCAATGGGTCCTGCAATGGGTGTAATCCCGTTTTCACTAAGAACTTCAATTGCCGTCGTTAAATTCTCCCAGCTTGTTGGTAATTCAAGGTCATATTGTTCAAAAAGTTCTGTATTGGCAAATAACCCTTCATAAAATCCGGTCATGGGTAAGGCATAAAGCTTTCCGTCAAACTCACGAACAGAGTCAAGAATACTGTCTGAAATATCCGCACCAACTTCCGGATACGTTTCGCGCACTTCCTCATAAGGTACAACTCCGCCACTTTGGATAATTCCCTTTGCATCAGCGCCAGTATAGAAGAAGGTAACATCAGCTTCATTCCCTGTTGAAAAATCTGTTTTGACTGCTGTTCTAAATTCATCACCAACGGATGTCATGGATTCATTAATAATAGTTACATTCGGATTGTCATCCATAAAATCTTTTAACTGCTGTTCAAATACTTCTGTCGACGGATCCGTTCCACCGAACATTGTCACAATTCTAAGTTCAACATCCTTAGCAACTTCACTGGATTCTGAATCACTTGTATCGTTCGCTGTATTTCCGGCATCCGATGCTGCGCCACTTGAATTGTCTGTGTCTGTTTGACCACATCCTACAAATAAAGATGTCATCAGTGCTACTGTAAGTATTAGTGCTAATAATTTTTTCATTGTGTTCCTCCCTTGTACAGATATAATATTTAGTAACATTTACTGTACCTATATATTAACATCCTGTTTGGTAAATTTTAAGAAGTCAATCTTGTTGTTTCTTGTCTATTCTTGTACAATTGCACAATTTTTGACATCATCATTGTATTTTATTGTCTTTTTAGTACATTTCCTAGGCATAGTAGGTATTTCTATATTGGTTGGGAGTAACACCCGTATACTTTTTAAATGTTTTTGTAAAATAAGGTGTATCTGTATAGCCCACACGTTCGCTTATTTCATATACTTTATATTGAGACTCCACAAGAAGACGTTTAGCTTCTTGAATACGTATTTCATTGAGAAGCTGGACAAAGGAATTATCCAATTCTTGTTTGAGTATTTTGCACAAATACCATGTACTAATCATCAAATGGTCCGCAACTTCTTGAAGGTCGAGCTTATGGCTATAATTTTCTTTCATATAATTAATGGCTTGAACCGCTAAATACTTTAGTCTAGATTCGCTTTCATCCTCGTCTTGCTTAGATTCCTCCGACTTATCCTCAAACACATTGATAGTTTCTATAAGTTTTTGCCGTAAACGTGTAAGGTCTTCTTCTTTGGAATGTTCATCATCAAGTTGCATCATTGCTTCAATAACAGCAGACTTTATATCTTCAATATTGGTCGGCTTTAATAAATACTTCATAACGCCAAGTTCAATTGCCTTTTGTGCATAATCAAACTCGCGATAGCTTGTCAGTACAATAAACTTGGTTTCTTTCGTCACTGTTTTTAGTTTTTCAATCATTTGTAGGCCATCAAGCTTGGGCATGCGAATATCACTAATCACAATATCCGGTTGTCGGTCTGCAATAATTGTTAAACCTTCCTCCCCATTTTTAGCTGTTCCACAGACGTTACAATTAATCTCTTCCCATGGAACAAGCTCTTTTAATCCTTTCACAACCATTGGTTCATCATCAATAATAAATATTTGATATTTTCCCATATCTTCTCCTTAGTCTGTCATTGTGTCTGAAATCTCCGGAAAACAAATCGTGATTGTTGTCCCTTGGTTTGGATGACTTTCAATCTTTATTTTTGCACCATCTCCATAAATCAATTGTATACGTCTAAACACATTTTGAAGACCGACACTTGCACCTTCACCTTTTTTCATATCGATAATCTCTTTTTCTTCATGAATCATACTTTGGATTTTTTTATATTGGACTTCATTCATCCCAATCCCATTATCCCGTATGATAAATACCAAACGTCCATCTTCTTTTTTCCCAATAAGTTTAATGAGTCCTTCACCAATAGGTTCTATTCCGTGTTTTACCGCATTCTCAAGCAAAGGCTGTAAAATAAGCTTGGGAATAAGGGCGTCTTCAATCTCACGATCAATGTTTTGATAATATTCTAGGCTTTCTGAATAGCGCATTTGAATCAAATACATATATTGATTCACATAGCCGACTTCTTCTTTAACCGGAATTAATTTGCGCTTTGACCGATTTATTGATGCATCCATAAGTTTAGATAATGCTTGAATCATTAAGGCAATGTCATTCTCTCCCGCTAACTGCGCCCGCCAATTAATGGACTCAAGTGTATTATATAAAAAATGGGGATTGATTTGCTCTTGAAGTGCTGAAATTTCCGCATCTTTTTTGGCCAATTCTTTGACATATACATCACTTACTAAGCGATTAATGTTTTGTGTCATCTTATTAAAAGCATGATATACAAGGCCAAATTCATCGTGTCTGTTTTCCGGTATTTTCACATCCAAAGCCCCTCGTTCAAAGGCTTTCATTTTTGATGTCAACTCTTTCATTGGCTTTAATATAGTACGAAAAAGAAAGTATGCCATTAAGGCAAAAAAAGGAACCATTGCCAAATATAGAATAATAACTAATCGTATGACTTTTTTAGAATCCTGCATCAGCATCTCAGAAGATACAAGTGTAATCAAGGATAAGTCCAATGTGGGTATTTGGTCCGTAATAATATAGTACTCCTCTTGTCCCTTGGTCTGGGTATAAAACCCCGGATTTTCTTGGCTAAATTCTTGGCTAAGAACTTTATGCACTTCACTTACACTTCCTTTGTTAGCAATCACACGAGAATCCTTGGAGTATAAGTAAATCGATTCGTCTGTCTGGATATTGATATTTTCCAAAATGTTTTCTAAATATTCAGGATCAATCCGAAAATACATCATCGCAATGGGTTTAAAGTTATCCTTATGAAGCAGCAATTGTGTTAAATACACATTAAACTGCCCATCTTCATACCTTGTATAAAACTGAGTTTTTACACTATTTTTCGCCAAATTGGCCATGTCTTGAACCGGTATGTCATTTCCACTGATAAGTCCTGCTTCTTTTGTATAATATACGTGTTGGCCGGTTGTATAAAAAAAAAGTCCTCCTAAATCATAGTTTTTTCTGGCAAAGACAATGGTACTTAAGTAGGACTTAATGTCACGAATGAGATCAAACATCTCAAGTGAATTTTCTTCGACGTTGGGTTGTTTTACAATGACTGCATTAAATGTTGGATCTTGTAGCATATATCGAACGGATTCTTTCATATCTTCAAGCTCGCCACTAATCGAGGACGTGACATGGCTCATATTGCTTTGGGCATAGGCAAGAAAGCGTTCTTTAATAATGTTGTTATAATTATAGGACGCCATAATGGCCAAGACAAGCATTGGCAAAATTGATACACAAATAATTAATACGATTATTTTTGATTTTAGCGATATGGTTTTCATACGCTTCATAGTATTCTCCTTAAATTTGAAAAAAAGACCCTACTTAAAAGTAACGTCCATTTTGTGCTTAACTTATTATTTTTCCGTTTGTTCTGCCTGTGTTTGCATTCCTTGTTGAATTAAATTAAAAACACCAAAAACTATAAAAAAATCACCAATGCTCATGACCCGGGTTGATAACCTAGGTATATCAATAATGAAAATATCTGCTAATAACCATAGCTTTGTCGCTTCTGTTAATAGCCCATGCCCTCGGTCAAAAATTCCTTCCGCATAATCCGGGAGTTTTACAGGCATTTTTCCATTATTTACGGCAATGACCAAACCATTTAAAAAGGTGCCTATTCCCATAAACCACATACCGAAAAAATGTCGATTACGATAACAAACATAGATAATTAACAGGTAGCTTCCAACATGCATGAAAAAAAATCCGGTTTCAGGAATAGATTCAACGGCAAAAGAAATTGTCTGTAAAGCAAAGGCAATCATAAACAGATACCAATACTGAATCGTTACATTTTCTAGATTTTTCATCTTGCCTTTTCGCATATATCCAAAAAGCATTGCAAGAATAATCCCCTCAAATATCATGCTTCATTAACCCTTTCTGCATTCGTTTGTTCTTCTCTTAAATCATCGATTTCTACAAGCTCTCCCTCTGCTTCTCCCACTTTATATCCAGGTCGTGAAAGCACATCGTCAACAAAACATCGAACAACTTGTGGATGAAATTGAGTCCCGGCATTATCAATCAACTCTTGAATGGCATGTTCTTTACTAAAGGCTTTCCGGTAAGGCCGCTCCGATGTCATAGCATCAAAACTGTCAGCAATCATTAATATTGAAGCTTCAACACTAATCTGATCACCGGCTAATTGATTCGGATAGCCTTTCCCATCATAACGTTCATGATGCTGAATAATAATCAGCGAAATTTTACGCAAGGAGTGTACACTTCCGATAATATGTCCGCCAATACTAGCATGGTCTTGTATTCTTCGATATTCTTCATCCGTTAGTTTACCGGCTTTATTTAATATATCATCCGGAATCCCGATTTTTCCAATATCATGTAATAGGGCCGCTTTATCAATGGTATCAATTTGGTGGGGACTTAATTTATATGCCTTTGCAATATCCATGGCATATTGTTGAACTCGCCCCGTATGCCCACCTGTATAAGCATCCTTTGCATGAAGAGCTTCATTTAAGGCATGAATAGTATCGATGGCCATACGCTGGGAATCATAATAAAGCTTAAAGGAATATCTTGCGAGTAGAATCGGAATAAATAGAATCACGACAATGGACTTGCCATATGTATAATCGGCAAAAACCAAGAAAATACCGAGTGTTCCTATAGCTAAAGAATTCATATATGACCCAAAAATATCCTTCAAAATATCCCGAGCCTTAATATCATCAAATTGAATCGAAAAATATTGGAGAAGAATAAACCCATTGATTAACTCTTCAACGGCCAAGGCAACTAGCATAATTAGTGCAAAAATAATAATATTAAATGGTCCTTGGTACAGTTGAAAAAGAACACTGGATAAGGCCATTGCTAAGGATATATTAAAAATATTAAATGCCATTTTATAAGGCGCTGTATTAAAAAAGTGCTGACGCTTATCATTTATTTCAGGAAATGAAAATAATATTCCTACTGTTACAATAATTAAAACATCAAAAGGCGTACCAATAATAGCTGAATAAAGATAAATGGCTGTTCCTACAGACGTAGATGTCCCAGCAGATGATATCACAACAAACGATTCTGCAATAATGGCTAGGCCTGCCCAAAACAAGAGCTGTCTCCAATCACTCATTCCAAACTCTTGATAAAAAATATATGCCACTATAGCATATATAACTCCTAATATAGAATTTAATATCCTTGTTTTTTTATGTTGTGCATTCATTCGCTAATCTCCTTATACAAAGCCGGCATATTTTTATTAAAATACTCTGTGTGCTGCGCCTGATGCTAATAAAGCCATTGCTAAACTCATTATTATACTTAAAACCTTTTTCATCGATATAGCCTCCTGTGGGTTTTCTCTGCTTCTTTCCGCTAATAAAACAGGCTATATCCGCTTCGCTAATCTAAATATTTTAAAAATAATCATGAAATAGTTTATAAACTTAATAGTATATGCCGGCTTATGGCAAAGTTTATAAAAAACATACACCATAGACTAAATTATAGTCTATTATACCCATGACGACAAGGACTTTTTAATAGGTATATATCCTCATTTTGTTATTATCTTGATTTATATGAAAAGACCCCTACCATCTAGGGGTCTTTGGATACGGACATCGTTGATTTTTTTTTATTGCACGTAAGATAACAAAACATCCACAAAAGGCGCACATTCCGTTTTGAAGTTTTTTACATGATTCGCACTGGGATAATCGCACTTGGTATATGGCATCTGTACATTTTATCTCTTCCGGCATTCCTTCAATATGCTTTAGAATGCCGGCGTGAATATCATCGCTACCTTTTGCAAATGCGTAGCATCGTTTACAAACCATCATTGCTATTCAAGAACAAGTCGAACGACCGAGCATGTAGGAAGCGTCATTGTAAATCCGGATTCTTTAAGCTCAACCTGATTAAAGACTTCTTTTTTCACCAGCTCAGGCGACTCAAATGTATTATATGCATCCATTGCACCTGTTATTATGTGTCCAGTTACTTTCTTAGGATTAAAGCCTAGTGTTTCTGCATCAATGAAGCGTTCTTCATGTAAGTCCAGATTACATAATGTTAATACAAGGTGGCCTGATGCATTCACAGAAGCTGATTCTGTCATTGCCGGAACATTTACGCCATCAATGTCAAGATCAGGTGTCGTTATGTAACTCTCAACCAACTGATTATCCTGATGGTCTTGATACATATCAAAAACATGGTAGGTTGGTGTTTTAATCATTTTTTCACCTTCTGTTAAGATAACAGATTGAAGCACATTTACAAGCTGGGCAATATTTGCCATTCGCACACGGTCTGCATGTTTATTAAAGATGTTAAGATTAATACCTGCAACTAATGCGTCACGCATACTATTTTGCTGATATAAGAATCCTGGGTTTGTTCCCGGTTCCACTTCATACCAGGTTCCCCACTCATCCACTACTAGTGCTACACACTTTTGGGGATCATATTTATCCATGATATGGCTATGCTTTGTGACGAGTTCTTCCATACGCCATGTATTCTTTAAGGCACGATAATAATCTTTTTCCGTCATTTGGGTTGCTGAACCTTTATCTTCCCAACTATTGACAAAGGTATAAAAGTGCAAGCTCAAACCATCCATATAGGGTCCTGCTATTTCCATAAGGACTTTGGTCCAATTATAATCATCGACATTGGGACCGCCCGCAATTTTAAAAAGCTTATTATCTCCATAATTACGGGTATATGTCTGATATCGACGGTAGAGGTCCGCATAGTATTCCGGTCGCATATTTCCACCGCAACCCCAGTTCTCATTACCCACGCCAAAATATTTAACTTTCCACGCATCTTTTTGTCCATTTTCTTCTCGAAGTTTTGCCATCGGAGATAGTCCATCAAAGGTCATGTATTCAACCCACTCCGACATTTCTTGAACGGTTCCGCTTCCTACATTCCCATTAATGTAAGGCTCACATTCTAAAAGTTCGCATAAGCGCATGAATTCATGAGTACCGAAACTATTATCTTCAACCACACCACCCCAATGGGTGTTAATCATTTTTTTACGGTTTTCTTTGGGTCCGATACCATCTTTCCAGTGGTATTCATCGGCAAAACACCCTCCCGGCCATCGAAGCAAAGGCAAGCCCATTGCTTTTAAGGCTTCAACAACGTCAGTACGCATTCCATCGACATTGGGAATATCCGAATCTTCACCCACATAAAGTCCTTCATATATACAACGGCCAAGATGTTCTGAAAAGTGCCCGTAAATATTTCGATCGATTTGTGCCTTTTGTTTTTTTGTATTGATTACATATTTTTGCATAATAGCCTCCTTCAAAAGTTTTTGCTTTGTTTCTAAGACTATTATATCAATTAATAGCAAGTATAAAATGTCATAACCCACTAACTATTTATCATTTTGTTCTTTTATCATGCGAAAATTAGGATAATAACTTAAAATCACTTTTCCGACTAAGGCTTCTTGCGAAATATATGGATTGCCCCAAAATCGTGAATCTTCACTTTCATTCCGGTTATCGCCTAAGAAAAAATAGTATCCTTGGGGAACCACATAGTTTCCATAGTCTCTAGGTCGCATGGATTCCTTCAAATAGGGCTCATTAAGTATAGCTCCATTGACATAAACTTTACTATCACGTATGACTAACTCATCACCCGGTAGGCCAATCAGTCGCTTTACATAGTATTTTTCTTCCCCGTCTTGATCAAATTCAAAGACAATGATGTCCCCTCGCTTTGGTTCATCAAATAGATAGGCCAAACGATTTGCAATCAATCGGTCTTTGACTCTCAGTGTACTTTCCATGGATTCAGAGGGAACATATGCGTTCACAATCAATATATTGTTGACCACATAGGCAATCCCTAATGCCACGACAATCATTTTGCTCCAACTAATGACTTCCTCTTTTATCTTTGTCTTTTCCATATCGTATTCTCCCATTATTTAATGTCATCTTTTATACGACGGCATAACCGCATTAAATGTTCCACTATATATAACAAAATAACAAGAAAATTGTTACAGTAAAAACACATTTTATTTTTTTATTTTATAAAAACTAAAGTTTGCCCATCGATACCATTCGACAATCTGTTCGCCTTCCTTGCTTATTCCAGTAAGCTCAATCTCATGGATCTGATCCTGATTGAAGTCATTTAATGTGATTGATTCTAGTGC
Source organism: uncultured Eubacteriales bacterium (assembly GCA_964563505.1). Lineage (GTDB taxonomy): Bacteria > Bacillota > Clostridia > Lachnospirales > Vallitaleaceae > UBA1351. The sequence goes on from CAZLXW010000011.1 coordinate 21,177, forward strand.
ATGGCTACCAATATACGAACCGGTCCACTTCTTTACAAGCTGATGGTCTTCCCACGAAAAAAAGAATGGACGCTTTGCCCATTCATAAAATTTTGTTTCTGTTATCGTTCCGATATATAGATCCATCTGCCCATCACCATCAATGTCTCCTGCTTCAATCTCCCAAGGATACACCTTTGAAAAATCATTTTCATAGAGAAAATATCTTCGCCCCTCTTCAATGCGATACAATCGGATCCATTTGCCCACGTCTTGATTCAATTTTTTTCCGTTTGCTTCCTCAATCGTCCAAAGATAATGCACTCCATCCACTGAATAATATTCTACCCAATCAATAAAATGGTGATTCGAATGGAGTATTGTGATTAAAAGAATCAGTTCGATTAGTGCAAGAATATATAAAAGGGCCTTAGTTATATGCATTCCAATCCACTTCTTTCGGCTTTATAACAACATTATTTGCTTCCGATGAAATATACGAAGTCATCCATGGCATCATTTCTAGAATATTCACTTGCTCACCAGTATACTGGCTATAGCTGTAGTCCGCATCGACTTCAACTTTTTCAATACCGGCTATAGGCAACCATTCTTCTGTCGTCATGCGTTTTCCTGAAATAAACTCAAAAAAACTGTAAACACTTCCTTTGGTCAAAAGTTTTTCTCCGTTTACTTGGACGATCACATAAATTTCATAAGGCATACCTATGGCACATTGTGCATAATACCCATCTGTAGTTCCTGCAATATCCACAACCAAGGCCGAACTGTCTTCATCTTCAATCTCATAGCCTTCATTCCATAACATCGCCATATAGGTAAAGTTTATATTATCAATAAGTCCACCGATTCGACTTAAATCTACAAATTCATCTTCCGTTAGACTTTGATTTTCTAGTTCTTTAATTGAACACGTGAGCAAAACATCAAGCATTTCTCCCATATCAATAAGTGGACGTAACACATCATCCAAGTCACTACGCTCTTGCATTTTTTCTCTCAGGTTGATCTCTGTTGTTTTGCTTAACCACAATAACTTGGCATATAATTCAACATTTGGTTCAACATAATGTTTTGTAGGCACTTCTATGTCTCCGCCCATTTCCGCCATGACTTGTTTCGAATATAAAATATTATCGTATTTTAGCTCCGTAAAACTTCCAAGGGCAGCTGATAAGCTTTTATGAGTCCATCCACGTGTTTGCATAAAGGGTGGCATATTAGATTCCTTTTCAAAACTTTTTGCTGCAGAATCAATCGACCATAACCAACCATGATACAAGTCTCTTTGATAAAAGTCATCGTCTAGATTAGCAACCCTTGTTTTTGCTAAATGCATTTCTTCGTCAAACTCAGTCCATTTTTCATTGGTCGGATAGTAGCTATATAGAATTTCTTCTGCTTGTTCATGTCCGAAAGCTGTCAATAAATCAAAGGATGATGGTAGGGGACGCTTGAAGGGTTCAACGAGTGGTTGCATAATCGCAGCATCTAATGTAAACCGTTGTCCCATAAATTTAAATTGTTTTCCTCCTGTTGCTTGGCCTAAAATTTTGGCAACGATTTCCGGTTGACGTAATTTTAAAATCTCTTCTTCAAGTTTTGGATCATATTGCGGATTAAATAAGGTCTGAATATTTGGATCGTCTCCATAAACAAGTCGAATAAGGTTCACTAAATCTAGAATATGTAAATCATCCGATGTTCCCGAATATAAGCTCGTCAATTCGTAGATTTCTATCCAATCATCTAAATCTTTGGCGTCTTCATCCATTAAAATCGTGGTAATGACTAGTGCATGGCGTACTTCATCCAAATGGACGACTTCTTCCGAGTCCGAGCCTGTTGTTAATTTGAACCCTGTATAGCCATACCACATCATTCCTCGGAAGAATTTTTCCATGTCTTCAGATAAAGTATAGTGTCCACGTACGATAAACTGTGTATAATCAATTTTTTGCCCAAAAATAGCGGATTCTTCGTAACCTTCAGCTTTCATAATGCGCCCTAACTCAGTCGACACAAAATCCATGAGTTCATTAGGGACCTCGATGTTTTCTCCAAGTAGCTGAGAAGCAACAGCAAAATAAGCAACGACTTTTCCCAAATTTTCTTTTATAGGACCATCTGCTTTTTCGTAAGCGTTTAATGACTTTGTCGTCATGCTTCTTGTCAGCTCTTGAAGTCTGGGTAAATACTCTGTTAATTCAAAATATTTCATACTCTCTGCATAAAAAATATGATACATATTTAATATGGCATCGGAAGTAATAAAAGTAGGTACATCATCATAGTCTGCCATCTCATATACTTGGTGCAATTTTAAGGGTGTCGATTGACTCGGTTTTAAAACGACAAAACCATTGTCTTCCAACATATCTTCTTGACCTTTTGTAAATCCCGTAAATTGTTCTGCATTATCTAATGAGCTTAAATCAAAGGAATAGGGTTTTACATCTGGTAAATATGACGGAAGCGAAAACTCAATATGGGATAGACTCAAGTCATACGTCTGCTTCCAAGCTTCACTCACAGCTTCTTCATCCACCTCTTGATTTAGCTCTTGATCTAGCTCTTGGTCACTCTCTTGGACAATCTCTTCATTCGTTTCATTCTTTCTTTGACAACTCGTCAAGATAAGAATGATTACCATGACTACTATACTCCAACGTTTCATCTGTGTCCTCCTCAAATCCTTTACAATTAAGCGTTTACATCTCGCCTCTATATTTAACAAATGTATTTTTATCCAACTCTTGAAAAGCCAATTCCAGTTCTTCTCGCGTATTCATGACAATCGGTCCTCCCCATGCAATAGGTTCATGAATCGGTTTGGCCATAAATAGTAAAAATCGAATGCCTTGATCTTTGGTATGCATCACAAATCGATCTCCTTCTGAAAATAAGACGGCTTGTTTTTCTTGAATGAGTTGATCTTCATCCCTTCCAAATATTCCGGCTCCTTCGACAATGTAAATAAACAGCTTCTCATCTTGTGGTGTCTCATAAATCCATGTTTGATTTGGTTGAACTTGAACATCAAGATAGGTTGCTTTTATAAATTTTCCTTCAAAGGCACCTTTTTGATCTAAATAGGTCCCGGATATTATTCGTACCGTATGCCCATCCCCTTCAAGAATTGGAACTTGATCTTGTTTGATATCTCCGTATAAGGGGTTTGTCATCTTATCTTTTGCCGGAAGATTTAACCAAAGTTGTGCACCTAACATACGCTTAGAAGCCTTGGGCATTTCTTGATGAATAATTCCTGATCCCGCGGTCATCCATTGACATTCACCATTTAGGATACTTCCCTTGTTGCCTAGGCTATCCGCATGTTCGATATCCCCCTCAATCAAGTATGTAATTGTCTCAATGCCCCGATGCGGATGCCAAGGAAATCCCTTAATATAATCTTCCGGATTACTCGAGTCAAATGCATCAAGCATTAAAAAGGGATCATAATCTTTGGTATCATGATAGCCTAAGACACGAACAAGATGCACACCTGCACCATCAACGGTTCTTTGACCTTGTGTTACTTTTTTTACATCTCTTATTTTTTGTGTCATAACAACACCTCCTATCCTCATTATACGTGTTATTGCACTTGTTGAAAAGTATAAATAAGAGTATAATTATAAATAGTAAACTTTAATATATTAAGCTAATAAAGGGGGTATCTTATGGCAGCGCATAATAAACTAGGCACTATTTTACGGGAAAATCGTAATTTCATCAGTTCCGATGCCCTCAAGATGCAATATGCACAAATGCCTGAACTTGAACCGATTCGAACGCCTGAATTTGACGATATATCCCTTCGAGACACTCGATATACCGTTTTATATCTTGCCGACTCCATTACAGTAAACAGTCCCAAGCTTTTTAACAGTTATATCCGTTGGTTTATTGATATTCTAAAGGGCCTACATTTACCATTATCTTATCTAGAAGTCAGTTTAAACTCAATCGCTTCGGTTGCTAAAACCTATGTGGATGCGAAATATAGGGAAACCATTGATGAATATATCCAACAAGGTCTCTCCGTCATGCATGAAAATGACCCTGTCTCAATCAATAGTAAATCCACTTTACTGGCTTGTCATATGGAAAATTATGTAAATTTTTTACTCGAAGGAAATCGACATGCTGCTAGCATGCTTATTGATGACCTTATCAAACAGCAATTTAGTGTCGAACAAATTTATATTGATATTTTCCAAGAAAGTCAGTATAAAATTGGAAAACTATGGCAATCAAATCAGATTAGTGTTGCCGAAGAGCACTATTGCACGGCATCTACACAGCTGATCATGGGACAACTTTATCCTCTCATTTTTGCAAGGCCTAAAAACAATTTAATTTTTGTCGGCGCCTGTATTGGTAGCGAATTACATGAGTTGGGTATTCGCATGGTTTCTGATTTTTTTGAGCTAGAAGGGTGGAACTCCTATTATCTCGGTGCGAATACACCCTTGCGGGGAATCATTGATACCGTCGTTGCTAAAAAAACTGATGTCATCGGCTTATCGACAACAATGGGGTATCATATCTCTGATTTGATTAAAACTATTGATGCTATTCGAAGGCACCCCTCCTGCCAAACAGTTAAGATCCTTGTTGGTGGATATCCCTTTCTTACCGATCCGGATTTATGGAAAGAAGTTGGCGCCGATGGTACTGCGTCTAATGCAACAAAAGCCATTGAGCTAGGCAAACAGCTGGTTCAATTAAAGTCGAGGTGACACTATGTCTCAATCTTTTCACCAAAATGATGTTTTTTTGATTTGCAACGAGTCTGGAACCGTTCTCGAAATATATGACAAGGAATCTATAGGAAAAACTCCTTTTAAGCTCGGTCATAACCTAACCGAGTCCATAAGCGAGGATTCCTTAGAACATTTTTTTGATTTTTTACGTCAACTTCATTCTAATGGATTTTCAAATGATCATACTATAACATTTACATTAAATAAGGAACCCATGTTCTACGTTATGTCTGCTATTGAACGAAAAGATCGTATTTTTATTTTAGCGACACCAATTGATGACTTGAAATTTCAATTAGATGAAGAACTGATGCGCATTAATAACGAACAAACCAATCATTTTCGTATGACCCTTAAGGAAAGTATGGTCAAACATCGTGAATATGAACGTCTCGAAAATGAGCGCCTTGATGAAATCTCAAAACTCAATAATGAACTTGTGAATTCGCGGCGTGAACTCTCAAAAAAAAATCAACAGTTAAACGCATTAAACGAAAAGCTTGAACGTCAAGCTATACAAGATCCAATGACTGGCCTCTTGAATCGTCGCCAACTTGTTGATCTCTTTAACGATTCAAAGGAGCGCGCCAAGCGGATGAATACGAAACTCATCATAGCCAGTATTGATATTAATCACTTTAAACAAGTCAATGACCAACTTGGCCATGCCGAAGGAGACCGTTTACTCATTTATTTTGCTGATTTAGCTCAACAAATGACACGTCAAGGCTTTGACTATATTTTTCGCGTGGGCGGTGACGAGTTTTTATTTATCTTATTAGATTGTTCACTAGAAGATGCAAACGCTATTTATGATCGGATTAATGCGTCGTTTATTTTAAAAAGTTCTATTGCATCCTTAGCCTTTGGGGCAATTGAAGTTGACCCAACCGGGTTATGTACACTTGACGAATGCTTACGTATTGCAGACGAACGCATGTATGCACATAAGAAAAAATTTCGTTAACGTATTGAAAGGAGGTGTTATCTATGAGTGACTTAAAAAAAGACCTTAAAAATACCAAGGACAAGCTCGAAGGCGAAGCCCTAGATAATCTTGGCCAAGCAACGGATGATGAAGAAATGGAACTCAAAGGAAAACTCAAGAAAAAGGTTGTTGAAGCAAAAGAAAAAGTGTCTGATAAAAAAGACGATGTTTTGGATAAAATTAATGACAAACTTGAATAAGCACTTAAAAAGACTGTATACACAAAGTATGCAGTCTTTTTATCTTATAAGAAATATAAACTTTCTGTCAATGCAAGTAAAGCTAATGATTGTCCATATGCCATTGGTCCAATAATAATATCCTTGTAATGTTGTGCATCCATTCCGATACCTGTTCCTGCGGATACCCCAGTTACAGTTCCTGTTTCATCAACTGCTTTTGCAATTCCTTCAATTGCTTTAAGGGCATGTTCTTGATAGTATCCATCTAAATATCCACATCGAATGCCTTGCAAAATCCCGGCAGCAATTCCGGCAGAACCGGAGATTTCTAAATAACTAGACGGATCATCTAAGACCGTATGCCACAAACCGGTTGATGGATCTTGGCGTTTAATCAATTGATTGACTTGGGCTAAATAGGTATCTTGAATATATGTAACTATAGCTTGTGGTAGCATATCTTTCGACGCTTCCAAATATTCAATAATTCCAAAGGTAAACCAGGCATTGCCCCGTGCCCAATAGATTTCTCCAAAGTTGTCGTTTCGCAAAAAACTCCAGCCGTGATAAAAGAGCCCTGTTTTCTTATCATATAAATACTTAATATGAATAAGTACTTGTTTTAAGGCCTCTTCTCGCCATTCTTTTTGATCATGTTTATGCCCCATTTTATTCAAAAAGAGAACCGCCATAAACAATGTATCAATCCATAGTTCACCTTCATTAAGCCGAACCCCCATGCGATCACCAATTGCACTTGTCACATGTTGAAATCCGCCCTCTTTTGTTTTTGGCAAATGTTCCATCAACCATTCTGCTCGTTGAACACATAATTCATCAAAACCTTGATCTCCCATACGCTTTGCAAGCTCCGTCAAGGTTAAGAAGGGTGCTGTTGTATTAATATTTTGTGAAGGGAGACCAATCACAATATTATCAAGATACCACTGATTTAAAAAACTGTCATAACGTTGATCATCATGATATTCTTGTAGTTTTATCAAACCAAATAGTCCAACCCCTTGAGGCCAATCCCATTCTTTAATTCCAAAATCTCGTTCAATGAAACCTTTTTTGTGCTCATCTTCGGATGTTGTTTTGTCTTTTTCACTATCTGCTTCACCCAGTGTCATCAGGCGTTCCACAATTACTTCGATTTTTTCTATTATTTCTTGTTTCGTCATGATTTATTCCTTTCATAGGCCTTATATGCTTCTTGAGGCTCTCTATTCGGTCGATAGTACTGATTTTCATAATACCCTAAACGTGTGGTCGATGCAATGATTTCCACTTTATTTTTTCCTATTTTCCATGCCTTTCTCACATCCCATATATATGGAGCAAATGCTTTTGTTTCAATATCCTGATTATTGACACGCAATGTCGCGCTTTGTTGGAATGCCGGATTATCAATTCGAAACCATTGAATTTTGCTTTGACTGGTATAAGTATATTCATAAATGATATCTCCTGCATAATGGGGGATTCCCATTGTTTGATAATCCGCAAATTTTCCCTGAGTTTTTTCTGAGGCTAACACATATTTTTCATCCTTATATTGAACTGAGAATCTACCAATCAGATATATAGGGACCAAGACACCATCCCACGAATGTTTTGCTTCTAGTTTGATTTCTATGCGATTTAGCCCTTGTAATAAATACGACGTAATAGGAAGCTCATAGCCCTCCTCTGTAAGATTCTCGTCGCGAATAATTTTTTCTTGTGCAATGTAATGTCCATTAATCCCAATCGACCATTGGCCACGTATCCCTTTTTTTTCAATCCGTAATTTTAATGCTTGCCGATTTTCGAGAATGAACTGTGTTGTGTACCGGGCTTGAATTTCTGAAAAAAGTAATTGCTTGGATGTCCCAAACTGATCATGACGTTTAACCGGGAGCATAAAGCCACCCTCTTCAAGCTGATCAATAATTGGTTTCGCCTTTACAGAGCGACATTGACCTTCTACCCTTAAGTCCCAAGCATCAATACGCAGTACATTTTCTTGTGCTAGCTCAAATCGACAGGACTCTTGACTATCAAAAACCCATGATACTTGTTCATCAAAAGTATATGTTTGATTGACGTGTCCATCAATTATAAGTATGCTTTCAAATGGCTGTAAATTCATTGTATTAAGAAGATGACCTTCTTGATTGATTAACTGCACTTTTCCTTGAAAAACACCTGTATTGACAAGAAACTGATACTCTCTATTACTCTTTTCCCATGCAACCGCGTATAGGCCCTCAACACGTCGTCCTTGATGAAGAACTTGAAGTCTTGGTATTTTCAAGCCAATGCAATGTTTTATAATCTCATCCAAGGACAGCTTATCCGTATCAACGACGAGTTTATACATCTCTTCTCCATGTCTAAGGCCTTCATTTACCTTGACACAATCCTCAAGGAGAGATGGGTCCATGATATAAAAATCATATCCGGCTTGAAACAAGCGCTGCTGTAACTGTTCAAAAAGCTCCAGTCTATTTTCCCGTTCTTTTTTTGTTTTATATGTCCACGTTGTTGTTATGGGGTCAATTAAGACAAGTTGAATATGTCTTCGTCCTCCTTGCATGGCAGAAGCGATGGTTTGGACATACCTTGACAGGTGTTTCTGATGTTGATACCAGGGCATTTGAAAAAAACCGGATGGGGGCGCATCGTGCTTGGCCAGTCCTTGAGCGTTGCCATAATAAGCATGATTTATAAAAAGTGTAATCCCTTGTAAGAACAACCAGTCATAGGTCCACTTCATATCTTGAATCTCCATCCCCCATCCTATACTATGAAAAGACTCACATAAAGCGCTCTCTTTTTGATAGAAATGAGTGGCTGAAGCTGCAATTTTCCCATTGGCTCGATAGCGTCCGCTAAACATCTCCGGTTTTGTTCCAACTTTTTGATGTCCTGCATCAATGCCAGGAATATCCATATAGGCAAGCTGATGACTTCGTAAGATGGGCTTTTCACCGATATATTTTAACTTGTTTTCATGACACCATTTTTGAACTTTTTTGTCATAGGATTCTATAAATCCCTCCACTAAACAATCATAAAAATCATAACGAATCGTTGCTGCATCTTCATGACTATCTAAGATTAAAGCCGGAAGCTCCTCAAGTAAATTTCTTCCTGTCCTTTCACGATAAATCTCTGGCATACGAGGGGACCAGGGAATTAATCGATCCTCATATCCAGTGGGATGAATTTCATCGGTAAAAAAACCTTGAACTGTTGCTCCAAAATATTCACCCAGCTGTTTTTTATAAAGCTCATGGGTCGTTTCAATAAAATAATCAACGGCCTCCGGATTCATTGGGTCAACAAAATAATCATAATATTTATGGCCACGAAGGGGTACCTCCATAAAAACAACAATTTTATACAAGCCTTTAGGGACCTGTAAATCTAATTGATAATATGCATCACAGGCTAAAAATCGTTTTCGATTATAGGCTGTTAACCCCACTTCGTGATAAACCTCTTCTCTAAATAAGCTTCCAATCTGTGATTGAATGTCAATGCCTTCATTAAGGTTAATCGGATCTTCTTCACTAATTATCTGAAAGGCTTTCGCGTAGAGTGGCCTTCCCCATTCCAAATCAAAATGATGCTCTTCTTCCCACTTTACCTCTTGCATATAAATATGAGGAACAATATGTTTTGCTTCAAACTCCGGATGATCAAGAACCACTTTTCCTCCGGATATACCGCTTGGATAGGGTTGTTCATCATATAACCATACAAGCATTTCACGTTTTTTTGCTTCTTCGATGGCAACTCGCACACGATCAAACCATTTTTGAGATAAATAGGGTATGGTCAGCCCTTGTCGGGCACATAGGACAAAACCTGTGATGCCTTGTTCATCCATCCTTTGAATTTGCACTTTAATTGTTTCTTCATCCATGTCCCCATTCCAAAACCAGAATGGATGTATGCCATAAGTCATGATCTATCCTCTTCTCTATAGATTATTTAAGCCCGGCTCTATTGCAACTTTATCTCCATCTACATCAAGCCACAATGTTAAATGGGATGCATTGAGGACTTGGGTTCGCTCTGTGTTAAACTGCAGACGGTCAAGAGCTTTCAAATAGTCAACAATTTCAATATTCGTTGCATACCATATATCTTCTTTTCCACCGACGGTACGACAGATTTCTTCAATAATTTCCCAGTTATTATCCTGATCAAACTCATAACTGTGGCCCCAAATATAAAGCAAATATAAATATTGCGTCTTATGCAAATCCACAAATTCTTTCGCCCGCTTTAGACCCTGTTGATTGTGATGACATGTGGCCTGCCATTCATGAAAATCTTTAGGCAGTTTAAAACTTTGGTGTCCTCCGACAATGCGTGAATACTCAATTCCAAGATGCGGCAATAAATCCATGATGCGTTGATTATAGGAACCATTTGGATAAGACATTCCTCGAACTGGATAGCCTACAAGTTTCTCTAATTCTTTACGGTCTTCCATAATTTGAACAATGACCTCTTCTTTTGGTGATCGTTCAATCGTGGGATGAGTATACGTATGAGCTGATACTTCATGCCCTTCATATAAACCTTTTATTTCATTTTTTTCTATACGATCCTCTGTTCCAATAAGCCCTGCATTAAGGTGAAATGTTCCTCGCACGCCATAACGATTCATAATCTCAATTAAACGTCGGTCTGCACATTTCCCATCATCATAACTTAATGTAAACACTTTATGCTTTCCTTGCGGAAAACAATAATAAATTTTTCGCATTGGTCATCCCTTCCTTTCAAATACATTTTTCCAATCCATATCACTCGCATAATAGAACTTTGTGTAGCATGGCTGATTATAACAATTGTTTTGCCATGCAATTCCCGTTCGATATTGTATATCATGCATCAATGTATATAACTTATGTTGCGTCAGCTCTGTATTGGTATAGATTCTTACACCTGAATTATCATCTTTTCTTAAGACCAGTTCTTCTCTAAAATCACCGAATAAATCGGCAATCAAACAGGGATTTCCCTTGCTTCCATTATTGGTCGCCATGCCTTCCGGTTGAAGCAGCACGCCATGTTCATTATCATGAATGACACCGGAATGAGTTTCATGAACGTAATCGACACCGTCCAAAATCTGGGTTGTCAAATCCCCTGACCATCGAATCGATTGATTAGTTCCTAGCAAGGGTACATCCAAGGGGTTTCCGTGACAGTCGAACGTTTCACGGACCCACACTTGTAAGCCTGGAGTTTTTGGATCAATATCTCCAATCATACATCGGCCTAAGTCAGTTTCTGCATATTCTCCAAAAATAACTTCACCTGTTTCTGCATCTCGCAAAGCAAATCCATATGGAGCATGTTCAGCACCTTCGAACACGCTAAAAATCTCAAGTCCAGGCTTATCCGGGTTAATATTAGCTACATGCATAGCATCACCGTGACCAAGTTTTGCTTCTTGTCCATTGGGAAGATGTCCATAGCTGCTATAGAGAAGGGAGCCATCGTGATCGATAACGGCTGCTCCATAAATAATCTCTTGATAGCCATCACCATCCACATCTGCCGTAGCTAAACTATGATTTCCTTGACCGGCTAACTTACCATAAATTGGATCACTCCCTTTATGAAGATGGGCTTGGTCATTGAAAGGATTGTCCATTAGAACATGACCGGAATCTATAGAAAAATGCTCACGATGTCGTCCGTCTTTAAAGCGATAGGCCACCAAGGTTGTTCGTGTATAATATCCCCTTGCCACAATAAGGTATGGATTTTCTCCATCTAAGTAAGCCACTCCGGATAAGAAGCGATCGACACGATTACACGGTTCAATACGTGCCATGGCATAATCTCCCCACATAAGCCCATCGTCTTTGCGATCAAATTTAAAAGGAATTGTCTCAAGTTCTTGTCCATTACCAGCAAACATGGTTAAATATTCTGGTCCTTCATATATAAATCCTTCAAAGGCTTCCAAATGATTTTTTTCACTTCGACTCGGTGCGTATTCATATATAAAATAGTCGACTAAGGCCCTTGCATCCTCACGATTTAATGGATAAGAATAACGTGTGGGTATGCCAAAACATGTTTCAAGGTTTTTTGGCCATCTTCCAGCTATAACTTCCGAATGCTCATGCCATTTCATAAATATTTGAGTTAAGTGATTTTGATAGCCTTTTGCACTGCATACATAATTATCGTCGTGGGTAACTCCTTGGTCTATATCCGATTTAGCTAGTGTTATATAGTCCACAGAAGCCACACGTCCATCTTTATGATAGCGCGTCATTTTTGTTCCGGGTGCGGTCTTGACCGACATCTCCGCTTTACCATCCCCATCAAAATCATAAACCATAAATTGCGTGTAATGCGCTCCTGCACGAATATTAACCCCCATATCCAGGCGCCATAGCAAGCGTCCATCAAGTTTATAGCAATCAATAAAGCACTTGCCTGTATATCCTTTGATTGAAACGTCATGGGAATTACTGGGATCCCATTTTACAATGTATTCATACTCACCATCGCCATCCACATCGCCTACACTCATATCATTAATTGTATAGTGATAAGCCTCACCCTTTGGAGTAACTCCGGCTTCAGGTGTCATCATGGGAATATCTATATAATTGCTTGCGGATATAAAGGAGTGAACTTCTTTACACACTTCACCTTCCTGACCCTCAAAAACAGGTGCAACTGCATATTGGTCATCACCGCTTCCTTTAGGATCAATAAAGTTTGTGGAATCCGTAATCCTTGCATACCTTTCCCGATTTTTATAGATTATAAAATCATATCCCGTTAATCCGGTCTCACTATATCCACTGACTTCATCTCGCATTAACCGCCAACTTAAAAAAATCCCGTCTGGGCATTTTGCTGCAATCAGTCCACGATTCAAGGCCTCTAACTGCTCGTTAAACTGTCGATGCACCGGTGTATTTATCACATCACTAACTATAAGCTCTTGGCCCTGGTCATCAACCATTGCTATTTTTATATAATGAGGAACATGCGTGGATTTTTTCAAGGTGTATTCTGTCTCCACCGTTTTATCCATGAGCTTATATATCATTGTATCATGATTATAATCTGCCCAATACACATAGTAGACTGCTTTGTCTTTTAATGAATTCCATGTCACGGTTACCTCTTGGTCTTGAACTTCTTTTATCTCTAATTTTAACATAAATCTCACCTTCTATAGCATAAAAGGGCTATCAAAAGATAGCCCTTTTTCTATACATTTTGATTAGTTGTTTTGCGCGTTGATTTCTTCTATAACCGCTTGGCCACCTTGTGTTTCCCAGTTAGCCCATGCAGCTTGAAGTCCATCTTCATCAATTTCGCCACTAATATATTGTGTACGAGCATTATCAATGATTTCATCAAGATTTGCACCACTGAGAGAATATGTCTCTGAGTTCACAATATAGGCTGCTGCCGGGTTGAACACGGCGTAATCTACATTAGATGCTTTGACTTCTTCTTCAATAATCAATCGCTCTGTCATTTCAGGTCCGATATCTGTTGCTTTCATATTCGGAATATATGCAACCGTTTGATTTAATGCTGCAAATGCTTTCGCCGCAACTGCATCTCCTGCAACTAAATTCTCTAAGTTTCCGTTTTCATCTTTTTGCCAATGAATTCCTTCAAGACCATAGGATGAAAGTGTAATCATTGCATCATCTGACATTTTATCTAAGAAATTTAAGCAAGCCGCAAGGTCTTCTTCTGTTTTGGCCGCTTTTGTAATCACAAAGAATCCATTGTATCCAGATGTTGCTAGGGTTTTGTCATTAATTGTACCCACTAAATTCATTGTAGCAAGTTCATAAGACGTTCCATCAACTGCAGGAATCTCATTATTGACAAAATAATCCCAGATACGTCGTGAGCCATCGAGTACATCGATAAATATTCCACACTCACCATTTTTTACATCATCTTGCCATGTTGCTGTATCTCGAACCGCCCAGTCTGCATAGACTAAACCGTCATCATACATTTTTTTCATCCATTTTAGTGCTTCCATATATTCAGGTGTTTGATGGACCGGAACTAACTTGCCATCAACTTCTGTCCATTCATTCCCCACACCAAAATACGTTTGAACCACATCAAGGGGTCCTGTATATTTACATAGTGACAATCCATAGGTGTCATCTTCACCATTTCCATCAGGATCATTGTATGTAAATTGATACATCATATCATATAAATCTTCGATTGTTTCTGGTTCATCGATACCTAATGCTTCTGCCCAATCTGCACGATAGCCCATTCCTAAACGTCCAATAGGTCGAGCACGATAGACACCGATTAATTGATCATTGACGGTCAAACTTTTATTGACATTTTGATTGGCCTGTGACAGGTTTGGATATTTTTCTGAATCAAACATAAAGTCATTTAAATCCCAAAAAGCTCCTGCTTCTGCTGCACTTGTAATTGCTGATGTCATACTTGGCACTGCAATAATCATGGGCATATCATCCGGTGAAGCTAAGGTTAAGCCTAAACGCTCGTCATAGTTATCACTTGGTACCCAAGAAAAATCAACCGTTGTTTGTGTATGTTCTTCCATGGCTGCAACCACATCTTCTGCATGATCTCCCGAAAGCGGACTTCCTTCAAAGTCAAATGTCATCATTGAAATCTGTGCTAATCCATTTTCTGTTCCATTTGATCCTGAGTTTGAACCTTTGCTAGCCTCATCGTCTTTTCCACATCCTGCAAACATTGAAATCATAAGTGCAAGAGCTAAAATAAGTGTTATCGTTTTTTTGAACTTCTTCATAACTTCCTCCTTAAATTTGTAATATTTATAGTGTAGGGTATTAGCCTTTAACAGCGCCTACCATTACGCCCTTGGTGAAATATTTTTGTACAAAGGGATAGACAATAAGAATCGGAACCGTTGCTACAACCGTCGCTGCCATTTTTACAGCCTTATCCGGTGGTGTTCCCATAATATCAAAATCCATTCCATCTGCTTGTACCCCTGCTGCCAGTAAAACAATCCGCCTCAAAACAATTTGCACGGTTTCCTTATGCGTATCTTTTAAATAAATCATCGGTCCGAAATAGTTATTCCAATGTCCCACTGCATAAAAAAGTGAAATCGATGCAATAACCGGCTTCGATAAAGGAAGCACAATTTTTGCAAATATTTGTAGGTCATTACATCCATCAATGCGTGCTGCCTCTTCAAGCTCTGCCGGTAACTCTTGAAAAAAGTTTTTAACGATAATCATATTGAATGGACTAATGGCCACCATTAAGATTAATCCGGCATAGGAGTTATATAGCCCAATCTCTTTAATCCATAAAAATGTCGGTATCATTCCTCCATTAAATAGCATAGTAATAATTACCATATTTAAGAAAAACTTCCGTCCCCGTAAATGAGATTTCGCTAAAGGATAGGCAAATGTTGTTGTAAAGAACATGTTGACAGCTGTTCCTACAACGGTTAAAAAAATCGAATTTTTTAATCCGTTAAAAATTTCTCCGGTTTCAAAAATATATTTATAAGCATTGGTTGAAATTACCGTCGGAATGATAAAGAAAGCTTTTTCCGTAAGTTCTTGTTCTGTTGCAAATGAACCTGCAAGAACATAAAGAAATGGAAGCAATGTTCCTAATCCGGCTAAACCTGCAACACTATATATAATGATATTTGTTACACGATCTGTTTTTGACCCCTTGATTTTGTTTTTGTTTTTGTTTGATTGAATGACTTGTTCTGCCACAATACCCTCTCCTTTCTAATAAATTCCTGATTCTCCGGCTTTTTTTGCCAGTTTATTGGCACCTAACACCATAATCATGCCTACAACAGACTTAAACAATCCAGTTGCTGTACTATAAGAGTACTGGGCATTAATAATTCCCTTTGTATATACATAAGTGTCAAATACTTCTGCGACTGAACTGTTTAATGCATTTTTCATTAAAAAGATTTGTTCAAAACCTGTATTTAATATAGCGCCAACTCTCAGAATCAGCATAATAATAATTGTTCCTCGAATGGCCGGTAATGTGACATGCCACATCATCTTCCATCGTCCGGCTCCATCGACCCTTGCCGCTTCATATAAACTCACATCGACACCAGCGAGTGCGGCTAAGAAGATGATTGTTCCATATCCTGTTTCCTTCCAAATACTTTGTCCGATAATAAGCCCTCTAAAATATCCCGGTTTACCTAAAAAGTTAATAGTTTCACCGGTCAACATCTGAACAACTTGATTAATAATACCGTCATTAATATTTAAAAGTTGATAGGTTAGGCTTGCAACGATGACCAATGAAATAAAATGCGGAATGTATATAAAGGTTTGTACTGTCCGTTTATACTTCTGATGTTTGATTTCATTCAATAGCAAGGCTAAAACAATGGGTGCCGGAAAATAGAAAATCAGACTTAACATTGAAATCCCTAAAGTATTAATCAGTACTCTTGGAAAATCCGGGCTAGTAAACAGCATCTTAAAATAGTATAATCCCACCCATTCACTTCCGGATAACCCCGAAAAGGGATTGAATTTTTGAAATGCAATAATAATTCCACCCATTGGTATATACCGAAAGATAATCAAATACATAAGCCCCGGAATTAACATTAAATACAACCATTTATGTTGTTTAACATACTTTAACGTTTCCTGCTGTGATTTTTTTGTCTTTTTTATTTTTGGTAACGGTTTTGCTCTCGTCACCACAGCGCCATTTTGATCCATGATATCCTCCTTTTATCTTTGTGCTTCGTCTGAACTAAAGATATCATTCGATTCATGTTACATCAATACTCATTATCTTGACACTTTTTCATTGTTTTTTTGACAATCCTTTATTTATAAGCTTTAACCCATATCCATAATCACCATCACGACAAGAAAAATACACATAATCAATAAAATGATTATGTGTATTTTATCCGGCAATTACTTTAATTTATTCTTTTTACGATATTTTCCAGGGGTCGTTCCTTCCAGCCGGCTAAAGAAACGTATGAAATTTTGTGCATTTGTATAGTTTAGTTTTTTTGCAATATCCGTTATGGTCATGGTCGTCTTCAACAATAACTTTTTAGCTGCTTCTAGTTTATACTCTGCAACATACTCCGTAAATGTTGAGTTTTTTTCAACTTTCATAACTTTCCATATATAGGTTGTGTGATAATTTAATCGGTCTGCACATTCATTCAAGGTGATATCTCCACCGGTTTCTTCTATTAATTCCATGATTTCTTGAACAATTTCTGACGACTTACTTGTTCTAAACTGATTCAAGCGCTCAATAATCGGAATAACCAAGCCATACTTATAAAAACTTCTTAAGCGTTCCAAATCATATATTTGATTGACACTTTGATATACACCTGCTCTTCCTCCTGTAAAAATTTCATCCGGAGAAATTCCGGCTTCAATGGTTACCATCAATATCTCATCCATAAAATGATGTATATAGAATTGCTGCTCCATCTTGGCCACTTGATGATCAATGAGATGTTGAACAAATTGGTCGACTACTTCAAAAGCTTTCTCTTGATCACCACTATCGACAGCCGTTTTAATCTCACGCTCCATTAATCGGTCATAGACACGGCTTTCATAATTTCGTTCTATATCTGTATAGAACATGACACCTTCAAAGTCAGATGACGTGTTTTTTTCGTGGAGTACTTCATTATTCTTAAGTGCTTCAATCCCTTCACTATGAGCATTTCTAAACTGTTTTAGATCAGAATATACGGAGCTGACCCCCACCTTAATGGCAAACTGATACTCCATTTGCACAAAAATATCAATGCCTTTATACACTTCAATCGCCTTTTTTTCTAAGTTTTTAGAATCATTATCTGTAACGACAACGGTGATCACCCGGGAGTTACTTGCCGGTGGCATGGCTAATCGGGTTCGAATCTCTGCCGGTATGTTTTCCATGACTTGCAGACGTAATGCATCTTGCTTCATCTCATCATAATCTTCATTCATAAGATTTTTAAGGCCGATTGTCATAACTAAATAGTAGGCTTGCATCCTAATACCTAATTGTTTCACATACATATCGATTTGTTCAGAATAAAGCGTTCCATTGATTAATCGTGTCATAAAGAATTCACATAATTGGGATCGTTGATTTTCAATGGTTTGCTCTAAGGCTGTATTACTATCCACTAAACGATCAACACTTCCTGTAATTCGTGTAAAGTCATCGCTATAATTTTGCTGAAGTATTCCACTTGCTTCTGTGACATAATCACTCAAATCATGTACCGGTCGATAGATAGCTCGCGTAAATAGGCTTGCTAAGATAATAATTAAAGCAAAACCTAGCACAACCGCTATTGTCATCAAAACAATGCTCGTGGCACCTTCATTAGCCCTTTGTGTTCCCCATCCGACGTAATAGGTCCAGTCAACAACATCGGATTTTAAGCTTCCGATTTGATATGTATTTTTAGCGTTCAGTGTAATTTGTGATTGTTGGTCACTCAATGCATCTCTTTGCAAAAGGACTTCAGACAAGTCTGAATGTGTAGTATAGACCAACTTTCCGTCACCATCAATAATTATAATCTCAACATTTGCTTGGTCATCAAGAACTACTGAATTGATACGCTTTAAGTCAACATTTACCGTTAGCATAGAATTTTTTGCATTGCGTGTAATCGGTAAATTCACATAATAAAGAACACCTTCTAAATCAATTTCTTCACGTCGAAGATTCCCTGGTGTTACTTGGTCCATATGATTAACCCAGCCTTGATCATCACCTTTTAAGATCTTTACCTCATCTGGATTCAAGCTCAAAGAAAAAGGATACAATCCACGATTACTAAGGACCCAACCTGTGTCCCAATTAATAAACGTATATCCGGTGATATATTCCGATAAATAATAGGTACTTTTTAATGTGTCTTGGGCTTTTGTTAATCGGCTATAGTCCGAATACCAAATATCTTCATTCATCAACCATTCAATTTCTTCTGTTTGTACCGCTGCCAAGTAATACTTTCGTATACTATTCATGGTTGAATCCATACGTATCTTTAGCTGTTTGGCTGAAGAATCTATGGTTAGATTCACTTCTTTGTTGATTCCTATGCGATATGTATTATATGAATATATACCCAAAATTATAATGGGTATAACGGCACTAATCATCAAAAACAAAAATACTTTTGACCGATAACTAAGCTGTCTAGTTGACCTCATGATATACTCCTAAAATAGTTTTCTTATTCCTAAAATACTTATATGCATAGTATCATGTTTTTTTTGTTTTCACAACCTATTTATATGTAGGTCTAGGTGTTTCAACTGTTCAACGAATTCATGACTTTTTTCATTTCGAATAAATTCACCTTCAAGCACTGCTGTTAATGTTTTTAATATAAGATGACTCCGTTTATCTTTATGATGTAAAATATTTATTCCTTGGATTTCTTGAATCGGAATAACAATCTGTCGTTCATCATTACGCATAAATATGGTCATATCCTCTATCTCTATATAAAATTTTTGCATTTCAAATAGTCCTGATTGTATTTGAATTTCCATCATAGCAACTCCTCCTTACACCATCACATGATTAGCGTATCAGATATGTTACTAAAATGCATTCGATGACAATCGGTTGGCATTGACGTTTTTGTCAATTATTGCTTTAGTTGCTAGGTTAAGCTTTTTGTCAATGTGTCTAAAACATCTTCCCTGTTATATCCATGAGGCATCACTTTTTCAGAAAGGTTTTTAATATACTCCGCAAAGGCTTGGCAAAGCATGGGATGTTCAAATTGGAAAACAGTCAATGGATCATCCGTTTTAATTACAAATGCACGGTTTTTCTGTTTAAGAAGAATTTCAACATTTTCAAAAGGCGCTTCAGGCAAAATATAAAATCGATACTTTTGATGTTGACGCACGAGCTTACGAATATAGCAAATATGTTCTTCATATTCTTCACTTGTATAGACAACATTTCCTCCAATCAGTGTTTCAGGAAAAGGACTTCTTACTTTTGAAGAAAAAATATGCTCATCTGAATATAATGGCATCAATTCCACAACTTCCCCTTCTTCTATTTCTCTGTGAAAAATTCGAACTTGATCTTCATATATTTCACTGAGAATATTTCGAATATGTTCATCGCATTGGGTTCGTGTCAACATCTTTTCAAAAACTGCTTTTGGCATAGTCGATAGGGGTAATGTTGCCCTTAGATAAACAACATTCTCTTGATGTTTTGACAGTGCTTCGATAAACTCCTTATAGCTTAGCATATTATCCATTTTATATATGCGTAATAAAGGGTTACTTTCATCAAGTAGCGCTCTGAACTGCTGCATCTGATATTCAATGCGTTTTTGATTATTGCAGTATAGATACTCTGCACTGTCTTGGGTTCCTGCAACCATATTTGCATCAACACTACAGTGTCCGGGAATTATAAATTTTGTTTGATAAAAGCGTTCTGATTTTTTTTCGCAATAATAGGATTGTATTTGTCCGCTCATATATAAAGGCAACCATTTTTGAATAGCTTCAAACATTTCCGGCATTGACCGTTCAATATTATGTACAATCCGAATATGATGTCCTTTTTGTAAGATGATACCCATTAGAAGTGCCCATAACTTGGAAAATTCAGGATCTTGACGCATCCATTCCATGGGTTGATTGGAATATAAGTAAAGCGTTATTGGGCTGGCAATCGTCACTGCTGTAAGAAGGAATTCCTTAACCGCATTTCTCAGACCTTCTAGCCCATAATAAGCTTGAGTATGATTTTCTTTGGAATGCGCCATCTTGAGTGTGTGTTCTATTAAATCTTGAGGTAGTGATACATTGTATTGAAATGTATTTAAGTGATTTAACAGCTCATCTGTAAATCCTTTATCCTTTTCTTCTTGCTCTACGATGAGATATTGTTTCAATGCGATTGTTAGTGCCTCGGACGTCTCTAATTCTTCTTTTGTAAAATATTTTCCTAAAGAAGCCATTCGTGCATCATATGAAAGCGATATGGCACGTTCAGCTAGCCAATCACAACATTGCATGGGAAACCAGCTCTCTTTTGAAGGAATGCGCATTCCGGTTCGAAATCGACTAACCAAAGAGGCATCCACATGTAGGGCTCGAGCTAATCGGATATTCGAAACATCTAACGCACCCATGATAGCATCAAGCCGATCTGAAAACGCATATAAATTATGGTCTTTTTCTATATTTTCTTGGGACGTATTTGATTTTGGTAAGGCTGATTTCATTCGCTTGTACAAAAGCATTATAATCTCTTCTTGCGTTTGACTCGAATCAAATTCACAAATCAAACAGAGCTTTTCTAAATCACTCTTTTCATCCACCATATTTACAATGCCCATAGCTAGTTTTTTTAATTGTTTACCATCTGCTGCCGGTTTTCTTGCACCGCTTCGAAACCGACTAATTAATGAAGCATCCGGTCCCCCATGTTTTGCAATTCCTATATTCGTCAATTCAAGTTCCTTAAAAATAAGATCTAGTTTTTCAATAAAACCCCATCGAAGCTTTCCCATAACTAGCACCTCCTAACTATATAATAGCATAATTAAAATGACAAATAAACATGAATTTGTCATTGAACTTAGTCTGTCATGACTATGATTTGTCATAGTTCCATATTATAATATAATTATGACGAAAGGAGGTTCTTCTATGGCAAAGAAAAGATTTGGTTATGGGAGTTTTTACTGTTGGAATTGTGGTGATGCCATTGAAAAAGGAAAAACAAATTGCCCAAATTGTCATGCATTATATGAAGGAGACAAACGCTACGGAAATATTCCTTTAAATCAAGCAGGTGGGATTGGATGGTCAAATCAAACGAATCACCCACGTTTTAAAGAATACGCATCAAAAAACAAAAAATACAGTATTGTGTTTCTAATCATCATCAGTATTATTATACCCTTTATTATTCTTATTGGAGACGATGTATCTTTTGACGCTGAAATGATTGTTGTTATTCCTAGTGTTCTCCTTATTGTTTGGCTTTTTGGCATAATTTTTATGCATTTTCAGTATGGGCGAAGTAAACCCGAATGGGACGGTATCGTCGAGAATAAATTCAGTGAAAACAAGAAGCGTTATGATAAGACCAACAACCGAACAGTCTATTATACAAATTATACGGTTGTTTATACGCGTCAAGACGGCAAACAAATTAAACACACGAGTCAAAACTCCAACGAGTATGACACCTTTCAAATGGGTGAGCACGTTCATTATCATGGAGGAAAATATTGTAAAGGTCTTGAAAAATATGACAAATCTCATGATCCAATTTTAAATTGTATAGCTTGTGGCTATGGAAATGACGCGCGCAACAATTACTGCGAACGTTGCGGTTGTCCCATTTTGAAGGGTCAGTCTGTGACCAAGTAAAATCAAAAAAATAAGGAGGTTCCAATTATGTTTTGTCCTCAATGTGGAAAAGAAATTTCTGATCATGCTTCTTTTTGTACAAATTGTGGTCGTTCCATGAAGCAAAAGCCTACTGATTCTGTGGTTACAACGATGGCAACTGACCGACCCGTTCCACCGGTCATGCGTTCAACTCCGACTCCTGTCGCGCCAGTTCAGCCGAATGCTTCACAACCTTTTGCAACCCCTGTTGTTCCTCATCCGAATTCAAATCCTATCCCGCCTCATCCTAGCGCAAGGAAATCGAATGATACCATTGGAAATCAGGGTATGACTTACGGACAATTTGTCCTTGCTTTTATTTTATTTTCATTACCCATTGTTAATCTCGTTCTAATGATTAAATGGGGCTTTTTATCTGCTCCGACATTGACCCATAAAAACTTTGCACGAGCCATCTTAACCTTTGCTGTCATTAGCTTTGTCATTATGCTATTGTTTAGTTTGTTTAGCGGTGGACTCTTTCTAAACATGTTCTAGGAGGCGATTCTATGATTTTTGCACTAATTTTTGCTGCGTTTTTTCTATTTCTTCTTCTTTTTTTAATCGTAATTGCTGTTATTTATAACGGATTAGTTAAATTACGCAATCAATCTGATGAAGCGTTTTCAACTATGGATATCTATCTCAAGAAGCGTTATGACATGATTCCTAATCTAGTAGAAATTGTTAAACAGTATGCAACACATGAACGTGAGACACTTGAGAAAGTCATTCAAGCACGTAATATAGCAATGACATCGCAAACCTTTGAGCAACGTAGTCAAAACGAAAATATGTTGTCTGGTGCCTTAAAATCTCTGTTTGCTGTGTCAGAAAATTATCCTAACCTAAAAGCAGATACAAGCTTTTTGAATCTTCAAAATCAACTCGTTGCACTCGAAAACGATATTTCTCAATCCAGAAAATATTATAACGGTGTTGTCAAAATCATGAACAATAAAGTTGAGATGTTTCCGACCAACCTTTTTGCCGGGATTTTAGGATTTAAGCGCTATCCATATTTTATGGCTGATGATTATGAACGTCAAAATGTTCAAGTCCGTTTTTAGACATATCGATATTAGGCAAGGAGGGATTACATGAATAAGCTAGGTCTAAAAAGAATCATTCCACTGTGGATTATATTAACCTTTTATCTGTCACTATCTGTATCTGCTGCTGAGTATGCTTATGAAATTAACAACATGTCTGTCGAACTTGATGTGCACAGTGATAATAGCTATACTATTCGCGAAGTCATGTCCGTATACTTCCACGAAGAACGTCACGGCCTTATTCGACAAATTCCTCGAAGAACAAATAATGGCGCTCCTGTCTCCATAAAAAACATTCAAGTTGAAGGGGCCATGCATACGATAGAATCTGATAGTGATTGGTTAAATATTCGCATGGGCGATCCTGACCAAACCATTATTGGACCCCAGCAATATATCATTATCTACGATTATGATATCGGGGATGATCGATCATTTAGTAAGGATGAATTATACTTCAATTTGATTGGTTCGGACTTTACTGTACCCATTTACGCCGTCGATTTCAAAATCACTATGCCATTTCCATTTGATGAAGATCGCCTTAATTTCACACATGGAAGCTATAATAGTAAAGATAATACGGATGTGTCCTATTCTGTATCAAATCAAATCATTCAAGGTTCTATGCTAAAGCCACTTGGACCCAACGAAGCTTTAACGATTGCTTTACCACTCCCCCAAGGATATTATAAAGATGCTCCTTCCCCAAGTATTTGGCCTTATTTGATTATTCTTTTTCCACTTATTTTCTTTCCACTTGGACTTTTCTTATGGTTAAGCAAAGCTCGTAAAATCCAACCCATTCCAACCGTTGAATTTTATCCTCCAACAGATACAAGCAGTGCCGATGTGGGTTATCTGATTGATGGACAGCTTTCTGCTTCGGATGTAACATCATTGCTTGTTTATTGGGCTAATCGAGGTTATTTAACTATTCGTGAAGAATTAAGAAAAAAGACTTTTCGGCAAGTCAAAGTTTTTTGGTTCACTAAGCTACGTGAACCGGGAAATGATATGCGTGAATATGAACGCGACTTATTTTCGGTGTTATTTAACCATGGTGATGGAAAACAGGTAAGTACTGACCAGTTAAAAAATAAATTTTACAGCTCTGTACTCACTGCAAAACAAGAAATCGTCTCCAGCTACGAAGATAACGACGAAACAAAGATTTTTTCACCTAATAACACCAAAAACAAACGCTTGCTCTTACTGCTCGCATTTCTCAGTCTGTTCCCTTTTAGCTTGCTCGCCCTATCACGACACATGTATGCTATAGGCGGGGAATTGATTGTCACCGGAATACTAATGGCCGGCTTATTCGTTTTCTTTAGCAATGCATTCTTCAAATCAATCGCTGAATGGAAACATCGTCCACGAAAACGCCGATTAAAAGAAACTATGTTCATGGGTGGTTTTTTTATGGTTTTTACAGGAATCATCCTTTTTATTGCATTCGATAATGGCGTATTATTCGGATGTATGTTCTCCCTCATCGCAGCCATAGGGCTCGTAATTTTATCTTTAAAGTGTCATCGACGTACCGACCTTGGAAAATGGTATGAAGAACGCCTGATTGGATTTAAAGATTTTATTAAAGCAACCGAACTCGATCGTATTAAACTATTAATACACGAAAATCCAAATTATTTCTATGATATCTTGCCCTATGCTATGGCTTTAAATGTCACAAAAGAATGGGCCAAAGGATTTGAGCATATTGCTATTGAACCACCTAATTGGTATTATGGAGCTACTACATTTGGAGCTTTTAGCGCTTACACCTTTGCTAATGAGCTAGAAAATAACATGAGTGAAATCACATCAGATCTGTCTTCATCTCCATCAAACAGTCAATATGGCTCCGGTGGGTCAGATAGCAGTTCCGGCGGTAGTGCAGGTGGCGGTTCCGGCGGCGGTGGTGCATCCGATTGGTAAATTATTCTGTTGCTGGATAAAGAATAAAATCCCCTTCTTCAAAGGCATAGATATCGCCTTGTTCCATTTCAAGAATCATATGTCCATTGATGGATTGACCGGCACTATCTTCCACAACATATCCATCAATGGACAGTCGCATCCTCGCCATATCACCATCAAGTTCTTGCACTTCAACATGGTCAACAACAAAATATCCGTCGGTAATTTCCTTGATGATGAGAGGACTCGTCGGATATAAATTTCGATCGTAATCATAACTTGAAAAATTCATACCCATCTCCACATCAATATCAAGACCCCAATTGCCATCCGCTTCAAATTCCATCTCCATTGCTGATGGTTCTGAAAGTATTCGGGCAATCATTTCCTCAAAATTCGCTGGCAATTCATCGGCCGGAAAACTGTCAAGTCCATCCATACGGGTAAAGTTAAATTCACCAACCCAATAACCTGCAATGGACTCTAAACTTGCATCTGTTTTTACATTTTGTGGTTGTCCACTACTTGCTTCTATATCTGATATAATCTCATTGTCACCAAAGACAGTCTCTGTTACTTCATGACTGACAAGCTCTTCTGTTTTTGAACCCATCTTACGAATAGCGACTGCAACAACCATAATAAGTAGCGTCACAAACACAAGTGCAATAATTCCTCCCCATAAAAGACCCCGACTTCCGGTTTTCTTCTGCACTTGACCTGTATTAACTTGTTCTGAAAAATCTCGAAATGCATTAGCTTGCGGCGGCGCTTGAGTCGGAACTTGAGTCGGAACTTGGGGTGGTATTGATTGGGGTGTCGGCGGGACCGACTTTATAGGAACTTTATGACCACACGCTTCACAAAAAACATCTCCATCATTAAGTGCTTTCCCACACTGTTCACAATATTTCATATCTTACACCTCATCTACTCTCTTTTTAGTCCGGCAAGTGAAAATGAATAGGATGCTATGCTACTTTCATAATTACTTTCACCGCTACATTGAATGGCTTTGTTATCTTTCATAAATTTCAAATCCCAATTACCTCCCGCCATTTGCTGCGCAGGAACCAAATGTAGGATACCATTATTCCATGTCCCTTGATATAAGGTTTCAGCCTGCTGCCCTTGCACTGTAAATATCAATGCTACTTTTGCGGTATCTTGGCCTATTTTTTCTATGGTCATTTCACCTTCATTTGTTGTATTGACATCGTCCATTGCACTTTCATATTGTTCTTTATATGCCTCAGCATCGAAAATATCTTCATACCCTTCCGGCATTTGCATTTGATCTAATAGACCATCCATCATCTCTGATTCAAAGCCTTCAACAATCTGGATAATATCATATGTTCCTAATATATCTTCGAATTTAAGATCTTGGTCAGGCACTTCAATCACTGTTAACGGTTTAGACACAGAAAATTCAATACTAAATTCCGCTTTATCACGCCCCGGCTGGTCACCCGGTTTATAGAAAGCCAATTTATTTGGCATACCCGATTGCATATGTCCTAAAAGGGTAAACTTTGTACGTAGCTTTCCTTCTTCTTTCATGATTCCTGTCCATGAATCACTATTGGTCCCTTCAGCTAAGGGTTCAAATCGTATTGTATATCCGGCATGAATATTTTTTTCATTTTCGTCTACAAGATCAATGATTTCAATATTGATTTGTTGATTAAGGTAATCTCTTACTTTCCCTAAACGTCTTAGTGCGTCTTCTTGCACCTTATTTTTAAGATAGTTTTGAACAGATATATAGACCGGATGTAAATCTTTGTGAATCTGGTTTTGAAAGTGTTCAACCACTTTATCTTGATCTCTCGTATTTGGCCACGAAGCAATCTTAAGACCTGCTTCACCTGCTAAAGCATTGTACTCTTCAGTATTAACTTCCTTCCAAAAGCGATTGGTATATTCTTGGATATCTTCTTCTAACATCCTCATAGCAGCTTGGGGATCTTGAGGATTATCTTCAATATAGCCAATAAGTCGTCGACGCCAATCTTTAAGTCCACGTTTTACTCCAGATTGTTTATAATATTGTTGGTAAACTGTTTCCACATTTTTTAAACGCTCTTCAAGCATTGTTTCGCCAAAACTTGTTAATGCATAATCAATAGCTATGAGTCCAATAAAGCTGACTTGCAAGGCGGATGTTCCGAAAAAATCCACTGCATTGAACATAAGATTTTTTGTAACATTAGTGACCATTTGTCGCTTTGTATGATCATCAACACAATTGACACCATCATTGGCCAATGTATAAAAGGTCATTCCTAAACCTACCCAGCGTGTTAAAGACCCTAATTCTGACGTAATCTCAAAGGTATACCCCGGTAAGGCTCCTGCTTGAAAATCTTTGAGCGTTGCTGCTGCATTGGCCATGTTATTTACATTTGATGTATTAACATAATCTCCAACAACATCCCAGCCTGCATTTTCTGCCAATGTTCCCGGCTCTCCTCCATTATCAATATACTCTTGAACAATTTCTTGTGCACGATTTGAACTAATTGGTGGTGCAAAAACCGTTGAAATATATGCCATGCGGGAAAATTCATTGCGAACCATAAACACAGAGTATTTTGACAAATGTGTCGTTGTAATATCAACTGTTTTAGTCTCTGTATTCACAGTGTATGGAACATCTTGCCACACGCGTTCTTCTTCGTTAAAGTACTTTGCTCCAACGGAAATAGCTTCATTGGCTTGATCAATACGGCTTACATCATAGGGCAGCGAAATTATTACAACATCATGAAGTTCATGTCGTTCACCTAGCGAGATATCATACGCTGATACAGATAATCCATCCTCATAATCTTCCGTCTCATATGCTGTAATCATAAGTTCTTCATCTTCTTCAAGTATATATTCACCAAAATCTACATATACGCCACTCAAAGAGGCACTTGTCTGTTCACCGTTAACAATCGCTTCTTCTTGCCAGTCTTTTTTTAAATCCAATTCTATTGAAGGTGATACAGCATTCGCATCAGATATTCTATCTAAAGCTTTATTTTGTGATTGCACATTGGGTAATTCATCCACTAAAATCCAGACAAATCCAGGCTTCCATAGTCCAACGATGAGTACCACAACCATTAAAAGTGCCACTCCTGATAAAATCCATGGCGTTGTGCTTTGACCTTGAACAGGTTTCGGCGTTGAAACAAATTGACCATTAAGTGTTGATTTTGGAAGGGGCCTTCCACAGCTACTACAGTAAGTTGCTCCAAACGGATTTATCGCTTGACATGCAGGACAGTGATAAGATTCTTTTAACATGAAATTTCCTCCTTTAACTACTTTACCTATATACATATTATAGGCCTTTTGGTCTATTGAACCAATAACATGACAAGGAGAATCAATGACACTTTTTTATTTTTTTGTCATCTTATTGCAAAGTAAATGAATTTTCATCGGGCTTTTCTTTATTATTCTTTTCCGGTAATTTATTATTGTTTTTCAATAATTTTATATTGATTAATGATATTTTTTATGTTATTATACAAAAAAAGGAGGTCGCTATGCTACGTTTTATTGAAAAAATCCCAATGACTTTTGTTGCTAAACTCACCCACATACTCATTCTTTTATTAGAATGCGTTGCCATTATTACACTTATTTTTTTACCACCCATTGTTCGTTCTGTCATCCGATATGAAATCGGATCCGGTTACGCGGCTTTAGGCCCTGAACATCCCTTATACATGTATTTTCTTGTCTTATTATATATTTCAGGAATTTTAGCTTTTTTTGTTCTTGATGAATTACGCAAGATTTTCAAAAGCTGTGTTTTAGAAGATGTTTTTATTCAGAAAAATGTTTCTCGATTATTACGTTTGGCCATTTTTACTTTTGCAATTACGCTGGTTTTTTTTAGCAAGGTGTTTGTTGTCAATTCTGTAATGACTGTTGTTATCGTCTTCGTCTTTTTTATGGCTTCCGTATTTTGCCTAGTTTTAGCACTTTTATTTAACGAAGCCATTCATATTAAAGAAGAAAACGATTTGACTATATAAAGGAGGCTCACATGGGACGAATTGTCATCAATCTTGATGTTGTTATGGCTCAGCGAAAAATCGCATTAAAAGACCTTGCTGATGCCATAGGGATTACCAATGCAAATCTATCCATTTTAAAAACAGGTAAAGCAAAAGCCATTCGCTTTTCTACATTAGAGAAATTATGTGAAATCTTGGAATGTCAACCGGGCGACATAATCGCCTATGAGGAGGATGAAAAATGATACTTGTATATGCTTTTATTGTGGGCCTATTAACCAATCTTTTTATACTTTATTATGAACCCGGTCTAGGTTTTACCCTTGCCATATTAGTCAACTTAAGCTTTGCCATATATACTATGAAAATCGGAAAACGTCAATTTGATGGCTCCGCGTTTATAAAACTCATTATTATTGTTTTACTATCAGGAATTTACGTTGTTCGCAATTTTCTTGTGTTCAAAATTCTCACCATATTTATTTTCCCCTTTTTATTTGCTAGCTTGTATGTTTCTTTTAATACGTCCAGACCTCTAAAAGCAACAACAAAACTATTAACTGCAATCTTTCGTCCTTTTTTGTATATTCATCGTTTTCTTCAAGATAGTTTACAAAAAATAACCAAAGGACGGGAAGAGGTGAAATATGTTGTATATGGAATACTCATTGCTATTCCTTTTCTGATGATCGTTATTCCTTTACTTGTTTCGTCGGATCTTATCGTTCTTGATATGTTTACACGCTTTATCGATGACTTAAGTGTATCTGAAGATCTTATTTTCCGCTATATTTTTGTTTTCAGTTTATCGAGTTTTATATATGGCCATTTTATTGCCGAAAAATTAGGACATAAAATCGCTTCATTGACAAATGCATCTTCTACAGCGATTAGTTCTAATAATCAAGCATCAAAATCACACCTTATTATCACGACATTTCTAGTCATGATTAATGTGGTTTATCTGTTTTATGTCTATGTACAGGTACGTTATTTATTTATTCAGTCCGGAATCTTGCCGGAAGGTATTACTTACGCAGAGTATGCAAGAGAAGGTTTCTTTCAATTATTGGCTGTTGCTATTTTAAATATAATTGCTGTCATTGGTTTAGAGCTTTTAAACCCAAACAAAAGAAAGGTACAACGCGGCCTAGAAGAAATCACCTTAGCCTGTACCTTCATTATGAGTATCTCCGCATTCTACCGTATGTCATTGTATGAAAACACCTATGGTTTTACCGTATTGCGTTTACTCGTTTATATGTTTTTGATTTTCTTAATGGGATTCATTCTACTTGTCAGTATCTATTTAATTACATACAATGCAAAAATCATGCTAGTCATTATCGTCTACAGCGTTCTCTTCTATATTGGATCAGCTTACTACAATGTTGAAGGACATATCGCGGAAAAAAATATTGCTAGGTATGATCAAACCGAAGACCTTGATATGGATTACTTGCTCAGTTTGTCCCCGGATGCCTATCCGGCGATTGAAAAATACTTTAACACTCATCCTGAGAAAAAAGACGATGATTACTATTATCGAATCTTTCAAAGCAAAGTAAAAGAAGCCCAAGAAAGGCCTTGGCAAGAATTCACTATTTTGCAAAAATAATGTCCCGGCCCTAGTTTATCTTACCATAGGCCACTGTTTCACTCCCTTTTTCAATTCCTAACGCCTTTAATTGATACAATATTACACCATCAACTTCTGCATAGATTTTTTGAACATAATTCATTTGAACATCATATATCTCACCTAGAATTTCTCCTTTTGCAAAATGTTGACCTGGCTTTTTTTTTGATTTCCATATTCCTCTAGTTTCTGCTAATGGATAGTATGTGTGTTGAATATCGGTAGGACTATTATCTGTTTTTTCTTTCTTTACGTCAATAAATCCAAGAATATGAAGTACTGAAAGAACATCCTTTACATATGCATTCACTGAATTGATATCTTTTATTCCTGAACCTCCACGTTCAATCAGTATAGATGGTTTTCCCAGTACCCCTGAGTTATTATAAAATCCTGATACGGAAGACGATTGAACCATTACATCAACCTCAAGGGCGGATGCCATTACACGTGATTGCTCAATCATTCTATCCTCACCACGTCCTGCATAAAATACAAAAGGCATAACGACTTCATGGACATCTGCTCCATGAAGGTCAATATGGTAGTCTGATGGTCCCACCAGTTGCTCTGTAAGTGTGAAAGCAAGGCGCTCCGAAAAACTCCCTTCTTTATTTGCCGGAAATACACGATTTAAATTCTTGCCATCTTCCGGCACTACTTGTTTCGCATATGAAAAAAAGCCACTCGGGTTACAAATAGGAACAATCACTACCTTCCCTTTGATTGTTAGCTGTTCTAATCGTTTAATCAGCT
This sequence comes from uncultured Eubacteriales bacterium, assembly GCA_964563505.1. Lineage (GTDB taxonomy): Bacteria > Bacillota > Clostridia > Lachnospirales > Vallitaleaceae > UBA1351. The sequence goes on from CAZLXW010000011.1 coordinate 52,986, forward strand.
CTAAAGCGGCTAAAACCGAGGTTTCTTCCGTCCCATGTACTCCTGCTGTGATTAAACAGCTTTCTCCTATATTGTCCCCAAACTCAAAAGTCTCTATATTATAATCACTTTGTTTAATATCTAAATACTTTGTTTTCATATGTTCACCTTTCTTTGTTTCGCGAAAAAAAATGTCTGACACAAACGTGGTCGGTACCCCAAGAAAATCAAGCTACGTACACCATGAAATACTAAATATGAAATCCATATTCCCTTATGGTTTAATGTATTCATAAAAAACAAGCTGGATATCAAAAATGCAAGTAAAGCCAGTCCTGTAGCACCTGCTATCAATTTTGTTTTGTTCATTGCCGTATAGATCCCATAATATGTAATGCCGATTCCTGTAACAATCGGAAAAATAAGCGCAACCCACTCTTCTCGTTGAATAAGCGCAATTAATTCTTGCTCTCTTGTAAACATCTTCCAAATAAAAGAATGACTCCACATTAGCCCACTTATAACTATGACAGTAACAAATATATAGGCTTCTGTCGTTATTTTGAAGACATCTTGAAGCACTTTTGATGATTGCATTGAAAATACACGGCCCGAATATATACTTGAACCATTCGCTATCCCTTCAAATAAATATGCAACCAATAAGTTCCATTGAAGTATAATCGCCACAGAAGCCAACATTTTTTCACCTAATGCTGTTGCCATCGACATCAAAACGTTATTATGAACTAATAAAAATAGTGTCCTTAAACTTAAGTAGCCACTATTCTTCATATATTTAATAAAATATGTTTGATTTATATAATGACGAACCTCTTTCATATTCCATTTTTTTATTCTATAAATACTACTTATACCTATCGCTAATGTAATAATCTGACTAATTAAAGTTGCAGCTGCAACACCTTCAATTCCTAGTGAAAATTTCAAGACAAAAACAACATCCAATATGACATTTATTATATTACCTACAATCTGCATTACTAAACTCATCTTAATTTGCCTTTGACCCATGAGCCAGCCTAATATCGAATAATTCAGCAAAACTGCCGGAGCTCCCCATATAACAATCTTATAATAGATTGATAAATTATGTGCAACATCTATACTTGGATTAACCCATCTAATATAGGAATGGAGAATTAAATATTGTAACAGAATAATGAGACTACCAAGTAAAAGACTTAACATCATCGGTAATAATAAAGATTGACTATTTCCACGCTCATCTCCTAGACTATTTGCCTTAGAGCTTTCTGCTGTTGTACAGACACGAAGAAAACCCAGCAACCAATATATTGTATTCATAAGTGTTGTTCCAAGGGCAATGCCTCCGATGGCGCTAATCTCACCTAATTGTCCTATAACCGCAGTATCTGTCATTCCTATAAGTGGTTGTGTAATTGTTGATAGGATTAATGGAGCTGTAATTTTAACATATTCCTTATTCATTATATGACAGCTCCCATCAATTGTTTTGCATAGGGATGGGTAATTTTCTTTAAATTTGAGACAGCAACACTCTCTACAAACATTCCTTTATATAAAAAATCAATACGGTCACAAAAATATACTGCACTTAACAAATCATGAGTTATAAACACATAGGTTTTATTTTCTTCGTTTTGAATATACTTTAGCATGTCCATTATTTCCACTTGTGTATGAGAATCAAGAGAGCTAACCGCTTCATCAAATATTATGATAGGCGCTTGAGTTGCAAGCGCTCTCGCAATACAAATTCTTTGCATTTGTCCTCCACTTAACTCATGGGGCAATCGAAATAGATAACTTTTATTTAGTCCAACTTTTTCTAGATATTGACCAATTATTTGATTACATTCACTTGAATCCTTTCGACGGAATTGAGCATGCGTTCTTAAGGATTCTAACATAATTTCACGAACGGTCATCCTTGGGTTGGCGGATGAACTATAATCTTGAAACACAATGCTTACCTTTCCTTTTATGTGACACTGTCCTTCATTTGGTTTTAGCAAATGGCAAAGTACTTTTCCCAAGGTACTTTTTCCACTTCCACTTTCCCCCAGAATTCCTACACATTCTCCATTTTTTACCGAAAAATCAAGATTTTTCAATACATTTTGTTCTTCTTTTCCCCATATTGATTTTTGATTTTCTTTTTTAAATTTTACTGAGAGATTTTTTATTTCAATCATACGGATTATGCTCCTATAACTTTTTTCTCATATGCACCTTTTATTTGCTGACGTGTGTATATCAATTTTTTTGTGTATGGATCTGTTGCATGTTTGACTATATGTTCATAATCCCCCTCATCTACGATACGTCCTTTATTCATTACAATAATTCGATCTGAAACAGCTTCAATAACACCCAAATCATGAGATATAAAAACCATGGTTATTTTTTTCGTCTGTTTTAATCGCACAAATTCTTGTATAATATCATATTGCGTCACTGCATCAATCGCTGTTGTTGGTTCGTCTGCTATAAGCATATCCGGTTCTAGAATTAACGCCAACCCAATCATAACTCTTTGTAACATACCTCCACTTAATTGGTGGGGATATTTTTTCAAAACATCCTCCGGATGCCTAATCGACATGAAGTTTAATATTTCAATTAAGCGTGAACGAATCTCTTTTTTCTTCATTTTTTTATGGGCTCGAACGGTTTCTATCATTTGGTATCCAATCCGATACAGTGGATCAAATGCTATCATTGGATGCTGCATTACCATTGCAATCTGATTTCCTCGTAACTTTCGTAAAAGCTTTTCACCCGCACCGATTAACTCCATATTGTTATATAAGGCACTTCCTTGAACATTTAGTTTTGAATCTTGAATGCCTAAAATACTTTTCATTGCTATGCTTTTCCCACTTCCACTTTCTCCTAAGATCCCCAGACATTCACCGGTATGAACATAAAAACTTATGTCTTGGATTAAATACTCTTTTATGTTTTTATGCTCAATCAAAACCTTTAAGTGCTCAACTCGTAAAATTTTATGCATTATTTTAGGACCTCCTTCGGGTCAAATATATCTCGCATAATATCACCTAACATGTTAAAGGCTGAAACAACCATGATAATAGCCATTGCCGGTGCAAACATCTGAAGTGGGTGCGTCATCATAACATTCTTAGCTTCACTAAGCATAGCCCCCCACTCAGGCATTGGCGCTTGAACGCCTAATCCGAGAAATGATAGTGTTGAAATATTTATAATTGACCAGCCCATATCAAGAGTCGCTAAAACAATTAGCTCTGATGAAATACTTGGTACAATATGTTTTGTTAAGATATACCATTGTCCAGTTCCAACACAGCGTGAATACAACACATAATTTTTTTCTCGGTATTGTAGCACCTTTGTTCGAACCATTCGTGCATACCACGCCCATTTTATAATAATTGTTGCCAAAATAACATTTAAAACATTAACACCAAGTAAAGCCACAATAGCAAAAATCATAATCTGACTAGGAAAAGATAGCATGACATCAACTAAACGCATAATAATTTCGTCAACAAAGCCTCTTGAATATCCTGCAAGAATCCCCATTACTGTTCCGATAAAAAGGGTTCCTATCATTGTTGTAAGAGACAAATAAAAGGTTGGGCGAATTCCAAAAATCAACCTCGAAAAGACACAACGGCCAAGGTAATCCGTTCCCAAGGGATATTCCCAGCTAAATCCTTCAAATTTGGCGAGTATGTTTGCTTCAAAGGGATCATTGGGTATAATCCAAGGACCTATAATCCCTAAAACAGCTATCCCAAACAAAAAAACAAGTAAGAATATCGCTTGCTTTGATTTTTTAAGTTTTTTCCATATCATGATGAATAACTCCTTATTCTTGGATCTGCCATGTGTTGTATAATATCAAAAACCAAGTTAAACACCACAAATAATAAACCGATAAATAGTATATAAATTTGGATAATTGGATAATCTCTGTTAAAAATTGATTCAATGCAAAGCTTTCCAACACCTGGCCAGGCAAAAACATTTTCCACAACAATTGTTCCCGAAATTAATTGTGGAATACTCATACCTATAGCAACTATACATGATTGCAATGAATTTTTAAGTATATGCAGACCTGATATTCGCCACGGATTTAGCCCTCTGACCTTTGCATACGTTACATAGTCTTCACGCATATTTTCCAGCATATTATTTCGAATAAGACGGATATAGGTCGATATATAGGTCATGGCCACCGTAACTGACGGCAAAATAATATATCTAATTCCACCATTTCCACTTGTCGGCAAAAGTTTCAACTTATAACTAAATATCCAAATGAGAATTAGTCCAATGAGATAAGCAGGCATTGACGTTGTCATAAACACAAAAGCACGAACACCTTTGTCAAACCAACTGTCTTTAAAAACGGCACAGAAAAATCCAATAGGCAAGCTCAAACCAATAACAATTAGCAGCGACATTCCCGCCAAGCGAATTGTTGACGGTAGTGTGCGTTGAAATTCGCTGAGAACAGTACGCGACGGATTAACATAACTTACTCCAAAATTGAGTTGCACGGTGTCTTTTAACCAATATACATACCTCATCAAAAAAGGGTTATCAAGTCCCAGTTCTTCTCGAACTTCTTGAATGGCCACTTCCGTAATTACAGGAGTCTGTCGAACACGTAAAGCAACCTCTGCCGGATCCGACGGAATTAAATTAATAAATACAAAACACATAAATGATACAAGTAGCATTAATGGAATTGTTGTTAGTAATCGCTTTATTACATACGCTCTCATTTTTTCTCCTTAATCAGTTAGGTACATTTTTTCAAAAGGCACTTCATATTGACTCATGCTAAACTCTACACCACTAACTTTTTCATTAAACACTGCTTTATTGCATTCATAAGTAATCGGAAGATAAATCGCCTCCTCATGAAGCATCTTCAAAACGAATGTATATAACTCTTTTCGTTCTTCTTCGTTTGTTGATACCATAATCCGGCTAATTGCTTCGTCAATTTCTTCCTTATGCTCTAATCCTAATTGTGCCGCATAGTCTCCATATACAGGTCTTTGCATGGCAGATAAAGACGATTGAGGATCATATGGAGTTCCCCAGCTAATGTTAAAAACCATATCAAAATTACCGTTCTTCATATTATCCCGATATGATTGTTCTTCTTCACCTTTTAGCGTCATTAAAACACCAATTTTACTAAGTTCTGCTTGTATATACTCTCCAATGGTTCTTTCGGTTACACTATCTGCATTATATAAAAGTTCAAACTCTAACTTTTTACCTTCTTTTTCTCTTATCCCAATGTCGCTTGTATGCCACCCAGCTTCCTCTAAAAGTTGGCTCGCCTTTTCTAAATCATAAGCAAATGCCTCTATATTTACATCACAATACGGAACCGTCTTTGCAAACAAAAAATCTGCCGGCATCTCTAGCCCGTTAAATATCCCTTCTGAAATCATTGATTTATCGACTGCATGCTGCACCGCTTTTCTCACTTCTATATCTTGAAAAACACCTTCTGCTGAATTCAATAGAATTTGACGTGTGGATGTTGGTGCTGACAAGGCCACTTCTATACCTTCATACTCTTTATATTTACTAACCGCGTCAGCATCAATCATATTTTTCCCATAAATCAAATCAATCTCTTCATTTTCTAATGCAAGCATTCGGGTTTGATTATCTGATATCACTTTAACAATAATTTTATCAATTTCCGGAATTTCTCCCCAATAATTTTCATTTTTTTCAAATACCGCATACTCATCTGTTACAAAGTCTGTTAGTATGTATGGTCCGGTTCCTATATACCCCTCAACACCATCCTTTGTTGTCCCTTCAATCATTGAGTTAGGTGATATCATTGCAAAAGGTCGCGTAACTCCTAACTCGGTTAGCATTGGATAATATGGATCCGAAAGCGTAATAACAAACGTTGTTTCATCTTCTGCCTCTACACTCACCAATAAATTCATCATTTCTAGCCATGTATGGCGTTCCATATTGTCAATAATTGCATCAAAATTCGCTTTTATTGCATATGCATCACACACTTCACCATCAGAAAAAATTACCCCTTCTCTGATTTTGAACGTATATACAGTACCGTCATCACTGATGTCCCAACTTTCAGCAAGATTAGGTTCATATCCCTTTTCTGTAATTTTGACAAGTGTCTCATACAACATACCTTGAGCATACATTTCTCCTGCATACAGGTGTGGGTTTAAGTCTCTAATATCTCTAAAGTTTACAAAAGTCAAAACTTTTTCGTCATCTCCTCCTGTATTACCGCCTGTTTTCTCTTCGCTGTTTATTGCACATCCACTTAGTACTAGCAATATACAAACAAAAAAAGTTATTTTCTTAACTAAAAATTTTAATCTACTCTTTAACATATTTCCTCCTTATTGATAATCGTTTTCAACAAACCCTACTATATCACGGGATGAAGTATCCGTCCAATATCCAATAAGAAGAACCTAGTTATAACGTTTTGTTATAACTAGGTTCTATATAATTCTTTCAATCTTATTAAAAAATCTTTTTCGATCTTCATAAGGTGGTACCCTAACCTCAAAATATATCCCACATTTAAACAATTATGGCAACAGTTAATCTTAATTCTTCGGATATGATTTTTCTGATAATCAACTTTTAGAAAATCCAAACCAAGGCTACACAAATCTGTATGTGACAGCATATTCATCATCACATGTTCACTATTGGTATGTACCATATGGCGCATTTCATTCACTTTAATTTGATTTTGACTGATTATATCCACATGTTCCATTAAGGAAAAATAATCTTTTTCTCCCTGTATAAATTTCAGCCCTTGAAGCGCCTCAAAATCAACGATTTTTTCTTCGTATAATGGATGCTTTGGACCTGCATATAAGCATAATTGACATTTTTTCATTGTATGAAATACGATCTTCTTTCGAGAAAGCATCTGCTTAAAAACATGCTCTTGATGTTCAGGGTAGAACAATATCCCGATATTCGAACGCATCTTCCATACATCATCAATGATATCTTCACTTTTCCCTGTTTTATAATCGATATGGACTCCCTTTTCTTCATAGGCATTATAATAATTTGCTAACATCCTTGCAATCATATTACTTGAATATGCTGTAATTTTTAATTGAGAATAAGCCCTATGTGTGGCTAAATCTTCGACTATATTAACTGTCTTTAGTATATTCTTTGCATAGAGATATATCTCTTCTCCAAAATCAGTTGGCTGAACTCCCTTAGAATTTCTAATTAAAATATTTTGATCTAATTCTACTTCTAAATTTTTTAGCACCTTACTTACATTCGGCTGTGATGTATATAAACGTTCTGCCGCTTTATTTAAGCTTCGACTTTCAACCGCTGCAACCAAATATTCTAACTGTCTTATTTCCATCTTATCCTCACTTTTGATTATAATAATCATTATCATTTTATGTTATTATAGCATAAAAAAAGATATTTAACAAAAGTACGTTAAATATCTTTTCTTTCCTACTGCTTACCTTCAATTATGTCCGTCATACCATTCCATCACTTCAAGTCGTGTTATTGCGCGTTCAAGAGCTAGCTTCGCTTCAACATGATCCTTGTTTTCTGCTAATCTTTCTTCCGCTCTTTGTTTTGCTTGCTTTGCACGCTCAATGTCAATTTCATGTGGCCACTCTGCCGCATCCGGAAGAAGTGTCACTTGTCTTTCTTTAATCTCAGTAAATCCACCATGAATCAAACCCTTAATTTCTTGCTCATCGGTTAGAATGGTGCACGTTCCTGTTGAAAGCGCAACGGTCGTCGGTGCATGGTCATCTAAGATTCCCATTTCACCTTCTGTTGTTCGAATGACAACTCGCTTCACTTCACCATCATAAAATTCGCCATCTGGTGTAATGATTTTTAATTTGATCATTCCATTATCCATTTTATCACCTTCTAAACTCGTGCTAATACGTCACTGATGCTACCTGCCATAAGGAATGCACTCTCCGGAATATCATCATGTTTACCTTCAAGAATTTCCTTAAATCCTTGAATGGTTTCACTCAAGGAGACATACTTTCCATCAAGACCTGTAAAGGTTTCTGCCACGAAGAAGGGTTGAGATAAAAATCGTTCCATTTTTCGTGCACGTGCAACAGTGATACGGTCTTCATCCGAAAGTTCATCCATACCTAGGATGGCAATAATATCTTGTAATTCCTTATATTTTTGTAATACCTGCTGAACGCCTCGAGCTACCGAATAGTGCTCTTCACCAACAATATGTGGATCCAAGATTCGTGATGATGAGTCCAATGGATCTACCGCCGGATATATACCTTTTTCAACAATGGAACGGGATAGAACCGTTGTTGCGTCCAAGTGAGCAAAGGTTGTTGCCGGAGCCGGGTCAGTTAAGTCATCGGCGGGAACATATACTGCCTGAACCGATGTGATTGAGCCTTTTTTTGTCGATGTAATTCGCTCTTGTAGGGCTCCCATCTCAGTCGCTAATGTTGGTTGGTAACCAACGGCACTCGGAATACGTCCAAGTAATGCGGAAACTTCAGAACCTGCTTGTGTGAATCTGAAAATATTATCAATAAAAAGAAGAACGTCTTTTCCGCCTTCATCTCGGAAGTACTCTGCCATTGTTAGCCCTGTAAGACCCACGCGCATTCTCGCTCCCGGTGGCTCATTCATCTGACCAAACACCATGGTTGTTTTATCGATAACGCCGGACTCACGCATCTCGTGATATAGGTCATTTCCTTCACGTGTACGCTCACCAACACCTGTAAACACAGAGAATCCTCCATGCTCTGTTGCTATATTACGAATTAACTCTTGAATTAATACGGTCTTACCAACACCGGCTCCACCGAATAATCCGATTTTACCACCTTTTTGGTAAGGACATAATAAGTCAACAACTTTTATTCCCGTCTCAAGAATTTCTGTTTCTGTTGACTGTTCCTCAAATTTTGGTGCTTGCCGATGTATAGACCATATCGGAGCACCCACTGGAGCCTCTTTTTCGTCAATTGGATCACCGGACACATTAAACATACGTCCAAGGGTTTTTTCTCCAACCGGAACCGATATCGGATTTCCTGTATCAACTGCTTCCATTCCACGAACCAAACCTTCAGTTGGTCCCATAGAGATACAACGAACAACGTCATCTCCTAAGTGCTGTGCAACTTCAACAATTAATTGTTCTCCATTTTGACGTGTAATCGTAATCGAATTATATAAATTCGGCATAGATTCAGCGTCAAATTTAATATCTAAAACGGCACCAATAATTTGAGTGATTTTACCTGTGTTCTTCTTTTCCATTTTAATCTCACTCCTTAATTATCTCGTTCATAATTTCTGCACTCGTTATTGAAGCGCTTCGGCTCCACCAACAATTTCTGTAATTTCTTGGGTAATTGATGCTTGTCGAGCGCGATTGTATTGTAATGCTAATTTATCAATCATATCATTTGCGTTATTGGTTGCAGAATCCATGGCTGTCATACGTGCGCCATGTTCACTCGCTACAGATTCTTTTAGTGCACCATAAATAACACTACTTAAATACTTCGGCAAGATTTGATTTAACACCTCTTCAGGTGACGGTTCAAAGTTCATTACTGATGTAGTCTCTTCCCCTTGATCATCGAATTCTTCAGGTTGAACAGGCATTACTTTCATGAGTTTAGGCTCTTGAGTTAAGGTTGATTGAAAATGTGTATATGCAATATAGACTTGGTCAATCTCTTTTTCCATATATAAATCCAAGATTAAACGACTTAATTCAATTGCTTTATCATAGGTTGGATCATCCAGCGCATCATGATAAGTTTCAGTAATGTTCGCTCCGCGCTTACGTAGGTATTCAGCTCCTCGTTTACCAACAGCATAAACTTTTTCATCCTCCGGACTAATATTATTTTCCGCACGATGATTCATCACCAATTTACCAATATTACTATTGTATCCGCCGGCTAAACCACGATTCGATGTCATCACAAGATAGAGTGTTTTTTTGCCCTCACGTTCTTCCAGCATCGGATGGGATACCCCTTCGCTTTGGGCTAAAATTGATGAAATTGTATGGTGAATCGTCTGAAAGTATGGGCGCGTTGACACGGCTGCCGCCTTTGCTTTTTGTAGCTTGGCCGTTGCCACGAGTTTCATTGCTTTTGTAATCTGCTGAGTACTTGTAATGCTGACTTTACGGCGCTTGATTTCTCTTATTGAAGCCATATCATCATCCTATTCTAGTGTTTTTTTGAACTCTTTTTGAAATTCATCACAAATTGAAGTTAACTTCTCATCCAATTCATCCGTTAAACCGTCTTTACCAAGAATCTCTTTTTTCACTTCTGAATAGTGGCTATCCACATATTCCAGAAACATATTCTCATAATCCTTGACTTGGTCCACTTCAAATTCCATCAGATATTTTCGAGTAACAGCGTATAAGATTAACACTTGGTCTGCAACTGCCATTGGAGCATATTGAGGTTGTTTTAAAACTTCCATAATACGTTCTCCTTGATACAGTCGATCACGAGTATCTTTATCCAAATCAGATCCGAATTGGGCAAATGCTGCCAATTCACGATACTGAGCTAACTCAACACGAATCGGTCCAGCAATTTTTTTCATTGCTTTTATTTGAGCCGCACCACCAACACGTGATACGGATAATCCGGCATTAATTGCTGGTCTAAATCCGGAGTTAAACAATTCCGTTTCTAGAAAAATCTGACCATCTGTAATTGATATTACGTTCGTTGGTACATATGCCGAGATATCGCCTGCCTGTGTTTCAACAATCGGAAGGGCTGTTAATGAGCCTCCACCAAGTTTTTCATTAAGGCGTGCTGCACGTTCCAGTAGACGTGAATGCAGATAGAATACATCTCCCGGATAGGCTTCACGTCCTGGTGGTCTACGAAGAAGTAGTGACATGGCACGATAAGCAACCGCATGCTTTGACAGGTCATCATAAATAATTAAGACATCTTTTCCTTCTTCCATCCATTCTTCACCAATCGCACACCCTGCATAAGGTGCAAGATACTGAAGTGGCGCCAATTCTGCAGCTGTCGCTGCTACAATCGTTGTATAATCCATTGCACCGTTTGCTTCAAGCGTTTTTACGATACCCGCTACTGTTGACGCTTTTTGTCCGATTGCAACATATATGCAAAGTACATTTTCTTTTTTCTGATTAATAATAGTATCAATCGCAATTGCTGTTTTACCGGTTTGTCGGTCTCCGATAATCAACTCTCTCTGTCCACGCCCAATCGGTATCATGGAATCAATCGACTTAATACCTGTCTGTAAAGGCGTTGTTACGGATTTTCTTGAGATAACCCCATGAGCTACTTTTTCTGTTGGACGGTACTTGTCTGATTTGATTGGACCTTTTCCATCAATTGCTTGTCCAAGGGAATTAACAACACGTCCTTTTAATGCGTCACCAACCGGAACTTCAACAACTCTTCCGGTTGCTTTAACTATATCGCCTTCACTAATACCTTGATCATCACCCATGAGTACGGCACCTACGTTGTCTTCTTCAAGGTTAAGCACCATACCAAAAACGTCTCCCGGAAATTCTAGCAATTCACCTGCCATTGCTTTCTCTAATCCGTGGATACGGGCGATTCCGTCGGCTACTTGAATAACAGTACCTACGTCGGCTACTTCAAGTTCAGTTTTATAACGTTTAATCTGTTCTTTAATGACAGAACTGATCTCTTCTGGTTTTAAATTCATACCGAGAATCTACCGCCTTTCTTAAATATATTTGTTTCTCTATGCTTCATACACGGTTTGGGACATACGGTGAAGTGACGTTTTAATGCTATTGTCCACAATGCGATCCTTGATACGAATCTGTATTCCACCGATAATTGTATGATCTAACTGTGTCACTAAATTGACTTTCATTTTTGTCTGTTGCTCCAGTTTTTTCGTAATATCTTGCTTATTTTGATTGGTCAACTCAACTGCACTGGTTACATATGCCTTCACATATCCCTTATATTCATCCATTTTGTCGATTGTATAACTCAAGATGTCAAGAATATTATTCTGTCGTGATTTGTTGACTGCTAGCACTAAAAATCCGACTAAATCTTGTTGGACTTTCTCTCCAAACACCCTTTCAATCAGTTGAATTTTTTCATCTGAGGATACCTTTGGATGACATAATACATCAATAAACTCAGGCTCTTGTTTAAGAATCGTGTGCATTTGTCTTATTTGTTCTTCATAGGTGTCAAAATCACCGGATTCCTTGACAATTTCAAATAGGGCTTGTCCATATCGTTTTACAACTAATTCTTCCATGTATCATCACCCATTTCACTTAAAGCTTCATTAATTAAAACACGTTGTTGTTCTTCATCTAATGACGCTTCGATAAATTTACTTGCCATAAGCGTTGCAACTTCAACGATTTCCTTGCGGATATCATCTTTCATTTGCTCATGCTCTCTTTCAATCTCTACATGCGCCCTTTGCATAATACGATTTGCTTCTTCATGTGCCTCTTTAACGATTTCATCCTCGCGTGCAATCGCTTTCGTATGTGCATGGGATAATATTTTATCCGCTTCCGCTTTAATGTTCTTAATACGATTTTCGTAATCATCTTTTAACGCATTGACCTCTGTTTTCCCACGCTCGATTTTATCAAACGAAGCTTCAATGTCTTCCGTACGTTTTATTAGAATTTCACGAACCGGATTGAAAACCAGTCTTCCAAGAAAATAAAATAGAAGTAATATTGCTACTGCTTGAATACCTATTTGAATCAGCGTCTGAAGGTCAAATCCTAAGACGCGTGATCGTGTGGATAAGTCTGTTGTAGCTTCCATAAAGAAAGTCAGGTCATTTAGTGACGTCAGCGACTGAAGTATATTGTTCAAACTGTTTGCCTCCTTTCACTTCAAGATGTCAAAATAACGACAACTTATAAATTTTCGTAAGTGCTAATAAGTGGATTGGCAAACAATAAAATAATCGCAATAATCAAACCATATATACCTGTGGTCTCTGCGACTGCTGCTCCTAGTAACATTGTTCTTACGACGTCTGCTTGTGCTCCCGGTTGTCGTCCAACTGCTTCCGCACCTTTCCCTGCTGCAAAACCTTGTCCTATACCTGGTCCTATACCTGCGATCATTGCTAAACCGGCTCCTATTGCTGAACATGCTAAAATTAACGCTCTTCCATCAATCATTGTATTTCCTCCTTATAATTCTTTATCATAGTCATTTTTGTTACGCAAATACATTTACAAATAATAGTAATAATGCCACAATGAGGGCATAAATACCTGTTGTTTGTGCAACTGCCTGGCCGAGTAACATTGTTCGTATAACGACACTTTGTAACTTTGGCCGCTTACCTACCGCTTCCGCGCCTTTTCCGGCTGCATACCCTTGCCCGATTCCCGGTCCAATGCCTGCGATCATTGCTAATCCGGCTCCTAATCCACACGAAGCCAATATTAATGCAGTTCCAATCTCATTCGAAGCTCCAACAGATTGTCCCAGCCTACCGACAAGGGGATTTGCAAATAGCATTAAAATGGCTACAACAAGGGAAAAAATTCCCGATGTCTCTGCAACCGCTGCGCCGAGTAACATCACCAGTGTCGCCGGTTTTCCTCCATGTTTCGGATTGTTTCCGACAGCTTCTGCTGCTTTTCCGGCTGCAAAACCTTGTCCGATTCCCGGTCCGATTCCTGCAATCATAGCGAAACCGGCGCCTACGGCTGAAAATCCTAATATCAATGCCTTAGGATCTGCATCTTCGATCCAGCCAAAAAGGAATTCAAAAAATTCCATACTACATTCACCTCACTTTTTGCTTAATCCATTGCACTCGATACAAATGTCATACTTAACATTACAAAGATGAACGCTTGTAATACTCCTGCGAACACATCAAAATATCCATGCAATGCTGAAGGTATTCCTAACATTAAAAACCATGGTAAATTGTAATATAATCCCATGATAATTGTTCCGCCAAGAATATTACCAAACAAACGAAAGCTTAAAGATATTGGGTTTGCAATCTCTCCAATGACATTAAGAGGTGTTAATGGCCACATCGGCTCCGTTAAATCCTTTGCCCATCCACCTAGTCCTTTTGACATCATACCAAAACCTTGCGTCATAAAAAACGTGATTAAAGCTAATGCAAAAGTTGTTGCGATATCAGCCGTTGGCGGTCGCATAAAATCAATCCATGGTCCATTCGGATCTCCGTAAAAATACATCCCGGGTCCCGGAAGTAGTCCGGATAGATTTGCGATTAGAATAAACAAAAACATACCGATATAAAATGATGAAAATTGTTTGGCATGTTTTCCCATAACTGATTCAATGAAATTATCACCTGCGTCAACGACAAATTCCACAACATTTTGAACTCCACTAGGTACTTTTTTAGGATTCTTAATGGATCGATTAATGAGTAGCGCAATAAGAAGCAAAACGCCACAAATAATCCATGTATTGATCATTGTTTCAGTAATCCAAATCTCAACGTTGCCAATCTTAAACACTTTGGCTACATGAATTCCAATATCCATCTGAAAATCAACTCCTTTTTATGCATACCTTGCATTTATATGTTACTAATAAATATATATATGAATACAATCTCCTTTTGTCACCAGAAGTCTGACTTTTCATCTTCATCTTCTTCTTCCCATTCTAGAAACTCAATACTTCCGTCTTTAGGAACTTCCGGTTCGAATAATCCCTGCAAATAAGCTGCCGGTTTTAGTGCCAGCACTCCAATTGCAAGGCCGATAAAGTGAATGGATGATGTATATATACCAATAAATAATACTAAAAACGTCATAAAATAACGTAAAAAATAATGCGCCCTTACATAATTTGTGGCTGCATGGGGCGCTTTATGCATTGCTTTTCTAAAGCTATGCTCCATTAGGTGAATCTTCAATATAGATATAACCCCGCCTAGTCCAAGACCAAAGACATAACTTATTCGATTCTCCACAAAAAACAATCCAATAAAAAGTGCTATACTGATTATGATTAACACATTCCGCGTCAATTCATATACCATTGACTTATGTTCGTTCATCGATGCTTATCCTTCTTTCCAAAGTCTGATTTTTTTAGAATAATGACAAAAAGATTTCGAAATGCAACATAGATGCCCATAAGAATGAAAACAATCAAAAAGATGCCATTCGTCCCTACTTTGGTATCAATCCAATGCCCTAAAAAGACGCTACCGAAAATAGGTATTGCCATAATAAGACCTACTTGAGAAATTAACGATAAGTATTTTAACGTTTTAAAATCTGTTTTCATAATCGACCTCATATCTTCCTAGACACCATTATACCGATAAATAAAACGAATGTCTATGCCTTATTCAAGATATGTTCAGCAATTCTTTGGGATGCTTTTCCATCTCCATATGGATTAACCGCCGTTGCCATTTTATCATATTCAGACTTGTCTGACAACAGTAGATGGGTCGACTCTATAATTTTTTCTTTACTGGTACCGACTAGTTTTAGCGTTCCTGCCTCTACGCCTTCCGGACGTTCGGTTACATTTCTCAAAACAAGTACCGGCTTGCCCATAGACGGCACTTCTTCTTGTAGTCCACCTGAATCCGTTAAAACAAGATAAGATCGGTTTAATAAATTATGCATATCTTTTAACTCAAGTGGCGGAACCAAATGAATACGCTCATGTACTCCTAAAATACGCTTTGCCACTTCTTGAACCTTTGGGTTCAGATGAACGGAATACACCACAATAACATCCTCATTTGTATTAACAATTTCAAGTACCGCTTCACATATTTCTTCAAGGGGTTTTCCTAAGTTTTCACGGCGATGTGCGGTCATCGAAATAACTTTGTGACGGTCATAATCAATTGCATTTAATGTATCTAATGTAAAACAATAGTCATCCGAGATTGTTGCACTTAAGGCGTCAATGACCGTATTTCCGGTCACAAAAATCGATGCATCTGCAATCCCTTCATTTAGCAAGTGCTGCCTTGCTGTTTCCGTCGGCGCAAAATGAAAATCCGCCAATCGACCGGTTAATGAACGGTTCATTTCTTCCGGAAAGGGTTGATATTTATCAAATGTTCGAAGTCCTGCTTCAACATGACCAACAGGAATTTTTTGGTAAAAGGCTGCCAGTGCCCCTGCAAAAGTCGTTGTTGTATCCCCATGTACCAAAACAATATCCGGACTGGCTTCAACCAGAATTCGTTCCAATCCTTCAATAGCTTTCGTCGTAATACCCGTTAGTGTCTGGCCGGCTTGCATAATATCTAAATCATAGTCCGGTACAATGTTAAACACGTCAAGAACTTGATCTAGCATTTCACGGTGTTGCGCTGTAACACATACTAAACTTGTTAATCCAACTGTTTGTTCAACCGCCTTGACTACCGGTCCCATTTTAATTGCTTCAGGACGTGTTCCAAATATACTTAATACTTTCATCGTCGATCCTTTCTCTCATTCTAAAACAAAAGACTCAAGTACTTGAGTCTTTTGTAATTATTCGTTAAATTTATCTTTTTTAAAGTGAGCTCTTCCCATATCAAGTAACCAGATTGATAATAAGAACCCAACAATAAGAAGGGCTAGTTTGAAGTCACTCATAACAACAAGAATTCCAGCAATTCCAAAAGCACCACTTACTGCATAAAGAGTTACAACAGCTCTTTTTTGACTTAATCCTTTATCAATTAATCGATGGTGCAAATGTCCTCGATCACCTTGTGAAATTGGTTTTTTATTAACCAAACGTCGTAACACAGCAAACGTTGTATCAAATATTGGCAAGCCCAAAACAAGCACTGCTACAATTAAGGTTAATGCTGTATATGTCTTAAGCATCGTCTGTATTGAAATAACCGCGAGCGTATAACCTAAAAAAGTGGACCCGGTATCTCCCATAAATATCTTGGCCGGATTAAAATTATGTGGTAAAAATCCCATACATGCCCCTGCTAAGGTTGCTGTAAGCATAATGGATAAACCGGCTACGATTGGATCTCCAAATAAAATAGCAATAACCATAAGCATGAGGGATGCTATGGACGCGATTCCTGTTGCCAATCCGTCAAGTCCATCAATGAAGTTAACTGCATTTGTTATTCCAACAATCCAAAAAACAGTTATAAAATTACTCATAAATCCAAAATCAACTTGTCCACCCGGTAAAAACGGCATCGAAATTGATTGAATCGATGTTCCTGTATGTATAACAATAAGTGCACTCAACACTTGGAAAAGAAGTCGAATCTTAGGCGACAATCCATAAATATCATCTAGAAGTCCAACTGTTGTAATTAATGTTGCCCCGATAATTAAACCGGTTAGTTGTTCAACACGATGGTTGATAATTGTCGGCACCATAATAAGTAACGTAAGTGTGAAACCGGCATAAATGGCTAGACCTCCCGCTAAAGGCATGGCTATCGTATGCATGCCTCTTTCCTTGGGATGATCCACCGCCCCTATTTTAAATGCAATTTTTCGACTAATCGGCGTTGCGATACTCGCTATAAAAAAAGCTAACAAAAAAGCCGTAATATAAAAAATATATTCTTCTAGGCTGTTCATGATGTTCATACAGATTCCTCTCCTAATTCAAACGGGCATATTGAACAAGTTCAACATTCGCTTCTGCTAATAATTGTCGTGAAAGCTCATCGGGATAATCCCCGCTATATACAACACGTTTAATTCCCGCATTAATAATTAATTTGGAGCAAATCACACACGGTTGTGCAGTTACATAAATTGTGGCTCCATCTATGGACACACCATGCTTGGCTGCTTGCACAATGGCATTTTGCTCTGCATGTGATGCTCGGCATAGTTCATGACGTTCTCCGGACGGAATACCTTTTTCTTCGCGTAGGCATCCTGTATCGATGCAATGTTTGCATCCCGAAGGAGCTCCGTTGTATCCCGTCGATAATATCCGAGTCTCTTTGACAATAACCGCACCCACATGACGACGTAAACACGTCGATCGATTTTTGACAATATCTATGATGTCCATGAAATAGTCATCCCATTTAGGCCGAATATGCGTTATCATATTTTTCTCCTATTTTGTTCCAAATAATCGGTCACCTGCATCACCAAGACCCGGAACAATATATCCATGATCATTTAATTTTTCATCTAGTGCTGCCACTAAAATATCTACATCCGGATGATCTTTTTGAACCCGTGCCACCCCTTCAGGTGCTGCAATTAAACATAATAAGGAAATACTTTCAACACCCTTATCTTTTATAAATTGAATAGCTGCAGATGCTGATCCTCCTGTAGCGAGCATTGGATCAAGTACAAATATGTCACGTTCCGGTGCATCGTAGGGTAATTTGCAATAATATTCTACCGGATTTAAGGTTTCCGGATCACGATAAAGACCAACATGACCTACTTTTGCTGTAGGAATTAAATTTAACATGGCATCAACCATACCTAATCCTGCGCGTAATATTGGAACAATGCCCAATGTGCGTCCAGCAATCTGTTTAACTGTGGTTTTTGCTACAGGCGTCTCTATTTCTACGTCCATAAGCGGTAAGTTTCTTGTTGCCTCATAACACATAAGCATTGATATTTCATTGACTAATTCTCTAAATTCTTTTGATCCGGTTTCTACACGTCTTAAAACCCCCATTTTATGCTGAATTAATGGGTGATCCATCACTTTTAAAATTGCCATAATTTTCTCCTTTGTTTAATCTTTGTCGTTAGTCTTCGATTTTATTAATTCTGCGAATATGTCGATCATCATTTGAAAATTCTGTTGTTAAAAATGCCATAACAATATCTTTTGCGACTTCAGGCCCTGTATTTCTTCCTCCAAGAGCTAGCATGTTTGCATTATTATGCTCTCGTGTTGCCACTGCTGAAAAATGATCACTACATAATGCACAACGAATTCCTTTGATTTTATTGGCCGTGATAGAAATGCCTATTCCCGTCCCACATATCACAATTCCCGTTTCACAAGTTCCGTCAAGTACGGCTTGTGCTACAGGCCTTGCGATATCCGGATAATCAATAGCATTTTCATCATATCCGCCAAAATCTTTATAGACATAACCTTTTTCCTTTAGTAGCGCAAGAATTTCTTGCTTTAATGCATAACCACCATGGTCACTTCCTATTCCTATCACAATAGTTTTCCTCCTATTTTTTTTATAACGCGTTCAAGATCTTCTGCACAACGGCGATAATCATCTAAATCACCACCGTAAGGATCCTCGATGTCTCCTGTTTCTCCAACAAATTCCTTAATACTATACACATCACACGGATAATTATGTTGTACTAAAACTGTTTTATGCCTATGTGTCATTGTTAAAGCTACAACGGATGAATTACAGGATGTTTTACTGAAATATTGAGATTGATGCATAGAAATATCAATCCCTTTTTCGAGCATAACTTGAATAGCATATTCAGTTGCAGGTGTTGGTTCAAACACCATCAATCCACGTGATCGAGACAATATATCCGCCTCCGGATACATATGACAAAACAGAGATTCAGCCATTGGACTTCGACACGTATTACCTGTACAAACAAAAACCACTTCTTTATATTTTTTCATGATACTCCTATCACTCACACTGTTATTATCTCATGTCCGGCAGCTTTAATAAGGCGATTCATAATAGCAATATTTAACTCTTCACCTTGAAAATCTACCGAATAAATAATATCAACATTTACTTCATCAAACTTTCGTAATATCTTAAAGAGATTACTTGCAATCTCTTCTGGCCTATCTATTGAACCAATACTAAGTACAACATCACCTTGCATGAAATCAACACGGTGTATGGGAGATATAACACCCACTTTTAATCCTTGACTCTGATTAATAGCTGATTGTTTATTAATAAATTCTGTCACACGATCATCTGTACCCATTATAATTTTTATAGGTGCTTTGGGTGCATAATGTTTATATTTCATTCCTGGTGCTTTTGGGACTTGTGTCACATCTTCTAAATGGTTATCATAAGACACTTTTCCAACGACAGATTCAATCATCGAATACGTAACACTACCCGGTCTTAATATTGAGGGAATCTCCCCTGTCATATCAAGCACTGTGGATTCAAGACCATGGGTCGCTTTACCCCCATCAATAATCATGTCCACTCGACCATTTAAATCCTCAATCACATGTCTGCCTCTTGTCGGACTTGGTTTTCCGGATATATTGGCACTTGGTGCAGCAATTGGTATCCCTGCACTTCGAATAATATCATGTGCAATTGGGTGTTTTGGCATACGGACTGCAACCGTTTCTAATCCACCTGTTATGATGTTTGGTACATTGTTTTTTTTATGAAAAATTAGCGTCAATGGTCCCGGCCAAAATTGCGCAATAAGTTGCTTTGACTTTTCATTAATGTCATTGACATACTTATCAAGGGTATTTAGATCACTAATATGCATAATTAATGGATTGTCCGATGGACGTCCTTTTGCTAAATAAATCTTCTTGATTGCTTCTTCATCTAATGCGTTTGCACCAATTCCATATACTGTCTCAGTCGGAAACGCAACAAGACCGCCCTCACGGAGAATTCCCCCTGCTTCTTGAATTACTTGCATATAATTCGGGTCATTTTCTGTAAGGACTACAATCTTCGTTTTTGTATTCATCATTTCACACCAATTCTTATCTTTCGCCTATATTATATCACAAAATGTGCATTTGTTAAGTTATCTGCTTATTCTTTTTTTAGATAAGGACGAAGAACTTCCCACACGCTATCACTTTCGAGCCCCAGTTTCCAACCTGCCACACCACCAAGCTCATATTTATCGACTAATTGCATTCTTAAGTCCATCGCCTGTTCATCCTCAAGCCAAATACGGTAACGAATGTCACCTTCATAATATTCACCATAGTATTGCCCGACTACTTCATCCCAGACAGTTTCAACATTATTTTCTTCTACAATTCGTTGTCCGCCATCCATACCATATGCTCTAGAAGATACCTTCACTTCTCCATCAATAGTTTCTTCTTTCCACAAACGCGTATAAAAAGGAACCCCTAGAATGATTTTTTCTTTTGGGACAGATTTTAATGTATCAACGATTCCCTCTTCTACGAAACCAATTGAAGCAACTGATCCACTCACCGGAGATGTTGACCAATGTTCATCATAGCCCATGATCATAAAATAATCAAGATATTTTGCAATTTCTTCTCTACCCATGTGTTCTGTCCATGGTTTTGGTACCGGTAAATCCGCCGAAACTATCAACCCTTGTTGCCTTAGATAAATACTGAGCTCTTTAACAAATTGAACATAATATGGACCGGTCTCTTCGCCAATATTCTCTAAATCAATATTTATTCCATCCAGTTCATAAACAGATGCTAGTGCTAAGAGTTGGCGAATAACTTCCATTCGTTTTGTCGTACTGCTTAACACTTCATGGGTCATGGACCGTGTATAACCTTCTCCTAAATTGGCAAAAAGAGCCCAGACTTGATAATCATTGTCGTGAGCCCATCTTACATAATCTAAATCTGCAATCGATCTTACTTCACCTTCGGTTCCTTTTAACTCAAACCATGTAGGTGAGATAACATTCACACCCCTTACATTTTCGAACCGTTCAGCCACATTTTGATTAGCCGTTGTATTAAAGACTTGATGCCAAACTAAATTAATCTTTTCATCAAATTCCTGACTTGGAAATTGTTTGTATGAATAGACTTTTTCTTTAACCGAATGGGATGTAACGACAGATCGAACATATTCTTTTTTAATATAACCTAAGAAGCCTTCTTTGGTTATAACCTGATAATAATCATTTTCTTCCCCAACAATGGATATCTCCATTCCTATGAATGCGACATGAATATATGAAGCTTCTTCATATGGTAGTATACGAATATATGCTTTATCAATGTCTTCATAATAAACTTCACCCGTTGTTTCTTCGCTATACCAATCTTTAATTTGCAAAACATGGTATTCTTCATTATGGATAAAATCATGATGGGAAAATTTTTGAACTAGTGATAGGGGCAAATATGCTACCCCGTCAAATTCTGTCATACCAATCTCGATACGCACCGGTTCATCATTGACCGTATAGGTCAGTTCATTGGTTCGCATACGTATAACATCATCTATCGTCGTATATGTAAGTATTTTTTCCGTTTCGTCATAATGAAATTGATCGTTAATATAATCAATAACAAGATTCACTGGTAAGTATAATATACCACCCAGAAACTTTGGATGTACATCATCTTCTACTTGTCTTCCATTATATATTGTTGCTAAAGCATCTGAACTTGCCTCTTCATAAACCGTAGAAAAATCGATTTGAATTTCTTCCGGAACTTGTTTCGCTAATTGCGCTTCTTTAAAATCTTGATAAATATTCATAATAAACAGGCTTAATAATGCTAAAATTGCCAAGCCTATAAGGCCAATAAATACTGGCTTAATATATATTCTCATTTACTCACTCCAATTTTTACAAATTTTCAAGTTGCAAAATATGCCGATTGATGGCATCTAATGTTGCCCGTGTAACTGCTTCATTCACATCTGTTCCAACCTTTGCAGTTCCTATGAATAACTCTTCACGGTGATGATAAATAGATGTAATACTTACGGCAAGTACCAATGTATCTGATAGTTTGATTTCTTTACAATCTTCGAATACAAACACATCATATATACCTAAATATTCCTCAACAGCATCTAAAACAGCTTTTCCCGATAAACGCATGACATTTGCTGATGTTTTTATTCCTGATTTTGTTTTGGTATACTCGTTGCTGCCTTTTTCTAATGTTACCGTTACATCAATGGTCTTTCCCATATTTGTATATTCAATGGATTTAAGCTTTATGCGAGGATCTTGTTCATTTTTGACCGTACCTCCTTTGACTTGTGCAATGGATACTTTTTTATAGTCGATAGGCTGATCAAATTGTGATAAAAGAACGGCTTCAACATCTCTTAATATCTGCTTTGGACTTCGGCGTAAATCTGAAACAATATGAATTTCTTCAATGTTACCATCTTGATCCATAACAACTTTAGCACCGATAACGGATTGTATTTTCATTAAAAATTGTTCAATTTGTGTTGTCATTGTGCCCCCTTATTAATACTCCATCAATATTTTATAACAATCTATATAGCATTGTTTAACACACATACCATATTATTAAATTATAGTATACTTCCTGTGTATAAACAAGAAAAAACTGCTTCTTTCGAAGCAGTTTTTTTCTATATTCTTTTTTTAGTATTTATTGTACTTCGATTTTATGCATATTTTCGATTTCATTAAGTTTTGGTGCATGAATTGCAAGTACACCTTCTTCTAATTTTGCTGTAATTTCGTCTGCTTTCACGTCTTTCATATAGAAGGAACGCTCCATTTGAGACTGTCGTCTCTCTCTATGAATGTAATGATCTTTTTCCTCGTTTACTTCCTGATTACTATTTACACGAATAACAAGTCTATTATCTTTATAGTCGACTGTCAAATCTTCTTTCTTCACTCCAGGCAAGTCCGCTTCAATTAAATATTCAGTGTCATTGTCTTTCACATCAATCTTAAAAGATTCATACTTATTAACACTTGCCGGAATTAATCCGTTGTTAAAGAAGTCATCACTAAAAAAGTCATCCATAAGATTGAAAAAGTTGTCATTATTCTTTGCTCCTTGGTTTCTTCCATAAGGTACTAACCTAAACATATGAATTCCTCCTTTAAAACTTATATTGCTAGCACTCTAATTAGCCGAGTGCTAATTACAAGTATAATATAACGCACTTCTAGGATTATGTCAACCACTTTCAAAAAATTTTTAGATTTTTTGAAGTGACTATTTAGGAGAGTACCGGTATAGTGACATGTAAGTGGAAACCTTCTCCATCTGGTGACCCGCAGGAAAACGTTCCATTCATTTCGCTGACCCTTTGTTCCATTCCAAGTATTCCATATCCTTTTTCAAGCTTTTTACAGCCTTTTCCATTGTCAACAATAATGATATCTGTAACTTCTTTTGAAAATCGAACTGCAATCATAATTTTAGTCGCACTTCCATGTCGTAAAGCATTTGTCATACTTTCTTGACAAATGCGATAGATTGCATCATAACACTGGGGTTTTAAATTTGTTTCATATTTATTCGTAATAAATTCAACGTCAATATTTGATATCCTAAACTCCTGAATAAGACCTTCAAGTTCTTCGATAAGTTGTTGATTACTCATATTTGAAGATCGTTTTCGCGTCAAT
The DNA here is from genome assembly GCA_964563505.1 of uncultured Eubacteriales bacterium. Classification (GTDB taxonomy): domain Bacteria; phylum Bacillota; class Clostridia; order Lachnospirales; family Vallitaleaceae; genus UBA1351. The sequence goes on from CAZLXW010000011.1 coordinate 77,344, forward strand.
GATTTTCTTAAATTAAGCAAGCTATCTCGAGTTATTTCCATTGCAAGTGTCAATTTTTCTTTTGTCTCTATATTGTTTTTATTATATACTTGGCGACAAGCTTCTAACAAAGATATAACCAAAGTCATTGAATGCCCCAAGATATCATGGACCTCTTTTGATACATAATTTCGTTCTTGTTCTAAAATAAGACGTTTATTTACAGAAATATTTGCATTAAGCGTTCGATTAATTTCCTTTAAGAATTTATTTTTCTCTTCAAGTTCTACGAGTAATTGATGATGTTCCGTCATATCTATAAACTTTATAATCATGCCTCTGTTAATTTCTTGCTTTAATATGATTTTTTCCATACTTAGGATAAAGTATTTTTCGTTACTTAACTTGGGCATATTCACTGCATCCTGTTCCGTCACTGCATCTGTACGCAAGAATCTTTGAACCTTATTCATTAGTTCCGGAAAAATCTCTTCGAAGTACATATATTTATGTAAATCCGTATGTCCTTCTAACATTTCTTCCATCTTTTTATTGTATTCAACAACTCTATTTTTCTCATTCAGAATAATAATCGCCTCGTATAAATTTTCAAAAATTCGGTATTTTGTCATCATTTGAATATCATATTGATTCTGCCGAAATGCAATAAATGCAAAATTCAATAAAACGATATTTATTGCAATCGGTGTTAAATCAACAAATATAGGTAATAAGCCAAATACATAGATTACATTTATAGCAAGTGGTATGATTAAGCTCAGGCTGATAATAAAGTAGTCACTTTTTTTAAATGTTTTATTTGCAGGGCTCATAATTATGTAGCAAATGCTAAGTGCAATTAAAATATACGAAAATCCCGTGTGCACAGAACAAAGAGGCTTCGCCTCGTTATAAGTCGGTTGCTTTAGCAACTGG
>CAZLXW010000012.1:0-76538 GCA_964563505.1 uncultured Eubacteriales bacterium
TCTTGAAGGCGACGATTATAGGTTGCTATTTGAGGCTGACTGAATAGATACAAATATTACAACTATACTCAAACTATACATATTATATGCATTTTTTACAACTTTTCTAAAATTTCTTATAAATCCGCTTAAAAAACACAAAAAAATACTTTTGAGAATGCTTAAAAACATATGGTTTTTTATTGATATAGATTGATTCTATTTTTAAAAAATATATATGTCTTGACAGTGCCATGATTTAGGAGGAGAAAAATATGAGAAAGAGATCTGACGTTGAACAATTTACGAAAGAAGAAATAGAGAGTTATGCAAAAAGAATTGCCATGATTTATTCAGTGCCAAAACGAATCAACATTTTTAATTGGCCGCTTAAACGAATGAATGACAATTATAGTTATATAAAAACAGTATATAAAGAATTAAATGAAGATATACACCGTAAAGATGAAGTCCCATTTGCAGCAGAATGGATTATGGATAATTTCTTTGTTATCGAAGAGCAGGTTGTTGAGTTACGTCGTGAGCTGCTTAAGAGCAATTATTATAAAATGCCGGTACATAAAACCGGGAACATGAAGGGATATACTCGAATATATGCAATTGCAGTTGAGCTAATAGGTTATACGGATGGACGAATTGATGAAAAGATTTTTTCGGATTATTTACATGCCTATCAATCTCACATTATTCTTAATGATAAAGAGATTTGGTTCATACCTTTAGTTCTGAAACTGGCATTACTAGACAAGATTAAGCAACTTTGTGAAAATATTAAAAACACACAGAAACAGCGCCGAAAGGCAGAAACTGTTTATAATGAATGGCTTCTTCTAGATCAGTCAGATGAAGAAAAAAGTATTAAATTCATAAATGATAATTTAAAACCCTTAGATGAAATTAATTTTACATTTATTGAACATTTGTTTTATCTTTTGAGAAACTCAGGACGAAGTTATGCGAAAGTTCTTGAAACTATAAATAGAAACTTAGAAAAACTAGATACTTCCGTTGAAGAAATGACTAGCAAAGAACATAGCATGCAATCCATTAATACCGTATCGATGGGAAATTGTATCACCAGTTTGCGATTTATTTCACTTATGGACTGGACAGACTTGTTCGAATCAGCAAGTCAAGTTAATCAAATACTTAAACAAGATCCTCAAGGCATCTATTCACGTATGGATCTTGAATCACGTAGTTACTATCGCCATAAAGTTGAACAATTGGCAAAAGAACATGACGTTTCAGAAGTTTATATTGCAAAAGAGGCAATTAATTTAGCAAAAGAAGCTTATGATGCATGTCTTAAAGAAAACAAAACAATCGATAAAGATATTTGTAATATACATGTTGGCTATTATTTAGTCGGAGATGGACTTGAACGTTTGTTGGAGCGACAAGATCAGGCGAAGAAATTTTCATCGCGATTCAAATCTACAGTATGTAAAGGGCAAGGTGCAATTTACATGTGCTTTATTGCTCTTATAACAGCTATAATTATGGGATTATTTGGATGGTATGCAGTCAGCCAATCGTCTGATAATACTGTCTTCATACTTTTATTAACGCTATTCACTGTTTTTATACCGGTATCTGAAGTCACAGTGAAAATTGTAAATTGGGTTACTTGCTTAATCGTAAAACCTGATTTTTTCCCTAGGCTTGAATTAGAAGATGGTATTCCTAAAAAAATGTCAACAATTGTCACGGTGCCATCACTAATACCGGATGTGGAACATGCAAAAGAACTCCTTGTGAAGCTTGAAAGTCACTACTTATCGAATAAAGAAGAAAATTTATACTTTGTTCTTTTGGGAGCATTTGCAGATTCAGAAGAAGGAACAACGGAAAACGATGAAAAAATAATCCGAACAACAATGCAAGGAATAGCAAAATTAAATAAAAAGTATGAAAACTTCGGACAAGATAAATTTTACTTTTTCCATAGAAAAAGTCAATTTAATGATAAAAACAATAAATGGTTTGCATGGGAAAGAAAACGAGGCGCCCTTGTTGAATTTAACGAGTTTGTTTTAGGTTCAAAAGATACAAGTTTCTCTTATCTTTCAGATAAGAAACCAAATTTTTCCGATGTTAAATATATTATTACATTAGATAGTGATACTATTTTACCGATTGGAATGGCTAAAAAAATGATCGGCACGATGGCACACCCATTAAATCATCCTGTTGTGGATAAGGAAAAGGGTCTTGTTGTTCAGGGCTATGGTTTAATGCAACCGAAAATTGAAGTTGAAAATGAAAGCGCCAATAAAACAGCTTTTTCAAAAATATTTACGGGGCAAGAAGGCGTCGACCCTTATGCAAATGCTATTTCAAATGTATATCAAGATCTTTTTAGTGAGGGCATTTTTACAGGTAAAGGTATTTATGATGTAGAGGTATTTCAAAGTGTTTTAAAGAGTGCAATTCCGGATGATACAATATTAAGTCATGATTTATTAGAAGGGTCCTATGTCAGAGCAGGTTTAGTTACAACATTAAAACTCATTGATAGTGTACCATCAACCTATGAAAGCTTTTCCGCAAGAAGACACCGATGGGTAAGAGGTGATTGGCAACTTACACCATTACTTTTCAGTAAAATATATAATCGTCATCATGAAAAAATCGATAATCCATTATCCCTAATTTCAAAATGGAAAATTTTCGATAACTTGAGAAGTAGCCTTATTGCGCCATCGCTTATATTGCTATTGGCTCTTGGAGTCAGCATTCTCCCGGGTGATTTTTCGGTTTGGTTTTGTTTATTCCTCGGAACGCAACTGATCTCCTTACTCATTCATTTTTCGGAGACATTTTTTTCTTGGGACTTATGGAGTACAGATAATAAACGACATATTACAATTATGGGTGGTTCAAAATCAACGATTTTGCAAGCGCTTTTATCAATCATGTTTTTGCCCTATCACGCCGCTCAGATGATTCATGCAGTTTCAATTACACTTGTTCGAGTATTCATTACGAAAAAGAATTTACTGGAATGGGTAACATCAGATATGATTGAAAAACAACAAAAAAAATCTTTAAGCAGTTATATCATTAAAATGAGTGCCACATTTGTAGAGGTTGCACTTATTTGGATCCTTACATTTATCTTTAAACCGAATCTGCTTATACTTGTTAGTCTTCTAGGGATATATTGGATTGTATCACCATTTATAGCTTTTTGGATTAGCTTGCCGATTAAAGAAAAGAAGGCAGCTATTTCAGAGGAAGTTAATAATGATTTGAGTCGAATTGCAAGGAAAACGTGGCGCTTTTTTGAAGAATTTATTAACCCCGAAGGCAATTATCTTGCACCCGACAATTATCAATTGGATCCACCAAATGGCGTCGCATATAGAACGTCTCCAACGAATATTGGCTTAAGCCTGTTGAGCGTTTTGACAGCAAGGGATTTTGGTTATATTGGTACGAATACTATGATTGAGACAATTGATCATATTATTCACACAATGGAAAAGTTGGAAAAATGGAATGGACATCTTTTGAATTGGTATAACACAAAAACGTTAAGACCGCTTCAACCTATCTACATATCTACAGTTGATAGTGGAAATCTAGTGAGTTATTTGATCACTCTCGAGCAAGGATTATTAGACTATTTGAAAAGGCCTCTGGTTGAAAATGTATTTATTGAGGGGCTTAGAGATTCATACCATTGTGCGGGAGAAGAAGCACTTGAGAATTACCAAAAAATAATAAATGAATATAAAACATCGGATGATAAAACAATATCAATTGATGCTTGGAATAAGTTGTTAAATCACTTGGAACAAAGCGAATCCACTAAAAACATCAATGAAGAAGTTTGGAAAGATAAAATTGATGCCATGATAATGAATATGAAGTGGGAACTTTCAGAATGGATGCCGGGTGTCCAATTAATGAATAATGCTCCGGCAGAACTTGTAGGAGACTCAGCGCCTAATGCAGTGAAAGAAGATGTAAATGCACTAAGAAAATTGTTGTTAACGATTGGAACGCTTGAGAAGTTGCCGATACTGGTGAAGCAACAAAAAGAAGCGACTAATCAATTAAAAGAAACCATTGGACATATGTATCAAGAGGATAATACCGTTAGTTTAGATTGGATACTAAAAGTTGAGGAAAGACTTGAGTATGCTTATGAGAGTTTAGACAATTTCTTGAAAAAATATCATGCATTAATTGACCGAATAAATGCATTACATACGGTGGTTGATTTTCTACCTCTCTATGATAAAAGTAAAGATCTTTTCTCGATTGGATATTCGTTAAAAGAAAACAAACTGACAGATTCCTATTATGATCTCTTAGCTTCTGAAGCGCGTCAGGCAAGTTATGTGAGTGTGGCAAGAGGTACAGTTCCATCCTCCCATTGGTACAAAATGGGAAGAGCATTAACGGTTGTAGGTCGTAAGAAAGGTTTGATTTCTTGGACCGGAACCATGTTTGAATACTTGATGCCATTACTTCTTATGAAAAATTATAAAAGTACTTTATTAGATGAAACATATACCTTTGTTGTTCAAATTCAAAAAAAATATGGACAGGAAAAAAAAATACCATGGGGAACGTCTGAATCGGGATTCTATTCTCTAGATAAAAAACAAGATTATCAATACAAAGCTATTGGTGTACCTTGGTTAGGATTAAAGAGAGGTTTGGTCGAAGATGCAGTGGTTGCACCATATGCGACTTTCCTAGCACTTATGGTTGATCCCGAAAATGCGATTATGAATATTGAGGCGCTTAAGAAGGAAGGGCTTGAAGGACCTTTTGGCTTTTATGAAGCAGCGGATTATACACCGGAAAGACTTGTTTTTGAAAGCAAGCGTGTAATTGTCAAAAGTTTTATGGCCCATCATCAAGGTATGTGCCTTTTATCTTTGAATAATTATTTGAAAAACAATATATTACAAGAGCGTTTTATGGCAGATATTTCGATGTATACGGCCAGAATGCTGCTACAAGAAAAGATATCCGCAAACTTTATTTTTACAAAAGAACTAAAAAATAAAATTGAACCCTTTGAAGGCATTGCAATTACAGATAAAAAAGTGGAAAGAGAATTTAAACAAATTGACGAAGTATTGCCAAAAGCGCATATACTATCTAACGGCTTCTATTCAGTATTGATCACTGACAGAGGGACAGGTTACAGCAAAACAAAAACCGCGGCGGTATCTAGATGGCGAGAAGATAGCACGTTAGATCCATTTGGAACATTCTTTTACCTTAGAAATCTATCAACGAGTGAAACGTGGTCAGCCACCTATGCGCCCTATAATAAGGTGGCAGATGACTATGAAGTTACATTTACACCGGACAAAGCCGTATTTTCTCGAAAAGATGGACAAATCGAAACAAAAACCGAGATTATTGTGGCTTCTGGGGATAATGTGGAAATACGACGAATATCTTTGACAAATAATGGAGAAAGTTCAAATGTCATTGAAATTACGAGTTATTATGAGCTAGTTCTTGGTAAACTAGATTCAGATATTGCGCACCCTGCATATAGCAATTTGTTCATTGAAACAAGGTTCTATAATGACAAAAAATGTATTGTCGCTAAACGAAAGCCAAAATCCGATGAAGACAAACATTTATGGATTGCAAATAGCGTCGTTCATGGTGATGATGTTGTCAGCGAGTTGGAATATGAAACCGATAGGATGGCAATGTTGGGTAGAGGACGTACAGTTCGAGAACCTATTAGTGTTGAAAAAGGAAAGGTGCTATCTAAAACGACAGGACCTGTATTAGATCCTGTCGTAAGTATGCGAACAAAAGTAAAGGTTCAGCCGGGTCAAAAATCGGTGATTACCTTTGTACTTGTATCAGCAGAAAGCAATGAATTTATGCTGTCATTAATTGATAAGTATTCAAGCAAAGAATCTATTGAGACCGCATTTAAGTTAGCATATGCAAGAAGCAGAGTTGAGACGAATTATCTGAATATTGATGCTAAAGATATGGAATTATATCAGAATATGATTTCAGATATTATCTTCTTAAGCCCTATGCGTAGACGTTATGAAGCACGTATTCAAAAAAATATACTAGGACAGGAATCCCTATGGAAGTTTGGAATATCAGGGGATAATCCGATTATGTTACTTTACTTAAAAAAAGACGATCGATTAAACATTCTTCATGAAGCGTTGCGAGCTCATGAATACTGGCGTTTGTTAGATTTAAATGTTGATTTAGTCATTATTACTGAAGAAGAATACAGTTATTCACTACCATTTTTAAATTTAGTATCTGACATTGTCGCATCAACAAGATATCAAGATGTTAGTTCGATTGAGGATATATTTATACTTGAATCGAATAAGGTAGAAGAAAACGAATTACATCTATTTTATGCGGTGGCCAGAATAATTTTACACGACGATGAAAAAACAATGTATGAACAAGTTAAAGAAATGCAAATGTCAAGTCTTCCTAAAAAACTTACGACTATCCGTCAAGAAGAAGAGTATGAAGTGTCTCAAGACGAAGCCTTTGATTTGCTATATTATAACGGTTTAGGTGGATTCACTCAAGAGGGTGATGAATATGTTATTCATTTAAAAGAACAACAGAACACACCAGCTCCATGGGTAAACATCATTTCAAATCCACACTTTGGTTTTACCGTTTCAGAATCAGGGTCAGGATACACTTGGTATAAAAATAGTCGAGAAAACAAAGTAACATCGTGGACAAATGACGCAGTGTCAGACGCGCCGGGAGAAGTTATCTACATTTCCGAGCAAGAAACAGGACAAGTATGGACATCAACACCCTTGCCAATACGTGAAGAAGAATCTTACATAGTAAGACACGGTTTTGGATATTCCATATTTGAACATAATAGTCACGGAATGAAACAGAGACTTACCCAATTTGTTCCAGTTGATGAAACGGTAAAAATCAGCATATTAAACTTGAAAAATATATCAAGGAAATCCAGGAAATTAACACTCACCTATTATGTAAGGCCTGTACTTGGAGTGACAGATCAAACAACTGCCTTGCATGTTCAAACGAGTGCAACGCGTGCAGGAACATTGTTGGTAGAAAATAAGTACAATGTTGAGTTTGATGATAAGATTTGTTTTGTAGATACCTCAATTAAAGAGCGTACGGTGACAGGAGATCGACATGAATTTTTTGGAACAGGAGGGATGAAGAATCCGGAATCTCTATCTAGAGAACATCTTTCGGATACGCTAGGTAGTGGATATGATCCTTGTACAGCTATTCAAGTAGAAGTTATGCTAGAACCAAATGAAAATAAAGACGTCGTATTTTTATTAGGTATGGCTAAGAAGATGGATGTCGATTCCATTGCAAATCATTATAAATCAGTAAAAAAATCAACGGAAGCCTTCTTAGAAGTTAAAAATTTCTGGAAAGATAAGTTGACGAGTGTTCAAGTTACAACACCAATTGAATCAATGAATCTTATGTTAAACGGATGGCTTCACTATCAAGTGATTTCTTCTAGACTGTGGGGACGAACTGGATTCTACCAAAGCGGAGGAGCTTTTGGTTTTAGAGATCAACTCCAAGATGTTCTTTCACTTGCACATTTTTGGCCGGACATTACCCGGTCTCAAATTTTACTTCATGCAAAACATCAATTTATTGAAGGTGACGTACAACATTGGTGGCATGAACCGTCAGGAAAGGGAACGCGTACCCGTTTTTCGGATGACCGTCTGTGGTTACCTTATGTCGTTTCGGAATACATCCGAATCAGTGGAGATGCGTCAATATTAAATGAAGAAATTTCATATTTGGAGAGTCCTGTATTATCAGAGTTTGAAGATGAACGATATGGCAATCCTAGTAAATCTGAAGAAGTGGGCTCAATATATGAACATTGTATTAAAGCAATAGAAATTTCTTGTGAATTTGGTCGAAATGGTCTCCCTCTTATGGGAGCGGGCGATTGGAATGATGGTATGAACAGGGTAGGCAACGATGGTTTTGGAGAAAGCGTTTGGTTGGCTTGGTTCTTAATTGTCACACTTAAATCCTTCATTCCCTTTTGCCAGGAAAAGGGAGATTCAGAAAAAGTCCAAGACTATTCGCAAATTATGACCCAAGTGACAGAGGCTATTGAACAAAATGCATGGGATGGCAATTGGTATCGTCGAGCATTTTTCGATGATGGAACGCCATTAGGTTCGATAAAAAATGAAGAATGCAAAATTGACTCATTAGCACAAAGTTGGGCTGTAATCACAGGAACCGGTGACTTAGACCGAGCAAAAATCGCGATGAGTTCATTGGAAGAACATCTGGTTCAACGTGAGGAAGGCCTTATAAAACTATTGACACCGCCGTTTGATAAAGGACCTCAAGATCCGGGCTACATCAAAGGATATATACCGGGAGTTAGAGAAAATGGAGGACAATATACGCATGCAGCCTCGTGGGCGATTATTGCTTTTGCACTGTTAGGTGAAGGCAATAAATCCTTGGAGCTTTTTGAGCTCATTAATCCTATTAACCACACAGATAATCTTAGAGAGTATTCCAGATACAAAGTTGAGCCCTATGTTATAGCGGCAGATGTGTATTCGGTATATCCTCATGTAGGACGTGGGGGTTGGACTTGGTATACAGGTGCAGCCGGATGGTTATATAGAGCGGGACTTGAGTATATTCTTGGATTTAAGAAGAATGGAACGGCACTAGTCATCGACCCTTGTATTCCTTCAACATGGAAAAAGTATAAGATGAACTATACATATAATCAAGGAACTTACGAAATCACGATAAATAATCCGGACGGTGTAAATAAAGGTGTCAAAAAAATATCGGTCGATGGAAAAATATCTGCAGGTAACCGGATTGATTTAGCAGATGATCAAAGAACCCATATTGTGGAGGTGTTTATGGGATAATAAAGTGTTCTTATTTGATAATTATTATCAAACGGTGTATAATATACTTAAGATAAGGAAGTGATACTATGTTTAAAAAGTTCAAATATTCTTGGCGACAATTTTTAGAATATATCGCAGTAAAAACAAAGACAGTGTTCGGTGAAGGGGATATAACCTATCATCGCATTAACGATTTAGATCAACATTCAGTTGAGAATCCGAGAAAATCGGATTAAGTTAAGAGACCACGAACGTATAATTTGATATGCTTCCTTAAATTAAACTGAAGGAAGCATATTTTTTGTACACATATTAGGAGGCGCTATGGGAAGAGTAATTGAAATACCACATACAAAATCTATTGAAGAGATTATAGAAACTTCAAATGCAGATGTTGAACAAGGTCTTAAGTCGCAAGAAGTTAAAAAAAGAACTGAAAAATACGGGGCTAATATTCTTGAAACAGCTGAAAAGGTCTCGCTTTTGAAAATTTTGTTTTATAACATTAATAATATCATTGTATATTTGCTCCTGATAGCATCTTTTGTTGCTTTTTTAATGGGAGATCCGGTTGAAGGAGTTGCCATAATTATAGCTATTCTCATTGCAGTCCTTTCAGGATTTATATCGGAATATAAAGCGCAAAAATCGGTAGAGTCACTTCAAAAAATGACCAAAACTATTGCAAAGGTTAAACGTGAAGGAGAGATTAAAGAAATACCATCTAGCGAGATTGTCGTCGGTGATCTTTTATTTATTGAAGAAGGCGATTCAATAACTGCAGATGCCAGACTTGTTAAAGTTAAAAATTTTGCGGCGATTGAGTCTTCTCTTACGGGAGAATCTGAAGCAGTCGACAAAGACAGTGAATTCACGTCGGAAGAAGATACACCATTAGGTGATCGGAAAAATATGGTCTATTCAGGAACGGCGGCAACCCGTGGAAATACCTATGCAATTGTAACATCGACAGGGATGGACACGGAGATTGGTAAGATTAGCGGAATGCTTAAAAATGAAGACAAAGAACAAACCCCACTTGAAAAGCAACTTGACAAACTTGGAAAAACCTTAATCCTCTTTGCAGGAATCGTCGCGTTTTTGGTGACAATTGTTGGTATTATTTCAGGTGATGATCTTTATTTTATTATAAAAATTGGTATAATTTTAGCGATAGCAGCTGTTCCCGAGGCGCTTCCTGCCGTATCAACCATTACACTTGCCAGAGGGATGAAAACGATGGCGTCTCACAATGCACTTGTTAAAAGTCTTCCTGCTGTTGAAACATTAGGCTCTACAACGGTTATTTGTACGGATAAAACCGGTACATTAACAGAAAATCAGATGACAGTAAAAAAGATACAGCTAGTAGACGGGAAGACATACGATGTAGAAGGAAAAGGATATGAACCGGAAGGAAAAATATTAGAAGATGAGAGCCAAGTTGATCTTTCTAAATCCCCTGACCTTAGGGCATTAATTGAAGCTGCGGTATTGTCAAGTAATGCAACACTGACCAAAGAAGACAATCAATATAAAATAGTGGGCGATCCGACAGAAGGTGGTATAGTTGTTCTTGGTAAAAAGATTTCTATAGACAGGACTAGCTTGGAAGAAGAAAAATATAAACGTATCGGTGAGATTCCTTTTAATTCAACAGATAAATTTATGGCAACGGCTTATGAAATTGACGGTCAAGAAAAAAGACTATATATTAAAGGAGCACCAGACACACTTATAGAGACGATGTCCGATCGCGACGTATCTTCAGAGACTATGCTTGAAATGAATGATATGCTTGCAGATGAAGGCATGCGTGTCTTAGCTATTGGTGAGATAAGGAATTATAAAGGAGATGGCTCGGAAGAGTCCATGAGAGAATCCATCGAAAAGGGGATTCATCTTCTTGGATTTACGGGCATCTTTGATCCACCAAGAGAAGATGTCAAACAAGTGATAAAAGAAACCCAAGATGCCGGCATCAGAGTGATCATGATTACAGGCGATCACCCAAAAACAGCATCCAATATTGCAAAACAAATCGGAATGGAAAATCATGATGAAGTTATTACCGGAAAAGAAATGGATAAAATGTCCGATGAAACGTTAGCAGAAAAAATACGACATACGTCTATATTTGCAAGAGTTTCCCCCGAAAATAAACTGCAGATTGTTCGTGCATTGAATATTGATAAAGAAGTCACTGCCATGACAGGTGATGGTGTGAATGACGCTCCGGCTTTAAATGGAGCAGATATTGGTATTGCCATGGGGATAAGGGGGACTGAAGTTGCCAAAGATGCGTCGGATATGATTCTAACAGATGATCGGTTTTCGACAATTGTTGATGCAATAAAAGAAGGACGAACCATTTTTGATAATATTGAAAAGTTTGTCTACTTTTTATTCTCGTGCAATGTTGTTGAAATTTCAGTTGTATTTGCTGCAATTATTTTACGTCTTCCCATGCCAATCATAGCACTTCAAATTCTTTGGTTGAACTTAGTGGTTAATGTCTTGCCGGCAATGTCGCTTGCATGGGAACCGGCTGAAGCAGATATTATGAAGCGTAATCCAAGAAATCCTGAACAGGCCATTGTTACAAAAAGCTTTATATTTAAAGTGCTTAGAAATGGTGGACTCATTGGACTGGGTTCGCTCATTGTCTTTATGGTTGGTCTTGAGTTTGGCTATTCAGAAGAGGTTGCTAGGACCATGGCTTTTTCAACAATGGCCTTTGGACAGATTTTACATATTTTTAATGTACGCGAAAAAGATTCCTTTGGATTAGACAAAACAGTATTTAAGAATCCAAACTTAATTGGAGCACTGGTGATTTCCGTTTGTTTACAGATGATCGCTGTGTATTTACCTTTTTTAAACAGAGTTATGGAAACGACACCATTAGATTTGAGTAAATGGATCATTGTTATCATTGGTTCGGTTTTACCGACATTATTTATTCAACTTTCTAGATTGTTTATACAAAGAAGGAGGTAACTGTAATATGAAACAGATAGTACCATCACTGTGGTTTGGTGACAACAATTGTGAAGAAGCAATAAATTATTATGTGAATGTCTTTCCGAATTCTGAGATCTTAAGTATGGATAAATATCCAGATGAAAGTATCGATGAACATTTTAAAGGCATGTCCGGGAAAATAATCAATGCAGAATTTACTTTAAACGGACAAAAATATATTGCATTAGATGGCGGCCCCTATTTTCATTTTAATGAGGCCATATCCATGACAATCGAATGTGAAAATCAAGAAGAAATCGACTATTATTGGAATGAATTATCCTATGTTAAAGAATCAGAACAATGCGGTTGGGCAAAAGATAAATTTGGCATGTCATGGCAGATTGTACCTTATAATATGTCAGAGTTGATGAAGACTGAAGCACAAATACAAGCCATGATGAAAATGAAAAAAATAATAATCGAAGAACTAGAGAATGCATAAAAAAGTGGCCTTAATTGGCCACTTTTTTAAAAATATTGTAAGATTACTTTAACTCATGCGTCTTATAACTAGGAGGTGAAAAAGTGACAGAGCTAGAGACAATATATAATGACTATTTTAAGGATGTGTATTTATTCTTATATAGTTTGTCAAAGGATAAGTTCGTAGCGGAGGATTTAACTTCAGAAACATTCTTAAAAGCAATGAATTCTATTCATCAATTTAAAGGAAATTGTGACATAAAAGTGTGGTTATTTCAAATTGCAAAAAATTCGTATTTTTCATATTTGCGAAATAACAAAAAAATAGTTGCCTTAGATTCAGTCCCGGAGACCCAGGATTCCATGGATATTGAAAGGATAGTTCATTCACATGAGGAATCTAAGAAAGTCCATAAAATACTTCATAAATTATCCGAACCATATAAAGAAGTATTTAGCTTACGTATTTTTGGAGAACTTAGTTTTAAGGAGATTGGTCATTTGTTTGGCAAAACGAATAATTGGGCTTGTGTTACTTTTCACCGAGCCAAAGATAAGATTAAAATAGAAATGAGGAATGGATAATGAAGATTACATGTGATGTCGTAAAAGACATAATACCTTTATATGTAGAGAATATGTGTAGTGAAGATTCGCGTAATATTGTTGAAGAACATATAAGCAAATGTGAAGATTGCAAGAATTATCTTGATGAAATGAAAAAAATGAATACTATATCTGCAGATATAAATATAAATCCTTTGTTAAAAATAAGGTCAACTTTGCGTAAAAAAAAGATTCATGCAATTATACTGACAACGATGGTTTCCTTAATGTTTTTTGTTATAATGGTTGTGTTTTTGACGGAACCTGAATATATTCCATACAGTGAAGAGGCAATAACAATTAATGAACAAGGTGATGCATCTGTTTTAGCTTTATTTGGAGAAGGGGTATCAGGATATGACATAAATAGTCACCAGACGGATGATAACAAAGGGTATGTGTATCATATAACAACATGGAATACACTATTGAATAGAATGACAGATGAATTACAGGCCAATAATACAGTTTTGAATCCAAATGGTGAAAATATTATTGCTATATATTATTATGAACCAGATGGAAGTGAGGATGAGTTGATTTATGGAAGCGATATGCATTTAAATGGAGGTGTAGTCACTTTACCAAGATTATTTTTAGCATATTATGCACAGATTGCGGTGGTATTTGGAATTATCTGCGGAATGATTATGCTTTTATTTCGCCGTCAAAAGAAAGTGTTTAAGGTGGCAATGCGATTATTTTTTATACCTGTATCCTACATTATAGGTTACTTTATTATTAAAGGATCTTCATCAGCAACATATACTCCTATAAGAGATTTATCCGCAATTCTATTACTGACGATTCCCTTGTATACTACTTTTATAACGATAATACGCTTAATTATTAATTCGAGGAAGGTTCAATCTTAATAAATTCTTAAGATTAATATATCAAAATCTGCACACTATGGTCTATATTATTGGTATAATAATGTAGACCATAAAATATTTTAGGAGTAAACATATGGATATCAATATTTTAATTGTAGATGATGAAAAGCCTATAGCAGACTTGATTGAAGTCTATCTTAATAATGAAAACTATACTGTTTTTAAGTTTTATAATGGACAAGATGCGCTAAAGAGTATTGAAAACAAAAAAATTGATTTAGCGATTTTAGATGTTATGCTTCCTGACATTGACGGGTTTTCAATTTGTCGAATCATTCGGGAAAAACATAACTTCCCGGTAATCATTCTTACGGCTAAAGATGAAGAAACGGACAAGATAATGGGGCTTACGTTAGGAGCAGATGATTATATAACAAAGCCATTTCGCCCGCTTGAAATGGTTGCACGAGTAAAAGCGCAGTTACGTAGGTTTACAAAATATAATTCGCTTCAATTAAGGCAAGAAGAAAACATCATTGCGTTTTCAGGGCTAGTGATTAATAAAGATACTCGCGAATGTACCCTTAATGAAAAACTTTTTTTTCTTACACCGACTGAATTTTCAATACTTTGGGTGTTGGCAGTTAACCGAGGACGCGTTGTTAGTTCAGAGGAATTATATAGTGAGGTATGGGGAGATAAATATTTTACTAATAGTAATAATACCGTTATGGTACATATTAGGCATATCAGAGAAAAAATGCAAGAAAGCTCCGAACGACCAAAATACATAAAAACTGTGTGGGGAGTAGGTTATAAAATTGATAGATAATAAGTTTATTAAGTTTATTCTAAGTTTTTTAATAATATGTTTATTGTGCATTGGAATAATATGGTTGTTCGACTATAAGTTTAATGGAGTTATAAAAGAGTGGTTTTACAACCTGTTTTATCTAGATATAAATTATTCAGAAGATGCAAAAATTGGAGTAATATATAAAAGTTGGAGTGAAATAAAACTATTTTTTATTTATGCGTTTGTTGCAACTGTTTTAATTATTATAGTATTTATGAGTATTGCGCTATTATATGCGGGATATAAAACAAAAAAAGAAATCACGTTTATTAAGGAAATAGTTCAGGCCTATATGAAGTCTGATACCGAAGAGTTAACATTGCCTAAAAAGTACTCTGAGATTGAAAATCAACTTATAAAAATCAAATCCATATCGCAAAAACATCAACAACTCATGCAAATGGAGGCACAGCAAAAGAACGATTTAATTACATACCTTGCACATGATTTAAAAACACCGCTTGCTTCAGTAATCGGATATTTGTGTCTTTTAGATGAAGCACAGGATATGCCAATGAAGCAAAAAGTAAAGTACACAGAGATTGCCTTGGTTAAGGCATATAGGCTAGAAGAATTGATTAATGAGTTTTTTGAAATCACTCGATTTAACCTACAATCGATGGTGTTAAACAAAAGTAAAATCAAACTTGCATTTATGCTAGAACAGCTAGCAGATGAATTCTATCCCATGCTTGTACCTCAAAATAAGCAGGTTGCTATTCAAGCGTCTGATAATTTAAGCTTAATAGGTGACGCTGACAAACTTGCGCGAGTATTCAATAATATTTTGAAGAATGCGATTGCATATAGTTATTATAATAGTGTTATCGATATTGTAGCGGTTCAACAAGCTGACATGGTGAATATTACATTTACAAATCATGGTGATCCGATTCCGTCTCAAAAGCTGAGTACGATTTTTGAGAAATTTTATCGACTTGATTCAGCGCGTTCTACTGATACCGGTGGAGCAGGGCTTGGTTTGGCCATTGCCAAAGAAATTGTAACAGCACATAATGGCACAATTTCTGTGGATAGTAGTTTGGAAAAAACGATATTTACAGTAGAGATACCTTTAGTTTAAGAAAATCTTAAGAAGTTTATAAGACGGAGTTCCAATATATATTCTTTTTCTGTGGTTAAATATTATTATCACGGAATAAGGAGATAAGTATATTATGGAACGAAAATTTAAAAAAATAAAGTCAGGAATCAACAAAATAATTCTTTTATTGATTTTTATAATTAGTTTCGGATTGATGTATGATATAATTTTGGCACCGATTTCGGTATCATCAGAGCAGGAGATATTTCCCTCAGAAGAGAAGATAATATCTTCGGAAAATTTAAGAAGTTCAAATGCAATCTTGATTCGTCTAAATGATGACACAACACTTATGAGAAAAAATAGCGAGGAAAAAACATATCCTGCTTCTTTAACAAAAATGATGACTGCAATTATTGCAATAGAACGCTTACCGAATCTAAATCAAGAAATAGAACTTACTCACGAAACCTTTACAGATTTGTATAATGCAAATGCCTCTTTAGCAGGGTTTGTGACCGGTGAAAAAATAGAAGCAATTGATTTGCTATATGCAGTATTGCTCCCAAGTGGTGCGGAAGCATGTATAGGGATTGCAGATTATGTTGCAGGGTCTGAAGAAGAATTTGTAAAATTAATGAATGAGAAAGCATTGAATTTAGGGATGAGTAATACAAATTTTTCGAATTCCACCGGGCTTCAACATGAAAACCATTATACAACGGTAGAAGACATGGGAAAGTTACTCAGCTATTCTATGAAAAATGAAATTTTTCATAGAATATTCACGTCATCACGTCATAGCACTCGACCTACAAATAAACATCCGGATGGCATAACTTTTCATAGCACAATGTTTGAAAAACTTAGGGCTATTGACATGGGAAATAGTAATATAATTGGTGGAAAAACCGGATATACCCAAGAGGCCGGACTTTGCCTTGCTAGTGTAGCTCAAAAAGATGGGATGGAGTATATTCTCATTACAACCGGTGCAAATGGCGATCAATATTCGGAACAATATAATATTCTCGATGCGTTGACAATATATAGCGAGATAGGGAAGTAATTATTGGATCTTCTTGACAAAGGTATTAAAAAGTCTTAAAATTTAGTTAGATAAACTAACCAATAAGGATTGGAGAATGTAATGGAACAAGATCTTATACAGAGCATGGACACCATAGGTATGTTTTGTCGGTTAAGAGTAAATATGAAACCCAATATACCCATACGTCCAAGTGAAATGGGAGTCCTCATTTTCGCCCAAAAACAAAATACAGAAGTTAGTCCTCGAATGATTAGCCAATTTTTAAGAATAAGCAAACCATCGGTGACCTCTTTGGTGAATTCGTTGGTCAATCAAGGATATTTATCCAAGAAGCCATCGAAAGTTGATCAAAGAAGTTACGTATTAACGATGACGAAGTCCGGTAATCAACTTGTAGAATCAACCTTTGAGGAATATTATAAATCGATTGCACTACTTAAAGAAAATATGGGGGAGCACGAATTTAGAACTTTTATAGAGCTCATGCAAAAGGCAAATTCTATACTAGAGGAGAATGTGTAAATGAAAGTTCTTGTTACCGGAGCATCTGGAAATGTTGGTAAGTATGTTATTGAAGAATTGTTAAGTATGAATGAAAAAGTTGTGGCTGCAGGGACGAATGAGGAAAAACTTAAGAAAATGTGGGGCGATAAGGTTGATACCCTTATATTGGATTTCATGAACCCGGATACCTTTGAAAAAGCACTGACAGGAATTGATCGTGTATTTCTAATGCGCCCACCACAGCTTGGAAAACCGGAAGATTTATATCCTTTTATTGAGTGCATGAAAGACTATAATATTAAGTTAGTCACCTTTCTTTCTTTAATGGGTGTCGAGAAAAATCCGGTACCACCGCATCATAAAATTGAAAAATTTATCGAAAATTCCGGAATTCCTTATTCGCATATACGACCTGGATTTTTTATGCAAAACCTATCCGGAATTCATGGGAAAGAAATAAAAGAAAAGAATGAAATATTTATTCCGGCCGGAAAAAGTAAAGTAAGCTTTATTGATGCGGCAGATATTGGACTCGCCATAGCGAAGGTGCTTCATGAGCCTAAAAAATATAAAAACACTGCGCATACATTAACAGGACAAGAGTCACTCGATTATTATGAAATTGCTGACATATTAAGTCGCCTTACAAAACAGAAAATTACGTATACAAAACCGGGATTTTTAGCGTATCGTAACCATTATATCAATGTGCGTGGATTGGAAAAAAAATATGTCAATGTTACGGTAGCTTTATATTTTATGACCAGAATGGGCACAGCAAAAAGGGTTACCAATGAATTTAAACAACTGACAGGAAAAGAACCTCGAACGTTTGAAGAATTTGCTAGATGCAATATGAATTATTTTGTCAAAGGAGAAATGTATGAGTTGTAGTCGATGTACAAGTATACCTAAACTTTTCTTTTCTAAAGCGAATGTTTTCGTTAATCTTCCGACGCACCATCATGTCGAGTTATTTGAAAGCACCTTGCAAGAAAATCAATATACATATGAAGTGCTTGAAGAAGGGTATTTAATTTATGAGGTCAATTTTGAGCCTTATATATCCTTTTTAAATACCGTCGTTTTTAATTCAGTTGAACAAAAAGATGTCAAGATATTACCGCTCAAAAGGGAAGAAATGTTATCTTTTTCTTCATTAAAGCATTACAGAAGTTTAAAGGATTGGACGATGTTATACAAAGGACGTGAAGTGGTTTCGATTATCGAAGGAGAGCGTATTAAAACTCTATTCCAACCAATTATTCACGGAAAAACAGGTGAAATATATGGATATGAAGCCTTAAGTCGTGGGGTTTTAGAAGATGGAAGCATTATGAACCCTGAGAAATTATTTTCTTGGGCAAAGGATATGGATTTAATGTTTTTTCTTGACAGGATTTGTAGGGAAATATCAATTCGTGCAGCATCAAAACATAAAATCAACAAGAAAATATTTATTAATTTTGTTCCAACAGCAATATATGTACCTTCATTATGCTTGCAAAGTACGGTCAAAGCCTTAGAAGAGGAAAATATTCCTCCGGAACAAGTCGTTTTCGAAGTTGTTGAATCTGAAAAAGTCGTTGATTTTGAGCATTTGAATCTTATTCTCGACTATTATAAGAGTCGAGGCGTTTCCACAGCCCTTGACGACATAGGCAGTGGATATGCAGATATTGAGGCTCTTTTAAAACTAAAACCAGATTATATGAAAATCGATATGAGTATCATCCGTGATATCCATATCGATGAGAAAAAACAAAGACTATTAGATAAGTTTATTGAAAATGGAAAGAAAGTCGGATCAATGATTTTAGCTGAAGGGGTTGAAACATTGGATGAGTATGGATATTTACAAACAAAGGATATTGATTTAATGCAAGGATATCTCTTTGGTAAACCGGAAGAAGTGCCGGCAACGATTATTCAATTCTCTTAATAGTATGAATAAAGACTAGGAGGTGCCAGATGAATTCTGATGCAAAAACAGTAAGTGAATATTTAAAGAATCTTCCAAATGAACGAAAAGAACCGATGAAAAAGTTGAGAGAATGTATAATCAAGAATCTTCCAAAGGGTTTTGAAGAACAAATGGCTTACGGAATGATAGCTTATGTAGTCCCTTTGTCCATATATCCTAAAGGATACCATGCATCTCCAGGAGAACCATTACCATTTATGAGTCTCGCTTCACAAAAGAACTATATTGCCTTTTATTACATGGGGATTTATGCGAAACCAGAAGTTGAGGAATGGTTTAGAGAAGAATACAAAAAAAGAGTATCTACCAAGCTAGATATGGGAAAAAGCTGTATACGATTTAAGAAAATGGATCAAATTCCTTACGATCTTATTGAAGAACTTTGCCAAAAAATCACAGTAGATGAATATATAGGGGAATATGAAGCTACGTTTAATAAACAAGCAAACCAATAAACCCGGTTAGAAGAATAATCAATATTGGGTTTGGTTTCAGCTTTCTCAATGCGAGGAGAGATATAAAAAATACAACAATAGCCATAATGTTAATCTCTGAATTTCCAAAATCGAATGTTGGACTTCCTAAAAATGCAATCATGATTATAGTTGATGCGGCAGAGGCAATGAGACCAAGAGCACTAGAACGTAGACCATTTAAAACATTGGAAATACTATTAATATTTTCGTGGCGTTTGAAAAAATTATGTAAGGAAATTGAAAAGATGAAACCGGAGATAATACTTCCGAATGTAGCGACTATGGCCCCGGGGATGCCTGCAATACGAATACCAACAAATGAAGCGGCATTAACGACCAAGGGTCCCGGAGTCATTTGTGAAATAGTAATAATATCCGTATATTCTTGAAGCGTAAGCCACTTATGAGAGTCAACCACCTGTGCTTGTATCAGGGGCAAAATGGCATACCCTCCTCCAATACTGAATAAACCGATCTGCAAAAAAGTTATCAACAATTTAAAAACGATATTATTCATTTTCAAGAACTCCTTTTCTAGATTTTACGAAAGTCTGTAAAAAACTAATCAATGCACAGAAAATTATAATGATAAGTACATTTATATTAAAGATAAAGCTGGCAATAAATGCACTAGGAGCCAATAGGGTCAATATCCAGTTCCTTTCTTGCACGATTTCTCTTCCCATATCGATGACAATATCAACAATAATTGCAGCGACGCCTGCTTCCATACCTTTTAATATAGCACTTATAATACGATTATTTCGAAAAGTATTATAAAAAATAGAGATCAATGATAATATAATAAGTGGAGGTAAGACGGTTCCTATGCAAGTTATTATAGCGCCTTGAATCCCTGCAATACGATAACCAACTAATACAGCTAGGTTAACAGCTATGGCGCCTGGAGTGGACTGCGCAATAGCTGCCATGTCTAACAAATCACTTTCGCTGATGAACTTATGCTCGTTCACAAAATATTTACGAATCATAGGGATCACAATATAACCCCCTCCAAAGGTAAAAGCACTGATCGAGAATGTGATTTTGAAAAGCAAATAATAGAGTTTGATTTTTCGACTTACCATGGTTATATCCTCCGAAGTAATTTATTCAATACTGGTTTAAGTATAACTATAGACAATTGATAAGTAAAATAATATAATTCTATAAAATACATCACTAAACAGTTATGAAAGAAGAGGTCATATGAAAATAAGACATTTACGGATTTTTAAGACCGTATGTGAAGTGGAAAGTATTACCAAAGCTTCAGAAAAATTATATGTAACGCAGCCAGCTGTTTCCAATGCAATAAGTGAGTTGGAAAATGATTTAGGTATTCAACTGTTTGATCGGATATCTAGAAAACTTTTTTTAAATGAAAGTGGAAAAATATTTTTACTTAAAGTGAAAAAAATTCTTGACCTATATGATGAATTAGGAGAAAACACGCAAGAATTAGAAACGAACGCCTTGATTAAAATTGGATCAAGTATTACGATTGCTAACTTTATTTTGCCAAGTGCCTTGTCTAGATTTGAGACACTTTGTCCGCAAACGCCGACACGCATAATTGTTGAAAATGCCCGAAATATTGAAAAGATGGTTCATGATAACAAAGTTGATATTGGATTAGTCGAAGGTATCGTATACAATGATGACTTGATTAAAATTCCATTCTCATCCTATGAGCTCTCAGTAATTTGTTCCTTGAACCATCCTTTTGCACAAGAAGAAAGTGTTGATATTAAGAGACTAGTGAAAGAAAAATTCTTGCTGAGAGAGCAAGGCAGCGCCATTCGAGATGTATTTGACAGTTCCTTATTATTGCATGATATTAAGGTGAATCCTGTATGGACCAGCGTCAATAGTCCGGCCCTTATACAAGCGGTTAAACATGATTTAGGGATTAGTGTATTACCAAAATTAAAAGTTGAAAAAGAATTAGAAGAGGGCAATTTATGTGAGGTAAAAGTAAGGAATTTTGAACTAAAAAATTATAACCATATTGTATTTCATAAAGATAAGTATCAAACGACAAGTTTTAAAAAATTCATAGAGGTGATTCAAATATCTGAAAATATATATGACTTATAGAAAAGACACAAATGTCGATTTTTTATAAGTTATATACATTTTTTTTTTGTGGAATGTGATATATTCATGGTAATATATAAATGTAATTCACATTCGAATGTAGCAATTATAAATCTAATCCACTGTAAAAGGGAGAAAAACTATGAAAAAATATTTGGCGGGTTTATTGATTATTGTTTTGATGATATCGATGGCAGGCTGTGGAAACAGCGACACAGGAACGACACAAGAGAATACAGAAGAGACAAATTCGACAGTAACAGAACAAAATGGAGATACATCGAATAGCTTAGAAGAAGAAATTGTTGTTTGGATTCCGGGAGATGATGTTGAATATTCATTTTATTACAATATGTTCGAAAACTATAAGTCAGCGATGGAAGCAGAAGGAAAAACATTTAACTATGTTATTGAACAGCAACCGTGGGGCGACTACTTTACAAAACTACCACTTGAAGTCAATAATGGCAGGGGGCCGGACATCTTTTATGTTCACACAGCTTATATGGATACCTTAGGACCAATCTCGAAAGAACTTAATCTCTCAGAAGAGACAATGGGTCACTTAGCAACAACAGATATGTATCTTGGTGAAAGCGGAAAACCAATTGTAGTTCCGACATTATTTACAAGCATGATTATGTATGCAAACAAAAATATTGTAGGTGAGTTGGAAAATACTCCATCAACGTGGGATGAGCTTTTTGCAGAAAGTGTCAAGTATAATGATCCAGCAAATGGAATTATCGGATATGACTATTCTTTCCATATGCTTTATGATTTAGCCTATCAGGCCGGCGAACGTTTAACCGATGAAAGTGGTGCAGTATTTAGTGAACAAGCCTTGCAACAAGTTGTTGATTGGACCGACGCAGGTTACATGGATTACTTGACATATGGACAAAATAGTCCGGAAGATACCTTGTACCAAGATTCGGCAGCCTTTATTTATGGAGCAGGCTGGATGGAATCTTGGGCACCAGAAGAAGCACAACTTCATGCCTTCCCAGTTCCGGGTATTACCAATGCTTTCGCAGAGTTGACGTTTGGAATCAGCAAAAATGTTTCTGATGAAAAATACGAAGTACTCAATGATTTTGTTGAATTTATGCTAACTGATGAAGAAACTGTTACAGCTATAGTTAAAGGGAACTCAGGAGCAGCCAATAACACAAACGTCGATATTACTTATGAAGAAGGTACAGCAGGATATGCGGTTCAACAAGCCTATAATTCTGGCAATGCAAAAGTTGTTATTGTACCCAGTAGTTTAGAGAAAGTGTATAGAACAATGCTTGAATCAGCATTAACAGGAACACCGGCTGCAGAAGCGGTAGCAGAAGCTAAAATAAATGCCGAATCAATTGATGTCAGTGAATTACATCAAATGGAACAAGCAGCTTTTAAATAAGGTTTACTAGATTAAAGACAACAAGATATGAGAAGTTTTAGCTGTCTTGTTGTCTTTTCTTAGTAGAAAAGGAAGAGCGCGATGATTGAAAAAATAAAATATCATCTATTCGATGATCAAAAAAAATTAATCGTATTTGTAGCAATGTCAGGATTTATTATCTTTAATATTATATTCTTTTTTATACCCTTGGGATATGGAATTATCGGCAGCTTCAGTAACTGGAATCCGCTACAGGGAACTATGGAATTTATAGGTATTGAAAATTATATTTCGATTCTAAGTTCAAGTTTATTTAAGATTTCCCTTAAGAACACACTTGTTTTTAGTTCTTCTTTGATTATACTTCGAACGGGACTTGGGCTGATCATTGCAGCAGGACTTTATGCTATGAAAAAGAATGACGGTATTCTTCGAAGTTTATATTTCTTACCTGTAATTATGCCCATAGTAGCGGTGTCCATGGTATGGGAATGGGTATATCATCCAAGAGTCGGATTGTTGAACATGATATTGGCGGCATTTGGTATTGTAGGTAAAAACTGGCTGATGGACAAGACTTTGGCAATGCCGGCGGTAATATTTATGACGGCCTGGAAAGATGTTGGTTATGCCGTTGTTATCTTTATGGCGGCCTTAATGAATATACCTAGAAGTCTTTATGAAGCAGCAAACATTGATGGAGCGAATGGATATAAAAGTTTTCGTCATATTACAGTTCCTATGTTAAGACCCACAATTATTTTTATTGTGATTACTTCATTAATCTCTTACTTCCAATCTTTTGTACAAATATTTGTGATGACAGAAGGCGGACCGGGAACGGCAACCTATGTTATTTCCTATATGATTTATAATGAAGCATTTGAGAACTATCGATTTGGCTATGCATCAGCTTTATCGGTCATCTTATTTATCATTATATTATTGGTTACAGCAATCCAATTAAAAGTATTGTCTCGAGGTGATGAATCATGAAAATAGAAAAAATAAGTGCATATGTGTTAAAAGGATTGCTGATTCTTGGTGGATTGATTATGTTTCTTCCATTTTTGTGGTTAATGCTATCTACCTTTAAGACAAGCAAAGAGATTACGTCTGTTCCGACAACATTTTTTCCGCGCCTTTGGACCATCGAAAATTATTTTGATATATTTGAAAGCTTTAATATTGCAAGATACTTTATGAATTCTATTTTCTTGGCAACAGTAAAAACAGCAATAGGAATTTATACCAGCCTATTATGTGGCTATGTATTGGCAAAATTTGAATTTAAAGGAAAAAAACTCATTTTTTCCATCATATTATTTACGATGATGGTGCCGTATTTGATTATGGTTATTCCTTTATATCAGATGATAAATACAGCGAATCTAATCGACTCTTATTGGGCGATTATTTTACCCACATTATACTCGTCTTTTGGTATTTTTATGATGCGACAGTATATGATCAGCGGAATACCCAATGAATTAATTGATGCAGCACGCATTGACGGCGCAAGAGAATTTACGATTTTTCATAAAATTGCGGTGCCCTTGTCAGTGAATATGATCTCGGCCTTGGCCATATTTTTATTCTTGTGGAACTGGGAAGATTTTCTTTGGCCGTATTTAGTGCTAAACACCAAAGATAAAATGCCCCTAGCCGTTGCCTTAAATATGTTTAGTGGTCAAAACACGGTGAATTATGGTGGCTTGTTTGCTGCGACAGCAGTGACTATTTTGCCGGTATTAATTATTTATCTATTCTTCCAAAAGCGATTTGTTGAAGGTGTATCAATGTCAGGGATTAAATAATGTAGGAATGATATGAGAATATAGAGAGAGACTTAAGGTGAATAAACATGATACGAGAAAAAAGTATATTAAACATAAATGATAATGATTGGAATAATTATAAAGTTTTATCAAGAAATCGAGAGAAGAGCCGAGTACATTTTTATCCATATGAAAATGAAGAAAAAGCTTTAAAATGCGATAAGGCGTATTCTAGCCGGATAAAAATGTTAAATGGGCAATGGGACTTTAAATGGTATGAATCGCCGGTTCTCATCGATTTAAATGGACTAACTGAACTTACAGACTATGACACGATTCAAGTTCCTAAAAACTGGCAGTTTGAAGGTTATGGAAAATTTGTCTATACGGACATGTGGTATGATTTTCCCGTAGATGTGCCATATGTATCTGGAAATCAAAATGAGACAGGGCTTTATCATAAGACATTTACATTAGCACAAAAACCGGATAGGCTTTCCATTCGTTTCGAAGGGGTTGAGAGTGCATTCCATTTATATATTAACGGTCAATTGATCGGATATTCTCAGGGGAGTCGATATCCTAGTGAGTTTGATATTACAGAGACTCTTCTTGTGGGCGAAAATCATATTCATGTGATTGTCTATCAATATTGTGATGGATCTTATTTGGAAGCCCAAGATATGTGGTGGTTAGGTGGAATAATCCGTGATGTATATTTAATTGAACGCAAACCATGTTTTATTGAGAATTTAATATTGGATCCGGATTACGATTGGAAAACAAAAACAGGTTATTTAAATACAAATATCAGCATGCAAGGGCATGGGCACTTATCCTTAAAGGTTTTTGATGGAGATAAACTCTATAAAGAAATTCATGAAGTGCCATTAAATGGACCTATCGCAATAGAAGCGATTTCACCATGGACTAGTGAAACCCCGAAACTATATACACTCATTTTTACCTTAACAGATGACGCCGGTAGTATTTGTGAAGTTATTCCTCAACGTATCGGATTTAGGCATATTGAAATTGTAAAAGGTATATTAAGGCTTAATGGTAAAAGAATTATGTTAAAAGGGATTAATCGACATGAGTATAGTGCATGGTCAGGACGTGCCGTTACATATGAGGAAACACTAGCA
This sequence comes from uncultured Eubacteriales bacterium, assembly GCA_964563505.1. Lineage (GTDB taxonomy): Bacteria > Bacillota > Clostridia > Lachnospirales > Vallitaleaceae > UBA1351. The sequence goes on from CAZLXW010000012.1 coordinate 26,128, forward strand.
GAGCTTCAACTAATAAAAGATTATCATATGAATGCCATTCGAACGTCCCATTATCCCAATAATCCTTTTTTTTATGACCTTTGTAATGCATTAGGAATTTATGTAATAGATGAGGCTGACCTTGAAAGTCATGGTTTAGAAGTAGTCAAAACAGATAGACTCATGTGTGATGATCCGATATACCAAGAAGCATATGTTGATCGCGTTGAGAGAATGGTTGAGCGTGATCGGAATCATGCCTGCGTTGTTATGTGGTCATTGGGAAATGAATCGGCATATGGGGTGAATTTTAAAGCAATGTATGAATGGTGCAAGAGTTATGAACCATCTAGACCGGTTCATTATGAAGGTGATGCTTATAATGAGTCTGTTGATGTATCGAGTACAATGTATTCAAGTATAGGTAAGCTTTATGAGTTGGATAGGGAAGATATTAAGAGACCGCATATCTTATGTGAATTCGGACATGCAATGGGTAATGGACCAGGTAGCTTAATAGAATATGTAGACCTAATGGAAAAATCCAAGAGAATACAAGGTTTTTTTATTTGGGAATTTAAAGACCAAGGGGTATATCAAAAAGATGAACATGGGATAGAACGGTTTCTTTTTGGTGGAGAGTTTGGAGAAGATTTCCATAATGGAAATTTTTGCATGGACGGGATGGTTATGGCCAATAATCAACCAACCCCAGGGCTAGGAGAATATGCCAAGCTGATTGAGCCTATACATGTGACATCTTGGGATCTGCAAGAAGGCACAATAAGTGTAAAAAACCGATTTGACTTTATCGATACATCCATGATTGATGTTAGCTATCAATTGCTGCGTAATCATGAACACGTTCTTACCTTAACACAAGCCATGCCCATAATTAAGCCCCAAGAAGAAGGAGTTCTGCATATCCCTGAAGAACTACTAGCTTATGAATCAGAAATGCAAGTATATCTTCATCTTGAATTTACATTTAGACAGCCTATGGACGGATGGTCAGAGGGAGTAGTCCTCGGGCGTGATGTTCTTATCTTAAAGCAAACGGTTCAAGAAATAATTGGAATTAAAGAAGGGCTTCATGTTGAGGAAAAAATCGGTATGCTGAAGGTGGTTGGAAAAACATTTGAGCTAAGTATATCAAAGCAAGACGGATATATTCAGAACTTACTTATGAATGGGGTAAGACAAATAGAGCAAGGTCCTAAAGTTAATTTTTTTAGAGCCTATACGGATAATGATGTAATAAATGAAGAAAATTGGGAACTTCAGCATTTACATGCGATGACAATGAATGTATACTCAATAAAATACCAACAATCGGATTGTGAAGTACAAGTGGATGTACATGGGCGTGTAGGTGCACGCGGACTTAGTTGGGGATGTAATACGAATTTAACCTATCATATTTCCCAAGATGGATATATTCGATTAGAATGGTCCGGTGGATTTGTGGGCCCGGCACCTAAGCATTTGCCGAAAATCGGCCTACAATTAGAAGTGCCAAAAAGTTTTTCCAATGTGACCTACAAGGGTGACGGACCGGGGGAATGTTATCGTGACAGCAAGGAAAATGCCTATGCAGGTATTTATTCAATGCCATATAATGAACTAAGCTTTCCTTATATGGTTCCTCAAGAAAACGGAAATCGTACCAATGTAACATGGGCATCCCTATCTAATGACAAGGGTGCAATACAGTTTGCAAGTGAAAGTATGGATTTTAGTGTTCGAGATACGAGGGATGTTGAATTAAACAGGGCAAAACACCAGGCAGATGTTAAAAAAGCTTCGAATCTGATTGTCAATTGCGATATGATGAATTCAGGACTTGGAAGCCAAAGCTGTGGTCCGGATCGGATGAACCAATATAAGGCTATAACAAAGAACTTTACATTTAACTTAGTCATAAAACCTTTTGCTCCAATTAAAGGCATTCATGATGTGCAGGATGAAATTATAGAAGCGTCTAAACTGTTAGCATATAGAATAGAGGAATCGAGGTAGATTATGTTCAAAAGAGACTTGTTTTCAGAAGAAGTAGCATCGTATTTATCTGAGGATGAATGGCTGGTTATCGAAGATGGCTATGACGCACAGAAAAATTTGGCCTATGAATCAATCTTTGGCTTAGCCAGTGGTTATATGGGCAATCGGGGTAGCCATGAAGAAGGTGATGTGCGTTCGTCTCTTCCGGCCAATTATATTCACGGTGTTTTTGATAAATCCGAGGCATTTCAGAGAGAATTATGCAATACTCCGGATTGGGCAAAGCTTAAGATGTATTACAAACGCGACCCGATTGGCATTGAAAGTGGCCAATCCTTAGATGAATATATTCGTGTCTTGGATATGAAAAAAGGCTTTCTGGCCAAACACTATGTGACAACGGCTTATGATGGCCGAAAGACAAAAGTTGAGATTATAAAATTTCTTAGCCGTAGTCATAATAATCTCGGTTTATTACGTATATATTTGACACCCATGAACTATCAAGGACTTTTTGAATTTGAAAACATTATTGATGCAAGTGTGACCAATTTTATGGATTTTCCAAGATTTAGAGTCAAGCATTTAGAGACTCTAGAAGTAGAGCCTATTGATGAATTTGGCGCTAGCATACTTAGTCAGACACGGGATTTCAAATTACCCATTGCAACAACAACCGCGGTTGCTGTTTTCGATATGGCAGGCAATGATATTTTAAAAAGCAGAAAGTTCAGACGGTATGGTGAAGTTGCCTGTGAGTTTCTTGATGCACAGGTAAGAGAAAATCAGACCATTATGATTGAAAAATATGCAAGTATACGTACAGGGCGTGATAGTGATGCAGTGGTGTATGATGCGACCCACGATTTACGGCAAGCTTTAGAGCGAGGGTTTGATCATGAATTTGAAGCGCATCACCTGGAGTATGACCGCCTGTGGAATAGGGCAGATCTTGTTATCAAAGGCGATGATAAACTGCAGCATGCCCTTCGATTTAACATTTTTCAATTAATGAGTACGCCGAGTATGGATGATGACCGGACGAATATAGGCGCAAAGCTCATTCATGGCGAGGAATACGGTGGACATGCTTTTTGGGATACGGAACTTTTTATATTGCCCTTTTTTACCTATGTTTTCCCGGATATTGCAAAAAATCTTGTGACCTACCGATACAACTTGATTGATAAGGCGAGAGAAAATGCTAAGATTAATGGATACAAAGGTGCAAAGTATCCATGGGAATCTGCAGATACAGGAGATGAAGAATGTCCGGCTTGGACTGTGGAACCGGATGGATCTTGTTATCGGTGTTATGTCGCTGATTATGAGCATCATGTGACAGCAGCAGTTGCATTTGGCGTTGACCGGTATTACCGTTTCACCAAAGATGAAGCCTTTCTTAAGGAAAAAGGACTTGAGATTATTGTTGAAACTGCAAGGTTTTGGATCTCTCGATTAGAATATAATGCAACAAAAGATCATTATGAAATTAATCAAGTGACTGGTCCGGATGAGTGGCATGAACCGGTTAATAACAATGCATACACCAATCATCTGACCAAATGGAATATAAATAAGGCGTTAGAATACTTGATACGATATAAGCAAGATGAACCTCAAGTATATCATTACTTACTTGAAAAAATTCAAATGACGGAATCAGAATATGAACAATGGTATGCTATCAGCGAAAAAATTTATTTGAATAATAGCAGTGGCTTGATAGAACAATTTGAAGGATACTTTGACCTGAATCATGCTATTATTCATGAATGGGATGCCAACAATATGCCCTTGTTACCGGATGCTTTAAAAGGTATTAAGCGAAGTCAGACCTGTATACTTAAGCAGGCAGATGTTGTCATGCTCATGTTCTTGCTGGAGAATGAGTTTGATAAAGAAACACAACAAATCAATTATGAGTATTATGAACAGCGTACTTTACATCGTTCTTCCTTAAGTCCCAGTATCCATTGTATGATGGGGTTACGCGTGGGAAAAGAACAACATGCTTATGATTATCTTGAACGTTCTGCATATGTTGATCTTTATGATAATCAAGGAAATACGAGAGAAGGAATTCATGCGGCCTCCACAGGAGGGACCTGGCAATCCGTAACGCTAGGTTATGGAGGGATGTCTGTTGATTCGGAGGGGGTACTTACCTTTAATCCCCGGCTTCCTAAAGAGTGGGAGTATATAGAGTTTTCTATCGTCTGGGAGCAAGTACCCTTGCATATAAGAATTACGCATGAAGAAGTGGTCATTACTCCGAAAGAAGTGGACAAAAAGCTGAACTATAAAGTTAATAAGAAAATGTACGAGATATGAGAGGCGCCAAGATGAAAAGTTTTAAATTTAAGGCAGATATGATGTTATTACTGGTGGCTATGATCTGGGGAAGTGGATTTATTGCCACAGAATACGCCATTGGTTCAGGGATGTCACCCATGATTATTATGGCTTTCCGATTTCCGATTGCAGCTATAGCACTGCTTATGTTTATGATGAATAAGTTAAAGGAAATCACAAAAAAAGAATGGATTCGTGGTGGTATTGCAGGGGTTATTCTTTTCTTTGCATTTTTTTCTCAAACAATCGGCCAAAGTATGACAACTGTCTCAAACAGTGCATTTATTACAGCGACGAATGTTGTGATTGTCCCATTCATTGTCTGGGCACTCACGAAAACCAAGCCAAAATTAAAAACGGTTATTTTGGCAATGATTACTTTTTTTGGAGTAGCCGTTTTGACGGTTTCTCCCGAAGGGGGCATATCTTTAAATTTAGGAGATTTGTATGTGATGATCTGTGCGATTTTGTTTGCCCTTCATATTGCCTATTTAGGCATTGCCGTGAGCGGAAGCAAAGCAATGACTATTGCCTTTGTACAGATATCGGTAGCAGGTCTTTTGTCCCTTGTAGGATTAATCTTTGAAAATCCGACGAATTTTTATCAGATAGATTATTCAATAGGCTTACCAGCAGTTATTTACTTAGGATTATTTAGTACTTGCTTATGTTATTTTTTACAAACGAGTGCACAAAAACAAACAACAGCATCTAAAGCCGGTATTATTATGTCGATGGAGAGTCTTTTTGGAACCTTGTTTTCCATTATATTTGGATTCGAATCATTAACGACAAAAGTAGTTATTGGTGGAACGATTATTTTAACGGCAGTAATCTTAACAGAGGTAAAACTAAAAAACAATGTTAGACAAGTACAAGAGGTGCAGAGTGAATAATCGAACAGAGTTTTCTTTTGATGAGTTATGTCCATTTATTAGAGAAGCAGGCCTCCAACATAGAGACGCCTGGCGTAATCATGTACGAAGAATTTATGATCATCAATTTATGTATTGTTTTAAAGGAACAGCGAATGCAATCATAGGAAAGCAACAATATAAAATAAAAAAAGGGGACCTGTTAATTATAACACCGGATACACCACATGAATTGTGGTTTGATGAAGATACAACGGGCGAATTTTATTGGTTCCATTGTGATTTTTTCTATTTTGAAGACAAGGATTGGATTTATGATTATTATCAAAATGCAGAAACGTATTTGACCCTCTTTGGACGTCAATTGATTCACAAAGACCATATACGTACGAATCCTATATTTACAGGAGGATACCAGTTACCCAATTATGTACAGGTTCCGCACGAGAGTGAAGTAGAGTACTTATTCAGAAAAATCGTAAAATCTTATGTAAGTAAAGAGCCCTATTGGCAGATTGTTGCCAAAATATATATGTTGGGTATTTTAAAGCAGGTCTTTAGCTTAACCAACAATAATATGAATGAAACCGGCCATTATATCAGTGATACCATGAAAAACTTTATTAATCACAATTATTATCAAAAGCTTACGGCAGAAGATATCTGCAGAGATACTGAATTAAACCCTGAATACGCTTATCGCGTATTTAAAAAAGAGACTGGAGAAAAAGTGACAGACTACTTGAATAAATACCGAATACGTCAGGCCAAAAAATTATTTCTTGAAGTTGACCTTAACTTGATTGATATATCAGAAATGGTTGGTTTTAATAATGAAAATTATTTTTCCAGTGTCTTTAAAAAATATGAAGGAAAGACACCTGCGAAATCTCGGGAAGAGATTCTTGCTTTATTCAATAACTTAAAGGTATAATATAAGTACTTGATAAAGGAGGAAATCAAATATGGTCGGAGTAGAAATTGATATGATTGTAAGAGACGCCTTAAGTGCACTGGAATTATACGAAAAAATATTTGACATAGAACGTATTGAGGTAACGGACTTTCCTCAAGGACAAAATGAAGTTATATTTACATTATATGGCGTGCGATTTCATATGCTAGATGAGAATCCTCAGTATGAGATGATTGCACCAAAACCCAACGATCCGAAACCCATTTGGTTTAATATTATGGTTCCGGATATTGCCAAAACATATTCAGAAGCTATAAATGCAGGCTGCTCTGAAGTTCAGCCTATTACTGAGTTGCCTGATTATGGAGTGTCAAACGCAATGTTCAGTGACTCATTTGGATATATTTGGATGCTTCATCAAGTCCATAAAGAAGTAAGCTTTGAAGAACGGAAAAAGCTTTGGGAAAATTCGAGTGAAGACTAGGAGCACAGAGTAAGTAAAAAACTCCGATTTCAAATGAATATAATTTGAAATCGGAGTTTTTTTGTTTATCTTTTTATTCGCTTTCTTCTAATTGTTTGTAGAAGAAAGCAAGTGCATGGTAAGATTGTGCAAATGCTTTTGGACTTAGTCCTCCGGTAACGAGGGTGAATGTGTCGTATATGCGCTTTCCCTCTGATGGGGTTCCGTCTTGGCCAAGTTTTTCAAATGTCTTGAGTCCTGCAGTTAAATATTTTTTGTCCGAGGTTAATTCGTATGCAATGCCTAAAGCTTCTAGGACAAGGGTGTTATAAGAGGGACGTTGCAAACTCGGAAGTTCTTTATAGTAAAAAGAGCCATCCGATAACATGCAGTTTTCAACCATGTCGTCAACGGCATGAATGATTAAGTCGCGTATTGATGCATCCGGGCGAATGCGATAATATCGCATAAGACTTCCGACAGCAACAGAAATCATAAAAGGAACACGAATGACAGTGTGATCGGTATAAGGCGCAAGCCAACCGCCATAGGTTTCGTACCAGTCCTTAAATTGCAGAATGATTTTTTGTGTTGGAGCTAACCATTTTTCGTCATTCGTCTCTTTGTATAGTCCGATAAGTGAACGCATTGCCCAACCGGTCTCACGTGCATTGATTCCACCACTTTGGGCATATCTGGGAAGTGCTAGGAGATTGAGAATATTTTCCCCAATACCTAAAGCTGTGGATAAGGCTGTGTCCTCTCCGGTTAAGTGATAATAATCAAGGAGTCCTTCAACCCATTGATGGCAAGGTTTGACATCACCAGTATGATGGCTGCCACTATGTTCTATTTGACCTTGGTAGCGTAATCCTAGATCAGGAGCGTGACATACATCAACATCCATCTGATGCCGTCCTGCGACTAAACAATAATCCATCATGCGACGGACACCAGTTTTTGTATAGAGCAACATTGCAGCATGAGGAAAATCATATTCATTATTGGTCCAGACAAGATTTCCTTGGGCGCGACCTTGATTTGTATAGTTCATATCCGGGGCGTCGCCCCAATTTAAAATACCAAATCCACGACTTCGACGATCGGCCTTGTTCAGCATTTTTTGATCGATATCCGGAGACGGTGATTGAGTGTAGATATTTTCTAATACGCCCGCAGATTGGTATACTGATGCATCAAGTGTTGGGCGATCAGGCATTTGAAATTGTAAGCTTCGAAGATTAAGATGGTTGACAAGGTCATCATAACTTGTTGATGCATTATCTTCAATAGACTCCTGATGAAGGTGTAAAAAATAGGTATGTGTTTTGGCCATGCCCGCATAAAGCGTTAAGGACTCATTTACATCGGGTAATAGTTCAAGAACAAGACCATCTTTATTCACAATCATTCCCTTAGGAAAGTTCTGATAGGCTTGATAATGCGTTGCGCACAAACCGGCTTGGGCATCTTGGTTGAAGTAGTCGACAAAGGCGGTTCCATAAAAAGTTTCAGGGTAATGTTCATTAGCATCCTTCATTAGATAGTCACCGTCAATAAGTTGAGAGAGGGGTTCTGTCAATGTGGATGTGACGATATTGCTCTTGTAATTGGATGTTGCTAAAGCACCAAGTACGGATGAACTTTCGGCTTTTATTTCCAAATCACGGTGAGAATGAGATATAATAGAAACATCAATTTTACGCAGTTCGACATCAGAAGCGGTTTTATTGATTAATCGGTAATCGACTTGTATCCATGGTTTTTGATGGTCCAGTGTATAAGTTATTTCGTAATCAAGTAATTGGAGAGGGCCCCCTACAACGCCTTGTGATAATAGATGTTTTCCGCATCCGCGATATTGATAACGTAAGGGTCCATCCATAAGTGTTTGAAGCTCTAAATTATCGAGAGTAGCAATATACGTGTTTGATTGCGCATCGGAAAGAGTGGTTTGAACATGAAATTCAATCGGACTAATCCCGTCATGTAAACGGATAGTATCTCTATTAATATGATTAAAGGTTAGGGATTGATTTGGAGTTACTATATTAGAAAGCACTTGATTGGGTTTGGGGATATCTGATGTCAGAGGACAAATACTAGCAAAATAATCAGTTGACAGGTTTCCGTTAAGGTTGCAGATGAATAGAATATAAACCCAACGAATAGAACAATCCGGCCATGTTGAGAGAACTTTTGATTGATGGGGTGTGACTTGGTTTGATGCATCATAAATAGTGAGTTGATTGATATCAAGAAGTTCTCCTTGTGGAAAAGGAATAGAGACAGAGCAAATCTCGTGATATCGATCAAAATGAGCTAATTTTTCAAAATGTAATTGGATCATACAAATACCTCCCTTATTTGGTGGTTTTAGTATAGCCTATAAAGTTTACTTGATGTCAATACTAAAATAACCTATAATTAAATAAAAAATAAAATTATGAAGAGACGAGGTGTAGGATGACATTGCAATGGTTTTGCGTTTATTTGGTATTCGAGAGGGTGATCTCGAGGAAAAAGTCTCGAGAGAAGAAATACGTTCACTTGTTGAAGTAGCCCAAGAGCATGGATCAATTAATCTAACAGAGCGTAAGATGATTAATAGTATATTTGAACTTGACAATAAACCAGCTGAAGAGATCATGACACCAAGAACAGAGGCTTTTGTTATAAACGTCGAAAAAAATATCAAAGAATATCTTCTGCAATTGTTACCATGGAAGATCTTATCGAAGAAATTGCCGAGAACACCTACTTAATACGCGGTAGTGTTCCGGTGGAAGTTGTTAATGAAAGATTGATATTAAATTTGACAATTGTGAATTCACTATTGAGAAGATAACAAATAGAAAGCAGGTGACTGTATATGAATTATCTTGTGCAGTTTCAAATTAATATATTTGGCTTGATGATATTGTATGTATTGTATTTATTTATTCGGTTGACAAAGATACAAACATTTAGCAAGCGACTAATAAAACTCATTGCTTTTGCAACAGCTATAGCAATTATTGTAGAGCCTTTGACGTGGATCTTTGACGGAATGACTTTTCAAGGAGCTTATTTTCTTGAATATGTTACCAACGTGGTTCTTTTTCTAATGGGCCCCATTATTGGGGGATTGCTACTTTCCTATGTTGATTTTAGAATTTTTAAAGATCCGAAACGCACTTATCGATATATTTATTATCAACATGCCACGATAGGAACACTTATCGCGCTTGTGATTAATGTGTTTTATCCTATATATTTTAAGATTAATCCAGTAAGCAATAGTTATAGCAGTGGTGACCTAAAAATGCTTCATTACTTGGTATTAGCAAGTCTATATTTGTATATGCTTTATTTTGTTTTGAAAAATATCCGGAAAATGATATCCTATGAGGTTTTAATCTACTTTCTGTGCTTCTTGATTCCAATCTTAGGAATGATTGTTCAACTTTTTGATTCGAAACTACATTTTTCCTGGACATCAATTGTTTTGGGATTGTTAGTGATTTATATTTTTCTAGAAACAAGCCCGACAGAGGAGGATTTTTTAACCCGATTGTATAACCGCCGAAGTTATGAGACCTATTTAACACATTTAATGCAAAACAATATGAACTTCGGTATTATCATTTTTGATTTAAATTCTTTTAAAGAAATCAATGATCATTATGGACATAATAAAGGCGATGAAATATTGATTGTTTTTGCCCAAATACTAAAAAAAGTATTTCAAAACAACTATCTAAATATCATGATCCAGTCATTAAACGTTTAACATTTAGCTACGGATATGAACAGTATTTAGATGGAATGACCATGGACGATTTATACATATCAGCTGACAAAAAAATGTATGAGAATAAAAAAGAGGTGAAAGATGCTTAAAAAAGGGGAATCGGCTTTCCGATTCCCTTCTTTTTTAACTATACAAAACGTTTGAATAAAATATTGTTCTCAGTATGCACGTGCATATACATGTCAGCAACAAGTTCTTTTAATTTCTCATAAACGATTTCATACGTTGTACATGCATCTTTTGGCAACGTGAAGTGATTCGTTAAATCCGTTAGTTGATGCAATGCATCGCCTGCACCATCATGCTCCTCTTCAAGTTCTTCAATAAGTGCTTTACAATTTGAATCCTTTGCAAGAAGTTTTGGAAAAAGGAATTCCTCTTCTTTGACAAGATGTCCTTCGAGCTCAGTTTTTAAATTACCGAAGATTTTATGAATAGTAAAGAGTTCAGTGTGATTTTCACCATGAACCGTTAAAATTTTGAACATCAATTCAGAGAGTATGGGCAACTCCGTCTTTAAATAGGTGTGATGTTGAGTTAAGATTCGGTCGATGAGCTGTTCAGTTGAAAAATCGGAAAGTTTCATTGTTTTTGAATCAACAGAAAGTTGTAATGAAGCATCTATTTTCTCCTGGGCATCTGCGATTAATTGATGACTAGCATCCGTATCTTTTTCGATAGCTTCTTGAACTGTTCTATCACCACCACAGCAAAAATCGACCCCATATTTCATATATACAGAAACAAGTTCTGGATGCATTGTTACACTTTCACCGATTGTTTGATTTAAATTGAATTTTTCCATAATGACCTCCTGTTTTTTTTGAATGTTTATCTCTTGTAAACAATAACATGATTCGTCCAATGAAACTGTGATTTGCCTCACACCAAATATGATATAATGAAAATATAGTATTAATGATAGGAGGAAATATAGTGAAAGAAACATTGGAATTTCCAACAGAGGGATGCATAACATGTGGACATAAAATGTGTACAAAGAAGGTTTCTCTGTTTTCAAATTTAGATGATCATCAAATTGAAACAATCACAGGCTTGATTGAACGTAAACAATATAAGAAAGGCGATATTGTCATGCGTACCGGTGATGACTTTAATCGACTCTATATCGTCAATCATGGTAGCCTAAAGGCAACGACCTACAATGAAGACGGTAAAGAGCAAATACTCTATATTTTAAATGACGGCGACAGCCTTGGCGAGTTATCCTTATTAAAAAAAGTAACGTCACCCTATGATCTTGTTGCATTAAAAGATAGTTATATCTGTACAATACCAAAAGAACGGTTTGATGCATTTATAAAAGAAAATGTGGAAATTGTGTTTGGAATTTTAGAGTCGGCACATGAGAAGATTACATCTCTTGAAAAATTAGTGGGCGCAATTGCTTCCAATGATGCGGATGCTAGATTACGCTTTCTTATTCAAGGATTAATGCGGCAAACCGGACAAAAAAGTTCGGAAGGAATGACCATTAATTTACAACTAACACGGGAAGATATGGCGAATTTTGTTGGTGTCACACGCGAAACAATTAGTCGAAAACTATCCAACCTTTCAGCAAAAGGTATTCTAAAAATACTCGACAATAAACAATTGTTGATTATTGAAGAGGAATATTTTGAGCGTTAAGTTTGTCTTGAGGTGATTAATAAATGGAAATAGCAGCATTAAAAGCGTCAAAAAAATTTGTTGAAATATGGGATGAAAGCACTAGCTATTATGGTGGGGACCAAAAATGGTTTGATAGCAAAATGGCAAGACAATGTGCATGTGGCACCGTTGCTGCAGCAAATATAGTCGCTTATATGTCACGCTTAGATATTCATAACTACAATAAGCTCTATGCATATGGTGATTTTAGTAAGATAAACTTTGTAAACCATATGAAGGATATGTATAAATTTCTAGCACCAGGACGAATTCCATGGACGCAAATCGGGCTAGGTATATGGCCCTTAGGGAAATTTAAAAAGGGTGTCGAAAAATTTGCAAAAGAAAAAGGTGTAAACTTACACGGAGTCGAGAACCGCGGGAAGTTTACACTGGAAAATATTGTTGGCTATATTACAAAGGGTCTTCAGGCAGATGCGCCGGTTGCTATGTTGATTGATTTTAATCATTATATGAGGAGCGTTCGAGTGCAACGACCTAATGGAAGTCATTGGATTCAATCATCCATTGAAGCCCATTGGGTTGTCATAACTGAGTTGCTCAGAGATAATGATTCCCGATATATTGTCAAAGTATCCACATGGGGTAGCTATGCATATCTTGATTTAGCCGCCTATATAGAAGGAGCATTAGTATATCAAGGCCTTCTATTTTTCAAGTAGCATGGCGCGAATATGTTTGATCACGTCAATTCCTACAATGATAATAACGATAACAAGCGTTATTCGAAAACTTATACGAAGAGAATTTCCAAGTTCAATATTTTCTCTTGCAAGGGTGTCCCGGAGCAATGGAAAATTCCACCAGCCTGGTGTCATAATGAGTTTAGCAAAGATAATGACGCCAGCGATATCTAAGAGAATCGAGAAAATTCGAGTGAAAGTTTGCCATCTGCGTTTTAAAAGTAAATAGAGATTTAAGAGTAAGTTAAGACCCAAGGTTATATTAATCCAAAGAAGAAAGGGTTTAAATACAGCCATATTTATAAAGGGCATCATCTCCTTATCGGTGAAGGAAATAATGACGGGTGGAGTTGGATGATTGAGAATAACAAGAGCAAAACAAATAAAGACAGATTCGAAAATGAGTTCGGATACGCTAATTTTTTGATGACGTTCAGGAGCTGTTTCAAGAAGGTCTAAAGACCAATCCTCATCAGTGTTTTCCGGCTCAGCGGGGGCATTATGCTGTATAATGACAAATATTAATGTAACAATACCTAAGGTGGACATAGCGGCTTGCCAAATACTCATGAGTGTACTATATAATACTTGAATGATATTGTCTGTGTTAGAAAGTGCAATCAAGTTAGCGAGGGTCAATCCGATTGCCATACCTATAAGAGTTATTTTTAGGACTAACCAGTAAGTATCAATATAGGCAGGACCAATAAGACACCTTGGAGAATTCATGTAAGCTTCAGCGACTTTCTTTGGGGGACCCATGGAACGAAAAGCTTGTTCGTACTCCTCATTCGAGTAGTCTTTTTTTCCAAAATTCTCTTCCAAATAGTCATATAAATTGGCTTCTATTTCTTGTAAAATCTCATCCCTTTGTTTGGATGAAAGATATTTTCCGATTGTATATAAATAACTTGATATCATTTCATACCTCCTATAAGTTTTGACATGGTGGCATTCAGTGAATGCCATTCTTTTGTGAGAAGATCTCGGATGCTTTTCCCCTGTTCACTAATTTGATAATAACGTCTTGGTCGGTTATCTTCAACTTGCCAGACCGACTCCAGAAGCTCCTGTTTTTCAAGTCGTCGAAGGAGGGGGTAAAGTGTATTTTGCTCAATGGCGAGTCCTTGGTCATTTAATGCTTGGATCAGTGAATATCCATATTGCGGTTTATCCATTTGGGTAAGAACGGCTAAAACAAGGGTGCCTCGTTTCATCTCTTGCTGTATATTTATAAGTGTTTTATTCGCTTCATCCATATTATCACCTCTTAATTACATTATAATGTATGTCGAACAGTAATGTCAATAAAAACTATTTTGTTTATATAAAAATGTGATAAAATGAAGACAGTATTGATACGCAAAGGAATTATTCGTATTTTTCAAATTAATCTTTGATATAAAGAGGAGGGAAACGATGATTAAAGCGAAACGACTAAAAAAAGGTGATCGAATTGCACTGGTGAGTCTATCATGGGGAGGCATAGGTGATGAGGAATTCATCCACAAATATCATATAGCAAAAGAACGCCTTGAAAAAGAGTTTGGCCTAGAGGTCGTTCCGATGCCACATGCATTAAAGGGCAGTGACTTTGTAGCAAAGCACCCTGAACTTCGAGCCAAAGATTTGATGGACGCGTTTGAAGACCCATTGATTTCAGCGATTTTTTGTGCTATTGGCGGTGATGATACCATTCGAACACTTCCATATATTGATTTAGAGATTATAAAAAATAATCCGAAAATTTTCATGGGATATTCAGATACAACGATTAATCATTTCATGATGTATAAAGCCGGACTAGTATCCTTTTATGGTCCAAGTCTTATGTGTGAATTTGGTGAATATGTATCCATGTTTGAATATACAAAAGTAGCCGTGATAGATGTCTTGTTTAAGGAAACACAAGGCTATAAGATTTTGCCTAGTCCGGAGTGGTCTAATGAATTTATCCCTTGGAGCGAAGAAAACACGATGAAAAAAAAGAGGCTTATTCCCGATCAGCACGGATATGAGTTGCTTCAAGGCCAAGGTAAGGCAGTGGGGCATTTGTTAGGTGGATGTTTGGATGTGTTTATGATGTGTATAGGAACAAAGATATGGCCAGCATTGAATGAATGGAAAGAAGCTATTCTTTTCATTGAAAGCAGTGAAGATAAGCCATCCCCTGATTTTGTCAAGTGGACATTTCGCAATCTTGCCGCACAAGGTATATTGAAGGTACTTCATGGGATTATTGTTGGTAAGCCTCAGGATGAAACATACTACGATGAATATAAAGAGGCCATTATGCAAATAGTACGAGAAGAAGAAGGTTTAAGGCAACTCCCCATTTTATACAATGTAAACATTGGACATGCATCACCCATAGGAATTCTGCCATATGGAATTAAGGCGGAATTAGATTGTGACAAAAAAACAATCACATTTGTAGAAAGTGCAACAAATTTTTCTCGAAATAAATAAATAAAAATGAAAAACCAACAAAAAAGTGTACAAAACATCTAAAAATTTAATATACTCTAGATAGAGGTCCATTTATAATAAAGAAGAATTTACAAATTCTTAATGGCGCCGAAATTTGTGAATTGATGTTAATTACATTCAATAGTGTAATGGCGAAACAGTCTAATAAATATTGATGGAGGTTTTTCATGGAAAATCAAAAAAATGATATTGAATATAATGTTGCAAAAATGTGGCAAATAATGGGGTTTCCTTTAAACAATGTAGCTACAAATTTATTTATGATATTAATGACGTTTGTTAGCTATCTAGCAGTTGGAGGTTATGGTATCTTAGTCGGTGTAGCTGCGATAACAATCACTGCATCACGTATCTTTGACGGATTTACTGATCCGTTAATAGGTGTCATTATCGACAAAACAGATACGAAGTTTGGTAAATTTAGAGTCATTATGTTAATTGGATATTTATTAACAGCAGCGGCTCTTTTGGGAATGTTCTTTTGGGGAATTGGAAGTGGATTAATAACATTTATTTTATTATATGCGATTTATATTATTGGATATACGTTTCAGACGAGTGTTACCAGAGCAGCCCAAGCCTGTTTGACGAATCATCCAAAGCAGAGACCCTTATCGGCACGATTTAACGCAATATACTCAACTGTTGTAGGGGTAGCACTAAGTTTTTATGCTTCTAATTATCTAGTTCCAAAACATGGAGGACTTAATGTACCTGCACTACAAGAAATGAGTTTAACAATTATTTTAATTAGTGGTGTTTTCACCTTTATTGCGATTATGAGTATATGGGATAAAGATATACCAATGTATACATCATCCGTAGTGGGAAATGTTGTTGGAATCAAAGATATTTTTAAAGTTCTAAAAGGAAATCGAGCCATACAATGTCTAGTTATAGCTGCATCAACGGATAAATTAGCAATGCAATCAGCCAGTAATTCGGCAATAAATATTATGGTGTTTGGTATTATTATGGGTAACTACGCCCTATATGGTCGCTTAAATTTAATTACATTAGTTCCTTCTATTCTGGTAATTTTATTTGGTACTAAAATCGCCGGAAAAATTGGTAATAAAAAAGGTTTGGTTAAAATAACTAAATTATCTATTGTATTTGCCGGTGTTATATTAGCGATTTTCTTGGTATTTGATCCAACGCAAATTGGTACAGGTATCTTGCCGACAGGGATATTTTTATTAGCATACAGTATTTATGTTGGTTTAAGAAATCTATGTGCAAACTTTGTTTTTCCGATGATTGCAGATTGTACAGATTATGAACTATATCGAACGGGAAAAAATGTTCCGGGTATCATGGGAAGTATATTTTCGTTTATAGATAAACTTGTTTCTTCCTTATCTGCATCCGTTGTTGGTTTTGCAATTGCAGCCATTGGCTATAGAGAGGTTATGCCACAAGTAGGCGAAGCTTCATCGCCTCAAATTTTTGCAGTGGCCATGCTATTATTTTTAGGAATGCCTGTATTTGGATGGGTAGCTACTCTAATAGCTATGAAATTCTATCCTCTTGATGATGAAAAAATGAAAGAAATTCAAGAAACGCTAGAACAAAAACGAAAAGAAAATAAAGAAATGGAACAGAGTGTATCTGAAATTAAATGTGCTCTATAAAATGATTCTTTAAAGAAAAGGAGTTGTCCCAGAATAAAATCTGAGATAGCTCCTTTATTGAACGATTATGAAGAGGGAGAAGAATCTCGGTATTCAGTAGGTGGTAATCCTGCAATGGAAGAAAAAAGTTCCGAAAAATAGCTCCTTGAACCAAAATTTAATTGATCACTGATTTCCTGAATACTTAGATCAGTTGTTCTTAAAAGGTGTTTAGCACGATCTATTTTTGCCATATTGATATATTGTTTAACGCTGATTCCAACTTCACTTTTGAATTTTCGGCTTAAATAATATTCAGAGTAACCAACTATATTCGATAAAATAGGAAGTGTTAGCTTTTCTTCAATATGCATGTCAATGTAATCACAACAAGTTTGAATTTGTTTTGAGCGATTCGGATAAGAGCGGATTTTTTTGACCGATTGGACAAAATCTTCAAACATTGCATGGTTGATAGCTTGAGCTTCACCTAGAGTTTTGCATTCATATAAGCTTTGTTGATAAGTAACATCTATAGAATAAGCAGTTTCAGGTGAAAGGCCACCTTCTATTGCAGCTCTAGAACATAGAGTGATAAAGGAACTCACACTTAGCTTGGCTCTTTCTAAAAGAGAGTGTGTATGTACCCCTATTCCTTTTCCGGTAGAAAGGACACGCTCAAAATCTTCTTTATAATCAGAGTTTCCGTCTTTAATGTATTGAAGAAGAATTTGTTCATTCGCCCAGCTATTTGAATAATCTTTATTGGAGGTTTGATAATTATATATGTTAGTATCTTTTGGTGAAGAATGACTTCTTTGTATATAGATATCGCTACGATTACGCTTTTTTTCATTAATACAAAAATCAAGCATTAAGGTATAAGGTAAAAAATTAATGGTAGACGAAAGTGGAAGACGCGTAAAAAGATTTAGGAATTTTGTTTTGTGATTGATAGGTAAAGTCGTATGACTTATTTCAGAACGAGCTTTTTGTATGGATGTTTCAACACTGCGAACAGGTCCTACTACATAGGATCTTATAAGTTTATTTTCTTTTATTTCAAAAGAGGCAAACCACATTATTCCTAATTCAGAAACAAGGACTAAGGGTTTTTCGTGCATCTGAGCATATTCGTTCATATATGATTTGCAACCGGAAATTTCAAAAAGAATTTGTAATGTTTCATGTGGGCAATCAGCTTCTAGAAGAAGACCTTCACAATCATATGTCCAAAAGTAATAAGTTCCGGTAGCATTTAAAATCTTTTTGAAGATGGATAAATTATTTTGAAGGGTAGGGTAATCGATTGACATATTAAAAATCTCCTTCCTATAAAATAGAATGCATTATACTTTAATTTTATACGAATTTAAACAAAAAAACAAACAAAATATCTAAAAATTTAATATGAACTAAATAGGGACCCGTTTATAATAAGAATAAGTTTACAGATTGTTTTAACGGCGCCGATTAAAACTGTGTAAATTCATGACTATTTAACGTATATTGAATAGAGGTAAAAAAAATGAATAACAAGAAAATAAATATAATATTTGTAATAATATTATCTGCGAGTATTTTAGGAACATTTTTGCAGACAGCAATGAGTGTGACCCTTCCTGCGATAATAAAAGATTTGGGAATTACTGCCAGTACGGCTCAATGGATTACAAGTGGGAGTTTTCTTGCAGTAGGAGTCATGACACCCGCTACAGCGTATTTACTTAAACGATTTTCAACCAAAAAATTATTTGTTGTATCGATGCTTCTGTTAACACTTGGACTTGGGCTTAATTCGTTTTCTTTGAATTTTCCGATGTTGATGCTTGGAAGAGTGATTCAGTCAATTGGAACAGGGGTTATTGTTGCAATGACGCAAGTTTTTATTTTTACTGTTTATCCGGAAAACAAACGTGGAACAATGATGGGAGTTTATGGATTAGCAATCGGTGGGGCGCCGATTATTGCACCGACTTTAGCTGGTGTTATCGTGGATGGACTGAGTTGGTATTATGTTTTTAGAATCACATTTGTTGTGGCCATTGCAATTTTAATTGTGGGTGCATTCTTTTTTGAAGATTTATTACCAACAATCAAAGAAACTTTTGATGTGGTTTCCATGATGATGTGTTCATTTGGCCTCGTAGGGTTATTGCTAGGCGTTGGGAATTTCATAAGTTATCCCTTCATTAGCTTTAACGTTGCTTTTCCACTAGGCATTGGCCTTGTAAGTATGAGTTTATTTATAATGCGGCAGTTAAATGCAAAAAAACCTTTCTTGGATTTACGTTTATTTCAAAATCGAGAGTTTAGTCTAGGGGTCATGTGTACAATGTTATTGTATGCAGGTATGCTAGGAGCTGCAGTAATCATCCCACTTTACATTCAAACAGTTAGAGGGATGTCTGCGATGGCATCAGGATTGGTGACACTGCCCGGATCCATTCTAATGATGATTATTAATCCCATGGCAGGTAAAATCTATGATAAATTTGGAATTAGAAAAGTATTTGTTTCAGGAAGTATCGTTATGGTTTTTGGATGTATTGGCTTATCCTTATTAACCAGTCAAACACCTGTATCTTTTCTTGTTCTTGTGTTTGCGTTTAGGCAGGTAGCGATTGGATGCATGCTTATGCCCATATCAACATGGACACTGAGTACCATTAGAAAACAGTCGACGGCAGATGGTACAGCAATTGCAACCACATTAAGAACAATTTCAGGTTCTGTAGGAACAGCCGTTTTTGTATCCCTAATGTCTGCAGTTGCCGCATCCAATACAATGATGGCAGGTGTAAAGGTATCATTTAGCGCAGTTACAATTGTTGCTATAATTCAATTATTCATAGCAGTTATTTTCGTAGGGAACAAAAAAAATAAAACTATAGTATATGTATAAAGGAGTAGAATCATGAGAAAAGTAGTGTGTATAAATAAAGATTGGAAATTTGTAAAAGAAAATGTAGGTGTTCAGGGTCTAGATAAAACGCAAGGGCTAAAAGTAGATATTCCACATACATGGAATGCCAAAGATGGACAAGATGGTGGAAATGACTATTACCGAGGTACATGCTGGTACATAAAAGAATTCGAACGACCTGAAATGAATGAAGACGGTGAAGTGTGGCTAGAGTTTCGTGGTGTTGCTATGATAGCTGAAGTTTATATGAACGGACAAAAATTAGCGCGTCACGAAGGCGGATACTCCACATTTCGTGTTAATATTACTGAGGTTTTACAAGAAAAAAATCAACTAGTCGTGTCAGCAGATAATGAAAAAAATGACAAGGTATATCCTCAAAAAGCGGATTTCACTTTTTATGGTGGAATATATAGAGATATATACTTAATCACGGTACCATCTGCCCACTTTGATTTAAGCTTTGCAGGGGGACCGGGAATAAAAGTAACACCAAAAGTCAAAGAAAATGCTGCTGATATAAGCGTTGAAACATGGATTCAAGGAGATGCTGAAAGTGTTACTTATGAACTATGTGGAGAAAAACAAGTCGCTGAAGTTCAAAACGGCTACGCAAAAACGATTTTCAGAATTGAAGATGTTCATTTATGGGACGGATTAAAGGACCCTTATCTTTATACAGTGACAGCTAGTCTTAATAATGGTGATAAAGTCGAAGCAAAATTCGGATGTAGAACATTCGAATTCAATCCTGAGAAAGGATTTATACTCAATGGAAGGTCCTATCCACTATGTGGAGCGGCGCGTCATCAAGATCGAGAAGGTGTAGGCTATGCCATTACAAAAGAAATGATGGATGAAGATATGGATATTATGCTTGAAATGGGCGCCAATACTATCCGACTAGCGCATTATCAGCATGATCAATATTTTTACGATCTTTGTGATCAAAAGGGTATGATTACTTGGGTAGAGATTCCATATATCACTGAACATATGCCTACAGCACGAGAAAATACAATAAGTCAGATGACAGAATTGCTGGCTCAGAATTACAATCATCCTTCAATTGTATGTTGGGGACTTTCCAATGAAATAACAGCTGCTGGAGGTGTTAATGAAGACTTAATAGAAAACCATCAAATATTGAATGATCTTTGCCATAAAATGGATGCTACCCGACCTACAGTAATGGCTCATGCCTTTATGCTAGAACCCAAGGAAGATTTGGTTAAATTGCCGGATATTTGTTCCTATAATTTATATTATGGATGGTACCTTGGTGAATTAGAAGCAAATGATCAATTCTTTGATCAACTCCACCAGAATTACCCAAATGCAGTCGTTGGCCTCTCAGAATATGGAGCAGATGCTAATCCGGCTTATCAGAACTCTAATCCTGAACGTGGGGACTGGTCTGAAACATACCAAGCAGTTTATCATGAGCACATGCTTAATATGTGGGCAAAGAGACCCTATATCTGGGCCATGCATTGTTGGAATATGTTTGACTTTGGTGCGGACGGCCGTGAAGAAGGCGGAAAACCGGGCCAAAACCAAAAAGGGTTAGTGACATTTGATCGTAAAACGTATAAAGATGCATTTTACATATATAAAGCATATTTGTCAGCAGACCCATTTGTCCATTTATGTGGACGTAGATATATTGAACGATGTGAAGAAAACACAGAGATTAAAGTTTACTCAAACTTAAACGAAGTCGAACTAAGTATAGATGGAAAGGTTTTTGAGGTGAAAAAAGGAGACAAAGTGTTTAAGTTCCAAGTTCCATTGAATGGCGAACATACGATTGTAGCTAAATCAGGAAATTTTTCGGATACGATTCATATTAAAAAAGTAAATTCACCAAACAGCCAATATAAAGTTGAAGGTGGCGAAGTTGTGAATTGGTTTGATAAACCCGAAGAACTAGAACGTGAAGGCTATTTTTCGATTTTGAACTCTATGGAAGAGATTAAGAAAAATCCTCAAGGTGCGGCACTAATTGCTAAGACAATGGCTAAAGTTAGAGAATCTTATGGCGATGTGGCAAGAGGCGTATATATACCTGACTCTGTACAAAAATTAATGGATCAATCTCCACTTCAAAAAATATTAAAACAAGCAGGTAAAGCTGTTAGTCCAAGCATGGTTAAAGAACTGAATCATGAATTAAATCAGATAAAAATAGAAAATTAACTTTTGGATCTATGTCTTTATATTGCTTTGGTCATTTAAATATATATTTTTATATTTGCTTGGTGATGCTCCCATTAATTTCTTAAAGATTTTATAAAAATTTGAATAGTCTTCAAAACCACACATTTGTGCAATTTCATTAAAAGAAAGTTTGTCATTTTCAAGTAAATCCTTAGCATGCATTATGCGTTGGGAATTAATATATTCCCCTATTGAGAAACTTGTCTCGCTTTTGAATAAATGACACATATAATATTTGTTCATATAATGTTGATTGGCTAACTCGTCGAGGGAAATTTTATTCTTATAATTAAGATTAATATCTTCTAGTAAACTTTTAACGCGAGGTTCAATTTTTCTATGAGATTTGTAGTTTTTATTGGTGGTGTAACAATAACTATATATTCTTTCGAGATGAATGAGTAGTTCTGCAATAAGGACTGTTGTCAATAAATTTTCACTAGATGCATGAGAAGAATAGGAATCAATAATACGGTTGAAAAGCTGGCTAATATAATCACGGTCAATATCGTTTGGCTTTAGATGGTTATAATAGCCTTTTTTTCTTTTAGTAAAAATATAAAATCTTGGGTGAATGTCCTTGATTGTTTGTTCGAAGTAAGCTGGACTAAATAATATAAATTGTCTACCGCATGGGTCTGCATTAATTGTAGATGGACGGTGAACTTCAGAAGCATTGGTGATGATAATGTCCCCTTTTTTTAAATCATAATAAGATCCCTCAATAGAATAACGAATATTATCAGTTGTTGCTAAAAATATTTCAAAAGAATTATGGATATGTATATTAACATTACAAGTGTCCGTAAGCAAGTTACCGATGAAATAAGGATTTGGGTTTAGAAAAAAATTAGTAATATATTCCATTTTTAGATTAATTATCCTCCTTTATATAGCAATATTGGCAAAGTATTTAACAAGAAGTACTATGGTGGTAATGAGAAAGAACGTGTAATATAGTATACATAAGTTGTTTAAGAAAAACAACATAATCATATTGACTATATTGTTGAGTGATTTCTAGAGTAAGAGAATGATTGCTGAACGTGTCAATGGAGATTCAGCAGGCAAATATATAATTTTTGAGGAGGTTAAAAATGAATTCAGCAAAGTCAAAAAGAAAAGAAACGTTAATGGGATTGATATTTATATCGCCAGGGCTTTTGGGTTTCATATTCTTTATTCTAATTCCAGTTTTTGCATCAATTATCGTGAGTTTCACTAAATGGAATTTTCTTCAAGGGTTTGATGCAATGACGTTTGTTGGTTTAAGAAACTATATACGAATGTTTTCAGATGATTGGTTTTTAGTATCATACAAAAACAATATTCTATTTACCTTGATTACAGTACCGGTGTTAATCGCTATAGGATTAATCATGGCGGAGATGCTAAATAGGTATGTGTTTGGGAACCAAGCGATTCGAATTATGATGTTTATACCCTATATTGCGAGTATAGTAGCAGTAGCGGCAGTATGGCAAGTTATATTTCACCCAAGTTACGGACCGGTTAATCAATTTCTGATTTCAATGGGTGTTGAGAATCCACCAAAATGGTTTGTCGACTATAAGTGGTCTTTGTATACGATTATGATTGTATATATATGGCAGCAGTTAGGTTACACCATGATTGTCTATATAGCAGGATTGAAATCAGTACCTAGTGAGCTGTATGAAGCAGCCTCTATTGATGGGGCAGGGCCTATCCGACAGTTTTTATATGTCACGGTGCCTCTAGTTTCTCCAACAACTTTTTTCTTGACCATTATGGGTATTATTGGATCGTTTAGAGTGTTTGATCATATAAGTCTTTTGACAAATGGAGGGCCGGGAAACTCAAGTTCAGTTATGGCTTTTTATATTTATAGAAAAGCCTTTGATGATTTTCAAGTCGGATATGCGAATGCACTTGCTTGGGCGCTCTTTGTCTTAATATTTATTGTAACACTTATTCAATTTAAATTCCAAAGTAAATTTACGAATGAGTAGGGGGGAGAATGCAATGAATGTAGCTGTTTTAAAGAAAAGAAGAAAAAAGATTTCAATAGGTAAATGGATTGTAACCGTTTTGTTTTGGATTGTAGGAGTCTCTATGTTAATGCCCTTGGTATGGATGATTTCAACATCTATGAAATTTGAGGCCGATGTATTTACCTTTCCGATTCAATGGATTCCAACACGGTTTAATGCGATTGAAAATTATAATACCGTTTGGGGCGAACAATACAATTTTGCCATGTATTACTGGAATTCTATAAAAGTAACAATATTAACCACCTTGGCACAAGTCGTGGTTTCGGCTATGGGAGCATATGGATTCTCAAAGATTAAATGGAAGTATAGGGATCAATTATTTCTTTTATATTTAGCAACGATGATGATACCACCTCAAGTTACAATTGTTTCTAGGTTTATGATTAATAAGTTTTTGGGATTATATGATACACATTTAGGTATCATACTCATGTTGTCATTTAGTGTGTATGGCGTGTTTTTATTAAGACAAGCAATGACAGCAATACCGGAATCTTTATCAGAGTCAGCCAGAATCGATGGGGCAGGACATTTTACAATTTTTGCACGAATTATTTTACCATTAACAAAGCCATCTTTAGCGACACTCGCAATATTAAAGTTTGTTTGGACTTGGAATGACTATCAAACACCCTTGGTATTTTTGAATAGTAGAGAATTATATACGATTCAGTTGGGGATGAAACAATTCCAAACCGAAGCCGGTAGTTATTATAGTTTGATTATGGCAGCAGCTGTTTCAGCTATCATTCCTTTAGTGATTTTTTTCCTTATGGGACAAAGGCATGTTATAGATGGTATTGCATCTGGGGCAGTAAAGGGATAAGAAAATCAGTGGGAACCAAATTAATTAAGTTTAATATATTATAAAAGGAGAGAAAGATGATGAAAAAAAGTATTATGTTTTTATTGGTGTTGACCTTGATTCTAGGAATATTTTCCGGATGTGGACAAGACGCAGATGAAAGTAATGATGGTGAAACTGCAAGCACAAATAGTGCGAGTGAAAATGAATCAACAACAGAAGAGAAAATCACAATCAAATTTTTAACTTGGCAGAATCACTTAGAAGAAGGAGACAACAGGGTAGTGGAAGCTTATGAGAAAGAAAATCCCAATGTTAATGTCGTTTTTGAATACTATGGAGATCGAAACGTTACAGAGTATGGAAACAAAGTAGACTTAATGATTATGGCTGGTGATGAAATGGATATTCTAGGACAGGCGGGATATGGTGGAATGGCAGAGAAAGCCATGGCAGGTGTCTACTATCCGATGGATGAATTTATCGAAGCAGAAGGAATTGAGATAGAGGACGTATATAGTTTTACACCGAGAGTCGAAGGATCTATTTATGGCTTACCGGCAGATGTTAAATCTTTTTTTGTTATGCTTAATAAAGATTTACTTGATGCTGCAGGATTAGATGTTCCGCCATTAGACTGGACATGGGAAGATTATAGAGAATATGCGATTGCAATGACTCAGGGTGAGGGACCTTCTAAGGTTTATGGATCTTATTTTCATACATGGGGCGTATATGCATATTTAGTTCAATTTAACACACAATATAACAATCCATTATCAAACCCGGATGGTGGTTTTTATTTTGATGACCCGGCGCTTATTGAATGGAATAAATACAGAAAAGAATTAGAGAATGTTGATGGCGCATCAAGGCCTTATGCAGATTCAAAAGCAATGAACGCCAATTATAGAACGGAATTTTTTAATGGACAGGCAGCAATGATTCCGACAGGATCATGGATGATTCCCGAAG
The DNA here is from genome assembly GCA_964563505.1 of uncultured Eubacteriales bacterium. GTDB lineage: Bacteria > Bacillota > Clostridia > Lachnospirales > Vallitaleaceae > UBA1351. Next base: position 51,953 of record CAZLXW010000012.1, read on the forward strand.
TAGATGATATTGACAAATATCCACATGATTTTGTGACTACATTTGCTCCGTTGCCAAGATGGTCTGATGGAGGTACTGAAGGATTGACAAACACAGATAGTCATTTCTACTCAATTGCAGCTCACTCAAAACATCCTGAAGAGGCATACAAATTCCTTCGTTTCTATACAACAGAAGGCATGGAAATCCGTGGTGGCGGATTATCGGCTGAAGTAGGAGTAGATAAGATGGAGATGGTTAAGAGTTTAATGGATATTCCTGAATTATATGATATTGAGGCATTAGGAAATGTTTTGAATAATCCTGAGTGGAAAGATAATATCATTACTTATGCACCACCATATGGTGCTGCACTTGATACAATGGTAATCGAGGAAGCAGAAAAATACTATCTTGATGTAATCACAGCGGAAGAATTAGTCGAAAACTGGGTTAGAAATGCGGAACGAATCGAAGAGGACAACGAATAAATTGCATGAATCATTGCGATTAAATTAATCAATCGGTAAATAGGAGATAGTGGAGATTGTATAAGTTTCTTCACTATTTTCTTATGAAAATATAGGGGGAAGATGTAAACTACCTAGCTGTTTAAGATTAAAGAACAAAGAAAGGATTTATAATGCATAATTCAGAATGGGTTCAAGAAATAGCAAAAAAAATCAAAGAAAAAGAAACGGTTGTTGCAAAAAGAAATAAAGGCAAAATTCCATATACAACAGATGAGGGACGCTTCGATAATCAAAGCAAAGAAAATATATGTTGGTGGACCAATGGTTTTTGGGGCGGCATGATGTGGCAACTATACAAAGCCACCCAAGACGATGTGTTTCGCCAGATTGCAGAAGAGAATGAGAGACAATTAGATGCAGTACTTATGACTTCACAAGGCCTTGATCATGATAATGGTTTTAAGTGGTTACCTACATCGGTTGCAAACTATAAAATGACCGATAATTTGACTTCAAAAAACAGAGCTTTATTAGCAGCCAATAATTTGGCCGGCCGTTATAATCTTGCAGGTTCATTTATTCGCGCATGGAATGACCATGGTGATAGTAAGAATATAGGGTGGGCGATTATTGATTGCATGATGAATCTGCCTTTGCTATACTGGGCGTCAGAAGAAACAAAAGATCCAAGATTTAAGCATATCGCGGTCAGCCATGCAAATATGGTAGCAAAGAATTTTATCCGAGACGATGGATCGTCAAAACATATCGTCGAGTTTGATCCAAATACAGGTGACTATATCAAGTCATACGGTGGACAGGGATATGAAGAAGGTTCGTCTTGGACAAGAGGTCAAGGGTGGGCATTATATGGTTTCATCTTAAGTTATCTGCATACAAAAGATGAAAAATATCTTGAAGTTTCAAAAAAAATTGCAGATTATTTTATTTCAAATATTCCAGAAAATGGCTTGATTCCGGTTGACTTCCATCAACCAGAAGATTGCCAATTAGAGGATTCAACAGCAAGTGCTATTGCAGCTTGTGGCTTAATTGAAATCTCAAAAGCAATGGGATTAGATGGAAAAGACAAATATATGCAAGCGGCCCATATATTGTTAAAAACTTTAGCTGAAAAACGATTTAATTGGGATCTAGATACGGATAACCTTTTAGAAAAATGTACGGCTGCATTTCATGATAATGTTCATGAATTTGCAATCATATATGGTGATTATTATTTTATCGAAGCAATATGGAAATTGACAGGCGAAGAACTATTTATCTGGTAAGAAGAAGGAGAGGATAATGGTGGTAAGAAAATGATATTCGAACCGAAGCATCTAGACTATGAGTTAAGCCCATATACGGGGATGACAAGAGAAACATGGCTTGAAGCATGTGCGTATCTTTTAGGTGGAATTTTCAAGCATATCAAGACACTCGATGATCCTGTGGTAATGCCTAGAACGGAAAGAGATGTAACCTATCCGCATAAAGAATCCACAGGGTTATCCAGAGAAGTAGAAGAAAAGGCGGAATATTTTGAAGGACTTGCTAGGACATTTTTTGTTGCAGCACAAATTATTCATGAAGATCCAACCACGGTAATTAGTGGACATAATATAAGAGATTATTATAAGAAACAAGTCTTAAAATCAGTGACTAAGGGTGATCCTAATTATGTGGGACGTTACGAAGAGTTCTATGAACGGGCGAAAGATACGGACCCATTTAGGCCTTTTCAACAAACAGTAGAAGCTTGTGCTTTAGTTATATGTCTGGAGAACACAAAGGAAGAAATCTGGAATACGTATACAAAAGAAGAGCAAGATAAAATTGCAGACTTCTTACTTGGTTTTGGTCATGGAAATACTGTGCCTCAGAATTGGCGTTTGTTTAACATGATTATCTTAGCTTTTTTGAATAAAAAAGGTTATGACATAGATCATGATATTATGCGTGATCATGCGCAGAATATTTTAAATTATTACACCGGAGATGGGTGGTATAGAGATGGTCACTCATTTGATTATTATTCATGTTGGGCATTTAATGTATATGGCCCTATTTGGAATACTTGGTATGGATATGAACATGAACCCTTACTAGCAAAACAATTTGAAGATAATAGTAATAAGTTAATGGAGACATATGCAGATTATTTTGATCGTGATGGATTTGTAAATATGTGGGGACGAAGTAATATTTATCGAAATGCGGCAACCTCGCCTTTAGATGCTAACTTTCTCCTTAAAAATCCTCAAATGGATCCCGGTCTTGCTAGACGGATTGCTTCAGGGGCGCTACTTCAGTTTTTTACAAGGGAAGATTTTTTATGTAATGGAGTACCTTCATTGGGTTTCTATGGTCAGTTTAAGCCTCTAGTTCAAGGATATTCCTGCGCGGAGTCCCCTTTATGGTTTGGAAAGGCATTTTTGTGTCTTCATTTTCCCAAAGACCATCCCTTTTGGACGGCTAAAGAAAATAATGGAATATGGGAAAAGTTAGAAGCAAATGCAGTCAAAGAAACAACACTTGATGGACCCGCCTTATGTTTTACTAATCATGAAGCTAATGGAGAAACCATCCTTAGAACCGGTAAAATACTTAAAAAGAGTGATGATGATAATAGCCTGTGGAACTATGGAAAATTAAGCTATAATAGCAAATATCCATGGGAATCAGCACCTAGCGATTTAGTAGAATCCCAACAATATGTTTTAGAAGATTTGACATCAAATAAAGTCGAGAAAGCCAATGCGATTTTTTGGCATGGTAATAATGAAGGCATCTTATATCGTCGACAATTTTTTGATTTTAAATTAGATAAAGAAACCATGTGGATGCAAGCCATGAATCTATCGGATTTTCCGGTAGCAAACGGTTTGATTCGAGTGGACAAGGTTAGATTGTATAGACGTCCAGTATCATTAACTTTAGGCGCATATGGTTTTCCTGATAATAGTACTGAGATTAAGCATTATGAAAAAGACGGTGCCAAAGCCATTGTATTAAAAGGTCATGATTATACAGGTAAAGAGAAGCAGCTTGCCATGACCATCTTTGATGGATGGGAGAGCATTGATTTAATTCACAGTGAGGAAACGAATCCTGACTCACCAAAATCCATAATTATCTTTGGGAAAGCAAAAAAACAAAAACAATATGGTTATGAACCCTATGTCATGATTTCTCAAGTAATTACCAAAGAAAGTTTAGAAGATTTTACAGAAAATGAGATTTTTCCGATTTCATCTGTAGCCTACACAGATAAGGAAAAGTGTGGCGGTTATGGACCGGTGAAGATAGCTTTAAAAAATGGTACGAGTAAGACCATCATCTATGAAGGCATTGAAGGAAAGTTAATGTTATAAATCTCCTTTTCTTGCTACAAAAAAGTCCTTGACCTTTCTGCTTTTAAACCTAGCAGAAAGGTCAAGGGCTTTTCCTCGACAAACGGAGGAATAATTGACACCTATATTTCCATTTAGTACAATGAGGTTATAAAGATACTATTTTGTATAAAGAGGAGAATACTCAATGAATATGAAGTTTTCAATAGAAGAAGCAGTAAGTAAAAGATACAGTGTGAGAAATTACTCTGACCAAGTTATAGAAGAGCAATTAAAAAATGAGATTCAGGATTTTGTCGCTCATTTAGAAAATCCCTTTGGTCCACAAGTAAAGTTTCATTATTTAGAATTTCAAGATGGAGACAAAAATGAAAAACTTGGAACCTATGGTGTCATTAAAGGCGCAAAGAACTATATAGGTGCGACCATCCAGAACAAACCGGAGGCCCTTTTGGCCTTAGGGTACGAGTTTGAAACCTTAATTCTTTACTTGGCAAGCGTGGATATTGGCACATGTTGGTTAGGGGGAACCTTTGACCGCAAAGGATTTGCCAACGCTATGAATGTAGGTGACGATGAGCTGTTTCCAATTATTACACCATATGGTTATGCTGCAGAGAAAAAGCACATTAAGGAATTAGCCATGCGTAAAATGATTAAAGCGGACCAAAGAAAAGAGTGGGAAGAGCTTTTTTATAAGAATGATTTTTCGACCCCGCTGGCGAAAGAAACAGCCGGTGAGTTTGCCTTTGCACTTGAAATGGTTCGATTAGGACCCTCAGCGTCCAATAAACAACCATGGAGGCTTGTCATTGAAGAAGACACGGTGCATTTTTATGAATATAGTACACCGGGCTATAGTAAAAGTTTTTCCTATGATATTCAACGAATAGATATGGGAATAGCGGCAGCGCATTTTGACCATGCGGTTAAAGAAGAAGGATTCAAGGGAACATTTGAAGTCCAAGAAGAACCTAAGATAGAGCTTCCGAAAAATATTAACTACGTCTTTTCCTGGAAACCGATTCAATAAGGAGTGATAAAGTGAAAGAAAGTATTCATAAGTTTTTTAAGATTGGAACCATTCATTGGATGAGTTATCCGCCTGCAAGATATGACTATATGAAATCCTTACATAAGATTTTAGCGGATGATTTTTTCGATGCGATTGAGATTACAAAAATCGACGATGAAGAGCTGCGGGAAAAAACGAAAGGCCTATTGGCTCAATCGCATATGACGATTTGTTATGGTGCACAGCCGACGCTTTTGTCCTCAGGGCTTAATCCCAATGATCTTGATGAAGACAAAAGAGCATGTGCAGAAAAAGTATTAATAGAAGCGGTAGATGAGGCGAAGTATTTAGGGTCTAAAGGCATTGCTTTTTTAGCCGGAAAATGGACTGAAGAAACAAAAGACCAGAACTATAGCCAGCTATTAAAAACAACGATTCATGTATGCCAATATGCGGCGACCAAAGACATGACCGTGAATTTAGAAGTTTTTGATTATGATTTAGATAAAGCTGTTCTCATAGGACCGGCACCTTATGCAGCAAAGTTCGCACAAGAGGTTCGTCGTGAGTGTGATAATTTTGGCCTTTTAGTTGATTTATCCCATTTTCCGATAACCTATGAATCAAGTAAATTTGTGATACAAACATTAAAACCCTATATTAACCACTTGCATATTGGTAACGCCGTTGTAAAAGAAGGTTATCCAGCTTATGGTGATAAGCATCCAAGATTTGGCTATCCAAATAGTGCCAATGATACAAAAGAATTATTGGACTTTTTTAAAGTGTTAAAAGCAGAAGGGTTTTTCAAGGAAAACACACCATTTGTTTTGTCAATGGAAGTAACCCCAACTCCGGATGACGATGCAGATATTGTTGTAGCAAATACAAAACGTGTTATTCATCGTGCATGGGCATTATTAGATGATGAGTAAAAGATAAATGCAGAAGAAAGGTTTGGCATATGATAAAAATCGTTGTATTAGATGGATATACAGTAAATCCTGGTGATTTGAACTGGGATATATTAAAGACATTAGGAGAGGTCACGATTTATGATCGGACAGAAGAAGAGAAGGTCGTCGAGCGAATCGGTGATGCACCCATCGTACTTACCAACAAAACAATCATTAACGAATCGATACTTTCGCAATGTCCACAGGTCCAATATATCGGTGTTTTAGCTACAGGCTATAATGTTGTCGATATGGAGGCTACGAACGCGCGTGGAATTATCGTAACCAATATTCCAACCTATGGAACAGAAGCTGTGAGCCAATATACAATAGCCTTGCTTTTGGAATTATGCCATCATGTAGGAGAACATTCTCGATCGGTTAAAAATGGAGAGTGGGTGGCAAGTGAAGACTTTTGTTATTGGAAGTACCCATTAATAGAGTTGATGGATAAATCGATTGGGATTATCGGATTTGGAAAAATTGGGAAAGGTGTAGCAAAAATCGCTGAGGCGTTTGGGATGAAAGTCTTAGCATACAATCGAAGTCCCATAGATTCTTCTTACCTTAACGAAAAAACACAGCAAGTTAGCCTAGAAGAATTATTAAGTAAATCCGATATAATTTCTTTACATTGCCCGCTCAATAATGAAACACAAGGCATGATTAATAAGCATTCAATTGAGCAGATGAAAGATGGGGTCCTCCTTATCAATGATTCGAGAGGGGGGCTAATCGTTGAAGAAGATCTAAGACAGGCGCTTATTGATGGCAAAATTGCAGGAGCAGCTGTCGATGTGGCATCAACAGAGCCTATTCAAAAGGATAATCCCTTACTTGATGCTCCTAACATTATTATTACACCACATATAGCTTGGGCATCGAAGGAATCAAGAGAACGCTTGTTAGATATAGCAGTAGAGAACGTCAAAGCATATATTAATGGAGAAGCAACCAATGTTGTTACATAAATAGGAGGTAAATTTATGCAAATTAAAAATTTTTTAAAACTACCTATGGAAGATAACATGCATTGTCATGACGGGGTGGGGACGGTAAAAGAAGTCTCATTTTTTCGGGACAAAGATTTTGAAACGAATATTCGTTTTATGAATTATTTGACCTTGCCACCAGGAACATCCATCGGAATTCACGATCATAAGAATGATGAAGAATTATATATCATTCTTGAAGGCAGTGGAAGGATGACGGTTGATGGAGAAGACAGATTGGTTGAATCAGGGGATGTCATTGTTAACAAGCCATTTGGAAGCCATGGTCTTGTTAATGATTCGAATCAAGAAATGCGAATACTTGTACTTGAGGTGTATAAATAATCATTTTTTACTCCCATCGGAAAAAACGAATGGCAATGAAGCTACAGACTAGGCTTATGCATGCCAGAATGATTATAGGTAGAAGTGTACTTTCAAGAGGAATGCCGAGGGTTGCTGCCTTTAATATTTTGATGCCTTGTGTCAGAGGGAGAACATCAACAACTTTTTGCATAGGTAGAGGCATAATCTCATATGGGAGTGTGGCTCCTGAAAAAATCAACATTGGAAAATACAAAAGGCTGGCAATGATGCCGGCTATTTTTGTGTTTTTTGCAATACCTCCAACCATGATTCCAATGCTAAACATGGAGATTAGGACAATTAACCAACCAAAGATAAATTCGCCTAAACTGCCCGATATCGAAAATGAAAAGAAAAGTTTAGCAATAATCATCAAAGAAACAAGTGATAAAAAGGCATAGAGTGTATAGATTGTTACCTGTACGAGAAGTAGTTTAATGGGCCTAATAGGGGTGACTTGGTATCTTTTTAAAATCTGTTTTTCCCGATAATCCGAGATGACTAAGGGGAGGCCCATAACACCACCTGCAACGATGGCAATAGAAGCTATTGCTCCAAAAGACTGTTCAACAAAGGTGTAACTTGCTCCGTCAAAGGCCGGTTGCTTTCCGTAAATTAATCCAAGGATAATCAGAATAATAATAGGCATAAAAATGGCAAAGATGACCATATCCATTCCGCGTAATGAGAGTTTAAGTTCTGTTTTTAGCATGGTTAAATACGATTTCATAATGGCTGACCTCCTTCATCGGTGTACCAAAGGTATGCATCTTCAAATGTTGTGTAGGGACTTTTTTTAATAGCTTCTGTGACAGTGCCATGAAAAACAGTTTTTCCTTTTTTTAAAATACAAAGGGTGTCACATAAAAGTTCAACTTCATCCATAAAGTGTGATGTTAGTAAAATACTGAGTCCTTCTTTTTTTAGCCCAAGTAAGATTTTCCAAACATCACGCCGTGCCCTAGGATCTAAACCTGTAGTTAATTCATCAAGAAATACAATGCGAGGGTTTGGAATGAGGGCGAGAATAATGAAGAGTCGTTGCTTTTCGCCCCCGGATAGATCTTTGATATAAGAGTTGGATTTTTCGCTTAGACTGAATTTCTTGAGTAAAGCACTATAATCAGCAGGGTTTTGGTAAAGAGATGCAGTCACTTGGCATAGTTCGAGGACGCGAATATTTTCTTGATACTTTGCTTCTTGGAACTGGACGCCAACATGTTCGAATAATTCTTTACGGTCTGATGTTGGATGGAATCCAAGAATTGAAACGCTACCCTTGTCGAATGTTTTTGTTCCCAGAATACATTCGATTGAGCTTGTTTTTCCGGCGCCATTGGGTCCGAGTAAGCCAAAAACTTCCCCTTCCTTAAGGTGAATGCTTAAGTCGTCAACAGCCTTTAGATTGCCATAAGACTTGTTTAATTGGTTGACATTAAGTATATAATCCATATAGATTCCTCCTTGTTTTTAATCAGCGTAGCCGCTTTGTTTATATAACTATAACACCGGAACAAAGTCTGGTGTTATAGTGGAGGGTTTAATATTTTGTTTTCATTTTTTCTAGCATTTGGATGATTTGGCTTGCGTTATCTTTGGCTGCATTTAAAGAGACAACTAACTTATCGCAAACAGAAATGATATCTTCGTCATTAGTGGGAGTATTAAGAGCTTGGTCGAAGGAAATGTTTTTATCAGAAGAAAGTGTATTTAGGAGTCGTAAGATAGCAGATAAAGAATAGTTTGCACATCGAAGAGAGCGTATTATTTTTAGTTTTTGTAAATCGTCTTCATTATATACACGGTACCCATTTTTTTGTCTTTTTATGGTGAGTAAACCGTTCATTTCCCAATTTCTAAGAGTATCAATAGAAATTCCTAAGAGGTCAGATACTTCTTTTCGTTTTAGGGCGAGTTCTACCCCAGTGATTTTTTCATGGTATAAGTTACTTGTTATTGTGATAGCTTCATTTGCATTAAAAAGTTCATTCTGAATAGAATGGATATATTCGTGTGCTAATTGAAGTGCATGATCGAAATCCTTACAGGCAGCAGATTTTATAATCGCAATCATATGCTTGCGCAAGCCGTTTTGGAGCACTTCGACTTCAAATGCCAGCCGTGCTAAACGAAACTGATCAATATGTAAATCGGTAAAAACACGATAGCCATTTTTTTGGCGATGAGGTCTTGTAATCAGCTCTAAATCTTCATACATACGAACAGTATTTGGATGAATACCGATGATATTTGCTACTTCGCTTGTTTTATATGTGTGTTCCATATTTTTTCACCTTGCTTTCAAATTAATATTATTCTATCATAGGAGACAGAAAGTTTCATTATGGATGCGAAATAGCAAAAAAATATAAACGTTATTGTAATTGTCTTGTCATAGGTATAAAATAGTTATATGCATGATATAGAAATGAGGTTGGCCTATGTACAAGATATTGATTGTCGATGATGAGACGCTCGAAAGAGATGCCTTGCGATATATTATTAATCATAGCACTCTTCGGATATCCGAAGTGGAAGAAGCGGCAGACGGATTAAGTGCTGTTGAGATTTCGAAAAAATTTGACCCTGACATTGCCATACTTGATATTAAAATGCCCGGATTAGATGGACTTGAGGTTGGACACATACTTAAAAAACAAAAACCAGAAATGAAAATCATCTTTATGACGGCGTTTGATAGTTTTGAATATGCCCATGAGGCAATAAAAATAGGTGTAGAGGAGTTTATTGTTAAACCGGCATCCAAAGAAAAAACAATTGAAATTGTGGAACAGTGCATTCAAAAATTGAAAAATGATAAAATAATTCAAGAACAAAAAGAGAATCTTGAGGTGAAACTCAATCAAATATCCTGCTATCTAGAAAACGAATTTGTTAATTCAGTTGTTAACGGTGAGATTGATGAACAAGATGCGGATGAATATTTAAAGTTTATGGTGAATGAATTTATTGAAGGATTCGGCGTTGTTGTTGAGATTGGGATTATGAATCAACAAAAAGCAAGTGCATTGCATCGTAATATGATTAATAAGCGATTTGTCGATAAGCTATCAGCTCTATTAAATGAGAATATGAAGTTCTTAATGAGTCAATTAAAAAATACAATCTATATTTTTGTGTTTAACTATGATAAGGATGAACGCTTGCAAATCATTCGTACGATTGAGGATGAGATTCATATGGTGAGTGGGGACATAAACGATCAACTTGAAATTCCTATTTATTATGGATTCGGTGAAGCTTATAATCAGATATCCGAACTTTGGAAATCCTTTGCACAAGCAAAAGCTTCAGCTCGAAACATGCTTATTGATTTAGTTGACAATGCAGATGATATTAATATAAATATTTCGAGTACAGACTTTAAAGAACATGAATTATGTGTAAGTATATTTAATGGAAAAGAAGATGAGATGATTCAGATCTCGGATTATATTTTGGAGACCATTATTTATGCCAGCAACGATATGAATGCAATACGCTTAAGATTATATGAATTTTTTATTCTATTAAATCGATATTTGAATAAAGAAAGTCAATTAAAGCATGCGGTGCCGGAATATATTTTTGATGATCTGAAAAATATTGAAACCCAAGGTGAAGCCAAAAGGTATATTCATAGATATCTTTATGGTATTTTAGAAGAAATAGAAAGCCAAAAAGATAACAAAACAATCACGGTGTTAGATAAAGCTATTGAGTATATCGAAGAAAATTACGATAAAGGGATCACGCTAGAAGACGTAGCTTTTGAGATTGGCTTTAGCACTTATTATTTTGGGAAAATGTTTAAAAAGACATTTAAGTCAAGCTTTACAGATTATTTGACAAATGTTCGAATTACAAAGGCAAAAGAACTTTTACGTGTTCCTCAGTTAACAGTAAAAGATATAACATATCGCGTGGGGTATATGGATCCAAATTATTTTACACGTGTTTTTAAAAAATTAGAAGGGATAACGCCAACAGAATATCGGACGAAATTTTTAAACCCAGACTAGCACGATGGCGAAAATATGCTAGGATAAAACTTTTGAGTGCTATTTCTAGAAAAAAATAATATGCTATAATGTAAAAGTAACAAAACAGAAATATTTATTAATCATAGGAGGGAAACATGAAAAAGAAAATTTTAGCAGTATTATTTATTTTGGTAATGATGGTTTCAATTGCAGGTTGTGGATTGCAATCTCCAACAGACACGACAGACACGACAGACACAACTGGCACAACGGAGACTGCAGATACAACAGAGGACACAACAGAAGATACAACAGAAGAGATGGCTGAACCTGAAATTACTTTTGTTTACGCAGAAGTTAACCCATTAGACACGATAGTTGGCCAAACAGGTTTAGCATTCAAGGAAAAAGTGGAAGAATTATCAGGTGGAACGATTAAAATTGATATTCAAGCAAGTGGTGTGTTAGGATCAGAAAATGACGTGCTTGATACAATGCTTGGTGGTGGTGGTACGATTGATATATCTCGTATCTCAGCATTTGCACTTACAAGTTACGGCGGAGAAAAATCAAAATTATTATCCGTTCCTTATACGTTTGCAAACCGTGAACATTTCTGGAGCTTTGCTACATCAGATTTAGCACCTGAGTTCTTATTAGAGCCACACGAGAATGGTAGTGGTGTAAGAGGCCTGTTTTATGGTGAAGAAGGATTCCGTCATTTCTTTACAACAGCAGACATTAGTGGAATGGAAGATTTGGCTGGGTTAAAGTTACGTGTGTCAAATGACCCTGTAATGAATGGTATGGTTCAAGGTTTAGGAGCATCTCCAACAGTTGTTTCTTTCGGAGAATTATATTCAGCATTACAAACAGGTGTTGTTGATGGTGCGGAACAACCGATTGCAAACTATAAATCAAACGCATTCCAAGAAGTTGCGCCAAATATAATTCTTGATGGACATACGCTTGGAGCAATTCAGGTAGTTATTACTGACGAAGCATGGGATAGTTTAACGGCAGAACAACAAGACATTCTTATGGAAGCAGGTAAATATGCATCTCAATTCAATAGAGAAATCTCAGAAGAAGCTGAAAACGAAGTTTTAGCGGGATTAATCGAAGAAGGAATTAATGTTGTTGAAGTTGATGATATCACTCCATGGCAAGAAGCAACAAAAGATGTTATTGCTGAAGCAACGAAAGATAATCCGGAATTATATCAACAAATTCTTGACTTTCAATAAAATCGGCATATGATTTAATGTATAAAGTAGTTCTGTTCATATGTAAAATATTATTAATTGTGGACATATTAATAACTACAATGGCTGTTACAGGGCGATACATACCATTTGTTCCGGACCCATCATGGAGTGAAGAAGTTGTATTAACGTGTATGGCATATTTAGCAGTTCTTTCGGCTGCATTAGCTATTCGTAGAGGTTCCCATATTCGCATGACAGCCCTTGATCGATATTTGCCAAAACGACTTATCCTTATCTTAGATCTTTTGGCAGATTTTGCAGTCTCCGGACTAGCGGTTGTTATGATTGTTGTCGGTATGCAATATGCATTACAAATTGGTTCAAGAGGAACCTATGTAAGTCTTCCCAATCTTTCGAGATTTTGGATGTATTTTCCGATTCCGGTTGCCGGAGTTGCTATGTTAGTGTTTGAAGTAGAGTCAATATATAATCACATTAGAGGTATATATATAGTGAAGGAGGAGGAAGCGATATGAATCCGGAAAGTATAGCGATATTAATTTTACTTGGTAGCTTTTTTGTCATGGTTTTCCTAAGGTTTCCTATTGCATATGCAGTGGCGCTTTCTTCTGTATTAACCTTAATGTATCAAGGCTTACCACTTACAACGATTGGTCAGCAAATGGTAAAGGGTATTAGTTCATTTAGTCTTATGGCCGTACCTTTCTTCATAACGATGGGCGTGCTCATGGGTGCCGGTGGTATATCCGATAAACTGATTGCTCTTGCCAATGCATTTGTTGGTTGGATGCGTGGCGGTATGGCAATGGTGAATATTGTGTCATCCTATTTCTTTGGAGGTATATCTGGTTCAGCAGCCGCTGACACAGCTTCTCTTGGTAGTATACTTATTCCGATGATGGTTGATCAAGGATACGATGATGATTTTTCTACAGCGATTACAATTACGTCTTCTTGTGAGGGATTGTTGGTACCACCGAGTCATAATATGGTTATTTATGCAACAACGGCAGGTGGTATATCCGTAGGAAGTCTTTTCCTCGCTGGGTATATGCCCGGAGCGCTTTTAGCGGTGACGTTGATGATTGGTGCTTATATTATTTCTGTCAAACGGAAATATCCCAAAGGCGATAAATTCAGTATAATTAATCTAATTAAACAATTTAGTATTTCTTTTTGGGCATTAGCTGCTGTTCTTATTGTTGTTGTTGGTGTTGTCGGTGGTGTGTTTACGGCAACAGAATCTGCAGCAATCGCAGTTATCTATAGCTTAATCGTCAGCGTTTTTATCTATAGAGGTCTTGATTGGAAAGGTGTTTGGAATGTATTAGGAAATTGTATTGAGACATTATCGATTGTATTAATATTGATCTCAACATCAAATATTTTCGGGTTTTTATTAACACGATTGCATGTTCCGACTAAAGCAGCAAGTGCAATTATCAATATTACCGATAATCCGATTTTATTAGCCTTATTATTAAACTTAATCCTTCTTGTTTTAGGATGTATTATGGATATGGCGCCAATTATCTTGATTGCAACGCCCATTTTATTACCAATTGCAACATCAATCGGACTTCATCCGATCCAATTTGGTATTATGGTTATCTTAAACTGCGGTATTGGATTGTTAACACCACCGGTAGGTGCCGTGCTCTTTATTGGATCGGCCGTTGGGAAGGTTCCGATGGAACGGGTGGTAAAAGCAACATTCCCATTCTATCTGTTAATGATTATTACCTTGTTACTAGTTACCTTTATTCCTCAGGTTAGCATGTGGCTTCCTAACTTATTTGCCTAATGAAGGATATGAAATTTACGTTTAAGTATTCAACGAAAGCAATGGATTTATGGAAGTTGTCCATGTATGGAATATATGGCTCTATGGTTGGGCTTGTTAATATCATTTTTACAATTGCTCTCATTTTATTAACGGCGAAATATTGGATGCAAGTCAATATAATGTTTAAAATACTTCTAATCATGGGAGTTGGATTATTTACCTTTATTCAACCTCTTCTTGTTTACTTAAAGGCTAAAAAGCAGGTAAAAAAAATTCCGGATCCGATTGAGCTTAGTTTTAATAATCAGGGCGTGCATATTCACTCTGAAAAAGAAGCATCGCACCTTGAGTGGAAATCGATTAAAGGAATCACAAAAAAACCTGGAATGTTGATTCTTATTGCATCGTCAAGACATGGCTTTATATTGACAGATGATGTGTTAGGTGCACAAAAAGATGAATTTTATCATTATGTGTTATCGAAAATAAGTTGAACTGTTTAAGACTGTATTGATATACAGTCTTTTTCACGTTATAGAAAAGTCTTACTTTAGCTTTCTGCATTGAAGCGCTGCAGAAAGCGTCAAGGACCTTTCCCGTTACGAACAATATCTCTTCAAGATAACGCGACAGAGTCGATTTGTTCCGTTATAATTCGAAACTATGATATAATAATGCGTATCTATGGTAATTTATTCTAAGCAAGGAGTATCAAAAAAATGATAAATAAATATTTGGCTGTTATTGTATTGATTGCTATAGCATATTTGCTAACAGCTTGCAATGAAAGTTCAGAACAAAAAAATCCTTTGAATCCTGAAGAACCGACAACGGTTGTAGTGTGGCACTATTATAATGGAAATATCAAAAACAAGTTTGACACACTAATAACTGAATTTAATGAAACGGTTGGAATGGAGAAGGGAATTGTAGTGGATGCCCAAAGCCAAGGAGATGTGAATCAGTTAGCGACAGCAGTCTATGAATCAGCAAATGCCACAATTGGAGCTGCTCCTATGCCGGATATTTTTGCAGCTTATCCTGACAATGCGATTCGTGTCCATGAAGTGAGCGAATTAGTTCCGTTGGATACCTATTTTACTATAGAAGAGTTGCAAGAATTTCGACAAGAATTTCTTGAAGAAGGACGTTTTTTATCCGATGAACGTTTATACATTATGCCAGTTGCAAAATCTTCTGAAAGCCTTTATGTGAATAAAACCTATTGGGATAAATTTGCGCTAGACAATGGTTTTGAACAAGAAGATTTAAAGACTTGGGAAAAACTAACAGACGTAGCAAAAAGTTATTATGAGAAAACAGGTCAAGGTTTTTTTGGTATTGATTCAAATGCCAACTATATTTTGTTAGCAGGCATGCAGTTAGGTACAGAGATATTTACATATACAGAAGATAATGATGTAAAGTTTAATTTGGATAAAACGGTTGCCCGAAAGATTTGGGACTATTTTTATGTTCCTTATATACAGGGTTATTTTGTTAAGACAGGGAGATTTAGTTCGGATGATGCTAAGACGGGAACTGTTTTGGCATACACCGGTTCTACAGCAGGCGCGACTTACTTTCCTTCTGAAGTCACATTCAGTCAAAATCATGTCGAGTCGATTGAACCCTTAATTATGCCATACCCTTACTTTCAAGAAGGTCAAGCTTATGCGACTCAGCAAGGTGCAGGAATGTGTATGACAAAAAGTAATGATACACATGAGTATGCGGCAGCAGAATTTTTGCGATGGTTTACCAACACTCAACAAAATATCCGCTTTGCAATTTCAACAGGGTATATTCCGGTAAAAGAAGAGGCTCTTAATGAGGAGCTGATGATAAAAACAATGCAAGAAGAAGCGATTAATAATCCAACCATTGAAGCGTCCATTCGTTCAACCGTTAAAATGTTTGAAGCGTATAGATTTTATAATAATAAACCGTTTGAAGGAAGTTATGAAATTCGGCTCTTATTAGAATCCCATTTGTCGAATAAAGTACTACGTGATTTAGAACGTATGAAATCAGAAGGATTAAAAGGGCAAGCTCGAGAAGAACGGATTAAGGAGCTGGTCTCAGAGGAAGCGTTTTTACAATGGTATCAGCAATTGGTAGAAGAAGCAGATCGTATATTAGAATAGTGAAAGAAGGCAGTATATGAAAAATGGATTTAGACAAAAAAATTCAATAATTATAAAATTGCCGGCTTTTGCTGTAAGTATAATTATTATACAATCAATTTTTATACTAGCCGCATTGATATTTGGCGGTGTTATAAAACATGCTCGGCTCAATGCATACGAAACATTTCAAAATACGGTTAACAGTAGAAAAGCATATCTTGAATTAGAGATGAAAAACCGATGGACCAATATAGATCCTTTTCTACGACAAATATCCGATGAACTTTCTCAACCTTCGAAATCAAATCAAGAGCGAATACAAAATCTTTCGCAGAATATAATGGATATGCTTCGGGCATCAAAAGGAACAGGCGCCTTCCTAGTTTTAATTGATGAACCAATAGAAGCACCCAATCAGAGCTTTTCTGCAATTCACATCAGAGATTATGATCCTTTAGCAAATGATTATGATAACAAAGATCTATATATGATTGTAGGACCATCTGAGATCGCAAAAAGGTATAAAATTCCATTAGACCAAACATGGAGTTATGATCTTATGTTAAATGAAGACAATAGTGATTATATAACTAAGCCTTATGCTCAGGCAGGTCTTAGTTATGACTCAAATTTGTTAGGATATTGGAGTCAACCCTTTAATTTATCCGAAAAAGATTTAGAGATTATAACCTATTCAATGCCGATTTTTGATTCGAATGGAGAGTTAAGAGGAGTTGTAGGGATAGAAATAACACTCAATTACTTGACTCAGTTTTTACCGGCAACAGATATTAAGTTGAAAAATTCATTAGGATATATGCTTGTTTATCAAGCCGATGAAACGTCTAAATATGAGCCCATGGTGATGACAGGAGCATTGCAGAAGCGATATATTAAAGAAGATGAAGCCCTTATTATTGAAGAAGAAAATGAAGAAGGTCAAATTTTTCGGTTGATGAATCATGAAGGAAAAGAGAAAATATATTTGAGTCTTAAAAAAATCAATCTTTATCGTCCCAATACACCATTTGAAGAAGAATCATGGTTTTTAGCTGGGATGATGCATGAAAATGATCTGTTTTCTTATGTCCATCGAATTCAAAAAATATTAGCTTATGCTTTTATATTTTCATTAATTGTAGGTATTCTAGGTGGTTTTATTTTTAGTTATCGATTTGCAAAGCCAATAGTGAAGCTATCGAAAAGCGTACGTGAAAATCGTCGAGATGAAAAACTGAATATTGAAAAAACAGGTTTAGCAGAGGTGGATGATTTAGCGCTTGCTATGGAAGAGGTCAGCCGGGAACGCATTGATTCAGCATCACGACTATCACGTATTATTAGTTTGCTGGATATGCCAATCGGTGCATTTGAAATTCGAGAGAGTAGCAATCAAGTTTTCTTAACAGAACAATTTCTGCGAATTGTTGGTGATTCCCATACAGATAAAGCAAAATTCAAAGAATTTTTAGAAGAAATCACACAAAAGCCAATAGATGAAGAAGAAGATATATTTCATATTGAAGGTAAAGATGAGAAATGGATTAAATTAAAAAAAATAGAAATGGATTATGTTCTTATTGGTATTATTCAAGATGTCACAGAAGAAGTACGACAAAAGCATGAAATTCGACAAGAACGAGATGTAGACGGACTTACAAATGTCTTGAATCATCGAGCATTTAAAAGCTATATGAACAAAATATTAGGAAATAAAGCCATAAAAACATCGGCGCTTCTTATGTTCGATTTGGATAATTTAAAACATATTAATGATTCATATGGTCATAAATGGGGAGATTATTACATCCAAGAAAGCGTTAACCGACTTCAAAAAATCGCTGATAGGGATCAAATGCTTTTGGGACGTCGGTCAGGTGATGAGTTTGTTTTGCTTTTGCATGAATTTGATAACAAGACCTTGATTCGTAAACAGATAAACCTTTTTTATGAGCGTTTACAAAAATCACCCCTCGTTTTTCCCGATCAAGTTGTACGTCAAATATATATTTCGGGTGGCTTGACCTGGATTAAAGAATGGCCGGCCGACTATGACGAATTATTACATAATGCAGATGAAGTCTTATATAAGTCAAAGTTTGAAAATAAGGGGACTTGGTCTGAGTATACTACAGAGTAATTAAAGGAGCTCTTTCTTTGATATGGATGTTTTGACTTGAATATCGGGTATTTTTCCTAGTTTTCCTGTGAGACTATTTATTTCATTAAGTTCTCCAACGACAGTGATACAGATTACTGAAAGATCTTCATCAACAAGGGGTAAGCCCATGCGTCCACGAATGAGATGTTTGTAACTGGCAACAGTTTTGTTAAAAAGAATGTGTGTATCTTCAGGTTTTTCTAGAATAGCACTAATGACGGCGACACGTTTCATAATAAGGATCTCCTTTAAATAAAAACATATTGAACGAGCAACATATATAGAACAGTACCTGTTCCAATACTAAGCAAAACATTTTCCTTCCAGGAATGGATGAGGATAATATAAGTAATGGCAATAAGCTCAGGAAGCCAATGGCTGACTTGGTCAAAGCGAAGATGCTTTAAGCAATAAACGACAAGAAGTCCAATTGCTGCATAAGGTAAAACTTGACCTAAGTAACGGATATAGGCATTCTTTGACTTTGGATTAGAAAAAAGTATAAAAGGCAAAAAACGAGTAATCATTGTTCCAAGTGCCACCATGAGTATAATGATGAGCGTTTGAAGTGAAGTTAATGTCATAATGCGCTCTCCTTTTTGGTCATGGATAAAGTGATTAAGATGACAAGCATAGACGGAAGAATAAATTGCTCAGGACCAAAAATATATAAGCAAAGAACAGAACTTATGATTCCGATGAGAGCCGGTTTGCGATTGTTTGCTTTTTTCCATTGACTAACAAAAATGACGATAAAAAGTGCTGTTAATACAAAATCAAGTCCCTTCGTGTTTATTAGAAGCATATTTCCAATGAGTCCTCCGATAACGGAACCCATAACCCAATAGCTATGATCAAGTAAGGTGACATAAAAATAAAACCATTTCCTATCAACACTTTCCGGTGGATCAATAGCGCATAGAATCGAAAACGTCTCGTCGCAAAGGCCGAAAATGAGATAGGGTTTTAATCGTCCGGTATTCTCATATTTATCTAAAAAAGAAAGTCCATAAAAGACATGTCTAGCATTGACCATGAGTGTTACAAGTAAGGCATAAATCGGATTAAAAACGCTCGTTAGAAAAAATATGGCAACATATTGGGCTGAACCTGCAAAAGCTATAAAACTCATTAAAAATATCCAACTGATACCATAACCTTTGGAGTTCATTAAAATTCCATAGGCAATACCTAAAAAACTAAACCCTGTTAGTACGGGAATTGTATGGGGAAATGCAGTTTTTATAACTTGCAAGTGCTTTTTCATGAGGTCACCTAAGTCTCTTCGATTTATTTAGCTACATATAAGGTATGTTAATAAAAAGCGCTATCTTTGTCAATGGATATATGATAAGAAGCGAATATATTTCTTGTTGAATAACACAAAATGTGATAATATTAAAGAAGAAAACAATATAGTAATTATTATTCAATATATACTACTGAATATAATGGAGGGTTGTTTATGGTGATTACAAGCAAGCAAGTTTTGGATTTATTTCTGCATGGAGCACATAAAGTTATTGATAATAAAGAAATGTTAAACCGAATTAATGTGTTTCCGGTTCAAGATGGTGATACAGGAAGTAATTTAGCATCAATGATGCGAACGATTATTCATCAATCTGAAGAAAAAGAAACGGTCAAAGCCACATTAGAATCCGTTGCTGATGCAGCTCTTTATGGTGCGAGAGGAAATTCGGGCATTATTTTTGCCCAATACTTAACAGGGTTAAGTGAATCGGTTATTGACCGCGACACAATCTCAATTCAGGAATATGCACAAGCCAGTAGCTTAGCGGTAAAATATGCCTATGATTCGATAGAAAATCCGGTTGAAGGAACAATGATATCTGTCATGCGTGAATGGGGAACGGCTCTGATGCATGCGGCAACAAATAAGGATGTTATTTCGGAGATTTTTGAATATGCTTTTGAACATACCCAAAGTGCCTTAAAAAAGACGAAAGAGCAACTAGAAGTTTTACGAAAAGCCGGAGTTGTGGATTCAGGAGCGCAAGGCTTTACGTTTTTTGTTGAGGGTGCTTTATATTTTTTGAAAAATGGATCGAGTTTAGATCAATCAATAATTATTGATACAATAAATGACACACTCTTTACACCAACAGAGATGAATCACACAGGCCAAGATGAATACAGATATTGTACGGAATGTCTTATTGAAGGCACCGATATTGAACAGCATGCCCTTAAAGAAACGTTAAAAACCTTTGGAGATTCGGTAGTTGTTGCAGGTAATTTGCGAAAATCTCGAATTCATATTCATACAAATGAACCGGCGAAAGTATTTGAATATCTCTATCAGCAAGGAATCATGGTTTTCCAAAAAATTGACGATATGTTTAAACAAGAGGAAGTCGTTCATCATAGGAAGAGCCAAATTGCCCTTGTAACCGATAGCATCGCAGATCTCCCCCAAGAAATTATTGATGATGAGCAAATTCATATTGTGCATTTAGATATTTTATATAATAATATCTCATATAAGGATAAATTGACGATTCGTCCGACGACACTCCTTGATATCTCAAAAGAGGATAAAGTGTTGCCAACGTCATCCCAGCCTGGCCCGAAACAGATTGAAAACATTTTGGATTATTTATCAACCTATTACGATTCGGTTATCGTATTAACAGTCTCAAAAGCTTTGAGTGGGACATATAATAATTTTGTAAAAGTTGCAGAAAAGTTTGACAAACCTAATTTTAAAATCAGCATCGTAAATACAAAACAAAATTCCGGAGCTCAAGGATTACTGGTTAAAAGATGCGCTGAATATATTTCTATGGGATTAAATCATGATGATATTGTGAATAAAATCCAAGCGGATACCTCTCGATGCAAAATATTAGTTCAAGTACGCACCTTGGATAATATGATAAAATCAGGACGATTAAGCCTCCGCGCTGGAAAGATTGCAAAGCTTATTGGTATGATGCCGATTATTACTCTTGATGAAGAAGGACAAGGCGTTATTGACAGTATTGCCTTCTCGGATAAAGGGAGTAATAAAAAGTTGGAAAAACATATTCGTCAAATCATGAAAAGCCATGATATTGCTGAGTATAGTATAGTTCATGTTAACAATGAAAAAGAAGCAGGGCAACTTGCGCTTCAAATGGAGAGAATCATTGGAAAATCACCGGTATATATTTCGGACACATCATCAGTTATTGCGGTAAGTGCAGGTGAAGGCGTTGTCGCATTATCGTATCGATTAACAGAGGAGGAAGCGTAATGTATTTAGAAACATTTGCTATACTATTCATGTTTTTTGTTGTAGTGTTTATTATAGGGCAAATTCTTAAAGATAATTCCATTGTAGATATAGCATGGGGAGCCGGCTTTGTTGTTTCAGCATTGTATACATTTTTCCGTAATCCGGAGAGTGGATTAAAAGGAATTCTATTAACGCTTGCAGTCAGTATATGGGGAAGTCGGCTAACATACCATCTTGCCAAACGTAATTTAGGCAAGCCGGAAGACTATCGCTATGTCAATATGCGCAAGCGATGGGGAAACAAATATGTACTCATTAAATCATTTCTAAATGTCTATTTATTGCAGTGTGTGATTCAATATATTGTTACTTTACCTGTAATATATGGAAATACGACAGCACAGCAGGAGCTTTACGTATATAATGTAATTGGAATTGTCCTTTGGGGCATTGGCTTCTTTTTTGAAGCTTATGGCGATTACCAACTTAAACAATTTAAAAAAGATCCGAACAATAAAGGCCGCCTAATGACGAGCGGTTTGTGGGCATTAACACGACACCCAAATTATTTTGGAGATTCAGCAATGTGGTTTGGTATTTTTTTAATCGCATTATCCGGCCTAAGCGGATTATGGATTATCGTCGGACCGGTATTAATGACATTTTTCTTAGTGTTTGTATCGGGTGTAAGATTATTAGAGAAGAAGTATGAGGGACGAGAAGATTTTGAAGCATATAAAAAACGAACCAATGCATTTATACCATGGTTCCAAAAAAAAATCTAATCATTCAGGAGGTTTCAAATGAATCATTTTGACATTTATGAAGACATTTATAACGATCAATTCGATAAAACATATCGATTTACAATGGCAGGGCTAACAGGCGACATCAAAGAAGATATTCATATATTAGAAACAACAATTCATACTTTGTTTGAATATCAAGGTCAGGATTGGATTGGCCGTGGAGAGCTTTTCCTAGCAAGAAATAATGCAACGATTGCAGCAACAGAGATGGTCTTAACCAAGCTTAAGGATCAGTTAAAGGAGAATGCAAGTTGAAAAAAAAACCGCAAGTGTTTTTAAGTAAATGTATTGAACATGGTTATTGTCGTTATGATGGAAGTCAAATCAGCAGTATATTTATAAAAAAATTAGAAAAGTATGTTGACTTTATCATGGCTTGTCCGGAAGTGGAAATCGGATTACCTATACCAAGAGAAGCAATACGTATAATTAAAGCTAAAGATACTGAACGTTTGGTATCGTCCCAGACCGGAGTAGATGTAACCGAAAAAATGGAACAGTATGCCAAGAAGTATGTCAGTGAGTTAAAAGATCGTAATATTCATGGATTTATTCTTAAAAGTCGTTCGCCATCATGTGGTATCAAAGATGTTAAAACATATAAAACCGTTGGTAAAACACCTTCAACTGGGGATAAAACAAGAGGTTTTTTTGGCCGTGTTATTTTGGAAAATTACGATGGTTACCCCATTGAAGATGAAGGCCGTTTGATGAATTACAATATTCGCGAACATTTTTTAACACAAATATATACGTTGATGGATTTTGATGAGGTTATTGAAAAGAATACAATGAAGGCGCTCATTGATTTTCATAGCAAGAACAAATACCTACTCATGGCATATCATCAAATGCGTCAAAGAGAATTAGGAAAAATTGTTGCAAATCATGAAAACAAAAAAGTAAATGATGTTATTCACTCTTATGGAGAATTATTAAGACGAAGCTTAGAAAAACCTTTACGACGCGGTACCAATATTAACATGCTGATGCATTTATTTGGATATTTTAAAAAAGACTTATCAGCTAGTGAAAAGGCCTATTTTCTAGATACACTAGAAAAATATCATTTGAAAAAAGTACCCTTTAGTGTTCCGATTGCAATTATTCATGCATGGGTCATTCGCTTTGATGAGAAATACCTTAAACAACAAACCATTTTTGAACCCTATCCATCGGAAATTTTAGATGTCAATGATTCGGGAAAAGGGATTGACTAGATAAATTCATGTAAAAACATATTAAAATCAACAAGATACACACTTTTTTGACTGTTTTTTTGCATCTTTTTTTATTAGAATAGAACAAGAAGCTCGTTTAAGAACTTTTGTTGAGTAGATAAAAAAGGATTAGATTATGAAAAAACAAGCCTTTATTTTAACCAGTAACACGCGTATCATAACCAATCTTGACGATAAAGTTATTTTGCGTAGTATAAAACGAATGTATCGAGACATACAATTTGTTCTTCATAAGACGGATGGAGCTTCATCAACCATTCGTCTTATTCTTGATGATACCATTAGCGAAGAAGGCTATGTTATAGTATTTTCGGAGCAGATGGAAATGCAAATCAAAGCAAGTGATGCATTAGGATTCACATATGCCCTTCTATTTATCAGTGAACACTTTCTAAAGATTACACCTTTTTGGTTTTGGAATGACCAAAAATTTCATAAAACGGAATCGGTTTTAATTCCCATTCAACCATATCAAAATCTGGACTACAAAGTAGATTTTCGAGGATGGTTTATTAATGATGAAGTGCTAATTAAACCATGGAAGGTGAATGGTGATGAAGATTATCCGTGGGAGATGGTTTTTGAGGCATTGCTTCGATGCGGAGGCAATATAACAATTCCCGGAACGGATAAAAGTTCAGCACAGTATCGACAACTTGCCTCGGATATGGGCTTATGGATTTCTCAGCATCATGCAGAACCCCTTGGAGGTGAAATGTTTTCTAGGGCCTTTCCTGACTTAAATCCTTCTTTTGATGAACATCCGGACCTTTTTCGCCAACTTTGGAAAGAGGCTATTTTGCTGCAAAAAGACATGAAGGTCGTATGGAGTTTAGGCTTTCGAGGTCAGGGCGATTGTCCGTTTTGGGT
>CAZLXW010000013.1:0-70546 GCA_964563505.1 uncultured Eubacteriales bacterium
AATATTGAATACTGGATGCTTAACAGAAGTATATATGATACTCAAGGAATAGTAAACATGCATAATTGGTGGATGGAGATACTAGTTGGATATGGAATAATTGTTTTTATAATGTATATTATTTTCTTTTGTAAGCTGCTTATACATTTAATTAAAAAATATAAATTGTCAAGAAATAGGATAGACTATTCAGTTTCTTTAGGGATGATTTTTTCAATGACAGGATTTATAATTGGCAGTACTAGCTCTAGTTCAAATCTTAATAGTGAATGGCTCTGGGTTTTTTGGGCGATCGTAATAGCATATCAAGGTATAGAAATAAACAGTTTGGACTATTCATATGAAAAAGAATGTCAAATTAAAATATCAAACTAAGGAGATGCAGAATATGTTTAAAAATAAAACTTTACTAATTACTGGTGGAACAGGATCTTTTGGAAACGCGGTAATGCAAAGATTCCTACATACAGATGTTAAAGAAATACGTATCTTTTCTCGTGATGAAAAGAAACAGGATGATATGAGAAAACTGTACAAAGATGATAAGTTGAAATTTTATATTGGGGATGTTAGAGATTTAGCAAGTGTAAAAAACGCTATGCATGATGTTGACTATGTATTCCATGCTGCAGCATTAAAGCAAGTTCCATCATGTGAGTTCTTTCCACTGGAAGCGGTAAAAACTAATGTAGTAGGAACAGATAATGTTCTTACTGGTGCAATTGAAATGGGAATAAAAAAAGTAATTTGTCTGTCTACAGATAAAGCAGCTTATCCTATCAACGCAATGGGAATTTCGAAAGCTATGATGGAGAAAGTATTTGTAGCAAAAGCTAGAACTGTAAATCCAGAAAGAACACTTATATGTGGAACGAGATATGGAAATGTAATGGCATCCAGAGGGTCGGTAATTCCTTTATTTATCGAGCAAATAAAAAATGGACAACCATTAACAATTACAGATCCTAACATGACAAGGTTCTTAATGAGCTTAGAGGAAGCTGTAGAGCTTGTAGTATTCGCATTTCAAAATGCTGAAGCGGGCGATATTATGGTTCAAAAAGCACCGGCATCTACAATTGGTGATTTGGCCCAAGCAGTAAAAGAACTTTTTAATGCTGAAAATGAAATTAAGATTATCGGGACTCGTCACGGAGAAAAACTGTACGAAACTCTTCTTACAAAAGAAGAACATGTAGGAGCGCAGGATATGGGTGGTTTTTATAGAGTTCCTGCTGATAAGAGAGATCTTAACTACGATAAATATTTTGTAGAAGGAAACCAAGAACTTCAAGAAGTAGAAGACTATAACTCTCATAACACAGAAAGACTCAATGTAGAGCAAATAAAAGAGAAGTTATTGAATCTTGATTATATAAAAGAAGAGTTAATGAACTGGGAGGCGAGATAATGAAGGTCTTAGTTCTAGGTGGAACAGGTATGGCGGGCCATACAATTTCAATGTATTTTAAAGAAGCAGGACATGATGTTACTGCTTTTAGTCGTAGTAAAGTGGAATATTGTAACAACATAAATGGAGATATTACAGACTTCCCAAATCTTAAGAAGATTATTATTGAAGGTCAGTACGATGCAGTAATTAATGCTATCGGAATTTTAAATCAAGATGCAGAAGACAATAAGTCAAATGCAGTGTTATTAAATAGCTATTTACCACACTTTTTAAGCGATACAACTAAAGATATGAAGACAAAAATTATCCATATGAGTACTGACTGTGTGTTTTCAGGAAAAACGGGTGGCTATTCAGAGACGTCTTTCAGAGACGGTGAAACTTTTTATGATAGATCAAAAGCATTAGGAGAATTAGAAAATAATAAAGACCTCACCTTTAGGAATTCAATTATTGGTCCTGATATGAGTGAAAGAGGAATAGGACTTTTCAATTGGTTTATGAAACAAGAAGGTCAAATCAATGGTTTTACTAAAGCTATATGGACAGGTGTAACGACATTAACCCTAGCAAAGGCTATGGAGCAAGCATTAAGAGAAAACCTAACTGGTCTTTATAACTTAGTAAATAATGAGACCATTAGCAAATATGAATTACTTAAGCTATTTAATAAATACATGAAAAATAATGAAATCAAGATTGTACCAAGTGACAATCTTTCGCTTGATAAGTCTTTAATTAATAATAGAACGGACTTTTCATTTCAAGTACCTAGCTATGAAACGATGGTAGTTGGGATGAAAGAATGGATTGATAATCATAGTGAGTTCTATCCACATTATTTTAAATAGGGGGCAAGTGTAATGAAGAAGTTAAAATTAATGACAATAGTGGGTACTCGCCCTGAGATTATAAAACTTTCTGAAGTTATAAAAAAGAGTGATAAATATTTTGACCATATACTTGTTCATACAGGTCAAAACTATGATTACACATTAAATCAAGTATTTTTCGAAAATTTAGGGATAAGAGAACCAAATTTTTATCTCAATGTAGTTGGAGACAATTTAGGTCAAACCATGGGAAATGTATTGGCTAAATCATACGAAATCATGGTTCAAGAACAACCGGATGCAATACTTGTACTTGGAGATACCAATTCTTGTCTAAGTGTAATTTCTGCTAAGAGACTTAAGATTCCGATTTTCCACATGGAAGCAGGAAATAGATGCTTTGATGAAAACCTTCCTGAGGAGATTAATAGAAGAATCGTTGATCATACAAGTGATGTTAATTTATGTTACACAGAACATGCTAGGAACTATTTAAATTGGGAAGGCGTTCCAAAGGAGCGTACTTACGTAGTGGGATCGCCAATGGCTGAAGTTTTAAAAGTTAATAAGGAGAAAATTGATAACAGCAAAGTTCTTGAAACCCTAGAATTAGAAAAAGGAAAATATATTTTGTTATCGGCTCACCGAGAAGAAAACATAGATAATGAAGAAAATTTTATGGCTTTAATGAATGCTGTGAATGCTATGGCTGAAAATTATAATCTACCTGTTATATATAGCACTCATCCAAGAAGTAAGAAATTTATAGAACAAAGAGGATTTAAATTTCATACAAATGTTATAAGCCTGCAGCCTTTTGGATTTGCTGACTATAACCATCTTCAACAAAATGCATTTTGTGTAGTGTCTGACAGTGGGACCATTGCAGAAGAAGCTTCATATTTTAAGTTTCCAGCGGTGTCTGTGAGAACTAGTACAGAAAGACCAGAAGCATTGGATAAGGGAAATATGGTTATTGGAAGCATTACTACTGAACAAGTCCTTCAAGCTGTTGATATGGCAGTAGAGATGAATGCTCAAGGAGACTTGGGTGAAGACGTACCAAACTATGTGGACGAGAATGTAAGTACTAAGGTGGTTAAATTAATTCAAAGTTATACAGGGATAGTAAATAAGATGGTGTGGAGGAAATCATGAAAAAAGCACTTATAATTTTAGGCAATTATTCTCCAAATCCATCATCAGTTTCAAATTGCATGAATCCGTTAATAAAAAAACTATCAGAAACATATATAATTGATGTTATTACTGATAGAAAAAGAGTTGACGTCCCTGAGTGTGAAATAAAAAATAATGTTAGTGTCTATAGAGTAGATGATTATAGGATAATGAATACCATTTATTCAAATGAATTAAATAAAATTAATTCCTCGTATCCATTAAGGAAGATAACTAAATTATTTACAACTATTTTAAAAACAGCATACTATATTCGATATGTTATGCTTGCAAAAGAACAAGGCACTGCTGGGTGGGAAAAAAGAAGAGTACTGGATAAAATAGTAGAACTAGATAAAAAAAACAAATATGATATTATAATCTCTGCATCACAACCATTTCAAAGTCATTATATCGCTGAACAGTTTAAATATATTAAAGGAGATAATTTGAAATGGATAGTCTTTCAATTTGACCCGTTTACATTCAATGACGAAATTAAAGTAAGTAGAAGACGCCGAAAGAAAATGTATATTGATGAAAAAAGAATATTATCAAAATGCGATGCTGTTTTATTAACACCAGAACTATATGAGTACTATAAGAAAAAGAATTATATTGAGATTACTTCGAAGTTCAGTTTATTGCCTTTTGCAAATCTCGAGCCAGTAGAATTTAATTCTACAAAAGTAAGTAAAAATTATATGTTAGAAAACAAAATAAATTGTCTTTTCACAGGTCGATTATATGGGGATATAAGAAATCCTAAAAAAGTATTAGATGTATTTTCTAAGTTAGATAACGAAATACATTTAGTGATGATGACAAACTTTTCAATTAATGAGATGAAGGAATGGTCTCCAAATGAGTATTTGCCATCCATAATCCCTTTTCAAAATAGAGATACAGCATTGTATAATTTATTATGCGCAGATATTTTGGTTAATATTGGGAACACCGTGGAACATCAAGTACCAGGTAAAGTATTTGAGTATATGAGCACTGGAAAACCAATTATACATTTTTCGAAAATACCAAATGATCCGGCACTTAAGTATTTAAAACGATATCCGAAGATATTTGTTGTAAACGAATGGGAAATGGATGAAATAGATTACAAGAAAAAACTAGACCAATTTTGCAAAGATAATCACAAGCAAAAATTAACATTTGAAAATGTTAATAGGGCTTTAGGCGAATATTCGGGAGAAGCAGTACAAGGTAAATTTATAAATATTATAAATGAAATGTTGGGAGAAAAACAAAGCAATGAATAAAAGCAAACAAAGCATATTGACCGCAATTAGCGCAATTATTTTAACTCTTTTAAACGGAATATTCGCCCTAGTTATAACAAAAATGGTTATTATAAAATATGGTTCTGATTTTAACGGTCTAAATTCTACTGCTAGTCAATTTATCAGCATGTTACTAATTATTGAAGGTGGATTTACAATTGCAACTAATGTTGCATTATTTAAACCTATCGCGTCAAATAATCAGCAAGCTATAAACAAAATTTTATCAGCTACTCGAAAAATATTTAATAAAATAGGGGTATCATTTTTTCTTATAGGAACAAGTGTCTCGATTGTATATGCATTAATAATAAATAGTGACTTGTCTCCAATAATTTCATTTTTAGTATTTTTTATGACAATAATTTCTACAGCATTCAATTTATCTTATGCTACAAAATACAGAATACTGTTACAGTCTGAAAATAAAGAGTATATTTTAAATAGCATACAAATTGCAACATTAATAATAAGCCAGGTATTAATTTTAGTTACGATTTTTGTTAATGGACACATGTTATTAGTAAGATTATCTACAATGTTAGGAGCAATAATTAACAGTTTGTTAATTGCAAATATATCCAAGAAAAGATATGAGTATATAAATTTTAAAGAAGAACCAGATTTTGATTCAATTAGTGGTACTAAAGATATTTTCATTCAGAAAATAACCAGTATGATTTATTCGACAATACCTATTTTATTTATCTCAGGTACAGTTGGAACTATTTACGCGAGCGTATATGTAGTTTATAACAATGTTTTTAGGTTGCTTAAAAGTGTCATTTATGCGTTTATAAATGCTCCAAGAATGGGGTTTGGTAAATTAATTGCTGAAAAAGAGCCTGAATATGTATTGAAAATTTTTTTACAATATGAATTTATTGTAAATTATGTAATGTTTACGTTGCTGTCAACTACTGCTGTACTTATAATGCCTTTTATTAATTTATATACTGCTGGTATAACAGATGCAAACTATTATAATTGGATAATTGCTTTACTACTTATAGGTATAACTTTTTTTGAAATTATCCATATACCCAGTGGAAATATTATTAATATGGCAGGAAAATTTAAAATAGGGAGAAAAATCCAATCTTTATCAAGTGTTTTTTTGATTATTATAATGATAATAGGCAATATGAAAATGGGATTTTATGGTATACTATTATCAGTTTTAGTAACGGCTATTTTACTGGCATTTCTTGAGATAATTTATATTCATAGCAAGTATTTTGTAGGTGCAATGCCTCATTTCTTAAAATTACTGGTCCCTAACTTAGTTGTTATTATACCCGTAATCTTGTTAGAAATAAAATATTTGCCACAAATACATTCATATGTAGAGTTTTTTATTGCAGGGATACTTTTAGTCACATTAAATGCAGTAATTTTAATAATTATAAACTATTTTATAAATAGAAATATTATGCTTGATGTAATGATGAGGTTTAATACAATAATTAAGAATAAGGTCTAACAAGGTTAAAAATTATAGGTTAGCTGAAAAGTACTTGAAAATATTTAGTACAAATTACCCTAAATAAGCAAAATTCACATAAAGTAATTAAGAAATTTGTTTCTTCAGTAATCACTCAAGTCACTAGAGAACCAACTCACCTATTCACATTACAAGTAGACACCCTAGAACGGGCATAGATAAATAGAGAACTGTGTCCGTTTTGTTTTTAGGTGGAGTTGTCGGAATATTCAGGGGAAATTTAGGAATGAACAGTGTTAGACAATTACTTATTGAGGGTGCAGTATTTATTTGAGTAATAGACATCAAAGAATGGGACATAAACAGACTTTAAAAGTAGGTGTAAAAAAATATGTTAGCAAAAATAGGTTCAATATTATATTTAATAGCAGCAGTTTTACATTTTATAAATGGGCAGATGGCTCTACTTGGACTAACGGTCCTACTGGGGGTTATTACTTTTGGCTTAAGTGCATATATTAGTTATCTTCGGGTTAGCCCAGAGTTAAGAGAGTACAGAGAAACTGTTTATAAGATGGAAGCAGACGGAGCTAGCGATGATGAGATACTAGAGTTTATGGATCAAGAAACTGATGTAGATGAAAGTAAATTGATAGACGCTCCTTTGTGGATGAATGTAGTGGTTATGTTAGGTGTAATAGCAAGTTTTGTATTATTTGGAATTGGGGTTATAAGATTAATATAGCGGGCATTAGTGGATAAATTTGTCTATTTTGTTTTAGGTGAGTTTTGGAAGATTCAGGGGAAGCAGTAAAGCAAGTGCCCAGGGTAAAGGTCTATGCCATTTTGTGAAGGTGAAATTTAAAAAGGGAGGAAAAATAATGTCAATCAATTCATATTTAACGAATTTAGCAAGTGCGCTAGTATTATCTTCGAATGAAAAGACAAGTATAGGAACATCAATTGATACACTCTCAAGAAGATTAGATCTATACTTTAATAATGGGGAATTACATGAGCATTTTCAATTCGGATCGAGTACAAGAGGAACAATCTTGCCTAGAAAAGCAGATTCAGGATCAGATATAGATTATATGGTAGTCTTTAAGAATCCAAATAATTACAAGCCAGATACTTTATTAGGATATCTTAGAAATTTCATGGAGAAGTATTATTCAACTTCTGAGATATATAGAGATAGTCCTACAATGGTGTTAGAACTAAATCATATTAAATTTGAATTAGTGCCAGCAAAACAAGACTATTATGGGAGCTTATCTATCCCGTCTAAATCAAATCTGCTTACTGAGTGGATGAGTACTGACCCAACAGGATTTAATAAAAAGCTTACTGATGCAAATACAAAAAACGGCTCAAAATTAAAACCTGTAATTCGTCTAATAAAGTACTGGAACCGAGGAAAATTAAGGGGCTATTATTCGTCCTATGCTTTAGAAGAATGGATCGTAGATAGATACACATATTTTCCAAAAAATTCAGTAAGAGAGTATGTATATGACATTGTTGAGTCCCTTTCATACAATTGGGATGACTCAGAAGCATTTAAGAGCAATCTAAATTCTTCAAAAGACATTATCAAAAAATGTAAAGAATGTGAGTCAAATGACATGCCATACACAGCTTTAAGTGAAATAAAAAAACTCTTTCCAGAAATGTAATGGTGATATTATGAGTAGAGAACGAATTGATTCTTTAGATAAGTATTATGAACAACTAAACTTTCTTGATAGGCTTAGTAGTGCACTCTTCTGGCTAAATGCTTTGTTTTCAATATTAATATTTTTTTTGAAAGGGTACCCAGAGGTTAGAACAGTTTTAACATACATTTTCATTATTAACACTGTTTTGTATTTTATTGCTGATAATTACCTTAGTATTTACTTAATACCTTCAGTAGAAGGTAAGAGGAGAGTACATCTTATTTCTAAGTCGCTTGATGTGCCCTTAGATAATGAGATGACTAATAAATACTACAACAACAATTTAGAGCCCTCAGTTTTGAAACTAGGAGCTCATATTTTTGAAAATTCTTTATTTGCAAAAGAAGTTACAATAAGAATGTGTTCACAGCAGAGAAAAAAGATACTATTGTATTCACTATTATGGGTTGGGGCCTTATTATTAAGAACGGTTAATCTAGAGTTTTTGGCTATTGTATCTCAGACCCTATTTGCCACAACTTTGCTAACTAAATGGTTGAAGTTGGAATTCTTGAGGAGTAAAAATGAGCAAATCTATCAATGCTTATATGATTTATTTTTGTTCCATAAAGAGAATAATGATGTGAAATTATCTGCAAAATTATTAGATTGTTTTGTTTCTTATGAAGCAGCTAAAGCATATTCAGGGATTAAACAATCATCTAAAATATTCTTCGAAATAAATAATAAATATACTGAAGAATGGGAGCAAATAAAAGAAAGGTTGGGCATAGATTAAAAAATGAAAGGAGGCTTGTAACCATTATGGAAAAATCAACTTTCAAAGGTACCATCATATCAATTCAGCCCAGGATCCGTCTAACTAGATCCTTTGATGAAGCCTCCCATACATACCTAGGCTATGCAATTACCTTGGAGGGAGAACTAGACAGCACTAGTACCACCTTCTCCATAGGCATCGGTAAAGCGGCCCATGCTAAACATCAATTCAAAGTGAACGATGTTATTTCAGGAGAGTGTGTATCAGTACCGGATCCTGATATGGAGCCAGTTGAATACTACAAGGTCTCAAAGCTGAAAGTAATCTCTAAAGAAGAACAAGGTAGCAATTCATCACCCTGGGAACTGGTGCCGCCAGAGCTGGAGGTTTACAGGGAAAGAGGACACCGTAGACTGGCAGCTAGGACTTATGACACTAAGTGTAGTAGCTGTATGTGGGGAGCAAGGATGCCGGTTGAGATCATTGTAGATAACTGGAATCCCAGAGGACGGAAGAAGTATAGGTTTGAGACTTTCTGTTATGGACCTTTAAGTTGTAAATTGTATAAGGCGGGTCCTAACCGGAAAGTGGAAGGTCGAAACGGGATGGTGTATGTAGAAGAGGACTGGGTTGATGAAATGGCCGTGGAGCATAGGGGAGAAGATGAGTAGGTTGAGTTGAAGGTAGGTGATATGATTGGAATTATTAGACATATTTAATTTTGTATTTGAACATTTTCCAGAGATCATTGCGCCCAATTTATTTATAGTGGCAGCTGCGGTCTGGTTATGTAATAAAATGAAACAACTCAGACACCCTAGATATTTTATACGCTTTATCACATTTGTAATTTTGGTATTTTTAATATTCAATGCAATTCTTTTAGAGTTCACAAGCCTACCGGCAACTATAGCGCTTATTGTATTACTTGGAATATACTCGGCAACAGCCTACTTAGCATCTAAGAAGCCGATCTTATTTTCTAAAAGAAAACTAGAAGATTTACGAAATTTGCTTGTTATAGGGTATAGCTTAAATGATGAAAGGCTATTTGAGAAAAAGCCATTTTATTTAATTGATTATACAGAGAATTATGAGTTTCAAAAGTTAAAAGCAGAACATTTAAGAGCCCTTGAACGATTTGCAGGTGCCTACGAGGTATATCAGTTTATAGATGATAAAAAACTATTTGAAGAAGAAATAGCCGATTTATCAAGGAAAAAAGCTTTCTTACTTTATACATTAGGTGATATGAACAAGGCAAAACATTATTTGAGTTATATTAAAGATGAATCTGAACCTAATTATTTGATGCTAAAAGCGATGATAGAAGAAAATGCAATGAATCTTGAAACGGCTAGTGAATACTGGCAAAAATCATTAAATGTTACTTCTGAAACAAAAGAGCCTCTATTACAAGCCATGATATATAATAACTATGGAAGACTACGATTCATGGAGGGAAACCTTACTGATGCCATTTCATTTTACCGACAGAGCTATGAAATAGCAAAAAACCAAAAGAATCGTGAGATAATACACAGTTCGTTTCAAAATCTTATTCATACAAGCCTTCAAAAAGGTGATAAACAAAAGGCGATACAGTATTTCCAAGAGTATGAAACATTAATTCAGGACAAAACATTAAATGATATGAAAGAAGAGTTTAACCTTCGTCTGGAAATTTCTAGGCAGAATAAAAACAACAACGAAATTTCAAAAGTGATTGTAGATGGATATAAGAAAATTCATCCCTTGCTATCAAAGGAAAGGCAGATAATTTTCGATGTAAGCATTCTAAGAATGATGTTTAGCAATAAGATGAACTTTGATCTTGTGATGGATCGCGTAAATGCTAATATAGACAAATACTTTACATTGAAAATGCCGGAAAAATATTTTGCTTTGAAAGAAATTAATATTCCTTTACGAGAAATACAATTTCCGCTTTGTCATAAGTATGCTGTAATTCATAATCGAGTTAATCAATATATGACAAAAGATGCGCTTAGGGATATTGAGGGTTATATTAAAGAGTTAAAAGACTATGAGGTCAACCAAAGATGTAGAATGGAGCTTGAAAAAGTTAGTATTCAGAAGGAATGGATAAAGCCTTATAAATTTGATGCTATATATAGTTCTATGAGTGATATTAAAGACATTTATCAAAAAAACGGTATGCTGATAGAAGCCATATTTACGGACCTGGATATTGCAGATGAGTGCTTTGCACCAGACAATTATTCTGAGAATACTATCAAGCCAGTTCCTAAAAAGAAGATGGAAGAGCATGTTCAGAAGGCAGCTGAAAGTCTTGCAAAGCTAAAAAAATATCCAAGAGTCGTAGAAGGGAATATTAGATTAGCTGTATATTACATGGTTTTAAATGAAAAGGAAAAGGCGAAGAAGCACTTCGAAGCTTTTGAGAAAGCAAAGATACCTATTCATCATTTTGCCTTTTGGATTCAAAGGGACTATGAAGGGTTATGCAAAGAATTTAGTCAAAGAACGGAGCTCATGTAATGGATTTAATAAAGCAGTATATTTTAGCACTTACAAATTTATATGGTCAGGTTCCTGCTGAGCTAGTTGTAGAAATTTATAATAGCCAGAATGAGGACCAGGTTGGCATCGATGATGTTGAGGTGTATTTCTATGAAGATATGAGTAAGCAGTATGTCTACGCTTACAAAGATCATTTTGTTCATGAGACCATTATAGAAGACAAAGAGTTCAAGTCAATGCGGAAGAAGAAAGCAGATAAGCCATATTATATTCCGGACAAGGAAGAACTACTTAAGTACTCAAACATGATTTACTATGAAAAGCCAAAGCAGTATGATGATTTATTGAAATACGCTGAGAATAATTTCTTCGGCGGAAATTTTGAAAAAGCAGAGATGCTATGCCAAAATATAAGATGGGAATGTATAGAAGGTCCCAATATCCAGCAGATATTTGACCTGTTCAATACCTTTGAGGTAAATTTCAAAGACGAAAATCAAGTCAACAAAGTCATGCAGCTAGTGATGGACCTTTCTAATAATGTAAGACTCTGGGAGAACAATGGTCATACACCGAATGAAATCTTTGAGAAATTTGAAAAGCCTCATTTAAGGCCACTTCCTGATGAGCCATTTGAGTTTGGTGGATCTAATGTAATCGACATGAAGACGGAACAGAAAATTGGAAGAAACGACCCATGTCCTTGTGGCAGCGGTAAAAAATATAAGAAGTGTTGTTTAGGGAAACAATGATAAAATCCAGCTTTCCCTATTACACCAAGAAGTTATGGAAAAATCTTCTGTGAAATAATTGACACAGAGGATATTTCGTGATACAATGTTAGCAAATAAGCATACACGCAATCTTGAAAGGGGTGGTCAGTTGATCTCGTTGGATTTTAGAACCAAGAAAAATGGAGTGCCTATTCTCTCAAGAAGAGAGATTGAAGATATAGCAGAACAAGTTATTTACTCTTACAAACCAAAACTTGTAAATAGTCCAGGCGTTTTAGACGTGGAGTTATTTATCGAAAACTATGCTGAATTAGAGATGGACTATCAGGATCTAACTCATGATGGATCTATACTGGGAATGACAGTTTTTAATGATTGTCGCATTCCAGTATATGATGCTGAAAACGAGAAAGCAGTGAGAATGACCGTAAATGAAGGAACAGTGCTTATAGATAATTCTTTATTAGAGAGCGACCAATTAAGGCGTGGGAGATTTACTTTAGCCCATGAAGCAGCTCATTGGTTATTGCATAGGCAGATGTACTTGGAAAATAAAAATCAGATTTCTCTATTTGAAGCATTAGAAATGGAAGAGAAGAAACTCCCTGTCATTAAATGTCGAACTTCTGACATTGAGTCTAAAGGGAAAAAGGAATTGGTAACTGATGATGAGTGGATGGAATGGCAAGCTGATTATATGGCTTCTGTTTTACTCATGCCAAGAAAAGCTTTTAGTAGTTTAGTTAAAGAGAAATTTAAATCAGCAAAGATAGATAAAAACTTCTATCGATTAGGTACGGACTTTGA
The DNA here is from genome assembly GCA_964563505.1 of uncultured Eubacteriales bacterium. Taxonomy (GTDB): domain Bacteria; phylum Bacillota; class Clostridia; order Lachnospirales; family Vallitaleaceae; genus UBA1351. Next base: position 12,657 of record CAZLXW010000013.1, read on the forward strand.
AACGGACCTATGGGCTGAAGTAATGGCTTATGAAATGGCTGACTTTTTTGAGGTATCTGTTACAGCAGCAAAAATACGTCTTAAAAATCTAGGGTTCATAAAAGACCAACAAGATCGCCAGCAATATTCTTTAATATGAAATAGAAAGGCAGCTAGCAGCTAATAATGATATTAGTTGCAGCAAGATAGAATGGAGGTGAATTTTGTGAGTCCTAATCAATTTGGAGATTTTATCGCAAAAAAAAGAAAAGAGAAAGAAATAAGTCTAAGGGGTATGGCAGAATTGCTAGATCTATCTCCCGCTTATTGGAGTGATATTGAAAAGGGGAGGAGAAATCCACCTAACCTCAATATACTTCATGAGTTAGCAAAAGTACTAGGCTTATCCAATGGTGAGATTGATATGATGGTAGATTTAGCTTCTGAAGACAGAGATGAAATACCGATGGATTTACCTGACTACATCAAGGAAAGTGACCTAGCAAGAACTGCCCTAAGAAAAGCACGTAAAAAGTCTGAAACAAGCGGTACCGATGCAACTAAAAAGGCATGGGAAGACTTTATTAAAGCACTGGATGATGAAGAGTAAGGGGGGAAAATCATATGACAGAGCTCTTTAAAGAGATACTACAAAGGGATTTTTATCAGGAGATATTTGACGCTTTGAATGGAGAAATTACCAATAAATATGATGAATATGATCTTACTATGAGAGCTAATGTGGTTCATGAAGTATTGGAAGCGTCACTAGATGATATTCAAATACTGCGGGTGTTTAACTTTAACCAAGAAGATGATGACTTTGAATTTGATATTCTTGTAAATTGTGATATTGAAATTGGTGATTACTTTGCCAGAGAATCAATTCAGGAGTCTGTTCCTCAGTGGTTTCAGTTAAACTGCAGTGCAGTGTTTGAGGGTCAATCGTTGGAGGATTTTTCAATTAATAGTATTGAAGCTTATAACAAGTAAAGGGGGGATTGCCTATGAGGTTAAATAGCGATTTTGTGCCTGTTATTAGCAAGAGAGAAATGGATGAAGAGGCTACAAAATTTCTAAGAAAGTATTGTCCAGAAGCATTAAAAGATCCAATGCCTGTGCCGGTTGAAGATATTGCAGAGCTAAAGATGGACCTAGAGATTGATTATGTCAATATTGATAAGGCCTGTGAGACGTTGGGGATGATGATTTTCTCTGATGGTGCAGTTAAGTTATATGATCAAGAAAGCGGTCAATATGTTTTAAGGCCATATAAAAGAGGAACATTACTGGTAGAGAGTGACATAAGCGATGTGAGCAATAGAGGCCGTGAACGGTTTACAATTACTCATGAAATCGTGCATTGGCATATCCACAAACTTCGATTCACGATGATGGGGTTAATCGATGAATCGTTAGCAAAGGCTTGTAGATGCCCTAAAGAAAAGACTTATAACCCAAAATCTCCGGAGGAGTGGATGGAGTGGCAAGCAGATAATTTAGCTGCTGCAATCCTTATGCCTGCAGAAATGTTTAAAAGAAAGGCTATGGAATTTAAGTCGAGCTTTAATGTAGGCTCTAAAATTAATGATACAATGTGGTTAGGGTTTAGCCCAAGTATTATTAATGAATTCATTATTGACGGGCTTGCAGACACTTTCCATGTTTCCAAACAAGCGGCAGAAATACGTATTAAGACATTAGGCATAGAGCTATTAAAAACATAACGGCATGATCTATCTTTGTGCTGTTATGTTTTAAAAGGTTATGTTCGCAAGAACGCTAACAAGACGGAGGCGGACAAACTATATTTTTTTACCCTTAGTGTTCGCAAGAACGCTAACAAGACGGAGGCGGACAAACTATATTTTTTTACCCTTAGTGTTCGCAAGAACGCTAACAAGACGAAGAAAAGGGAGGTGACGATTATAGCTAAGAAAATTAAGTGTCCAAATTGCAATAATAAACGTTTGCTGGACTTAGTAGTCGCAAAAGATGGAGAACTAATGATTAAATGCCCTAAGTGTAGAAGAATCATAGATGTTACTTTCCAAGACAATCGAATAAAGGTAAGAGCAATGTAACAAGTGCAATTCATACCGAGCAACGGAGTCGAACCTGAACTACCAAATAGCCGGATAATCGCTAATTAATTTTAGCGGTTGTCCGGCTATTTTTTTGTTTATTTAGGGTTTTTTTAAGCTGCATGTGCAGATAAGCCATTTCAGCCAGTAATAAACTTTCAAACCAAATTCCAAGGAGGAACAAGTAATGAGTAAAGAGATTAAGATTGGAAAAATTGCAGTGCCTGTGAGTGATGAGCTTTATAAGGAGTACTACAAAATGAAACGTCGCCAGAGATACCTAGAAGAAGATGTAAAAGTTGGGCGCATTGAAGTGGACATGGAAAATGAAAAAGTCACTTTTGTACCTAATAAAGAGGATTCCCTTCAGCGCCTAATGGATCTTGGTGCTGATTATAAGGACGAGCTATCAGTAGAAGATTTAGTTGTTGATAAGGCCATGCTCCTTATTTTACAAGAAGCCATGAAAGAGCTAGATCGACAGGAGAAGGAACTGATTCATGACCTTTTCTATGAAGATATGACAGTTCGGGAGGTAGCTAAGAAAAATAGCACTTCCCATGTAACTGTGATGAAGCGTAGAGACAAAATTTTGGACAAGCTTAGAAAGTTTTTCTAAAAAGTTGGTTACCAAAGTGACCTCCCCATTGGCTAAGAAGTGAGGGGGTCACTCCTTAAATATAAATCGAGGTGATGAAAAGATGAACGAGTTAATGAGAGTAAATTACAGCCAAGATGAACCGACGGTATCAGGCCGTGAACTCCATGAGTTTTTGGAAGTGAAGACCAAGTACAAGGACTGGTTTCCCAGGATGACGGAGTACGGGTTCATTGAAAATCAGGACTTCACATTGGTGGCTCAAAAAAGAGCAACCAATAATCCTAAGAATCCTTATACGGATATTATGGACCATCAACTTACGATTCCTATGGCAAAAGAAATCTGCATGATTCAAAGGTCGGAAAAAGGCAAACAAGCCAGGCAATATTTTTTAGCCATAGAAAAAGCCTGGAACACGCCTGAGATGATTATGTCTAGGGCACTAAAGATGGCTGAACACAAAATTAATCATCTGGAAGTGGAGAACAGCAGACTCTTAGTTGCCAATATTGCAATGCAGCCAAAGGCAGAGTATTTTGATGAACTGGTGGACCGAAACCTACTGACAAACTTTAGAGATACTGCCAAGGAACTTAAGGTTCAGGAAAAGAGCTTCATTCAATTCCTACAGGAAAAGAAGTATATCTACAGAGACCAAAAAGGGAAGCTGAAACCTTATGCAGATAAAAACACAGGCCTATTTGAAATTAAAGAAGCTAAAAACGATAAAACCGGATGGGTTGGCACTCAAACCCTTATTACACCTAAAGGGAGAGAGACTTTTAGGCTTCTTATAAAAGGAATTTAAAAAAATACTAAATTTCTAGTTACCAGACCCCCCTGATAATCGGCTAGTAAGTGAAGGGGGTTATGCAGTGGAGGAGGTGAGCTAGATATGACCCAAAAGAAAGGAGAAGAGAAAATGAATGCAACGAAAGAACTTCAAGAAGAAATGGTAGGTGTACTAACTGCCATAAGTATTGTATCAAAAAGACTAGCTAATCGGCTGGTAGATCTTGAAAAAGAATCCGAAGAGGAGCAAAGAGAAAAACCAAAAATGAAAGGAGCAAAAAAGTGAAAACAAAACCAATATATATCTTTACATCTGAGTCGGTTACAGAGGGACATCCTGATAAGATGTGTGACCAAGTCGCGGACGGGATTATGGATGAACTTCTAAGAGAAGACCCAAATGCTAGAACCGCTATAGAAGTTACAGCTGCTAATGGATTCATTCATGTCTTTGGTGAGGTTAGCACAGATGCCAGGGTGGATTATAGAAAAATAATTAAAGATGTTATTTACGACATCGGATACAGGGCAGACGAACTTGCTACAGATGGTGACTTTTACAGAATGCTTATAAATCTTAACACCCAGTCACCGGATATCGCTTTAGGGTTAGATAAAAAGGAAATCGGTGCAGGAGATCAGGGAATGATGTTTGGCTACGCCACAGATGAAACAGAGGAGTTAATGCCTCTTACAGCAGTTTTAGCCCATAGGCTTTGCATGAGGCTTTCTGAAGCTAGAAAAACAGGAGAGCTTCCTTATCTTAAACCCGATGGAAAAGCACAGGTATCCATAGGATACGGGAAAAAGAATAATCCTTTATTCATTAAAGCCATCGTTGTATCTGCCCAACATGCTGAAGGCGTGGACATCAAGAAGCTGAGAGAAGATGTGATGGAAGAGATTATTTTAAAAGTCATTCCTCATGAGCTTTTAAATAAGGATACGGATATTCTAATCAACCCTACAGGAAGGTTTGTCTTAGGTGGCCCTGCAGCAGACTCAGGTCTTACTGGAAGAAAGATTATCGTTGATACCTATGGCAGTAAAGGACGTCATGGAGGGGGATCTTTTTCAGGGAAAGACCCAACAAAGGTTGACCGCTCAGGAGCATATTTAGCCAGATACATTGCAAAGAACATCGTGGCAGCAGGTTTGGCTCAGGAATGTGAAGTGCAGGTGTCTTACGCAATTGGAGTGGCAAAGCCAGTGTCCTTTAAAGTAGACACCTTTGGAACAGGTAAAATGCCGGATGAAGTTTTGGCAGAAATCATAAAAGCCTTAATCGATATGAGACCTGGCACCATTATAAAATCCTTTGGTCTTAAAAGACCTATCTACAGACAGTTTGCTGTCTATGGACATTTTGGCAGAGAGAAGATGTTCCAAGACGGCATCGAAAGAAACACACCCTGGGAGATGAAGGACCTCGTTCCCATATTAAAAGAAGTCACAAAAGATTTTATAGAAAAGAAAGGAGGGCTAAAGGATGAGTAAAATCAAGCTTGCACTGGAAGTGGTAAATGACCTTAAGTCACTTGCTGACAGTATTGAGACCTTGGTTCATGCCATGGAATCAAATGGTCCTAACCTAGATGATGAGGCTCCAGTGAAGGAAACAAAGAAAAAATCAAAGCCAAAAGCAAAAGAGCCTGAAGTAGAAGCACCTACAGAAGCAGAAGAAAAGGCTCCAGAAGAAAAGGAACCGACCCTAGAAGAAGTCAGAGCAGCCATGGCAGATAAAAGTAGAGATGGGCATAGAGAGGCGGTGAAAGCCATCATCACAAAATACGGAGCCAACAACCTATCATCTCTGGACCCTAAGCATTATAGAGCTGCCCTTAAGGAAGTAGGTGAAATCAAATGAGTGGATCCTCTAACACCCATTCCGTCTACTCTGCATCAGGAGCACATAGATGGATGAACTGCCCACCTTCAGCTCAGCTAGAGCAGCAGTTTCCAAATGAGACAAGCACCTATGCAGAAGAGGGTACAGCAGCTCATGACCTAGCTGAACATAAACTTAAAAAGGCACTGAAGATGCGGTCTAAAAAGCCTACTAGCCCATATCACTCAGATGAAATGGATGAGATGACTGATCTTTATGTGGAGTACTGCCTAGAACTGATAGAAAAATCTAAAGAGAATTGTAAAGACCTTCAAATCTTAATCGAGCAGAAACTGGACTTCAGCGACTATGTACCAGAAGGCTTCGGTACAGGTGACCTAGTTGTAGTAGGTAATGGAACTCTTCATGTAGTGGATTTGAAATACGGGAGAGGCGTTATCGTATCAGCAGAAAAGAATCCCCAGATGATGCTTTATGCTCTAGGAGCTTTATCCCTATTCGACATGCTCTATGACATTGAAAGGGTGTCCATGGCTATCGTCCAGCCTAGGGTAGATAACTTTTCCACTTGGGAGATACCAGTAGAAGAGCTTCTAAAGTGGGCTGAAGAAGAATTAAAACCTAAAGCATTATTAGCAAGTACCGGCGGCGGGGAATTTTGTGCAGGGGATCACTGTAGGTTCTGTAGGGCAAAGAATCAGTGTAGGGCTAGGGCAGTTAAAAATTTAGAACTTCTAAAGTATGAATTCCAAGACCCGGCACTTTTAACAGATGAAGAGATTGCAGAAATCATAGGTCTTGCAGAGGAATTATCAAAATGGGCCAGTGATATTTATACCTACGCTACAGCCCTTGCCATTAACGAAGGTAAGCAGTGGGATGGATTTAAGCTGGTAGAAGGTAGAACCAGAAGGAAGTACACCGATGAAACCGCAGTAGCTGAAGCTGCTAAAGAAGCTGGATACACAGATATCTTTAAACAGAGTCTTATCACCATAACAGAGATGGAAAAGCTTATGGGGAAAAAGAAGTTTAAGGAACTACTTGGAAGTTTAGTGGAAAAGCCTAAAGGGAAATTAACTCTTGTCTCTGAGACCGATAAGCGGGAGGCCATAGATCCAATCCATGCAGAGTTTCAGGTAGAAGAGTAAATGCAAATGTCAGTTTTAAATGCAAGTATCAGTTTTAAATGTAAACAAGCTCAGAGGAGCAAATCAAATACAAATTTAGGAGGATTTTAATATGAGTAAAGAAACGAAGGTAGTCGTACCAGGGAGATTAAGCTATGTGAATGTTTGGGAGCCAAAAAGTATCAATGGAAGTGATCCAAAGTATAGCGTTTCCATCATTATCCCTAAGACAGATAAGAAAACTGTTAATGCTGTTATGAAGGCTGTAGAAGCTGCAAAGCAAGAAGGAGCAGTAAAGTTTGGAGGAAAGATTCCAGCTAATATTAAAACCCCTCTTCGAGATGGAGATATCGATAGACCTGATGATCCTAACTATGAAGGTTGCTACTTTATTAACGCCAATTCAAAAGATGCACCTCAAGTGGTGGATGGAAAGGTACAACCCATCCTCGATAGAAGCGAAGTCTACTCAGGGTGTTACGGGAAGGTCAGCCTTAATCTATATGCTTTTAATGTTAATGGCAATAGAGGAATTGCAGCGGGACTTGGCAATGTGCAAAAGCTTAAAGACGGTGAACCTTTGGGTGGAAAGAGTAGAGCAGAAGATGACTTTGAAATCGAAGCAGACGATGATTTCTTGGCCTAATACTTTAAAAGAGAGGAGGCGGTAAATCCATGAAAACTTTATCCATCGACATCGAGTCATTCTCAGACATTGACCTAAGTAAGTGTGGTGTTTACCGCTACACCGATAGTCCAAATTTTGACATTCTTCTCTTTGCCTACAGCATGGATGAAGGTCCGGTAAAGCTTATTGATTTAGCCAGTGGAGAAGAAATGCCAGATGAAATTATAAAAGCTATTTTGAGTAAAGACATTATCAAGACAGCCTTTAATGCCAACTTTGAAAGAGTGGCTCTTATGAGATACCTCAGTAGAAAACTAAGTAAGAGTGTGTATCTTGATCCATCCTCTTGGAGATGCAGTGAGGTTCAGGCAGCAATGCTTGGACTTCCTCTCCACCTAGAGGGAGTAGCTAGAGTATTAAGACTTGATGTGCAGAAAATGGCTGAAGGAAAACCCCTTATAAGATACTTTTGTATTCCCTGTAAGCCTACAGCAGCTAATGGCGGAAGAAGTAGAAACCTACCTATTCATGCACCAGATAAGTGGCAGTTATTTAAAGAGTACAACATTAGAGACGTTGAGGTGGAACTAGCCATCAGAGAAAAAATAAAAGACTTTCCAATACCAGAAACTGAGCAAGCTCTCTATGAACTAGACCAGCGCATCAACGATAGAGGTTTTAAAGCAGATATGGAATTTGTTATGCAGGCCATATCCTGCGACAGACAGTTTACTGTAGCAGCCACAGAAAAAGCCTATGAACTGACGGGTCTTGAAAATCCGAACTCCGTATCCCAGCTTAAGGATTGGTTATCGGAGAGGGGAGTAGAAGTAGAAAGCCTTTCAAAGAAAAACGTAAAAGAACTGGTAAATGAAACGGAAGGTGAAGTAGAGGAAGCCTTAAAGCTTAGGCTCCTTATGGCAAAGACCAGTGTTAAAAAATATGAAGCCATTGAAAGGGCAGTCTGTTCAGATGGCAGAGTCCATGGACTATTTCAGTTCTATGGGGCCAACCGCACTGGGCGATTTGCAGGAAGGCTAGTCCAGGTTCAAAACCTACCCCAAAACCATCTAAAAGATTTAAAGCTCGCTAGGGATTTAGTAAAAGAAGGTCGCTTTGATGACCTTGAGATGTTATTTGGCAATACACCAGGTGTCCTATCAGAACTGATAAGAACCGCCTTTATCCCTAAAGAAAACCACAGGTTTATCGTAGCTGACTTTTCAGCTATAGAAGCCAGAGTATTATCTTGGCTTGCCGGTGAAAAGTGGCGGATTGAGGTTTTTAAATCCCATGGGAAAATCTATGAAGCTTCAGCATCTCAGATGTTTCATGTTCCCATAGATGAAATTACAAAGGGTAGCCCACTAAGGCAAAAAGGGAAAATTTCGGAACTGGCCTGTGGCTATGGCGGCGGAGTTGGCGCATTAAAATCCATGGGGGCCTTAGAAATGGGAGTAGAAGAACATGAGCTACAAGGCCTTATCGATAACTGGCGAAGGGCCAATCCCCACATTGTTAACTTTTGGTGGGAAGTAGACAAGATGGCCATTAAAGCTGTTAAGGAAAGAACCAGGACTAGAACCCATGGAATCCTCTTCACCTATAAAAGCGGTATGCTTTTTATCACCCTTCCATCTGGAAGAGACCTGGTTTATGTAAAACCAAAGCTAATGCTAAATAAATTCGGAAGAGAAGGACTGACCTATGAAGGGATCGGGACTACGAAAAAGTGGGAGAGGATAGAGACCTATGGACCTAAGATTGTTGAGAATATTGTTCAAGCTGCATCAAGGGATCTACTAGCAGAAGCTATGCTAAGGCTTGATAAAGCAGGGTTTGACATTGTGGCCCATGTACATGATGAGGTCATTTGTGAAGTACCAGTGGGGGAGTCCAGCGTAGAGGAAATTTGTAAAATTATGAGCGTAAATCCTAAGTGGGCAAAAGGACTACCCTTAGATGCAGATGGGTTTTCATGTGATTTTTATCAAAAAGACTAGTAGGAAGAAAGCCGGACAAAGGATAAAGAAATGGAGGAGATATAGATGATATCTAAGGAGTACGGAAAATACACATTAGTTTGCGATATATGCGGAGCAGGTACAGATGAGGAATTTGAAACCTTTCAAGATGCTGTAGATGCTAGAGGAGACATTGGGTGGAAGAGTAAGAAAATCATTGATGAATGGGCAGATGTTTGTCCTGACTGTATAGAAGAGGATTAATACATTTAAGTTTTTAGTTGCGGTTCATCAATCAAGAATAGAAGGAGGACGCCATGAAATTTATAATCTCAACAGGCAATAGCCGTAAAGATAAATTTTGGAAAGAACAGACGGTGTCCTGGGAGGAGTTTACAGAGAGGCTCTCCCGAACCACCGTCACCAGTGAAACTCAGGAAGAGTACCTGAAGATGAAAAAGTACCAGCAAGACAATGTAAAAGATGTGGGTGGTTTTGTAGCCGGACAGCTTAAAGATGGAAGAAGAACAAAGCACAGCGTTATAAACCGCTCTATGCTAACCCTTGATATGGATTATGCAGATGATGCTGAATCTATAGCAGAAAATATGGAACTGCTTTATGGGTATGCAGCAACCATTTACTCCACCCATAAACATACACCGGAAAAGCCAAGGTTAAGACTGATCATTCCACTGTCTAGAGTTGTTACAGCTGATGAGTATCAAGCAGTTAGCAGAATGATTGCCAAAGAAGTTGGTATTGAGTTATTTGATGATACCACCTATGAACCTAATAGACTGATGTACTGGCCAAGCACTTCATCTGATGGAGAGTACTTCTATAGGGAAATCAAAGGGGATTTCTTAAACCCTGACGGCATCTTAAAGTTTTATGAAAACTGGCAGGATTCATCATCATGGCCTGTGTCATCAAGACAAACCACACTTTTAAAGAAGCTGATGAAAAAGCAGGCAGATCCTATTAGAAAAGAAGGCCTTATTGGAGCATTTTGTAGGAGCTATACCATAGAAGAAGCCATTGAAACCTTCCTCTCAGATATCTATGAGCCTAGTGTGATGCCTGAGCGTTACGACTATACTCCAGCCGATTCCACAGCGGGAGTTGTCATCTATAACGGGAAATATGCCTACTCCCATCACGCAACAGATCCTGCTTGTGGTCAGTTATGTAATGCCTTTGATTTAGTAAGGATCCACCTTTATGGGGATTTGGATGAAGGAGTCGATGAAAAGAAACAGCTGCCATCATCTAAATCAACACTACCATCTGTCAAAGCCATGCTTGAGTTTTGCTTAGAAGATGAAAAAGTGAAAAGGCAACTAGCCAAAGAACGGGCAGAGGAAATAAATAGAGAGTTTGAAAAGGTAGAAGAAGACGAGTGTGATGCAGATAAATCCAGCACTAAAGTTACACCAAGCAGTAAAGATAAATCAAATACTAAAAATACACCAAGCAGTAAAGAAAAAAGTAACGAGGAAGCCTCTGAAAACGAAGACTCCACTGAAGAAGATGATCTCACTTGGCAGCTGGAGCTTGAACTTAATAAAAACGGAACGGTAAAAGATACACCGACCAATATTCTAACTATCATGAGACACGACTCAAGGCTTCAGGCCATTGCTTATAACCAGATGAACCATCTTCTAGATGTTAATGGAGAGTTACCTTGGGAACAGGTAAAGGATGGATGGAATGATGCAGATTTTGCAAATCTCAAGATGTATCTAGATAGGCATTATGGCATTTGGTCACCTGCAAAGGTAAAAGATGCTCTTACCACAGCAGCATCAGAGAGACTTTTTCATCCTATTAGAGATTATCTAGATGCACTGCCGGTTTGGGACGGAACCGAGAGGGTGGATAGGCTTCTTATCGACTATCTAGGTGCAGAGGATAACCCGTATACAAGGGCTATTATGAGAAAAACCTTAGTGGCAGCAGTGGCTAGAATTTATGAGCCGGGGACAAAGTTTGACTATATTTTGGTCCTAAATGGACCACAGGGAATTGGAAAATCCACCTTCTTTGCAAAGCTTGGAGGTAAGTGGTTTTCAGATAGTTTAACAGTATCTGATATGCGAGATAAGTCAGGAGCAGAAAAGCTTCAAGGTTACTGGATCCTAGAACTAGGAGAGCTGGCAGGGCTTAGAAAGATAGATGTAGAAACGGTGAAATCCTTTATTACTAGAACAGATGACAAGTTTAGGCACAGCTACGGGGTCAATGTAGAGAGTCATCCGAGGCAATGTATTATCGTGGGAAGCACGAATAGCACCAGTGGTTTCTTAAGAGATGTCACCGGTAATAGAAGGTTCTGGCCAGTAAGGGTGAAGCAAAGTAAAAAGAAGGTCTGGGAGATGACAGATATAGATCAGATTTGGGCAGAAGCCCTTGAAATGTATAGGGCAGGAGAACCTCTTATCTTAATAGGAGAAGAAGAAAAGATGGCCTATGAAGAACAGCGTGATGCTATGGAAGCCGACGACCGTGAAGGTTTGGTGGAGCAGTATCTTGAAAAGCCGCTACCTGATAACTGGGCGAAGATGGACATTTATGAAAGACGTAGCTACCTTGCAGGGCAGAGTGAATTTGGTGAGGAGATCCCAGAAGGAGCCAATCGAAGAGATAGAGTATGCTGCCTTGAGATTTGGTGTGAGTGCTTTGGAAAAGAGAGAAACGCCATTCGAAGAGCGGATTCCTATGAAATTGAAGGGATCTTGATGCGACTTGGTGGTTGGAAACGCTATGAGGGCAATAAGAGAGGAAATATGAGATTCCCAATATACAACGCTCAAAGAGCCTTTGTTAGAGAGGGATATGAGGATACTGACGATGATAGCGATTAAAACCAAAAGGGTTAGTGAACCCATAAATTTGAATTTGTAGTCTGAGGACTAGAAATGTGTAGTCTAACTTATGACATGTAGACCGGGAATAGGTGAAAATGTGTAGTCTGATGTAGTCTAAAAATTCTCAGTCTACACCTTGGACTACAAGGCTAGAACAGCTTAAATCAAGGGTTTCAGTACGTTAGTAGTCTATGTAGGAGATAACTTAATTGATTAATTATTTTACTAGTAATAATAGTAACATAGCCTACATACGCGCGTATAGGTTTTAAACCCTTCAGACTACAACTATAGACTACAAGAATGAAAAGCAAAAAAATGTTAGAGGAAGTAAAACTTATTTTGAGAGGAAGTAAAACTTATTTTGAATAGATATTTCTTCAGTGCTTAATAGGCACCTAAGTTAAAAGTAACAGAAATTGAGGTGATAGAGGTGACAGAAAAGGAACTAGAGCTAATGCTTGTAAAAGAAGTGAAAAGAAGAGGCGGTAGAGCCTATAAGTTTATATCCCCAGGATTAAATGGGGTGCCCGATAGATTGGTACTAATGCCAGGCGGAAAGATGGGATTTGTTGAGGTGAAAGCACCTGGAAAGAAGATGCGGCCAAATCAGATAAAGAGAAAAGGGGAGCTGGAAGGGCTAGGGTTTTTGGTTTATTGCCTAGATAACCCAGCGGATATAGGAGGTGTGGTAGATGGGATTGCCGGAAGTAGTACTACCTAAATCAAGACTACCGTACTGCCCTCATGAATATCAAACCCACTGCACAGAGTTTATTTTGGAGAACAACTCTGCAGGACTTTTCCTAGACATGGGACTTGGAAAAAGTGTAATAACCCTAACCGCTCTAGTGGATCTTTTACATGACCGGTTTGAAGTGTCAAAGGTCTTGGTGATTGCTCCACTAAGGGTTGCCAACACCACATGGCTGGATGAAGTTTTAAAGTGGAAGCATACAAAGGAACTTAGGGTTTCAAGAGTTCTTGGAAGTGCAAAGGAAAGAACCATGGCCCTATATAAAAAGGCTGATATCTATACCATCAACAGAGAGAATGTTCCTTGGCTGGTGGAGTTTTATAAAAACGAGTGGCCCTTTGATATGGTCATTATCGATGAACTTTCAAGTTTCAAATCTCCATCGGCTAAAAGGTTCAGAGCACTTAAAAAAGTCAGACATAAAATTAAAAGGATTGTAGGTCTTACTGGAACACCTGCACCCAATGGACTCTTAGATATTTGGAGTCAAATCTACCTCTTAGATGGAGGGGAGAGACTGGGAAGAACCTTTAGTGGATACCGAAGCCGATATTTCCACCCACAGAAATATGTGAACGGTGGAATACCAGCAGATTATGTTCTGAACGATGATGCAGAAGATAAAATCTATGACAAAATATCAGACATTTGTATTAGCATGAAGGCTTTAGAGTATCTGAAGATGCCGGAAATTATCTTTAACAAAGTGGAAGTGGAACTATCTGAAAAGGAAATGAAGCTTTATAAAAAGCTAGAGAGGGACTTGCTTCTTCCCCTAGAGGATAGTGAAGTGGATGCTGTTAATGCAGCGGTGCTGTCAAACAAGCTTCTTCAAATGTCAGGAGGAACGGTCTATGACGAGTACGGAGATGTACACCGGATCCATGACAGGAAGCTGGATGCTTTGGAGGATTTAATCGAAGCCGCCAATGGTAAACCGGTTTTAATCTACTATGGATTTAAACATGAGAGAGAAAGAATAAAAAGTAGATTTGATGCGGGAGAGATTAACACCTCTGATGATATAGCAAGGTGGAATAGGGGAGAGATGAAAATCGCTCTGTGCCATCCTGCATCAGCAGGTCACGGACTCAATCTTCAAGAAGGTGGATCCACAATTATTTGGTACAGCGTGACCTGGAGCTTAGAACTTTACCAACAAGCCAATGCCAGACTATGGCGGCAAGGTCAAAAGCAGACGGTGGTTATAAATCACTTGCTAGCAAGGGACACGATTGATCACAAAGTGATGATGGCTCTTGATAATAAAGACACAGGGCAAAAGGCACTAATTGAAGCGGTTAAGGCTAGGATTACTAATTTGAGAAACGGAGGATGAAGAAATGAGTGTTAATAAATTTAATTCAGAAGGTTATCATGACCCAACGGTTTATGAAGCCCTTACAAATATAGAAAAAGAAGAAAAGGTTAAGCGAAAGAAAAAGATTGTATTTATCTGCAGTCCCTTTGCAGGGGATATGGAAGGGAACACCCTAAAGGCTAGAAGGTATGGTAGATTTGCAGCTACTCAAAATGCAGTGCCGATTATTCCACATCTCATGTACCCACAGTTTCTAGAGGAAGAAGATCCAAAAGAAAGACAGCTGGGAATTGATATGGGATTGGTGCTACTTGGTAAGTGCCATGAGATATGGGTCTTCGGAGATAGAATTTCATCCGGCATGGCAGCTGAGATAAAGAAAGCTAAAAGATGGAATATTCCTATTAGATATTTTTCAAATGAGTGTGTGGAAAGAGAGGGAGAAAAGTGATGATGGAAAAAGAATGCTTTGCTTATAAAAACAGTAGATGTAAGGCTTTAAAAGTTAAAAAGTGTGAAGGGACAAGCTGTGGCTTCTTTAAAACGAAAGCACAGATATTAGAAGACCAAGAACGTGTTTTTAAAAGAATCAAATCCTTAGATGCACCTAGCAGAATAAATATTATGGAGCTTTATTACAAAGGGAAGATGAGTCTTTTAGATGAAGTGGAGGGATAAGGATGAATGCAAAAGAATATTTATCACAGGCCACCTGGTTAGACCAGATGATTGATAGTAAGCTAGAACAATTGACTACGCTTAAGAGCCTAGCCATGAAGGTAACATCAAGTTTTACTAAGGAAAAAATCTGCGGTGGAAATATTGAAAAGAGCAAGATGGAAAGCACCATTGTGAAAGTCATTGACCTAGAAAATGAAATCAATGCTGATATAGACAGATTGATTGATCTAAAAAGGGACATTCAAGATACCATTAATAAGATGGACGATATCAACCAACAGCTCCTATTAGAACTTAGATATCTTAGTGGAAAAGGGTGGGATGAGATAGCGGCCACCATGGGTTATGATCCAAGAACTGTTTATAGGATTCATGGAAAAGCCTTAAAAGAATTTGAAAGGATGAAATTGTGTCAGTAAATGTCAGTGAATGTCAGTAGGTACACGTGTTATAGTATATGGTGTAAAGGTATAGGAAATCCTAGAACACCATATGCTGTAGCATACGCCTACGTTATATCGATTCGAATCTTAGGAAACGCAGCATTCTTGGATCAAGGCTCTGGTTAATGAACTGGAGCTTTTTCTATACCTTTGTTTAAAAAAGTGATGATTTTAAAACAAATTTCACTTTAATGAATAAAATATGTTATAAATACGTAACATAACTATTGATTCTCATCATAGAATGTTATATAATTAAGACAATAGGAGGGGTCGATATGAGTTATGCAATTGGTAGTAGAATAAAAGAACTTCGCACCGTTCGTAAGATAGGCCAGGAGCAAATGGCTGAACTATTAGAAACTACAAGACAGAGATATGCTCGTTTGGAAAATGGGCAAGTAGATATTTCTTATGTGATTATAAAAAAGATTGCTGATTATTTAGGAGTTTCCGTAAAAGAGATTACAAGTGCAGAGCAGGAAGAAAAAGAATTGGTTGCTTATTTTAGAGAAAAAAATACCGGAGAAGAAGTGGTTAATTCTATCGCTAAGATTCAAGAAATTTTAAGGGTTTTTCATGCTCATGAAAAATTGTATTATCAAACTAAGGGAAATGATGCGTATGTGGATTGATAAAACAGAGATAGAAAAAAGAGCTATCGATGAAAGAAAAAACATTCAAACTTACGGGGTAAAAGATATTTTTAGTGTCATCCGTCAAAAAGATATTCAGTTAATACGCTACCCTTTTGGTAAGGACACGATATTGGGCTTTGCTACTCTTTTTGAAGGTAAAAAAGTGATTGTATCAAATTCATCTGAAATACTTTCTAGAGAAATATTTACGATTGCTCATGAGTTAGGTCATGTTATATACGACCTTAAAGATTCGACGACGAATGTTAGAATTGATGTTGATATACAAGAGAATTCTGAAGACGTAGCAGAAAAGAGAGCCTTTCATTTTGCAAATTGTTTTTTAATGCCTGAAGAGGAACTTAGAAAATTTATTAAGTATGAATTGAGAAAAAAACTCCAAGAATTAAATGCGTTTGATATTGTAAGGATGCAATTAGAGTTTCAGGTGAGCTACGCAGCTTTGTTAGTTAGGTTATATGAACTTGAATTGATCAGTGCAAGTCAAAAATCAAAACTATTTGATAAGCGAGACGCAATGACATTGAAAGCCTTGTTTAATAAGTTAGACGCCGAAGAGAAATTATTAAAACCATCTAGTGTTATTGAAGTTCCACCAAATTATTTAGAGTTTATAACGAGTAATTATGAAAATAAATATATTCCCTATTCTAGCTTAGAAAAAGCCCTGTCACTTATAGGTATGGATGCATCTAGCTTCAAGGAGGAACTACCAAATCAAGAAAATGAAGAGAATCTTGATATTGATGATATTTTTGAGGAGTTTGAAGAATGAATGCCTCTTTAGATACAGATATTGTCATTCACTTATATTCTAGTGAAAAGAAGGAATTATTTTTTAAATCCTTTGAAGAGTTATATATGCATGAATATCTATATGAAGAAGAGCTAAAAAGAAAATCATTAAAAACATACAAGGCTTTTTCTTCCGACGTAGAAGACGGGAAAATTTCAATTATAAAAAACAAAGATCTAATAGAGATGGGGATAAAAGGACTTTTTGAAGGTTATAAAAGAGATTATCAATATCTTTTTGATAGTGGAGAATTATACTCGGTGTGTTTAGCTAAATCAATGGGGCTATTTGCTTTTGTATCAGATGATACCAAAGAATTTGGACCACATGAAACCTTGGTCAAAGAATTAATTAAAGATGTTATGCCGTTTTCATTCTATGAACTTTTATTTTTAGAGTTTTTAGCCGGAGATCTTACAGCTGTACAAATGCATGAAGAGTTTGAAACTGTTACTTCTAGGAGCATGAGTAAATTTCCTATGAATTTTAAAAGTAGAATGTTAACCACAGTTCGTAGGTTTAGCAGTAAAAACGGTACGGAAAGAGATTATGAATGGATTCAGGATTATTGTAGAAAAAAGAGTATTAGCTATAACGTAAAGATGAGGGAATTAAAAGTGTATCTCTCAACATTTTAATAAAACTATGAAGCTCTGGTTAATGAACTGGAGCTTTTTCTATACCTTTGTCTTTCCTCGTTTCAGAACGCTGTGCAACGATAAATAAAAAAAACACTATAAAACGCAACGACAAATGCAACGAGAGCCTTATCGTTGCAAACGAATTTATGGAGGTGAACTTGATGCCCTGGAAACCAAAGAGCATCTGTAACTATCCTGGGTGTCAAATCTTAACCCATGATAGATATTGTGAAGGACATAAAAAAGAAATGACTAGAAAACAAAACGAGAGAAGCTCAAAGCTTTATACCTATCAGTGGAGAAAAGCCAGTAAAGATTTCTTAAGAAGGAATCCCCTGTGTATCCACTGCGAAAGAGCTGGTAGAATTACTCCTGCAACAGAAGTGGACCACATCAAACCCCATGGAGGAGATCAGAAACTCTTCTGGGACAAAAGAAACTGGCAGCCTCTTTGTAAGAGTTGTCATTCAAAGAAGACTGCCAAGGAAGATGGTGGTTTTGGCAACAGTCCAGGAAACAGATGGGGGTAGGGGGTCTGAATCTCTACAGCCTTGTGTTTCCAACAACGCGCGGGGGTCTTCTGTGAAAAATCGCAAAAATCACAAGGGGGGTATATCAGGGATTTCAGCCTGAGTAACGGCTGAGGGCGTTTCCCATGAAATAGGCATGGTTACAAGCTTTAAGAGGAATACGAAATAGATGAACTAGATTAGAAATTTAAGTAAATAGGATACTGAAAAATGACTATTTTGATAGTATTTTCAGCAGTTTTTAGCCTGATGACAGCGGTCACGGGCTTTTTTAATGCAAAGAAACGGAGGGATAAAAGTGAATCAAGACATGAATATAAGAAAAGTGGCAGTATCTAAAATTAACCCGGCTAAATACAATCCAAGAAAAGATTTAAAGCCAGGGGATCCAGCCTATGAAAAATTAAAGCGGTCCATGACGGAGTTTGGTTATGTGGAGCCGATTATCTGGAATGAGGAAACGGGAAACATTGTAGGTGGTCACCAACGTTATAAGATTCTTTTAGAGGAAGGCCATGATGAAGTGGAATGTGTAGTGGTCAAGCTATCCTCTGAAAGAGAAAAAGCACTTAATGTGGCCCTAAATAAAGTAACAGGCGACTGGGAGTTTGAGGCTTTAGCAGACCTTATAAAAGATTTAGAAGCACAGGACTTTGATGTTACATTAACTGGATTTGATGCTGCAGAAATTGAAGACCTCTTTAGCCAGGTTCATGATAAGGATGTGAATGAAGATGATTTTGACGTTGATGCGGCACTAGAAGAAGAACCTATATCAAAACAAGGTGATATTTGGATTTTAGGAAAACACCGACTTATTTGTGGTGATAGTACGAAAGCTGAAACCTTTGAAAAACTCATGGATGGAAAGAAAGGAAACCTTGTGGTGACAGACCCTCCGTATGGGGTTTCATACGATGGAAGTCAAGGAACGATAAAAAATGACAACCTCCAAGACGAGGAGTTTTATAAGTTTCTACTAGATGCCTTTATCAATATGGAAAATCATATGGCTAATGACGCATCAATTTATATATTCCATGCAGATACAAAAGGCCATATTTTTAGAAAGGCTTTTCAGGATGCAGGTTTTTATCTTTCAGGAGTCTGCCAGTGGGTAAAGCAATCACTAGTATTAGGAAGATCGCCCTATCAATGGAAACATGAGCCTTGTCTCTTTGGCTGGAAGAAAAAGGGGAAACATAAATGGTATGCAGGAAGATCAGAGACAACAGTCTGGAATTTTGACAAACCTTCAAGGAGTGAACTCCATAGTACCATGAAGCCAGTGCCTTTAATAGCTTACCCAATAAAGAATAGCTCTAGTGTAAATTCTATTGTAATAGATCCTTTTGGAGGGTCGGGGAGTACTTTGATTGCCTGTGAACAAACTGATAGAATTTGCTATACAGCTGAGCTTGATGAAAAATTCGCAGATGTTATTGCGAAAAGATATATGGAAGCTGTAGGCTCTGATGAAGATGTATTTCTATTAAGAGATGGCGAGAAAATCAAATATAGTGAACTGGAAAAAGAGCAGTAGCTTTAGGGCTAAGGCTCTTTTTTATTGATAGGAGTTGATAGATTGAAAGAAATACAGATTACTCAAGGAAAGAAAGTATTGGTTAGCGATGAAGATTTTAAAGAAGTCTCAAAATATAAATGGTCCTATAGTGCCTCTACAGGATATGCAGTTAGAAAAGGAAGAAAGAACTGTAATGAGCCTAGAACAGTTCACATGCATAGAGTTATTTTGAAAGCTAATGCAGGCGAACAAGTAGACCATATAAATGGAAATAAGCTGGATAACAGAAAATCTAATTTAAGAATTGCTTCTGTACAGAAGAATTCTTTTAATAGGAAAAAACCTCAAGTAAAATGCACATCCCAATATAAAGGTGTATTAAAACGCAAAAATTCCACCAAATGGGAAGCCAGAATAAAGATCAATAATAAAGCTATTTACTTAGGTAAATATGTCTACGAGATAGATGCAGCAAGAGCCTATAATGAAGCGGCTCAAAAATATTTTGGAGAATTTGCAAGATGTAATGAGGTATAGGAGGTGGAATTTTGAAATTTATAGATTTATGCTCTGGTATCGGTGGGTTTAGGCTGGGACTTGAACTTGCAGGATATCAGTGTATAGGTTTTTGTGAAAATGATAAATTCGCTGTAAGAAGCTACAGGGCGATGTTTGATACGAAAGGAGAGTGGTTCGCAGGTGACGTTACAAAACTTAAATCAGAAGAAATACCCTATGCAGACATCTGGTGTTTTGGATTCCCATGCCAGGATATCTCCGTTGCTGGAAAACAGAAGGGACTTAGGGGAGAAAGAAGTGGAATCTATTTCAGCATTATTGACCTCGTCAAAGGCAAAAAAGAAGAAGATAAACCCACATTCTTACTCGTTGAGAACGTTAAGAACCTGCTATCAATTAATGGTGGATTTGATTTTGCCACAGTTCTCTCTGAGCTGGATGAAGCAGGGTATGATGCAATGTGGCAAGTGCTTAACTCTAAAGACTTCGGAGTTCCCCAAAATAGAGAGCGTGTGTTCATTATCGCAAATCTTAGAAGCAGAGGTAGACGAGAAATATTACCTATCGGAGGAGAAAACACAGCAGCTCTTAAGCAAATTATAGGCGGAATGCAAGGTTATAGGGTTTATGATACAGATGGAATTTCAGCCACTCTTGTGGGTAACGCTGGGGGAGTTGGTGCAAAGACTGGCCTTTATAAAGTTGGAAATATTAATCCAAGTGGTAAAGGTGCAAGTGGCAATGTTTATGACACCGATGGGATTTCTCCAACTTTGACGGCTAATGGTGGTGGAACGGGTGCAAAAACAGGCCTTTATTTTATAGATCAATCCAATACCAAAAGTAAGATAACAGAAAACTCAAGATGTATTACTTCAAGATACACAGCAGGGATTGTCAATAGAACAGCTACAAATAGTGCGGTTTTAGAAGCAAGGGCTGTTATAACACCTGATCGGGAAGATAAAAGGCAAAATGGCAGAAGAATGAAAGCGTCCGAAGAGCCTATGTTCACCTTGACGTCTCAAGACAGGCACGGAGTAGCTATTTTAAAAGCAACAAGAAATGAGTATGGAAAAGAAATACGAAAGAAATATGAGTCAGGAGAAATAAAAGAAAGTAGGCATAATATGACAGAGCTAAAGCCTAGAGAAGATGGCGTGTCCAATACACTAACCTCTGTTCAAAAGGATAATTTACTTTTATCTCCAAAAGTTGCAATAAAAGAAGCGACTAAAAAGGGTTACGCTGAAGCTGAAATTGGTGACAGTATAAATATTTCAGTTCCAAATTCAAAAACAAGAAGAGGCAGAGTTGGAAAGGGTATCTCAAACACTATAGATACTGGGTGTCAAATGGCTACCCTAGATAAAAACTATCGAATTAGAAGGCTTACTCCTAAAGAATGCTTTAGACTCCAGGGATTTCCCGATGAAATGTTTGAAAAAGCAAGGGAAGTAAACTCAGATGCTCAACTTTATAAACAGGCTGGAAATGCAGTAACGGTAAATGTAGCCTATGTTATTGCAAAATCCTTAAAAAACAATAAATAAAAGTTGTAGATGGTAAATTCAAAATAAAAAAAGCACTTTAAAGAAGGCAATTTAAAACGAATGCCTTCCAAGAGATGCAAAATGATTTAAAACCAAAATTATTAATTAAAAAAATGAAGAAGTTATAAAGACTTTAGAGCTTTAAAATTTAGGTTTATCTAGTAATAAGTTGCTAAAAGATGTGAAAGTAGTCTTAGAAGATGGAACAACCGCCCAAGTTATTGTGTAAATTATGAAGCACCCACCAAAGTATTTATAGCCCTAAAAAAAGAATCATCATTTCTCAAGATTGTACTTGCTATTATGTAGATTCAGAGGCATTAATGGTAGTACCCAAAGCAAAGAAATCTTAAGGAGGTCAGAGAAATGATGATTAAGAAAAAGGACAAATTTGAATGGGGGAGTGGAAAGGCATACGAAATCGCAGGAAGATGGGGAAAAGATTTTATCTTATCACCCATTAAAGAAAGCGATGATGAATGCCTGGTTTACACACCCTCAGAGATGGAGGAATTTTTAGAAACAGGGCATTTCAAAAGAGTGGGAGGCGAGAAATAATGAGAGCTTTATTTGGAAGAAAGGTTTGTGACTTAAAAGAACTGAGGGAACTTACCCATCAAGCCATTAAAGATGGACAAAAGGGGCAGCCCTACACCATTACCAGAGAAGTAATTTTAAAGGGCAAAGAGTTTAGGGACTTTGCAGAAGACTTTTTTAAGGACCAAGATTGGATTACTGCAGAAGATGGCGGAGTCAATCAAGAAGGTGAAGTCAGATGCATTAGGGTAGTCAACATCGACACCGGGGAGAAGGTTCTGGTGAACACAGAAGGGTATTCCTGGCCACGCTACACCGGTCTTGAGATATAGGAAATCATAAAGAAGGGCATAAAGCCCTTTTTTTAGATTGAGTATTTAATTACCCGAACTAAAAGATCGAATGCGGAAAATCAGATACATTTCTTTAATCGAAAAAACTAAATCAAAATTGTTGCAGATTAAGTTAAATTGTGGTAAAATGCACTTTAAAGAAGGCAATTAAAAACAAATGCCTGCCAAGAGGTGCAAAATGATAAAAAAAATTGAAAAACTAAAAAATGAATTTATAAAAAATGGAGGAGTTCTAAAGACATCAGAGCTTAAAGAATTGGGCATAACTAGTCGTCAGATTAATAAGTTGCTAGAAGAGGGAATGATTTCTAAAATTAAATATGGATTTTATGAATCGAATGAATATCCTCCAAAAGAACAGGTTATTATATCGAGACTATTTCCTAAAGCAGTGATTTTTCTAGAAAGTGCATTGATGCATTACGGATATACAGATAGGATACCTTTAGCTTGGCAAATAGCTGTGGATAGGCATAGCAAACCTAATCAATATGATATTGAATATCCTGTAATAGAGCCTTATTATCTAGAACCTAAGTTTATTGACATTGGGGTAGATATAATCTGTGAAGATGGTGTAGACATTAGAATATATGATAGGGATCGAACAATATGCGATACACTTCGATATAAAAACAAATTAGAAGAAGAAGTTTTTACTCATGCGATAAAAAGTTACCTAAAAGACCCTAAGAAAAATGTAAGAAGGCTATTTGAATATGCTGGAGAGTTTAATATCACAAATAAAGTACAAATATATCTAGGAGTGTGGTTGTAATGAAAGATGTAGCAGCATCAGTTTTAGCAAGGTTAAAAGACAAAGCGAAAAAACAAGGGCTCCCACTCCAACAACTTTTGAATCTCTTTTGTCAGGAAGAATTTATCAGAAGGCTTTCAGATAGTAGCTATAAAGAAAATCTAATTCTTAAAGGGGGATATCTGTTATATTCGATTAGTGGATTCACTACCAGGTCTACAATAGATGCAGACTATCTTTTGAAAAATTATTCAAATGATTTAAAAGATATAGAAATTCTTGTTAAAGAGATTATATCTCAACCTGGGAAAAATGATTTTATAGAGTTCCAAATTAGAAGTTTAGAGGAAATTAGTGAAATCAAAGAATATCACGGGATTAGAGTTAATCTTATGGGAATTATAGGGAAGACAAAAACACCTTTTAGCATAGATTTTGGAGTAGGGGATATTATTATACCTTCTCCAGTTGAAAGGATGCTACCAGTAATACTTCCAGATTTTGAAGAACCAGAAGTATTAACCTACTCTTTAGAATCTACAGTATCAGAAAAACTAGATGCAATTATTTCTTTGATGGAAGCGACAGGTCGTATGAAGGATTTTTACGACATATATTATTTAGCGACCACATTTAATTTTGAAGGAAGAAAACTTCAAGAAGCAATTTATGAAACACTTTCTAATCGAGGTACCCCACATGAAAAAGATTCAATCCTTGTTATAGCAAGGCTTGCTGATAACACTGATATTCAAAAGAGGTGGAATAATTTCTGTAAAAAGATATTGAAATACGAACTAGATTTTAAAGTTGTGATAGATACAATCATTGATTTTACCTTACTTCCCTATCAATCAATAATTAACCAAGATGAGTTCTTTAAAAAATGGAGCTATGAAGATAAAAAATATATTTAAAAGAAGGTAGGTTTTCATTAACCTACTTTTTTAATGTCCTTAAATACCTTCCTATAACAGAATAGCAGCTTTTCAGGTTCAAATTCTATATAAAACCTAAAACCAAGTAATAATTTGTATCGTGTTACGTTTTAATAAGTTATAGTTCAGTGGAGTGTTTGAAAACATTGAAATTACAATGAAAATCAGCATGTTTATAAAAAAATGAGTTGCTATTATGTAGAATTTGAGTGATTAATGTAAGTACCAAATACAAAGGGAGGTATGAACATGGATCGAAAAGAGATGATCAAAAGACTAGGTGAGCATTTTGGTGTAAAACCTAAATACTTGAGCGTTCCAACTTTCAATTATGAGATTAGGACAAATACTGAAGTTTACACAATCGATAGACATGGAACCATTACAAAAGCAGATGGTGACACCATCACCATGGATGAAATTTTAAACGGGCCTATAGTGGAAGAATTTACTGAAAATCTAGAAGAAGCTAATGCATGGGAAGAACCTAATGCATGGGAAGAAGGGGTAAATGAAGCAACAGCTCCAAATCTTCAGGAACTAGAGGGTGTAGAAGTAAAGCTTCCCATAGAAGACCAAACAGCCACAAGCCTTAAGAACATTATAAACATGCTTTATAGCAAGCAGCAATTAATCATGATGGCATTTGAGACAGATGAACCTTTTATGGATGAGGATTTTGCAGAGGATTTAAACAAAGAAGAAGCCTTAGATTTAGAGGGACTTAAAAAGGTCACTCAAAGGCTAGGTGCTGAAAGATGCCCAGGGTTTCAGGTTGACTTTGAGGAAGGGACCTTCAGCTTTTACCTTTACGGATCAGAGCTAAGTGATGAGAGAATATCCGCCTTTAAAGACTTAGTGGCCCTGATAGCTCAGTATGCTAAAACCCTGAACCGAGCATCCTTTAAACAAGCCCAAGATGACAATCCAAAGTACGCCCTTAGAACTTGGCTTATTCGAATTGGGATGAATGGGCCAGAGTATAAGGAAACCAGAAAGACCCTTCTAAAACATTTAGAGGGAAGTGGAGCTTTTAGAAAGGCAGGTGTTTTAGATGAAACCCAAATGTAGACTGATAGGGGAAGATGGTAACATTTTTAATCTCATGGGGATTGCTACAAGAACCCTTAAAAAAGCAGGGCAATCTGAAAAGGCAAAAGAGATGACTAGGCGGATTACAACTGAAGCCAAAAGCTACGATGAAGCCCTAGCAATACTGATGGAATATGTGGATGTAGAATAGGAGGGTGAAAATGGATAAATTTTTTAGTCAGAAACACTGTGATCGGTGCGAGGGAAGTTTAAAAGGTGGACGGATTATGTCCATGTTCAGTGAAGACGTACTTTGTATGACTTGTAAGGATAAGGAAACCAAGGACCCTGAATACAAAAAAGCTGTAGAAGTAGATCATGAAGAAATTAAAAAAGGGAACTTTAATTACAAAGGCATCCGTGGAAAATAACGCAAACAAAAACTAAAAGATGAATGAAGACCTGCGGGTCTTTTTTCTTTGCAGAAAATGAAGGGGGTGAAAGTTATGGCAGGTAGAGGAAGACCACCAAAACCTACAGCTATTAAGGAGCTAGAAGGTAATCCTGGAAAAAGACCACTGAATAAAAACGAACCAAAGCCTAAGCAAGGAGCGCCAAAATGCCCGTCATGGCTGGAGCCAGATGCTAAAAAGGAATGGAGAAGATTATCAAAGGAACTTGAAGCCATGGGGCTACTGACGGAGGTAGATATGGCAGCCTTTGCTGGGTATTGTCAGGCCTATGCCAGATGGAAAGAGGCGGAGGAATTTATATCAAAGCATGGATCCATTTTAAAGACGGCTTCAGGTTATATTCAGCAGATTCCCCAGGTATCTATTGCCCAGCAAAATCTAAAACAGATGCGAAACTTCTGCTCGGAACTTGGGCTAAGCCCATCAGCAAGAAGCAGGCTCAATATTAATAATTCTGGAAACGTCATCGAAGGGGATGCCATGGAAGACCTGCTTTTCAATGTACCAAAGGCAGAGGATCTTTTAAACAAGAAGGACGATGACTAAAGTTAAAAAAGGAGGGAGGCCAGATGCCATTTAGTGAAGCCCATGCAAATCACGCCATTAGTTTTATAGAACAACTTAAGCTGACCAAAGGCAAATGGGCTGGTCAGCCTTTTAAATTATTACCTTGGGAGAAGGATCTGGTAAGGCGTCTATTTGGAACTTTAAGAGAAGACGGAACAAGGCAATACCGTACCGCTTATGTAGAGATCGGCAAGAAAAATGGGAAAGCATTATCTATTGATACCCCTATACCAACTCCAAGTGGATGGACAACAATGAAAAATTTAAAAGTAGGGGATGAAGTATTTGATGAGAATGGAAAAACCTGCAGAGTCTTGGGATGTACAGAGATTATGTATGACAGGCCTTGTTATGAAGTGAAATTCTCTGATGGAGAAAGTATTATTGCCGATGGAGAGCATTTGTGGCAGGTAAATGAATATAAACCTAATAAAGCGCCATATTATGAAACAAAAATACTAAAAACAGAAGACATGTTAGGCAAGATTAAAAATAAAAATGGCTGTTATAATTATCGAATTCCTAATATTGGGGCATTAGAACTGGAAGAAAGGGAACTAGAATTTCCACCTTATGTATTAGGGGTTTGGTTAGCCGATGGAAATGCTTATAATGCAAGCTTTACTTGTAATATCAATGATTTAGAAATAGCAGACAAGGTTGTATCATCTGGTGTAGAAGTTAGGGAGTGGAAATCAAATAATACAGGTAGCATTCATTTGGCATTTGGAAATGGCGATAGAACCCAAGCAGCTAGGGATATTTCTTGGCAAGCTAAAATGAGAAAGATGGACTTATTATGCAATAAACATATTCCCACTGAATATTTAAGATCCTCTTATGAACAAAGACTAGAATTATTAAAAGGTCTTATGGATTCCGATGGATGTATATCCAAATATGGAGAATGTGAATACACAACAGTAAGTAAAAGATTAGCTGAAGATGTGGCAGAACTTATTAGAAGTCTAGGATTTAAGTGTTCAATAACTGAAGGGAGGGCAAGGTTAAAAGGGAAAGATTACGGGCCAAAATATCGAATACATTTTTTTGCATACAGGAGCAATCCTGTTTTTTCTTTGCAAAGAAAGAATCAAAGGCTTAAAGAAACACCTGAGAAGGCAACTAAAAACTCCTTTAGAACAATAGTAAGCATTGAAAAAGTACAGTCTGTTCCAGTGAAATGTATTGAGGTAAGCAGTAAATCACGATTATATTTAGCTGGAAAATCTATGGTGCCAACTCATAATAGTGAACTCGGCGCAGCCATTGCCCTTTATATGTTATGTGCCGACGGAGAGCCTAATGCAGAAGTGTATGTCGCTGCCTGTGATAGACAACAGGCCAGCATTATTTTTAATACCAGTATGAACTTTGTGGAAGGGAATAGGACCCTATCAAAGGTGACCAATCTTGTAAGATCAACTAAGAGAATCACCTATCCAAAGACGGGAAGTTTTTATCAAGTTTTAAGTTCTGATGTTAAATCGAAATCTGGTATAAATGCTTCCTGCGTTATTCTCGATGAGATTTGGACCTATCCTAATCCAGACCTTGCAAAGATGCTAACTACAGGTTCAGGAGATGCTAGAACCCAGCCTCTCTTTTTATATCTCACAACAGCCGGGAATAAACTCTCTGGCTATGGATGGGAGATGCACCAAAAGGCAAAAGACATCCTAGATGGTAAAAGGGTGGACCCTACTTTCCTATCCATCATTTACGGACTGGAAGACGATGCAGATATTTCAGATGAAAACAACTGGTATAAAGCCAATCCTAGCCTTGGCCATACCATTCAAATAGAAAGAGTAAGAGAGCATTATAACCAAGTAAAAGACGACCCAGCGGATTTGGCTCTCTTTAAACAATTAAGACTGAATATGTGGCTTAAACAGGAAATCAAGTGGATGCCCATGGATAAATGGGACCTTTGTAATTATCCAGTGGATCCTGAAGAACTAAAAGGCAGGGTTTGTTATGGAGGACTGGACTTATCTTCTACCACAGATATTACAGCCTTTGTTTTAGTGTTTCCACCAGAGGACGAAGAGGATAAATATCAGATACTTCCATTCTTTTGGCTACCAGAAGAGACATTACATCAAAGGGTGAAAAAGGATGCAGTGCCTTATGATATTTGGCATAGGCAGGGACTACTCAATCTCACAGAAGGTAATGTGGTTCACTATGGATTTATTGAAAAGTTTATTGAAAGGCTAGGGGAAAAATATAATATCAGGGAAATCGTCTATGACAGATGGGGAGCAACACAGATGAGTCAAAACCTAGAAGGAATGGGATTTACAGTAGTGCCTTTTGGTCAGGGATTTAAGGATATGTCCCCACCAACAAAGGACTTAATGAGACTAACATTAAGTGGTCAAATCGCCCATGGCGGTCATCCAGTTTTAAGATGGATGGCAGATAATATTGTGGTCAGGACAGACCCAGCTGGAAACATTAAGGTGGATAAGGAAAAATCCTCAGAAAAAATCGACGGTATAGTGGCCCTGATTATGGCCCTGGCTAGAGCACAGTTTAATCCATCAGGAGATGACTCGGTTTATGATGAAAGAGATTTAATTATATTTGGTTAGAAATGATGAAGGGAGTGAATGACATTTGAAAATACCCGTATTATCAAAACTATTTAGGTCGAGGGCAGACCCTAAAAACAGCATGTGGCAAAGCGCCTACCAGTTTTTCTTTGGCCCTACATCAAGTGGAAAAGTGGTCAATGAAAAAAGTGCCATGCAAACCACAGCAGTCTATGCCTGTGTAAGAATTTTATCAGAGACCATTGCATCTCTTCCTCTGCACACTTATCAAAAGACAGATAAGGGAAAGGAAAAAGCTGTAGACCACCCGCTGTATCATTTGCTTCATGATGAGCCTAATCCGGAGATGACTTCATTTGTGTTTAGAGAAACGCTGATGGGTCATCTTTTACTTTGGGGAAATGCCTATGCTCAGGTGATACGTGATGGTAGGGGAAAAGTTATGGCCCTTTATCCTTTAATGCCTGACAAAATGACGGTCCACCGAAGTGAAGGGGGAGAGCTTTATTATAGCTACTCTAAAGAAGGGCAGGAACATATTCTTAGAAGTTTCGAAGTCCTACACATTCCAGGACTTGGCTTTGATGGACTTCTAGGTCACTCGCCTATTGCCATGGCAAAGAATGCTATAGGTATGGCCATAGCCACTGAAGAGTATGGAGCTAATTTTTTCAATAACGGGGCCAATCCCGGTGGGGTGTTAGAGCATCCAGGAATTTTAAAGGATCCTGAAAGGGTGAGAAAAAGCTGGAACAGTGTCTATGCCGGAAGTGGTAACGCCCATAAAGTAGCAGTTTTAGAGGAAGGCATGAGTTTTAAGCCGATTGGAATACCGCCGGAGCAGGCACAGTTTTTACAGACGAGAAAGTTTCAGCTTAATGAAATCGCCCGTATTTTTAGAGTTCCACCTCATATGATTGGAGATCTTGAGAAATCCAGTTTTTCTAATATAGAGCAGCAGAGTTTAGAGTTTGTGAAATACACATTAACCCCATGGCTTTCTCGCTGGGAGATGGCCATGAAAAAATCCCTGTTATCTCCTTCTGAAAAGAAGGATTACTTTATAAAGCACAACGTAGAAGGACTTCTTCGTGGAGACTACAAGACAAGAATGGAAGGCTACAGCATTGGTATTCAAAATGGTTTCTTAAGTCCGAACGATGTCAGGGAGCTAGAAGACTTAAATACCATTGAACACGGTGACGTCTATGCTGTAAACGGTAATATGCTTAAGCTTGAAGACATCGGGGCCTATGCGAAGAAGGATGTAAACAATGATGAGGAAGGAGGGAAAACCTAGATGAAATTTTGGAACTGGGTGAAAAACGAAGATGGGAGAACACTTTATCTCGATGGCTATATCGCCCAAGAAAGCTGGTGGGACGATGAAGTGTCTCCTAGGGAATTTAAAGCAGAGCTTGAAGAAGCGGATGATGATATCACCCTTTGGATTAACTCACCAGGTGGAGATGTATTTGCAGCATCACAGATTTACACCATGCTAAAGGAATACAAAGGAAAGGTTATTGTAAAAATCGATGGCATTGCAGCCAGTGCCGCTTCTGTTATTGCTATGGCTGGGGATAAGGTGTACATGTCTCCCACTGCCATGCTAATGATCCACAATCCATCCACAATTGTGTGGGGAGAAGCGTCAGACATGAAGCGTGGTATCGAGATACTTTCAGAAGTGAAAGAAGGGATCATCAATGCCTATGAAACTAAGACAGGGCTACCTAGAAACAAGATATCTCAAATGATGGACAGGGAAACCTGGATGAGTGCAGGAAAAGCCTTAGAGCTTAAGTTTTGTGATGAGGTACTGTATCAAGAGTCAGTAGCTTCTGAAAATGTTACTGCAAGCTTTATCTTTGACAAAGTGACAGTAACCAATAACTTCTTAGGAAAGTTTCAAAGGGTAAAGCCACTGAAGAATAAAGAAGAAAAAGAAATTGAACCAACAGAAAAGGGAACTGAGTACAAACATTTAGCCAAAAGGCTAGAACTTTTAAAATAGGAGGAATGGATCATGAATAGAATTTTAGAATTACGTGAAAAAAGAGCTAAGGTGTGGGAAGATGCGAAGGCATTTCTCGATGAAAAACGTGGAAAAGATGGTCTGATTGCACCAGAGGATGAAGCAGTCTATGAAAAGATGGAAGCAGAGGTTGTGGCCCTTGGAAAAGAGGTGGAGCGATTAGAAAGGCAAGCTGCACTTGATTTAGAACTTTCAAGAGCAACAAGTAACCCTATCGCATCTAACCCTATGAATCCAGATGAGCCGGAAAGAAAAGGCAAAGGATCAAAGGAGTACAAAAATGCCTTCTGGAATGCCATGAGAAGTAAAGGGAGCTTTGGGGCAGAAAATGCCCTTCGTATTGGTCAGGATTCAGAAGGGGGCTACCTTGTTCCCGATGAGTTTGAAGCCACCTTAATTCAGGCTTTAAACGATGCCAATATTATGAGAACCCTTGCTAAGGTTATCACTACATCCTATGGAGACAGACAAATCCCAGTAGTTTCTTCTAAGGGAACAGCTTCATGGATTGAAGAGGGTGGAGCCTTTACTGAAAGTGACGATACCTTTAGCCAGGTTATTTTAGGTGCCCATAAGCTTGGAACCATTATCAAGGTTTCAGAGGAACTTCTAAATGACAGCGTCTTTAATCTTGAAAACTATATCGCCACAGAGTTTGCCAGACGTATTGGTGCAGCTGAAGAGGAGGCCTTTATTAAAGGGAATGGAACCAATAAGCCAACGGGAGTTCTTAACTCCGCACAAGTTGGGGTGACAAGTGTTGTGGCAGATGCCATTACCTTTGATGAGGTGATTGACCTTTGGCACTCACTAAGAGAGCCGTATAGAAAGAATGCCACATGGTTACTCAATGACAGCACTGCAAAGGCCATCAGAAAGCTTAAGGATGACAACGGGCAATACATCTGGCAGCCATCTGTACAGGTGGGAGTGCCGGATAAAATTTTAAATAACCCGGTGAAAACTTCAACCTTTATGCCAGAGATTGCTGCAGGAGAAAAGGCACTAGCCTTTGGAGATTACTCCTACTACTGGATTGCAGATAGACAGGGTAGATCCTTCCAAAGACTGAGTGAGCTTTATGCTGCAAGTGGGCAAGTAGGTTTTAGGGCTTACCAAAGGGTAGATGGAAAGTTAATCCTTCCTGAAGCAGTGAAGGTACTAACGATGAAGTCTGCTTAGAAAAAGCAATAGTTAGAATACCCCAAGACTTTTAAAGAGAGGTCTTTTTTTTATGCCTCTCTTTAAGGGTTTTAAAGAAAGTAGAGGTGAGATGGGTGAAAGTAAAATTAAAGACATCCCTTTCAGGATTAGACTTTAGCTATAAAAAAGGTGATGAAGTAGATCTGGAAGATAAAAAGGCAAAAGAATGGATTGAAGCTGGTGTGGCTACAGAAGTAAAAGGAAAAGAACCGCCAAAGAAAGCCAGCACTACTACCAAATCTAAAACCGATGGGTAGGTGAAAAGATGCTAGAACTTGATGAAGTTAAATTATATTTAAGAATCGATGGCGATGAAGAAGACGATTTAATTCTTGGTCTTATCCAAGCATCGGTAGAGCTTTGTGAAGGGATCCTAAGATACCCATTAACAGATTTTGACGAAGTTCCAGAGCTTGTGAAAAATGCGGTCCTATTTTCCATAGCTTCAATGTATGAAAAAAGGGAAGGAGAAGGCTTTAAAACTACCCTTGATGTCATCAAAAGGCTTCTTAGTCCTTACAGAAAAGAAAGCTGGTGATGCTATGGAGATTGGAGAATTAAGACATCGGATTACCTTTCAAAAGAAAAACGTCACCTTGAATGAAAATGGTTTTGAAATAGAAACATGGGAAGATGTAAAGACGGTGTGGGCCGCAGCAAGCCATCTTCATGGTAGAGAGTTTTACGAAGCGGCTCAGGTGCAGGCAGAGCATACGGTTAAGTTTACAGTTCGTTATGTAAAAGGGATTGAGCCTTCTATGGTAATTCTCTTTAATGAGAAACGCTATAACATCATCGCAATCGATAATATTAAGTATAAAAATAAGTGGATTGAAATTAGGAGCCAGGAGGTGATGCCTAGTGGCTAAGATGGAACTTGAAGGAGTTGAAGAGCTTCTATCAGAACTTCAAAAGTTAGGTGATCAGAGTAAAAGGGTGGAGAATAAAGCCTTAAGAGAAGCCGGCAGTGTGGTGGAAGATGCCATTAAAAATGAAGCACCTGTCCGCTCTGGAACCCTTAAAAAAAGCATTAAAACCTCTGGTGTGAAAACCAAAGATGGGATGAAACATGTGGAAGTAGGCCCGGGGAATGATGGTTTTTATGGCAAGTTTATAGAATTTGGAACGGTCCACATTAAAGCTAATCCCTTTATGGGTAGGGGATATGAAAAATCTAAAAATGAAGCCATGAGTAAGATATCCGAAGAGATTAGAAAGGGGCTGGGGCTATGAGTTTAAATAAAGATATTCTTATGGCTCTTAGTCCTTTAAATATTCCAGTAGCTTTTCAAACTTACAGTGGGAAAGCAGACACGTATATTACCTTCTTTAGTTATTTGGAAAAGGCGGAGCTTCATGCAGATGATGAAGAGGAAACCTCAGGGAACTACATTCAACTGGATTTATGGTCAAAGTCTGATTACACGGAACTCATAGGAGAGATTCACAAACGTATGAAAGAAGCAGGATTTATTAAACTGAATTTTTATGACCTTTATGAAAAGGATACAAAGGTGTATCACAAAGTGATGCGCTATCGAAGGGAGGAAAAGTAAATGGCTCAAGTAGGACTTAAGGATTTACACTATGCTATTTTAGAAGAAGATACAAATGAGGGTGTGCTTTATGGAGAGATTAAACCTTTGGCAGGTGCCATGAACGCCACCATTAACCCTACAGTCAATACTCAGGAACTTTATGCAGATGATCAGCTATGGGAATCCGTATCGGCTCTTGGAAAGATTGATGTAGAAATCGAAACTGCAGACCTTCAGCTGAAGACCAGGGCAGAGCTTACAGGAAGTGAAGTGAAGGATGGGGTTTTAATCGAAAAAGCCTCTGACAAACCACCTCATGTGGCCCTAGGTTTTAGAAGTCAAAAGTCAAGTGGGAATTACAGATACATTTGGCTATTAAAAGGTGTGGCCCAGCCCATGGCAGAAGACTACTCTACCAAAAAAGACAATGTGGAGCATAAGACACCACAGCTTAAATTTGTTTTTATGCCAAGGGCCTATGACGGAGAGTGGAAGAGGACTGCCGATGAAGGGACACCTGAGTTTATAGGAGCTGATAGCTGGTTTGAAAAAGTACCAGGTGATGCACTGGAAGAGCAAAATGGTGAAGGAATAGAAGAATAGATGGGAGGTTAAAAGATGCAGATCACATTAAAGATAAAGGGGAAAGATAAAACCTTTATAACTGATTTTATTTCAGCAAGGATGGTGAGAAGAACCATTGAAGTGTCAAAGGGCATTAACTTTAATGACATGGCTCCAGAGGAACTGGATCAAATGGTAGGCTTTATTGTAGAGCTATTTTCTCATCAGTTTACCATTGACGATGTCTATGATGGGCTACCTTCAAAAGAGCTGATACCCACCATGATGAATTGTATTAATGAAGTGGTAGGGGAAATGGGAGAAGCCACAGCGGGTGATGAAAAAAACGAATAGAGGGGAACTGCATGGATCCCCAGGAATTTATAGACCAGTTTTATCTCGCTTTAATAGATAAAGGCTGGAAGCTTCATGAAATCGACCAGATGGACATGATCTATTATCTAAAGCTTCTAAAAAGAAAAATGATAACTGAGCAAACTTATATCGATGAGATTCTATAACACCTAAAATGGGTGTTTTTTTATTGCCTATGATAACTAAATTTTATGCCAAGGGAGGTGAGGGATATGGCAGATATCGGTCAATTAAATATTAGGGTAGGTCTTGATTCTACTGGCTTTCAAAACGGAATTGGAAAACTGAATCAAGAAATGAGAAAGGTTCAGTCGGAGTTTAAGCTGGCAAGTACAGAGCTTGGGAAACACGGTAGTGAGCTGGATAAATTAAGAACTAAATCAGACTCTCTAACTAAACAAAAAGAACTCCAAAGGCAAAAGGTAGAGGCTTTAGAAAAGGCCCATCAAAAGTCAGTGGAGACTAAAGGAAAAGATGCTAAGGCCACTGGAGACTTAGAAATAAAGCTAAATCAAGCCAGGACAAGGCTTGTTCAGATGGAGCAAGACCTAACCAGCATTAATAGGCAAATCGAAGTCCAATCCTCTAGTTGGTATAAGCTTGGAAAAAGCCTAGAGCCAATCGGTCAGTCTATGCAAGACATCGGTAAAAAGATGGAAAGCGTAGGAAAAGACCTCACCAAAAAAGTCACCCTACCGATTGTGGGGATTGGAGCTGCAGCAGTTAAAATCGGTTCAGATTTTCAAGCTGAAATGAGTAAAGTTCAGGCCATCTCAGGAGCCACAGGAGAGGATTTAGAGAAGCTTAGTGATAAAGCAAAAGAGATGGGTTCTTCTACAAAGTTCAGTGCCAGCGAATCAGCCCAGGCTCTAAACTATATGGCCATGGCAGGTTGGGACACAACTCAGATGATGGATGGTCTAGATGGTGTCATGATGCTTGCAGCAGCCAGTGGAGAAAGTTTAGCTTCAGTATCTGATATCGTCACAGATGCCCTCACCGCCTTTGGTATGCAGGCTTCAGATGCCGGGGACTTTGCAGACCTACTTGCAAGTGCATCCAGTAATGCCAACACCAATGTAGGAATGCTAGGGGAGTCCTTTAAATATGTGGCACCTCTCTTTGGTTCTTTAGGTTACTCAGCTGAAGATGCCGCTTTAGCCCTAGGGCTTATGGCTAATGCAGGAATCAAAGGATCTCAAGCCGGTACAACTTTAAGAGGAGCCATTACCAGGCTTACTCAGCCTACATCACAAGCGGCAGACATTATTGAAGAACTAGGCCTTAATTTAACCGATGCTCATGGGAATATGCTTCCCTTTAAAGATGTGATGGATCAACTTAGGGGTTCCTTTGGAAACCTTACTCAAGAGCAGCAGGCCCAATATGCCGCCACTTTATTTGGAAAAGAAGCCATGAGTGGAATGCTTGCAGTGATAAATGCCACTGATGAAGATTATAAAAAGCTTACAGATGCTACCAGAGAATATAGTGGTGCCGCCGGTGAAATGGCAGATATTATGCAGGACAACCTTCAGGGGCAACTTACCATTTTAAAATCTCAACTTGAAGGAGTAGCCATTGAGATATTTGAAATTCTCGTTCCGCATCTGAAGACTTTAGTTGAAAATCTTCAAAGAGCAGTGGAGTGGTTTTCTAACCTTAATCCAGCTACCCAAGAAACCATAGTAAAAGTAGCGGCCCTAGCTGCAGCGGTAGGTCCTCTTTTAATTATTGGAGGAAAGATTGTAGCAGGAGCAGGAGCCATTATTGGAGCATTCTCTAAGATATCCCTCGCTATTGCAGGTAAAACAGCCGCCGTAGGAGGGGCCTCTGCAGCTGCAGGTGGACTTGTTGCCATTAAAGGAGTATTAGCTGCCGCCTTTACAGCTTTAACTGGTCCCATTGGGATCGCTGTTGCAGCTATTGTTGGAATTACCGCAGTTGGTGTAGCCCTCTATAAAAACTGGGACACCATTAAGGAAAAGGCAGGGGAGCTGAAAGATGCCATCTCTGAAAGGTGGAGCTCTATCAAAGAAAGTACAGCTGAAGCCTGGGAGAATGTAAAAACAGGGATCAGTGAAAGATGGACTAGCATCAAGGAAAGCACCAGCGAAACTTTATCTTCCATGGGAGAATCCATCCGAGATGGCTGGGACAATGTCAAAACCGCTACATCTGAAAGATGGGGATCCATTAGAGGAAGTATTTCAGAGAAGTGGGGAAGTATCAAAGACAGCACTTCACAGACGCTAGGGAACATTAGAGAAAATATAAGCTCTAGCTGGGACAATGTAAAGGGCAGAACCAATGAAACATGGGAGTTTTTAAAGAGTAATACTGCTTCAGCTTGGAGCAACATCAAAGGAAGAATCGAAGAAAATGGTGGAGGTATTAGAGGGGTTATTACCACCTATACTGAAGGCTATAAGTCCGTTTGGGGAGCCGCACTTAACACCATGGATAGCGTAACCGGTGGAAAGTTCTCTTCTATGGCCAGTAAAGTATCCGGTGCCTTTTCAAGGGTAAGAGATGCCATCCAAGGGGGTATAAGTAGAATCCGTGAATGGAATAACCAAAGAGTAGAAAACAAAGAAGCCACCTTCACCAATAGAATTAGAAATATTACAGAGAATGTGGTAAACACCGTAACTGCTCCTTTTAGAAAGAACTTTGCAGGAACTTCCTTCTTCCAAGGGGGACTAACCATGGTAGGAGAGCTTGGACCAGAACTTGTAGAGCTACCCCGTGGAAGTAAAATTTATAACGATTATCAGACCAATCAAATTATGGGAGATAGCACTGGTCGTGGTGGAGGACTTACCCTTAATATAGATAAATTTGTAAACAACACTGAAAAAGATATTGAACAACTGGCCTATGAGCTGGAGTTCTATCGTCAAAGAGTATCACTTGGAAGGGGGAGAGGCTAATGCTTAGTTTTACATTTGGCGGAAAGAACAGCTATGAAGATTACGGGATAGTTATTGCCAAAAGGCCTAACCTTCCCTCTCCTAAAAGAAGAGTACATTATATGGATATCCCAGGAAGGCATGGAAGGGTTCAGTACGATGAAAAGACTTATGAGGACATTACAATCGTAGTGGAATGTGGCCTTAAAGATACAGAGAATTTGGTAGACAGATTAGATACCGTAAAGGCTTGGCTTTTTAATGCTGGGGAAAGTGACCTTATTTTTAGTTTTGGTGAAGATAAGAAATACATCGCACAGGTTGTCAATTCTATCGACTTCACCCAAGTCTATAAATACACTTCAAGTTTTCCAGTTGTTTTTAACTGCCATCCTTTTAAATATGAAGTTCAAAATCAGTTAATAACTTTGAATACAAGCGGAGAGTTAATCAACAATCCAGGATCCCTAGAGAGTGAACCTGTGATTTATGTGTATGGAACTGGGGATATCCTATTAAATATTAATGATCAATCCATAGGGCTAAATGGAGCTCAAGGAAAAATCATCTTAAACTCTGAAATCCAGGACTGCTATGACGACGCCATGAACAATCTTAACTCTAAAATGGTAGGGGAGTTTCCACTTCTAAAGACCGGGGAAAATATTATATCCTGGACTGGGAATGTGACAAAGCTTGAAGTTCTCCCGAATTGGCGGTGGTTATAATGATTACGATTTATGACAAGAAGGAAAGTAACTTCTCAACCAATGGTCTAGGTATTTTAGATAAGTGCTCAGAGTGTAAAACCCTAGAAAAGCTAAACGGAATATATGAAATTAAGCTCTCCTATCCCCTACATTTAGAGAAGAAAAAGTATCTAAAGCCCTTTAATATCATCAAAGCTGATGGACAGCTTTTTAGGATCTATCATGTGGAAAAAGACACACCCAGTAACCTTCTTAGGGTTAGTGGAAGGCATATCTTTTATGATCTTAATCATTATTTCATCGAAGATCGAAGGGCAGTAGATAAAAAGGCCATCGATGCTATGGAGATGGTTTTAGATGAAGCAGGTTTAACAGATATCTATACCATTGAAAGCGATATTGAAGCATTAAACACCCAGTATTTTATTAGAAGGTCAGCTTCTCAGGCCATGTTTATGGTGTCTAATAGGTGGAAGGGTGAGCTTTTCAGAGATAATTTTCATATAAAGATTAATGGAAGACACTTAAATGATAAAGGGGTTACTGTAGCCCATGGAAAAAACATCACCGGAATTAACGAGAAGCTCAGTGCCGATGAGGTGCTAACAGGTATTTATCCTGTAGGGGCAGAAGGCTTAACCCTACCAGAGAAATATCTTATTAATGCCCAGTGGTCAGGCGCAGATTATCCAGATTTTAAACTAATCAAGAGAGTAGACTTTAAAGAAGCCAAGGATGAAGAAAGCCTTAGACAAATGGCGGAGAACTACCTTTATGAACATGCAGGCTTCGCAGTTAATTATCAAGTGGATTTTATCCAGCTTGAACACACCAAGGAGTATGAGGAATATAAGCCGCTTTTAAAAGTAAGCATTGGAGACACTGTAACCGTAAAGCATAAGCTTCTTGGTGTAGATTTTAAAATAAAAGTGATCTCCATTGAAAAGGACATCCTAAGATCTCAAAACACCAAAGTGGAACTAGGAAAACCTCTTTATACACTTGACCAGTACATTGAGGAATTTAAAGAAAATGTCGATGAAAACTTTCAAGAAGTGGATGAATCCATTGGTGGTATTAGGACTCAGCTAGATGATTTGGGAGTCTCTTATACCATTGTAAAAAATATAAGCATCGAAGAAAATATGATTCATGTCACCTATGAAGTGGAGAGGGGCAGCACCCATCAGTATCATGCGGATTATAGTTTTACCTTAGATGACTCAGGGCGTATGACCAGCATCACCCTTGAGGGAATATTTTCAGAGCTATTACTAAAAGAAGTATCCACCCTCATAGTGGATATGACAAGTTTCGATATTGTTTACGCTGATGGGAAAAAGGCAAAATACAACTTTACCACAGATAGTAGTGGCAGAATTACAGCAATAGAAAAGGTATGGGAGGGGGAGTAAAGTGACCTATCATGAAAGATTTAATAATACACTGGCCATATGGACAGCCTTTGGTGGTAGGGGAAATCTTATTCTTCCTATCCCAACCTTAAAGTGGGAAAAACGCTATTATCATGATTTTGGATATCCTCAAACCGGCAGTGCTACAAGGATTGATGTTTTTGATAATGGTCTGGCGCAAATTGCCGTGTACCGAGCTTCTAGTCCTAGAATGTCATATTTTAACCATCAAACGGGGCAGTGGACCATCGCCGATGTGCCTTGGTGGAATCATGGAATACCAGAAATTCTATGGGCGGGAGATGGTGTGTTTTTAGCTAGAATCGTAGGGCTTGCTAACATCATCGCTTCCTTTGACGGTATCACCTGGCATAATGCAGGATTTTGTAGAGGTGCCCAAAACCATATGGAAACAGGGGCTTACGACATTACAAGGAATGTAGGAGTAGTAAGCTGGTGGTGGTATAAGTCACCCGTCTATTACAGCTTTGATTCCCTTACGGAAAGAACAGAATGGACCCTTACAGGCTCTGATGGAAATTCTGTACCGATTTTTAAGTATATGACTGCCCATAAAGGAAACTTTGTAGGGGTGGTTGGAGGAGATAAATCCATCGCTGTAGCAAGTTCTGCCACACCTTGGGCTTGGACTACTACCATTCCAGAAGATCCACTGGACCACAGGTATATGTATATTCGCTCTGTTAATAACAAACTCTTTGTCCACCGGTTTAGATACCATGGATCGCCGGGGAATTTTAGTGTTAATCTATGTGTTCTAAACGATAGCGCCACCCAGCTGATTGAGACCAATCTATCCCACTATGGAGATTTGGCAGATAATAGAGCGCCAAATCCTCAAAATATAGTATGGATGAAGGACTGGGGGAAATACGCCCTCTTTACTCAAAATATGCTGTACGCTTCAGCGGACGGGATTTACTGGGAAGGGGTAGAGCAGCCGGGGTTCTCACTTTCACCTCATGGGAATATGTTTGGTGGTGCTATTTATGTACCGGGAGATGGCTTCTACGTTAAGGGCAATGGGTTCGTTTTTTTTGGGGCTTATTAATCACAACAACTTAAGAAAAAGATAATGGCGTCCTTCGTGAGGACGTCTTTTTAATAGATAAAACTTTTATGAAAGTGAGGGAAAGTACATGAGAGAAGTTTGGAATATTAGTCAGATGATATTTGCTGCCATCGGCGGATGGCTGGGCTGGTTTCTTGGAGGTTACGATGGGTTTTTATATGCTCTGATAGCTTTTGTGGTTATTGATTATATTACAGGTGTTCTTTGCTCAATTTTAGAAAAACACCTGTCCAGCGATGTAGGTGCTAGAGGGATTTTTAAGAAAGTAGTGATTTTCTCTTTAGTAGGTGTGGCCCATATTATTGACCAGAACATCATCGGTGATGGCAGTGCCATTCGGACTGCAGTTATTTTCTTCTATTTATCCAATGAGGGAATCAGCATCATTGAAAATGCTACAAGGCTTGGACTACCTATACCTAAGAAACTGGTAGATGTTTTAGAACAGCTAAAAAGTGGAGGTGATAAGGATGGCACTAAGTAATCTAAAAACAAAGTTCATGACCAGAAATGATTGCTATACAGCAGGAAGGAAAATTACTCCTAAAGGCATTATGATCCACTCCACAGCAACACCTGGTGTAATGGCGGCTGCTTGGTTCAGTAGATGGAATAAGTCCTTTAGAGCCGGAGAGATTAACAGGCAGGTTTGTGTCCATGCCTTTTTAGACGATAAAGAAATATGGCAGTACCTTCCTTGGAATCACAGGGGCTGGCATGCAGGTGGTGCTGCCAATAATAGTTATATAGGGATTGAAATCTGCGAGCCGAGAGGACACTCCTATCAAGGATCCACTATGGTGAACTATGATGTAAAAAAGAATGAAGCCTACTTTAGAGCTGCCTGGAAAAATGCAGTAGACTTATGTGTTTTTCTTTGTAAGGAATATGGTCTGACGGAGAAGGATATCATAGGTCACGCTGAAGGTCACAGGCAGGGTATAGCCAGCAATCATGCAGACCCCATGCACTGGTATCCAAAGCATGGTGAGAGTATGGATACCTTTAGGGCTGAAGTAAAGAAAGGTCTTACAACAGGTATTTCTATTGATAGTGAAGATGATCTAGAAGCTGGAGATATTGTAGAAATTAAAGCCTCAGCTAAACGCTATTATCCAAATGGGCCTATTATTCCAAATTGGGTGAAATGGAACTATCATTTAATCACTCAAGATAAGTCTGGCAATAGGCCGGTTATTAAAGGTGGAAAAGAATGTGTTCTCTTAGGTAGGACCATTCTTAAAAGTAACATGGATGAAAAAGATGGCATTATGACCTGGGCAGATAAAGACATTTTAGATTTAGTGAGTAAAGGTGTAGAGGTAGAGCCTAAGCCTGAAACGAAAACTACTCAAAAGTTCTATCGGGTCCAGGTAGGGGCCTTTAGTAAAAAAGAGAATGCTAAGGCTCTAATGGATCGCCTTAAAAAGGCAGGATTTGATGCCTATATGAAATACGATTAAGAAAAATTTTTAAATTTAGAGCCGGTGTTATCCCCTTAGCATCGGCTTATTTTTATCCCTATATATAGTAGATAAATAGTAGAAATGACTTGCATTATCCGAGCAGATAAGTGATATATACTATGACGCCAATACCCTGAACCCTTTATTTATGGGCGTTTCAGGGTTTTAATTTTAAACTAGGTGTTTGGATGACAACTTAAAATATTTTAAAAGAGTGGCTTACTAAACGAAAGGAGGAATAAACGTGGAAACCAATACTACAGAACGCATGATAGATACAGATGATGGAATCTTTAGATATGGACCTTCTAGGACAAGATCCAGTGAGTTTAGTTATGGGAATTTAGCAATCGACAGTCAAAGGCTTAGAGTGGCTTCTTATTGCAGGGTAAGTACAGAAGAAGAACTGCAGATGAATTCTTTGGACAACCAAATTGTCCAC
Source organism: uncultured Eubacteriales bacterium (assembly GCA_964563505.1). Classification (GTDB taxonomy): domain Bacteria; phylum Bacillota; class Clostridia; order Lachnospirales; family Vallitaleaceae; genus UBA1351. The sequence goes on from CAZLXW010000013.1 coordinate 54,956, forward strand.
TACACCAATTACATCCGCTCCAACCCACAGTGGCAGTTTGCTGGTATCTTTTCAGACCGAGGAAAATCAGGAACAATGATGGAGAGCCGAGCAGGATTTAATAAAATGATTCGCTACGCAATGGCTGGAAAGATTGATTTGATTATCTGTAAATCCATCTCAAGGTTTGCAAGAAATGTGATGGATACCTTGAAAGTAGTAAGAGACCTTAAAGAGAGAAATATTTTTGTACTATTCGAGAAAGAAAATTTTCATACGGGAGATATGCAGAGTGAATTCATCCTTACCATGCTTGCTGCAACGGCTCAGGAAGAAAGCCGAAGTATATCAGAAAATATTAGCTGGGCAACATCAAAACGTTTTGAACAGGGAGAAGCCAGATTTGCAAGAATCCTAGGCTACAAAAAGATAAAAGGAAAGCCCTGGGTCATTGACGAAAGAGAAGCTTCAACAGTGAGAGAAATCTTTAGACAATACTTAGAGGGTAAGACACCTACGGAAATTGCAAATTATTTGATACGCAACAATTATGTAAAAGTAAATGGTAGAAGAGACTGGACCAATGTGGCCATTATATCCATCCTTAGAAATGAAAAATATGTGGGAGATGTTCTTTGCCAAAAGACATACACAGAAGATTATCTAACCCATAAAACACGAGTGAATCAAGGAGAAAAAACCCAGTACCTTATCCAAAATAATCATGAAAGAATCATTGATAGGGAGACATTTGATAAAGTCCAAAAGATGCTTAAGCCAAAATCTAAGGGTGTTAAGCGAGGGCCGAGTAAACGGTATGATTTAACGGGAAGAGTTGCTTGCTCAGAGTGTGGCGCTAACTTTCACCGTTACAAAACCAGAGGTTATGTTACATGGCGCTGTAGCAATCGCAGGAAAAGCACTCGACTATGTAAAATGACAAGTGTTGGGGAAGAAATTCTATTAAAGGTACTTAAACAAGCCTTTATAGAAAAGCATGAAATCGACCCTAAGAGTTCAGGAAAAAGGCAGATTATAAAGCTGATGAAAAACCTACAAAATACAGATGTATTAAGAGATGGAGAACAGAACCGCTTAAGGCTTGAACTTGAAAAAGCCCTCTTTGCTGAAAGTATGGCTGTGCTGGATAATAAAGATGAAAAAGAACTAAAAGACCACAGAGAAGCTATCGAAAAAACCATAGCAGAAAAAGAAGTATGGTGGAGATTGGTTGATGCAGATGACCCTTATAGAAAAGAAGCACTAGAAGAGCTAGCGAAAATAAAAGATGCTGCTAATCCCTTAACGGAACTGTATAAAAAGCTGGATAATATTAAATTCTTAAGAGCCTGGATGACACGCATAGAAGCGAAGTCATCTTTTTTATTTTCCATCACATGGGTGAGCGGTGAGGAAACAGAAGTTGAAGCCAGTGAAGGAGGAGATGATTAATGAACACAGGGCAAATAGAGAGAGCGCCAACAGCTAGAGTTAGGGTAATTCCAGCTAGGACAAGGACCCCTAGAGATGAAGAACACTTTGATGGCCAAAAGAAGCGAATCGGCGTTTATGTACGTGTATCAACAGATTCAGCCATGCAGGCCACCAGTTATGACATTCAAGTATCCTACTTTAAAGAATATGTAGAGAAAAATCCAAACTGGCAGCTTGTAGAAATCTTTGCAGACGAAGGCTTGTCAGGCACCTCAACAAAAAACCGTGTTGAATTTAACCGAATGATTGAAAGGTGTAAAAACAAGGAAATCGACTATATCATAACCAAGTCCATCAGTAGATTCGCTAGGAATACCCTAGACTGCCTTCACTACATTAGAATGCTTAAAAATCTAGGCATTGGGATATTTTTCCAAAAAGAAAATCTCGATACATTGGACAGTAAGAGTGAATTATTTTTGACGATTTTATCATCGATGGCTCAGGAAGAGTCCCGCTCCATTTCTGAAAACACCAAGTGGGGAGTACAGAAAAGGTTCCAACAAGGGAAAGCTCATATCCCCACCACCTACTTTCTAGGCTACACAGAGGATGAAGATGGGAACATTATTATCGATGAAAAACAGGCTAAGGTTGTAAGGCGAATATACAAAGAACTCCTTGAAGGTAAGGGGACACCAACCATTGCCAAGGGGCTGATGAAAGATAAGATTAGAACCGCCAGAAACAAGAAAACCTGGACTTCTGATGCTGTTCTCAAGATCCTTAAAAACGAAAAGTACAAAGGCGACTGCTTAGCACAAAAGACCGTAACCGTAGATTATCTCACCCATGAAAGGGTCAGAAACAAAGAGCACCAGCCTCAGTACTATATAAGAAATCACCACCCAGCAATCATCAGCGAGGAAGACTGGGAAAAGGTCCAGGAAGAACTGACAAGACGTAACAAGATGCTAAGGGATCCAGATAATAAATACAGCATGACTTACAGCGGAGCGGCACCTTTTTCAAACAAGCTCTTTTGTGGGGAGTGCGGAAGGCCAGTTACTAGAAGGAGGCTTACCACCCACTTTGGAGAAGAGAGGATTCCAGCTAAGTTTACTGCTTGGCACTGCAGGGCAGCTTCCAAGAGAGACAAAGAGTTTACAGATTGTAGCTGTAGTTATATTTGGGAAGAAGAACTAGAAAAAGCTTTTATGAAATTACTCTTTGATATTAAGAAAGATAAAAACCGTCTACTGAAAGATGTTGAGCTTGCTATCGAGGAAGCCTCATTAACAGAAGAGGAAGAACGTAGGCTAAATGAACTAGGCATTCAAATAGAAAGAATTGCTGATAAAATAACGGAAATGGCAACGAGAGCTTCAGGAGGAAATGAAGTTGTTTATGAAGCTACTATGAGACACATGATCTATGAGCAGGAAATCCTACAGATGGAGTACGATGGGCTAAATGAAAATAAAAAAGAAAGCGAATATCTAAAAGAGAATATTAAAATCTTACTTGAAGATTTAGAAAAAATAGAAGGCCAAGAGGAACCCTTTAATGAAGAACTTTTTAAGAGGACCGTAGAAAGGGGAACGGTATTTGCGAAGTGGCAGGTAGAGCTTCACTTAAAATGCGGAGTCTCCTACAAGGTATCTGTTAAAAGAAGACCACAAAGGAGCAAAAAGGAAAAATAACCCCAAAAAGAATAGAAAAAAGTAAGTAAATGAAAATAACTTCTTTCATACCAGAGATAGTACTTGCATTATCTTTGGACTAGAGCCATTAATAACATACCTGCTATTTTAGCAGGATCGCTCTAGAGAAAGGAGTTTTTATTTTGGAAAGAAAAACAGTGGAAGTGCTGTGGCCTTCAGTGAAGGAAGAGACAGTTGAGAAAAAAAGTGAAAAGTTAAGGGTTGCTGCCTATTGTAGGGCGAGCGATATTTATGGCGATGACAAAAGGAGTTCTTTAGAAAACCAGATGGATTATTACTCAAAGTACATCCTCCAACATGAAGATTATAAACTGGTAGGCATTTACTACGATAGTGGCGTTTCAGGCATGACTGTACAAAAAAGACCTGGATTTAAAAGACTTATTAGACATTGCCTTGAAGGCCGAATTGATGTAGTAATAACAAAGAGCATCTCAAGGTTTTCTAGAAACTCCAAAGATTTGCTTGAAACTGTAGAGTTATTAAAAGAACATAATATTACTGTAATATTCGAGAAAGAAAAAATTGACTCCATGAAAACAAGGAACAAGTTTTTTCTTACAGCGTTATCAGCTGTTTATCAGCAAGAGTCATTAGAGATATCAGCAAATAATAAATTGAGTGCTGAAAACAGGAATAAAATGGGCAGACCGATTTTCCGAAACCAGTATGGTTATCGAGTGGTTGAAATTGATGGAAGGAAGACTTTTGAGATTGTTGATGAAGAAGCAAGGGCGATTAAATATATATACAAAAGATTTCTTGAAGGTAACAGTACAACAAAAATTGCATTAGAACTCACAGAAAGTGGTATTAGAACGCCATCTGGCAATGAAATATGGCGAGGTACAAGCATTAAAAATATCCTTACGAACAACAATTATTTGGGGGACCGGTTAACCAATGAGTATGTAAGTTTGTTAATGGAAAGAAGATACATTCGCAATGAAGGGCAGGAAAATCGGTATTATATTAAGAATACTCATCCTGCTATTATTGATGAAGAAGCATTTCATAAGGTGCAAGAAATGTTAGAAAGTAAGCAAGTGACCAGTAAACCTCCTATGAAGAATTATCCACTTTCAAAGAGAATAATATGTGCTTACTGTGGATGGCCATATTACCATAGCGAAAAAAGAAATAAACATCGTTGGAAATGCGGCTTAAAGGGTGAGCATGCTACTTTATGTGAGTCAAACTCTTTAGTGGAAACGACACTAAATGAAATGATGAAGCGGGCCTTGGATGAAAGATATGATTTTCAGAAACCAGGTGCTCTCAAACGATTAAAACAGGATCTTGAACGCCTTAATAATAACGACCGGTTTGAACTTCATCGGATGAGCAATTTGATGAGTCTACTATCAGCAAAGGAAGAGTTGGCCATTTCAGAAGGAATAGAGAGAGACCTATTGATAGCAAAGGTGGAAAAAATAGAAAGTGAAATTCTAGCCTTTGAAGATTTAGCTTCAAAGATTGAAGAAGATAGAGTGTACAGAGAAAATGCCGTAGAAATGATTGTAAAGAGCAAGACTTTAGAAGACTTTATTAAGTCTTTAGACGCATCAATTCTACGGGCTTGGATTATGGAAATTAGTGTATTGACTAAGAATGATTTTAAAGTAAGGTGGTTAGATGATTCCTACGAAGAACTGGGTGACTATATTTCCATTAAGGAGAAAAGAAGTTTTAAGCTTAGCGAATCAAAAAAACAAAAGGCAGGAATAAGTATTTTTAGAGAAGTTGATAAAGAGCCTATCGAAGATAAAAAGACTGAGAAAAGAGATGATGAAAGGAGGAGTGAAGAAGTGGAAATCATCGAGATTCAAAATAAACCTTCCACAGAACTTATAGATAAAATAAAGAAAAAATATAAAGAGAGCGCCACAGACATTTTAAAAATAGAACCGAAAAAAACTAAGAAGAAAACTAGGGTAGGGGTATATGCAAGAGTCAGCACCAGAGAACCAGATCAATTGGGGTCCTTAGAAGCTCAGGTCGCTTATTATACTTTTGCTTTGCTAAAGGACCCAAATAATCAGTTAGTGAGGATCTATGCAGACGAAGGTGTTTCAGGCACCAATGCAAAAAAACGATCAGGATTTCAGAAAATGATTAAAGACTGCGAAAATGGGAAAATCGATAGGATAGTAACTAAATCAATATCAAGGTTTGCTAGGAATACTGTCGATGCCTTAGAGTATGTCAGAAAGTTAAAAGAGTATAAAGTTTCCATCTATTTTGAGAAAGAAGGAATCGATACGGCAAAAGAAGACGGAGAAGTGCTTTTAACTGTGTACAGTGCCTTAGCTCAAGAAGAATCAAGAAGCCTTGGGGAGAGTATTTCTTGGGGTAAAAAGGCACTGGCTAAAAGAGGCATAGTAAGACATAATGCCAGAACTTATGGCTACGATTTCAATAAAGACCGGAGTTGGTACATTGTTGAAGAAGAGGCGAAAGTAGTTAGATCGATCTTTGAGCGGTATATAAATGGAATAAGGACACCTCAGATTAGCAGGGATTTAACGATAGAAGGAATACCGACTATGAAGGAGGGATCTTCGTGGGATGCAAAGAGGATAAGTACTATACTCAATAACATAAGTTATACAGGAGACCTTCTCTATCAGAAAAACTATACAAAGGATACTTTTACAAGCAGATCAAAACAGAACTTTGGTGAGGTCCCCCAGCTATTGATTGAAGATCACCACCCTGCGATTGTTGATAAAGCAATTTGGTATAAAGCGCAAAGTATCATGGAGAAAAGAAGAAATCCTAAAACGAATAGCAAAAGAAGTCATGATAAGGAAGAATTCTTTTCAAGGTTTATTTGCTCGAATTGTGGAAATTTTTATGCCCATGTGCTTTTGGTAACAAAACATAAGTGGAGATGCAAAGCTTCTTTAAAGAAAGAACCATTAGCTTGTTGCGATGCTGGATATATTGAAGAACCGGAGATTATAAAACAATTTATGAAAATGCTAATTGAATGTAAAAAAGACAGTAGTTTTAAATCTCTTATCGAAGAAAAAATTGAAGAAAAAAGTTTAACAAGAAATGAAAAACAGCTATTGTCTTATTTGGAGGAAGAGATTCAAAAGAGATATCAAGAGCTATACAAAGTAGTGGAGGCTGGAGGAAAATCAGGGGAAGATACTGTAGAAATTAAAAAGCATACAGACGGAATAATGGCAGTACAAGATAAAATTAATGAGATTATAGATAAAGAGGATGAGTATAAATTCCTTGTAGAGGAGAAGGAATGGCTCATGAAAGAGCTAGATAACCTTCCTGATAAGAAGAAATTGGATTATAGAAATGACATCTTCAAAAGAATAATAAAAGACGGTGTCATTTCATCTGATAACATTATTACTTTTAATCTAATATTTGGCATATCCAAAACTGCCAGCAAATAGTCAAAACTAAAACCCACTGAGTCGCCTGATAGAAGTCATCAAGCTACTTGGTGGGTTATTTTTTATTTCAAACAAACGGAGCGAAAACGGAAATGGTTCCGAATGTTGGATGGTTAATCACTTTTTAATAATGGAACGATTTTCTTTACAAATAGAGAATAACGTGCTAAAATTAAAAAAAGATGAATATTGGCGTTAGAAACGGGCATAATGTTTTAATAATGGAACGTTATTCTTTGAATATGGAGAAAAACATTCCAAAAGTAAAAAAAGAGGTGAGGAACGTGAATGTCTATACTGAACTAGCGAAATATCCTGTTTTCTCCATAGAAGATGTTAAGAAGCTTACTGGAAATGAGAAAACAGCTTATTCTCAGATGGACCGTCTAATGAAAAAGGGGCTTGTCAAAAAGATACGAAAAAATATCTACTCTGTAGTCAATCCAACAACAGGACAGGTAGTAGCTACTCGATATCAAATAGCCTGTGCCATAACTGACACTGCCTATATCTCTCACCACAGTGCCTTTGAATATTATGGCCTAGCGAATCAAGTGTATTATGAGGTCTATGTTTCATCAGAAAATAAGTTTAATCATTTTGAATATGATAATGTAACCTACAAATATGTCGCTTCTAGAATGCAAGATGGAGTAGTGGAAGCTAAAAATACCACCGGTGTTAGAATGACAGATTTAGAGAGAACTGTGGTGGACAGCATAAGAGATTTCAATAAAATAGGCGGCTTTGAAGAGCTGCTCAATTGCCTAGAAGGAATCCATTACCTAGATGAAAAAAAGCTAAAACACTATCTTTCTATATATGATACCCAGGGGCTTTATCAAAGAGTAGGATATCTTTTGGACCATTACAGAAAAGAGATGCAGCTTTCAACAGAGTTTATAGATTATTGTAAAAGCAAGATAGGAAAGAGTAGAAGGTACCTGGTTAGTGATTTAAAAGAAGAAAGCTATTATAACAACGAGTGGGAACTGATGGTACCGGAAGGGCTATTTGAAATAAATCAAGGAGGCGATATACTTGTCTAATTACGATATTATATATTTAGGGAAAAAAGCAGAGGAGCTTGGCTTTGTCAGGGATACATTAGAAAAGGTGACAAGACTTGCAGATATTTTGGAGTATCTTAATACAAATCCAATCTTAAAGGATAGTCTCGCATTAAAGGGTGGGACTGCCATAAATCTTACCATTTTTAATTTACCCCGTCTCTCGGTAGATATAGATTTGGATTATTTAATTACCAACAGCAGAGAAGAAATGCTTGAGAGCAGAGAAGTCATTAACACTACCATTGATCGCTATATGGTCTCCCAGGGATATTCAAAAAATCCTAAGACGAAGAATCCCCATAGCCTTGATTCTTGGGTTTATGATTACCTGGGAGCCAGTGGGAATAGAGATAACATTAAAATTGAAATCAACTACTCTCTGAGATCTCATGTACTTGAAGCCGAGGAAAGACCAATCATCACTGAGCATTTCTCAAGTGAATACAAGGTGAAGTCCTTAGCTCCAATTGAGATATATGGAAGTAAGATAAATGCACTATTAAGTAGAGCTGCAGCTAGAGATTTATATGATGCTAGAAATATGATCCACTTTGGGCTGTTTGACGAATCGGAAGAAGAATTGCTGAGAAAGTGCGTTGTATTCTATGCTGCAGTATCTGCTAAAGACATTAATAAGACCTTTGACACCAAGGCTATAGATTCCATCACCCAAAGAAAAATTAAAACGGATCTCCTTCCAGTAATTAAAAGAAAAGATGATTTTGAGCTGGAATCAGCTAAGAAGCTTGTCAAAGAGTACATTTCTGATTTGATGGTTCTTACAAAGGAAGAGAAGGAATTCCTGGATAGATTTGAAAATGGAGAATACGCTCCTGAACTCTTATTTGATGATAAAGAGATTCTGGACCGTATAAAGAATCATCCGATGGCCATATGGAAAACTAGATAAATCATGTAACCCGCCTAGATAGAATCTAGCTTCGGAAAAATGCCGAGCTTAGAGAGCATCTGAGCGGGTTATTTATTTGCTTATATAATAGAAGGAACTTGAAACTTAAGTACATATATAATAGAAGAAACTCCAAATTCAAATCACTATATAATAGAAGGAACTCGTTTATACATGCTGATGTATAAGCATTTTAGAAGAACAAAACTAAAATAAGAAACGCTCAATAAAGAGTATATATGAATCAAGATTACAGCTCATCGCATTGTGGTGGGCTTATTTTTTTGTGCTTTTTTTGAGGAATTTCAAGATAGAGGCCTTTATTCGGGAGCATATAGCATAGTCAGAGCAGCAAAATCGGAATAAAAATGTACTAATTGGCTCTGGGTTATCCTTCTCGTATCATGGCGACGTGAGTATGGTGAAAGGATAAAGAGGCTGTAAGGTAGTAATAGCAAGGGTTTCAGCATAACTACCAAATGTACTAATGTTACAGAACCATTGCACGTAGTCTCATTCAATCAAAGCATACATTTATGCAAGATATAGTGTCGAATCAAGCGCGAAACACTACATATAGATTAAGAAAATCAAGGTGTTCTACACACCACAAACATACATAACCGAAGCAGGAGGAACTAACATGGTTTACTTAAAAGTTAAAAGATTAATAGATATCATACTTTCTACACTTGGACTTATCATATTATCTCCTGTTTTTTTAGTACTCATTATAGCGATCAAGCTTGACTCCCCTGGACCTGTTCTCTTTAAACAGAAGAGAGTTGGGATCCATAAGAGTCATTTTCATATATTGAAGTTTAGAACGATGAGAATTGATACGCCAAAGGACACGCCAACTCATCTGTTAGAGAATCCGGATCAGTGGATCACTAAGGTAGGTAAGTTCCTCCGTAAGACTTCTCTTGATGAACTACCTCAAATCATCAATATTTTCAAGGGTGAGATGAGTATCATTGGTCCTCGTCCAGCACTCTGGAATCAGTATGATTTGATTGAAGAAAGAGACAAGTACGGGGCAAATTATGTGCCGGTCGGACTTACAGGATGGGCACAGATTAATGGTAGAGACGAGCTTGAGATTGAGGTAAAGGCAAGACTTGATGGAGAGTACGCTGAGAAGATTGGGTTCATGATGGATATCAGGTGCTTCTTTGGTACGGTGATAAGCGTACTGAGGACTGAAGGTGTTGTTGAAGGTGGGACTGGGACGAAAAAAGCTGATAAAGAGACAGTGAAACATTAGGGGTGAGTAGATGTTATTAGTGACAGGGATTACAGGACATACAGGAAGATATTTTCTTCAAGAACTTATTGATCATAAATACGAAGGACCAATCCGCTGCATCGTTAGGGAGACATCTGACACTTCAATGTTGGATAACAGCGGATTAAATATTGAAAAGGTTTATGGAGATCTCAATGACAAAGAGTTCATAAGAAAAGTTATGAATGGTGTAGATAATATTATGCACATTTATAATATACATCATTCTCCGATGATTGTTGAAACGGCAATTGAGAACAATGTGAAACGAGCAATTTTAGTTCATACAACAGGAATTTATTCAAACTTCAAATATGCATCTCAAGGTTATAAAGATGTTGAAAAGAAAGTTTTTGAAATGACTTCAGATCCAAACTGCTCTACAAAAGTCACGATTGTTAGACCGACTATGATCTACGGTGATCTGTGTGATAGCAACATGAGTAAGTTCATTAAGATGATAGATAGATTAAGAATTATGCCGGTTATCAACGGTGGGAGAAACTTAATACAACCAGTAAATGCAAGGGATTTAGGAAAAGCATTCTATACAGTTCTCATATCTTCTGAAAAGACAGCTGGAAAAGCATATGACTTATCAGGCGAAAAGCCTCTACAGATGATAGAAGTTTTTAAGATGATAAGAGATAACCTCAACAAAAAAACAATCTTTGTTAGTGTGCCTTTAGGATTAGGGGTAGTACTTGCCCAAATTGCCAAGGTGCTGACTCTTGGAAAAATAGATTATGTAGAAAGAGTTCAACGTATGGGTGAAGACAGAAGTTATCCTCATGCTGAAGCCAAGAAAGATTTCAACTATAGTCCGATGAGTTTTGAAGAGGGCATTCAAATTGAAGTGAATCAGTATTTGAAGAAGTAACTAAGTGATGAAAGTAGGATTGACAATATGAAAATAGCTGTACTCTCAAGCCATACGTCATCACTATTTTGGTTTCGTATGGATATGATGAAAGATTTTATAAAACATGGGCATTCTGTTATCGCCTTAGGACCAGAACCTGAATTAAACTGGAGAAGTAAATTTGAAGAATATGGTATTCAATACAAGCAACTCTTTGTAGAAAGAAATGGTATAAATCCTTTTAATGATTTAAGGACGTATCGAGAGCTTAAGCAATTTATGAAAGAAGAAAAGCCAGATAAAGTATTTGCATATCAAGCAAAAACTGTAGTTTATGGAAGTCTTGCAGCAAAATCTAATGGCATTACTGAAGTATATACCCTGATAGCAGGTCTGGGATCTATTTTCAGAGGAGAAGGGCTTAAAAACAAAATAATCAAAACAATAATGAAGACAGAATATCGTTTGTCATGTAATGCAAGTAAAAAGGTGTTTTTCCAAAACAATGATGATAAAAACGAGTTTATAAATAACGGACTTATTCAAGAAGAAAAAATCGAGATTATTAATGGATCAGGTGTAAACCTTGAGAAGTTTAAACCAGAACCCTTGCCTGATATACCGGCATTCTTGTTTATCGGTAGATTAATCAAAGATAAGGGTGTAATGGAGTATTTAGAAGCCTGTAAGAGAGTTAAGGCTGAATATCCTGAAGTAAGATGCTTACTTGTGGGACCTTATGATAGCAATCCTTCAGCTTTGAAGCCAGAAGAACTACAGCCATTTATTGATCAGGATATTATTGAGTATTTTGGAGAGCAGGCCGATGTTAGACCATATTTGAAACAGTGTAGCACTTATGTTTTACCTTCTTATCATGAAGGGACGCCTAAAACTGTTCTTGAAGCTATGGCAATAGGGCGTTCAATTATAACCAGTGATGCTCCAGGTTGTAGAGAAACTGTTACAGATGGATACAATGGGTACCTAGTGCCCGTCAAAGACATTGATGGCTTAACAGATAAAATGAAAGCTCTTATTGAAAATTCATCAACAAGTAAGTTAATGGCTGAGTATAGCTTGAGGCTTGCCAGAGAAAAATATGATGTCAATTTAGTCAATGAATCTATAATGAAAACTATGCAATTAATATAGCGAGAAGGAGTAATCAAAATGAACTTATACGAAAAAATCAAAAACAGAGAAGAAAAAATTTCACTAGTAGGTCTTGGTTATGTAGGTATGCCGATTGCGGTTGCATTTGCAAAAAAAACAGATGTCATAGGGTTTGATATCAGCAAAGAGAAGGTTGAATTATACAAAAAAGGAATAGATCCAACTAAAGAGGTTGGAGATGATGTGATAAAAGAGACAACTGTAGAATTCACAGCAGATGAGAGCAAACTTAAAGAAGCTAAGTTTCATATTGTTGCAGTTCCTACTCCGGTTAATGCAGATCATACACCTGACTTAAGACCAGTTGAATCAGCGAGTAGAACGGTAGGTAGAAATCTTACTAAGGGGTCTATTGTTGTATTTGAATCTACAGTTTATCCGGGGGTAACGGATGACATTTGTATACCTATTCTTGAAAAAGAATCAGGAATGAAATGTGGAGAAGATTTCAAAGTTGGATATTCACCTGAAAGAATTAACCCAGGCGATAAGGTGCACAGGCTCGAAACAATAGTAAAAGTTGTAGCCGGAATGGATGAAGATTCTCTTGATGTAATAGCTAAAACATATGAGTTGGTTGTTGATGCCGGAGTACATAGAGCTGAATCAATTAAGGTGGCTGAAGCTGCCAAGGTTATTGAAAACTCACAAAGAGATATCAATATCGCATTTATGAACGAGCTTTCTATAATCTTTAATAAGATGGGAATTGATACAAAAGCGGTTCTTAAGGCTGCAGGAACGAAGTGGAACTTCCTTAACTTCTCCCCTGGTCTAGTTGGAGGACACTGTATTGGCGTAGACCCATACTACCTAACTTACAAAGCGGAACAATTAGGATACCACTCTCAAATCATCCTTTCAGGAAGAAGAATCAATGATGACATGGGTAAATATGTGGTTGAGAATTTGATTAAGAATCTTATAAAAGCAGACGTTCCAGTCAAAGATGCAAGAGTCGCAATCCTAGGGTTTACATTTAAAGAAAACTGTCCAGATACTAGAAATACAAGAGTTATCGATATCGTAAATGAACTAAAAGAGTATGGTTTGACTCCTATGATTGCAGATCCGGAAGCTGATGCTGAAGAGGCCAAATATGAGTATGGACTTGCGTTTGATACAATAGAAGACATTAAAGAAATGGATGCAGTTGTTGTAGCTGTTGGACATGATCAATTCTTGAAATTGACTACAGAAGACTTCAGTAAGATGTTCAAAAAAGGCTCAAATGAAGGCAAAGTATTACTTGATATTAAAGGAATCCTAGATAGAAAAGAGTATGAAACAGCAGGATATAAATACTGGAGACTGTAATGAAAGGTTGTGTACATCATGGGATATGAAAATATTGAATTTGAAAAAGATAGTGTATTTCTCGTAACAGGTGGAGCTGGTTTTATTGGTTCCAATCTGTGCGAAGCTTTATTGGATAAGGGTTATAAGGTCAGATGTCTAGATGATCTGTCTAATGGAAGACAGACTAATGTGGATCTATTTATTAATAACCCAAATTATACTTTTATCAAAGGAGATATAAGAAGTCTAGATACATGCATGAAGGCATGTGAGGGCGTCGATTATGTATTAAATCAAGCTGCATGGGGAAGTGTTCCAAGAAGCATTGAAATGCCGTTATTATATGAAGAAATCAATATTAGAGGAACACTAAATATGATGGAAGCTGCAAGACAAAATGGCGTGAAAAAATTTGTTTATGCATCTAGCTCTTCCGTTTACGGAGATGAACCTAACCTTCCTAAACAAGAAGGTAGAGAAGGGAACCTTTTATCGCCATATGCTTTAACTAAAATGGTTGATGAAGAATATGGAAAGCTCTATTCAAAATTATATGGATTGGATACTTATGGACTAAGATACTTCAATGTGTTTGGAAGAAGACAAGATCCTGAAGGCGCTTATGCTGCAGTGATCCCTAAGTTTATTAAGCAATTACTCGATGGCGAAAGACCAACGATAAATGGTGATGGCAAACAAAGTAGAGACTTTACTTATATTGAGAATGTAATAGAGGCAAATTTAAAAGCGTGCAAGGCGTCATCTGAAGTTGCAGGAGAAGCTTTTAATATTGCATATGGTGGTAGAGAATATTTGATTGATGTTTATAATTCCTTATGTAAAGCTCTTGGAAAAGATATTAAACCAATCTTTGGCCCAGATAGAAAAGGTGATATAAAGCATAGTAATGCTGATATTAATAAGGCTAAAGAGATGTTAGGATATGATCCTAGTTGGAGTTTTGAAAAAGGGATTGAGGCTGCAATAGAATGGTATAGGGAGAATTTATAAGATAAAATCAAAGGGGTAGGCAGTCTAACTGTTTATGAAAATGGTGATAGTATGAAAAAAATACTTTTTGTTGCTCCTAACCTTGAACATGGCGGAGCGGAATCGGTACTCGTTAAAATCATAAATAATATAGATTTAAAAAATTACGAGGTAAAACTAGCTTTGTTACAGAAAAGAGGTAGTCACTTATCAAAATTAAAAAATGATATTGAGATTCTTGATTTAAAGGCTAAAGGTCCTATTGAATCTATTTTAGAATTGAAAAAAGTAATTAGACAGGAGAAGCCTACTACAGTCTTTTCAATAATTGGGCATGTTAACATATATATGGCAATCCTAAAAGTACTGTTTTTTAAGAATACTAAGTTTATTGCTAGGGAGAATGTAGTTTATAGTGAGTGGCTGTATAAAGATAGAAACATCAAAAAAATTGTATTGGGTATGTTATATTCAATTTATTTAAAAAAATTGGACGTTATAATGGTTCAGTCAAATTTTATGGCTGAACAAGTAGTGAGATATTTTAATGTTCCAAAAGACAATATTGCTGTATTTAATAATCCATTAGAACACAGTAAAATAGACGAACTTCAAAAGCAAGAATTAAATGATAATAGATGGGATTTTAACAAGATTAATTTAATTGCTGTAGGAAGAATTGAAAAAGTAAAAAATTATGAGGATATGATAGACATATTCAACACTCTTCCAGATAAATTTCATTTAAATATATTAGGTGATGGTAAAGAGAAAAAAAATCTTCAAAACTATATTTCTGAAAAATCTATGGATAGTAAAATCACCTTATATGGATATGTCGACAATCCATATAAGTACATGCAAAATTCTTTCGTGCTATTACTTACATCACACAGAGAATCATATCCAAATGTAGTTTTAGAGGCAAATGCCTGTGGAATATATGCTGTGTCATATGATATGCCTGGTGGAATAAAAGAAATGATTAAAGAAGGGGTAAATGGAAGTATAGTGACATACGGAAATAAAAAAGAGTTTGCCAATAAAATATTGCAAATTTCAAAAGATGGTTATAACTCAAACGTTATTCTAGAAGGTATTAAAAAGTACTCTATAGACTCTTATATGTCAAACTTATACAAACTTTTGGTCGGCAATCATGATGTTTAGTATGGAGGTGACATTTTGTGAAGAAGGATAGTTTTTTTATAGGGCAATTAATTGCGTTATTTTTTGTTGCTTCAATACTTATTATAATGAATGATTATATTGAACTAGGGTTGGTTATTACTGGTATATTAAGCTTATTGATATTGCTCTGGAGTAAGCATGTAATTGGTAATTATACTAATGCAACAGTCATGTTTATTGCTTTTAATATTTTTTATTTGATAGGAAAGTTCTACTTTTCTATCAAAGACATTTTAGAATCAA